>CAZFZU010000017.1:17551-53050 GCA_964523615.1 uncultured Eubacteriales bacterium | reverse complement strand
CGGCCATCCGTATCTCTATCAGCGAGATGCCGATCTCCACATCCTGTGGGAATCCCGCTGCCCAAGTTCGAGGCAACTGAGGAAAACTCTTTCCTCCATATATATCAATATTTTGCGGTTCTTCCGCCCCAGTTAGTCGGCAGGCCTCCCAAGGACCCAGGGCCGATACCGTGGACCTGAGGCGCTTTGTCTGACATCGGCGTCCTGATTGTCGGGAGTGTTGGATCTCCGCTCCCGATCGCCGTACCGCGCCCGGGCTACTCGCGGAACGGTCTCCTTGGTGTCCGCACATGTCAAGACGCATATGCGGCTCATCGCCAAGGCTTTCGACCGCGCATTCCGCGGGATCGACAGGCCTCTCCCCTTGCTGATCGAGCGTCCCGAGAGGAGCTCATAGTCCTTTGTTCCCGGATAGAACATACCCCTCCCCTGTCGACTGGAGTGATACAGTTGTATTTATATTGTTATGTGTTATATAAGCTAACAAATATTTCTATTTTATTGTTTCTAATATAATTACATGAAAGCATCCATAACCCACGCCCCGTCCTTCGACAAGGGCTTGACCCATGGACCGGGACGGGATTATCTTTCCGACCGGTTAGGATCTCCCGATTTCCCCCCAGGAGGCGTCCATGAATAAGCTCCCGGCCCTGGCTGTGTCCTTATTGGCCCTGTTCCCGCTGGTCGGGGGGCTCTTCCCGTCCCCCCAGGAGGCCTCGACGGTCCCCGGTCCCAGCCTGTACCTCATGGCCGATATCCAGGTCGAAGTGGCCAAGGTCCCCGAGTACGAAGCCGCCTTCAAGTCCCTCATCGCCGCCCTCCGCGAGGCCGCTTTCTCCGAGGTCTTCGACACCTATGTCACCGACGACAGCCGCTATTACATCGTCTACGGTCTGCCCAAGGGCTTCTCGTCGGTCGAGGGCCTCCAGGCGTCCTGGCGCGCTGCCGCCTCGCGTATCGGCCAGGACATTTTCCATGCTTTGCACACCCGGCTGACGTCCGCGGAGCTCGGCCGGGTCCTGAGATTCTGGACCTTCCGGCCCGAGATCTCCTTCCTGCCCCGGCCGGAGCGATTGAGGCCCGAGGAATACGGCTATTACACCTGGGACTATGTCTGGCTCGTTCCCGGCAAAGAGGCCGAATTCGAGGCCCTCAACCGCGAATGGATGGCCTTGAGCGCCGCCCGCGGGTCCCAGGACCCCTTCATGACCTATCAGGGCGGCTACGGCAACGAAGAGCCCGTCTACGTCTGGTTCGAATACGGCAAGTCGGCGGCCGACTACGCCCTGGCCGAGGAGAAGTTCTGGAAGTCGCTCGGCGACGCCGGCGCCGCCCTTTCGCGGCGGACGCGCGCCCTGATCCGGAGGACGGAGACCAAGACCGGCCGCTACCGCCACGACCTGTCCTACGCCCCCGTCCGGTGATCCGGCCGGGGCGGACCCTCTTCGCTCCGGCGACGGACCTATGTTATAAGACAGCGGGAGGGTGCGTCATGGAAAACCTGATCGGCCGTCACTGGCACCATCTTCCGGAAGCGGAGATCGTCGACCTCCTCGGCGGCGACGTCCGGCGGGGCCTCGACCTCTTCGAGATCGAGCGCCGCCGCCGCCACTTCGGCCCAAACATCCTGACCCCGCCCAAGCGGACCTCGCCGTTCGTCCGCTTCTTGCACCAATTCCATAATTCCTTGGTCTACATCCTCCTCGGGGCCGCCGCCGTCACCGGCGTCCTGAAGGATTGGGCCGATGCCTCGGTCATCTTCGGTGTCGTCCTCGTCAACGCTGTCATCGGCTTCGTCCAGGAGGCCAAGGCCGAGAGGTCCATCCACGCCTTGGCCGAGACGATGAGCGCCGAAGCCCTCGTCGTCCGGTCCGGCGAGACCCGGAAGGTCCCCGCCGCGGACCTCGTGCCCGGGGACACCGTCATCGTCCAGGCCGGGGACAAGGTGCCGGCCGACCTCCGTTTAGTCCAGGCCCGCGACCTCCAGGTCGCCGAGCACGCCCTGACCGGTGAATCCGTGGCCGTGGCCAAACAGGCCGCCGAGCCCGTCGGCCACGACGCCCCCCTCGGGGACCGCTCCAACATGGCCTATGCCTCGACATTGGTCACGTACGGCCGGGGAACGGGCATCGTCGTGGCGACCGGAGACGCGACGGAGGTCGGTCGCATCTCGCGTCTCCTCTCCGAGGTCCGCGTCCTCGAGACGCCCTTGACCCGGAAGATCAATCGCTTCAGCCGGGCCATGCTCTTCGTCATCCTGGGCCTGGCTGCAGCGATCATCGGTGCCGGGCTGCTCCGCGGCCGCGACCCCCTCGAGACGCTCATGGCCGCCATCGCCCTGGCTGTCAGCGCTATCCCCGAGGGCCTGCCCGCCGTGATGACCGTGACCCTGGCCATCGGCGTGACCCGCATGGCCCGCCGGAAAGCCATCATTCGCAAGCTCCCGGCCGTCGAGACGCTCGGCAGCCTGACCGTCATCTGTTCGGACAAAACGGGGACGCTGACCCAGAACCAGATGACCGTCCAACGCCTCTACGCCGGCGGCCGTCGCTACGAGGTCACCGGGTCCGGATACGGTCCGGAGGGCCGCATCCTGCTCGAGGGCGGCCGGGAGCATTTCGGGCTTGCGGAAGACGGGCCCCTCCTGGAGACGCTGACGGCCGGCCTGCTATGCAACGACAGCGCCGTCGTTGCCATCGACGGGCGCTGGTCCGCCGAAGGCGATCCCACCGAAGCGGCGCTCATCGGCTCGGCCCGCAAAGGCGGGCTGGCGGCCGAGGAAGCGGAAAGAACCCGCCCCCGGCTCGACGCCATCCCCTTCCAGTCGGAAAACCAATACATGGCCACGCTTCACGACAACGGTCCGGACCGGCCGCGGACGATCTACGCCAAGGGCTCTGTCGAAGGGATCCTGGGCATGTGCGCGTCTCCCCTGCCGCTCGCCGAGATCACAGCCGAGGTCGAGCGCCTGGCCGAGAGCGGGCTGCGGGTCCTGGCTTTCGCCAAGGGCGAGCTGCCCCCCGGCCGATCGACCCTCGAGCGCGCGGACCTCGGCGGCGGGTTGACCTTCCTCGGCCTGCAGGCCATGATCGACCCGCCGCGGCCGGAGGCCGTGGCCGCCGTCAGGACATGCCAGGATGCCGGCATCCGGGTCAAGATGATCACCGGCGACCATCCGCTGACGGCCGCAGCGATCGCGGACCAGGTCGGGCTGCTCCGGCCCTGCCGGTCCAGGGAGGCGCTGCGGACATGCGTCCTGACGGGGCGGCAGCTCGAGGCCTTGAACGACACTGAGTTCCTGGACGCGGCGGAGGCCACCGCGGTCTTCGCCCGGGTCAGCCCCGAGCAGAAGCTCCGTCTGGTCGAGGCCCTGCAAGCGCGGAATCAGATCGCCGCGATGACCGGAGACGGGGTCAACGACGCCCCGGCCCTGAAACAGGCGGACGTGGGCGTGGCCATGGGTCTGGCCGGGACCCAGGTCGCCAAAGAGGCGGCCGACATGGTCCTGACCGACGACAACTTCGCCTCCATCGAGGCCGCGGTCGAGGAGGGCCGCGGCGTGTTCGACAACCTCGTCAAGTTCTTCACCTGGACCCTGCCGACCAACGTCGGCGAAAGCCTCATCATCCTGGTCGCCGTCCTGGCCGGGCTGGCCCTGCCCATTCTTCCCATCCAGGTCCTCTGGATCAACATGACCACGGCGACGCTCCTGGGCACGTCCCTGGCCCTCGAGATGCGCGAACCGGGCCTCATGGACAGGCCGCCGCGCGATCCCCGGACGCCCATCTTGACCAAAGGCCTGGTCCGCCGCATCCTGCTCGTCGGGGTCATGATCCTGGCCGGGACCTTCGGGCTCTTCGAATGGGAGATTGCTCTGGGCGCCGGGCTCGACCAGGCCCGCACGGTCGCCGTCAACCTCGTCGTCGTGGCCGAGGTCTTCTATCTCTTCAACTGCCGTTCTCTCCGCGTGTCGCCCTTCCGGCTGGGTTTCTTCGGCAACGCCTGGGCCTTGGCGGGGGCGGGTATCATGGTCGCGGCCCAGCTCCTTTTCGCCTACGTCCCGTTCATGAACCGCTTCTTCCGGACCGCCCCGGTCAGCCTCGGCTCCTGGGTCCGGGTCGCGTCTTTCGGCCTGGCCGTGTTCCTGGCCGTCGAAGCCGTCAAGGCGATCGAGCGGAGACGCGAAAAAGCCCTTCACATCCCCATCCCTTGACGTCCGAGACGGCCGGAGGAGCTGCGACGCGTCGTCAGACCCGCCCGCCGCCTGTTCATTTCCCTTGGGGTCCTATATAATCAAGCCCGGAAAACCCATATGCCCCAAACACCTGATCGACTGGTCGGGAGGCCGGTCTCCCTCGTCCCGACCCCGGCGTTGATCGTCGACACCGAGGCCCTCGAGCACAATCTGCGCCTCCTCGCCGGCTTCTTCGCCGGCCGCCACGCCAAGCTGCGCCCGCACTTCAAGTCCCACAAGTGCGTCGCGATCGCCAGGCGCCAGCTCGAAGCCGGAAGCGCCGTCGGCATCACCTGCGCCAAGCTGTCGGAGGCCGAGGTCCTGGCGGCCGGAGGCGTCCGCGACATCCTCATCGCCAACCAGATCGTCGGCCCGGACAAGCTCGAGCGGGTCGCCGAGCTCGCCCGCCGCTGCCGTCTCGCCGTCGCCGTGGACGACGAGTCCCAGGTCCGGCGACTGTCCGCCGCGCTGGCCGGTTCGCCCGCCACGGTCGGGGTCCTGGTCGAAGTGGATATCGGATTGTCCCGCTGCGGCGTCCCCCCCGGCGAGCGGGCGCTCCAGATCGCCCGCGTCGCGGCGGCCGCCCCGGGCGTCGAGTTCCTCGGCATCCAGGCCTACGAGGGACATTGCATCACCGTCCTCGACCCCGAAGACCGGCGCCGGCAGGTCCTGGCGTCGATGCAGAAAGCCGTGGACACGCGGCGGCTCATCGAAGCGTCCGGCCTGCCCGTCCGGATCCTGAGCGGAGGGGGGACCGGGTCCTACGACATGACCGGGCTCATGGACGGCGTGGACGAGGTCCAGGCCGGGTCCTACGCGTTGATGGATGCCTATTATGCGGAACGCCGGCCCGAATTCGCCACCGCGTTGAGCGTGATCACGACCGTGATCTCGAGCAACGGGTCGGACCACGCCGTCCTCGACGTCGGCGTGAAGGGGGTCGGGGCCGATCTCGGCCCCCCCGCCCTGGTGGACCGCCCCGGGGACGCCATCTCGCGCTTCGAATCGGAGGAACACGCGTCCGTCCGGGTCGGCGGCCGCCCCCTCGAGATCGGGGACAAGGTCCGGCTGATCCCCTCTCACGGCTGCACGACCTGCAACCTGCACCGTCGCCTCTTCGCCGTCCGGAACGGGACGGTCGAGGACGTCTGGGCGATCGACGGAAGCGGCTGTCTGGATTAGGACCGGGCATGGGTTTGAAACTGCTGAGGCGTCCGGAGAATCCCATTTCCGACGCCCGGTTCCGCATGGACACCGGTGAGCTCAAGACCCGGTCCGTCCGGAGCGGGGCCATCACCCTGATCGATCAGGGATCGGCGACGCTCATCCACATGGCCTCGGTCGTCGTCCTGGCCCGCCTGTTGACCCCCGAGGACTACGGGACCGTGGCCATGGTCACGGCCCTGACGGGATTCCTCGAGCTGTTCAGGGAGCTGGGCCTGTCCAGCGCCACGGTCCGGACCCGCGAGATCACCCACGAACAGGTGAGCAACCTTTTCTGGATCAACGCGGGGCTCGGCGCCGCCATCACGCTGATCATCGCCGCCGTCGGTCCCCTCTTGGCGTGGTTCTATCACAAGCCCGAGGTGACCCTGGTCACGGCCGGCCTGGCCCTGACGTCGATCCTGAGCAGTCTGGGGACGCAGCACGGGGCCCTGATCAACCGGGACATGCGCTTCGCCGCCATGGCCGTCATCCGGCTCTCGTCCTTGCTGGCGGGGTTCGCGGGCGCGCTCCTCGTGGCGCTCGCGGGAGGGACCTACTGGGCCCTCGTCGCGAGCGCCGTGATCACGGCGGCCTGGAACTCGGCCGGGAACTGGCTCGCCTCCGGGTTCGTCCCCGGACGTTACAAGAAGGGCGTCGGCCTGCGGCCGCTCATCCGCTTCGGCGCCAACGTCGCCGGCGCCGATATCGTCTATTACATCCACCGGAACATGGACAACGTCCTGATCGGGAGGGCCTGGGGCGCCGCCCAGCTGGGCCTCTACAACAAGGCCTATTCCCTGCTCATGCTGCCGATATCCAACCTCAGATTCCCCCTCAACCGGGTCGCCTTCCCGGCCTTGAGCCGGCTGCAGGACGATCCGGCCGCGTTCAGGGCCTTTTTCGTCAAGTACTGTTCCCTTCTCTCGTTCGTCACGATGCCCGTCGTCGCCTTCCTTTTCGCGTCGTCCGATCGTGTCATCCGCCTGTTCCTGGGACCGCGCTGGCTCGGGGCCGTCGAATTGTTCACGATCCTGGCCCTGGTGTCGTTCGTCCAGGCCCCCTCGGGCATCCGGAGCATCGTTCAGACGGCATTGGGCCGGGGGGAGCGCCTCTTCCGCCTGAGCCTCGTCACCGGGGGGGCGGCCGTGGCCTCGTTCTTCATCGGCCTTCCCTGGGGCGCGCGCGGAGTGGCCATCGCCTACGCGGTCGGCACGTATCTCGTCCTCCATCCGTCCCTGGCCTACGCGTTCCAGGGCACGCCGGTGCGCACCTCGGATTTCTATCGGGCCGTCCTGAGGCCCGCCGTCTCCAGTGTCGGCATGGCCGCGCTGCTGGTCTGGATCGAAGGCCGGCTCGGGGGATGGCCGGACATCGCCGTCCTCGCGGTCCTGGCCCTGGCCGGCGGCGCTTTCTATCTGGGCCTCCTCGCGCTCATGCCCGGGGGAAGGCGGGACCTTCGGGACTATCGGGACTATATCGGGATCATCAAGAGAGGCGCTTGGGGCGCCGTGGCCGGCCCGGGCGGCCCCGCGCGTCCCGCGCCGCCGGGCCCACGAACGCGCGATGACGAGGGCCCTGAAGGAGCGAATACGCCATGAACGGAGTCCCCGGCGCCATCGGCAATACGGCCGCCCACCTCCCCCCGACAGCCCTCAGGTCCCGGACGACCGTCAGACACAGGCTCTCCTCGCGATGGCATGTCGGCGCGGAGAGGTTCAAGCAGTTCTTCAGGCTCCCGGACTGTTACCGCAAGACCAGGGCCATCGCCGACTGCCCGAAACGGGGGCCGGCGCTCGCCCGTGACCTCCTCGTCTGGTTCTTCGATTTCAAGACCTTTCCCGGCCATTACGGCCTGAGCCGTCTCTGGGAGGTCGACCGGGCGGACTGGAAGTACTACTACGGCTCGAACTACAACCCGCATCAGAAGACGAAGCTCAAGGCGTTCGTCGAACCGCTCGAATACCGGATGCTCTTCAACGATAAATACCTGTGCGTCCTCGTCTGCGAGGCGCTGGGCATCCGCGTCCCCCGGACGCGCGGGACGGTCGACCCGGCCCATGATTACAGGTCCGCCATCGCCTCGTGGCTGGCGCAGTCTCCCGCTGGGAGGTTGATCGTCAAGCCGCTCTGGGGCGAGATGGGCCGTGATATCGTGATGGCGGAGCCGGGCGACGATGGCCCCGTCGTCAGGACGCCTCTGGGGACCGTCCCGTTGGGCCGCTTCGCGCTCCGCGAGAAATCGATCGTCCAGGATGTCCTGGCCCAGGACCCCCGCGTGGCCGCGTTCTCCCCTTCCTCGGTCAACACGTTCAGGGTGGTCACCATGATGACCCCTCGGGACGAGGTCCTCATCGTGAACGCTTCCTTCCGCACCGGCGTCGGGGGCGCCTGGGTCGACAACTGGAGCGCCGGCGGCGTGTCCGTCGGGGTGGATTGCCCCAAGGGAACGCTCAAGGCGTTCGCCTACGACAAGAAGTCGAACCGTTACGCGGCCCATCCGACCTCGGGGATCGTCTTCGAGGGCTTCCCCGTCCCCGAATGGGAGGGGATCAAGGCCACGGCGGCGGCCATCCAATCGGCTTTGCCGTTCTACCGGTTGATGGGCCTGGACCTGGCCCTCGACCGGGACGGCGCTCCCGTCCTCATCGAGATCAACGGGGCTCCCGACCTGGCGGGACTCGAGCAGAAAGCGGGCCCTCTTCTCAAGGACCCTCGTGTCCTGCGGGCCTTCGGCGAATACGGCCTCTTGGTCAACCGGCATCAGCGAAAGGCCTTCGCCGCGCTCCCGCCGGAAGACGGTCCCGGGGCGTCTCGTCCGTCGGCATTTCAAGGGCCGTGAACGGCCGGCGGATCGGAGACGGGCCTTCCCTATCGGCCCGAGAGGGCGAAATCCACCGCCGCCGCGGCGTGCAGCGCCGTCGTGTCGAAGACCGGCACGGGGCTGTCCTGGTCCTTGATGAGCAGCGGGATCTCCGTGCAGCCCAGGATGACGCCCTGGGCGCCGCGCCTGACCAAGCCGTCGATGATCTCGACGTAGGCCCGGCGGGACTCCTCCCGGACGATCCCCCGGCCGAGCTCGTCGTAGATGACCCGGTGGACGACCTCGCGCCCGGGGGCGTCCGGCACCAGGACCTCGAGACCGTGGGCCTTCTCCAGGCGCGCCCGGTAGAAGTCCATCTCCATCGTGAAGCGCGTGCCCAGCAGTCCGACCGAGGTCAGGCCTTTCGCCTTGACCGCCCCAGCGGCCGCGTCGGCGATGTGGAGGATCGGCAGGCGCACCTCGGCCTCGATGTCCGGGGCCAGCTGGTGCATGGTGTTGGCGCAGATGACGATGGCCTCGGCCCCCGCCCGCTCGAGCGTCCCGGCCGCCCGGACCATGAGCCGGCCGAGCTCCGTCCAGTCCCCCCGGTCCTGGAGGGCCTGGACAGGCGCGAAATCGACCGAGACCATGACCATGGCGGCCGAGCTGTGCCCGCCCAGCCGCTCCTGGACGCCCTGGTTGATGAGCCGGTAATAGTCGACCGTCGAGTGCCAGGTCGTACCGCCGATGAGGCCGAGCGTCTTCATCGCGGTCCCGCCCGTCAGCCCTTGCTCATGGCGTTGAGGAAGTCCTGGTTGGTCTTGGCCTTGCCGAGCTTGTCGATGAGCATCTCGACCGCCTCGACCTCGTTCATCTGGCTGAGGACCTTGCGCAGGATCCAGATCCGGTTGAGGTCCTGTTCCTCGATGAGCAGCTCCTCCTTGCGGGTGCCCGAGCGGCTCATGTCGATGGCCGGGAAGACGCGCTTGTCGACCAGGCGCCGGTCCAGGTTGATCTCCATGTTGCCGGTGCCCTTGAACTCCTCGAAGATGACCTCGTCCATGCGGCTGCCGGTGTCGATGAGGGCCGTGGCCAGGATGGTCAGCGAGCCGCCCTCCTCGATCTTGCGGGCCGAGCCGAAGAACTTCTTGGGCTTGTGCAGGGCGTTGGCGTCGATGCCGCCCGACAGGACCTTGCCCGACGGCGGCACGATGGAGTTGTGGGCCCGGGCCAGCCGGGTGATGGAGTCGAGCAGGATGACGACGTCGCGCTTGATCTCGACCAGCCGCTTGGCCTTCTCCAGGACGATGTTGGCGACCTGGGCGTTGCGGGTCGGCGGCTCGTCGAAGGTCGAGGCCACGACCTCGCCGTTGACGCTGCGCTTGAAGTCCGTGACCTCCTCGGGCCGCTCGGCGATGAGCAGGACGATGAGGAAGATCTCGGGGTGGTTCTTCTCGATGGACTTGGCGATGGTCTTGAGGATGGTCGTCTTGCCGGCCCGGGGCGGCGAGACGATGAGGCCGCGCTGGCCCTTGCCGATGGGCGTCAGGAGCTCCATGACCCGGGCGTTCATGTTCTTGGGGTTGCCGTCCTGGAGCTTGATCATCTCGAACGGATAGAGGGGGGTCAGGCTCTCGAAGTGGACGTTCCGGCGCTGCTCGATGATGACGTCGGGGTGCAGGAAGTTGACGGCCTCGATCTTGATGAGGGCGAAGTACTTCTCGCCGTTCTTGGGGGCCCGGACGACGCCCGAGATGGTGTCGCCCGTGCGAAGCTGGAACTTGCGGATCTGGGACGGCGAGACGTAGATGTCGTCCTGGCTGGGCAGGTAGCTGAACTCCGGGGCGCGCAGGAAGCCGAAGCCGTCCTCCAGGCACTCCAGGACGCCCTCCGAGAAGAGCAGGCCCTGCTTCTTGGCTTGGGCCTCGAGGATCTGGAAGACGAGGTGGTGTTTGCTCGAGTCCCCGATGTCGTCCTCGGACAGGCCGATGGACTCGGCGATCTTGGCCAGGGCGGTGATGTCCTTGGCCTCGAGCTCGATGAGGTTGAACTCCTTCCCGTTGGGCACGGGCTGGGGCTCGGGATTGTCGGGCGGGTTGTTCTTTTTGACCATATGTGGTTCTTCTCCCAAACGGAATTGACGATAGGCCTATGGAATCAAAAAACGGGTTCGGTTAGTTGGTCAGGGGCGGTTCCTTGGCCGCCTCGTCGTCCGCCGTCCGGGCCGCCGGAGCGGGGGCCGGGGCCGCCGCCGCCGGACGGGGCTCGCCTTCGGCCGGCTTCTTGTCGCGGGGCTCGGCCGGCTTCTTGGGCAGCTCGCGGGTCAGGGCGATCTTGAGGACGTCGTCCATGGTCTCGACGAGGTGGATGGTCATCTTGGACTTGAGGACCTTGGGCAGGTCCTTGAGGTCGGGCTCGTTGTCCCGCGGCAGGACGGCCTCGCGGATACCCTCGCGGTAGGCCGCCAGGAGCTTCTCCTTGATGCCGCCCACGGGCAGGACCTTGCCCTTCAGGGTGATCTCGCCGGTCATGGCCACCTTCTTGCTGACCGGGATGTCGGTCAGCAGCGAGATGATGGCCGTGGCGATGGTGATGCCGGCCGACGGGCCCTCTTTGGGCGTCGAGCCCTCGGGCACGTGGATGTGGATGTCCGAGTTGCGGTGGAGGTCCCGGGCGATGTCGAGCTCGTAGATCTTGCCCCGGACGAACGAGAAGGCGGCCTGGGCCGACTCCTGCATGATCTCGCCGAGCTGCCCGGTCAGGGTGAAGTTGCCCTTGCCGTGGATCTTGGTGGCCTCGAAGCGCAGGAGCTCGCCGCCGAACTCGGTCCAGGCCATGCCCGTGCCGACGCCGATCTCGTCCTTCTTGTCGAACTCCGTGCGCCGGAACTTGGGGATGCCCAGGTAGGACTCGAGGTTCTTGGGCGTGATCTTCTCGCCGTGGTCCTTGCCTTGCTCGACGACCCGCTTGACGACCTTGCGGCAGACGGTCGTGATCTCGCGCTCGAGATTGCGGACGCCGGCCTCGCGGGTGTAGCTGCGGATGAGCTTGAGGAGGGCCGGATCGCCGAACTTGATGTTGGTCTCGGTCAGGCCGTGGGCCTCCATCTGCTTGGGCAGGAGGAAGCGCTTGGCGATCTCGAGCTTCTCGTCCTCGGTGTAGCCGGGGATGCGGATGATCTCCATCCGGTCGATGAGCGGCTTGGGGATGGGATCGAGCATGTTGGCCGTGACGATGAACATGACCTGGGACAGGTCGAAATCGGTGTCGATGTAGTGGTCGAGGAAGGTGCTGTTCTGCTCGGGGTCGAGGACCTCCATGAGGGCCGAGGCCGGGTCCCCCCGGAAGTCCATGCTCATCTTGTCGACCTCGTCGAGCAGGAAGACGGGGTTGCGCGTCCCGCCGCGCTTGATCATCTGGATGATGCGGCCGGGATAGGCCCCGATGTAGGTCCGCCGGTGGCCCCGGATCTCGGCCTCGTCCCGGACGCCGCCGAGGGACAGCCGGACGAACTTCCGGCCCGTGGCCCGGGCGATGGATTTGCCGAGAGAGCTCTTGCCCACGCCGGGCGGCCCGATCAGCCCCAGGATGACGCCCCGGGGGTTCTTGACGAGCTGGCGGATGGACAGGTACTCGAGGATGCGCTCCTTGACCTTGTCCAGGCCGTGATGGTCCTCGTTGAGGATCCTTTCGGCCTCCTTGAGCTCCCGTTTCTCCCGGGTCTTCTTGACCCAGGGCAGGGAGATCAGCCAGTCGAGGTAGTTCCGGCTGACCGTGGCCTCGGCCGACATGGGCGGCATGGTCTCCAGCCGCTCGATCTCCTTGTAGGCCTTCTCCTCGGCGTCGGGCGGCATCTTGGCTTTGGCCACCTTCTGGCGCAGCTCCTCGATCTCGTTGGGCTGGTCCTCTTTGCGGCCGCCGGGGGCGCCGGGCGGGAAGGGCTTCTGGCCGGAGGGCTGGTCCTTGAACGAGGTCCGGCGGCGGGCCCGGTTGGGGTCCTTCTGGTAGGCCGAGTGGATCTTGAGGATCTCGTTCTCCAGGACGTAGTTCAGGCGGCGCAGCCGCTCGAAGCTGTTGACCGTCTCGAGGAGGTTCTGCTTCTCCTCGAGCGGCATGTAGACGTGGGAAGCGATGATGTCCGTGATCCGCTCGGGCGTGTTCTCCCTCAGGGCCGGGATGATGGAGTCCAGGTTGGTGTTCTGGTTGAGCTTGAGGTAGTCCTCGAACAGGGCCAGGACCCGCTTGAGGAGCTCCTTGGACTCGGGCAGATGGTCGTCCACCTCTTTGACCACCTTGGCCAGGATCTGGTAGTAGGGATAGGTGCTGAGGTACTCGACGATCCGGGCCCGGCTCTTGCCCTCGACGATGACCTTCATGTTGCGGTCGTCGCTCTTGATGGTCCGGATGATCTTGGCCGTCACCCCGACCGAATAGATGTCCTTGGGGGTCGGATTGTCCACCGAAGCGTCCATCTGGGCCGCCAGGAAGATCATCTTGTCCTTCTCGGCGGCCTTCTCCAGGGCCTGGATCGAGGAGGACCGCCCGACGATGAACGGCACCAGGGTGGACGGGAACACGACCAGGTCCCTCAGCGGGATAAGGGGGATGTTCTTGAGGACCTCGGTGTGTTCGTTGGAATCCTGCATGGTCAGCGCTCCGGGCCCTCAGGGGCCCCTGGACGGTTCACGGAAGCGGCCCAGGAAGCGTCAAGGACTGGGCCGAGGGGATCTGGATCCTTGGTCAACTTATTATAGCCGTTCTGACGAGAAAGTCAACTGTCTTGCGGAACAGCAGGGACTCCACGAGCTCCTCCCGGCGGTGCTCGTCCCGGCGCATCATATCGGACAGGGCGGCCTCGGATATGTTATTGACTTTGGCCAGGTTACGGATCTCGGCCTGGACTTCCTCCTCGCCCACCCCGAGGCCCTCCTTGCGGGCGATCTTCTCCAGGATGAGGTGGTTGCGGAGGTGCTCGACGGCCTGACGGCGGGCCTCGGCCTTGAGGGCCTCCAGGCCCTCCGCGGGCACGGGGCGATTGCCGTAGGCCTGGAGGAGCCGCCTCAGGACGGCCAGGGACTCCTCCTCGACGACCGACTCGGGCAGTTCCAGGGAGACCTTCTCGGCCACGGCCTTGAGGACGTCGGAGGCGGTCTCGTTGCGGGCGGCCCGTTCCCGGCCCTCCTGGAGCTCCTGGCGGACCTTGGCGACCAGGGCCAGGAGGCCGTCGGAGACGCCCAGGCTCTTGGCGAACTCGTCGTCCAGGGCCGGTAGCTTCCGCTCCTTGATCTCCCGGACCTTGAGGCTGTAGGCGATGTCCTTGCCGGCGACCCGCCGGTTGCGGTGGTCCTTGGGATAGGAGACCTCGAAGGCGCGCTCCTCCCCCGCCGTCATGCCGGCCAGCTTCTCGTTGAGGGCCGGCTCGTTGTCGGCGTGGCCGGCCAGGACGACGGCCTTCTCGACGGGCAGCTGCCGCTTGGTCCGCTTGTCCCGGCCCTGCATCTCGATGACGGCGTAGTCGCCGTCGGCCACGCCGCGGCCTTCGACCGGGACGTACTCGGCGGCCCGGGCCCGCAGCTCCTCCATGGCCCTGTCGACATCCTCCTTGGCCAGCTCGGTCGGGCGCTTCGGGACCCGGATGGCCCGGTAGTCGGGCAGCTCGAATTCCGGCAGGACCTCGATGGCGGCCGTGCAGGTGATCGGTCCGCCGGGCTCGTGCTTGAGGTCCTTGAGGACCGGGACGCCGACGGGGTTCAGGCCCAGGTTGCGGAGCTCCTCCTCGAGGACCCGGGGGATCAGCGAGTCGTAGACATCGTGCTCGATCTCGTGGTCGAACAGGGATTTGACCCTCTCCCGGGGCGCGCGCCCCTTGCGGAAGCCGTCGAGCTTGGCCTTGGCGACGTACTCGCCGAGGACCTTCTCGTACTCGCGGCTGAACTCCTCCTCGGGGATCTCGAGGGCGATCTCCTTGCGGCTGGGGCTGACGTCGGTCAGGCGGCTCTGTCTCGTCGGTGTGGTCATAGCGGGTCTCTTCCTCTCCTGGGATAGCGGCCGGGCCGCGTCGCGGGACGTCCGTAGGCAGAGCGGGACTCGAACCCGCACTCCTTCATCAGGAACTAGGTCCTAAGCCTAGCGCGTCTGCCAATTCCGCCATCTGCCCTTACTTCTCTTATCCAACTATTTGCGGATCAACGAATTACGGATATGGAGCGCCGGGCGGCGGCCCCGCCGCGGGGTCCCGCGGGCCTCGGGCCGGACCCCTATTCTAGGCGGGACGGGCCGGCCTGTCAATTTTCTGGCGCCCGGGGGTCAGCGGATGTACTTCTTGAGCTTCTCCGCTTGGGCGGGATCGATCGTCAACAGCTTGTTGTAGATCTCCTTGGCGCTGTAGGTGTCCTTGAGGTTGATGTAGGCGATGGCCAGGTTGGCCAGCGCGACGCCGTCGTTGGGCTTCAGCTCGGTGCACTTCTTGAGCGGCTCGATGGCCGCCTCGAAGTTCTTGGCTTGAAGATAGGAGACGCCGATGCTCATCCAGCCCGAGGCGTCCTCGGGAGCCAGCTCGACATATTTTTTATACGCGTCGGCGGCTTCCTTGAACTTCTTGGCCTGGAACAGCGAAGATCCGATCTGGTACCAGGCATGGGCGAAGTCGGGCTTGACGGCCAGGCTGTCCCGGAAGGCGGCCACGGCTTCGTCGTACTTCTGCTGATTGAAATAGGCCATGCCGAGGTAGTAGAAGTTGGTCTCGTTCTTGGGATCGAGCTCGATGATCTTCTTGAGCGGGGGGACGGCCCGGTCGTGGCGGCCGGCCGCCGTCGCCGTCTGGTAGAACTGGCGGTAATAGGTCTTGGCTTCGTTCGGGTTCAGCTCGGCCATGGCGAAGTAGACGGCCTCGGCGTTCTCGAGCTGGCCGGCCTTGGCGTAGGCGTCGGCCAAGGCCTCGCGGACCTTGAGGTCCTTGGGCAGTCCCTGTTGGGCCTCGAGCAGGGCGGCGACGGCCTGGTCGTACTCGCCGAGGTTGGTCCGGCAGACGCCCAGCCGGTGCTTGGCGGCGGCGGCGGCCTCCGGCGGGGCGGCCGCGGCGGCCCGTTCGTAGGCCGCGGCGGCTTTGGCCCAATCCTGCTGGGCCTCGTAGGCGGCGCCGAGCTCGAGCTGGACCTCGGGGCCGGCCTGCCCCTGGGCGGCGGCCTTCTCGAAGGCCTCGGCGGCGTCCTTGTACTGGGTCTGCTTCATCAGGATCTGGCCCAGGCCGTAAAAGGCCTCCCCGTGGGCGGGATCGAGCTGGGTCACTTTGCGGTAAGAGGCGGCCGCGGCCGTGTAATCTCTCTGCTGGGTGTAGATCTGGGCCAGCTGGATGTGGCCGGCCAGGTTGGCCGGGTCCAGCTTGACGATCTTCTCCATGTGGAGCCGGGCCGTCATCTGCTCGTCGAAGGCCAGCGCGGCCCGGCCGGCGAACAGGTTGCCCTCGATCGTCTCGAAGTAATCCTCGGGGGTCTGGGCCTTGAATTCGACGGCCTTGGGCGCCCGGATCACGCTGACCAGGGACGAGACCGGCACGCCGACCTTGAAGCCGCGGTCGAGGACGAGGAGCATGCCGACGAGCTGCCCGTTGATGTCGAGGAGCGGGCCGCCCCGGAACGGCTCGGGGACGGGAATGGAGATCTCGAGGAGCTTTCCCGCCTCCCCGGCGTCGATCGTCCGCCGGAAGGTGCCCTCCGCGATGACGACCTGGCCGGACTCGTTGGAGCCGAGGGCGAACAGGCGCGCCCCCGGGGCCAGGCTGTCGACGGACCCGATGGGCAGGGCCTGGACCTTGCCCTTGAGCTTGAGCAGGGCGATGTCGTGGGCCTTGTCGGCCCCGATCAGGCCCTCGATCTTGACCTTCTTGCCCTTGATGTTGAGGCCTTCGGCGTCGGCGGCCCGGGAGACGACGTGGTAGGCCGTGACGACGACGTCCTCGGCCAAGGCCAGGGCGGAGCCCTTGAGGATCTCGGCCTTGTCGGGGCCGTAGGCGATGACGGTGATGACTCCCGGCCCGGCCTGGCCGAGGAGGTTGTTGGCCTCCTCCGTCTGGGCCGCGGCTCGGGAGGCGAAGAGCGCCAGGGCCAGGGCGAGAATGACGGCGGAACTGCGGGGTCGGTCCATCGTGTCCTCCTATCGGTCGAGAGGTTCGATACCCTAGGGCGTAATGTAACCGACTCCTTCCGTTCCTGTCAATCCGCGATGGCGCCGGACGGCCGCCGGGCGGGCCGTTCGTACGGACGGGCCATTCCTGTTACAATACCGGCCATGCCCGACGCTCCCGGCCGGCGACTGGTCCGCGCGGTGTGGGCCGCCACGGCCCTGGCCGCGGCCGTCGGACTGGGCCTCGCCGTCCTGGCCCCCTGGCTCGCGGC
Source organism: uncultured Eubacteriales bacterium (assembly GCA_964523615.1). Lineage (GTDB taxonomy): Bacteria > Acidobacteriota > Aminicenantia > Aminicenantales > Saccharicenantaceae > RBG-16-66-30. The sequence goes on along the minus strand of CAZFZU010000017.1, from coordinate 36,414 downwards.
CCGGGGCTCGGGGACGGCGGCCCGGACGGTCTACGCCCTCTTCTCCCCCGTCTGCCATCAGCTTCCCGGCCGCTGCTTCGCTCTCTTCGGCCGGCCGATGGCCGTTTGCGGGCGGTGCCTGGGGATATACGCCGGGTTCGCGGCCGGGGCCCTGGTCTACCCGTTCGTCAGGGGCTTCCGGCCGGCCGCTCTGCCCTCGGCCCGGGTGTTCGCCTTGGCCATCCTGCCCATGGCCGTGGACGGGCTGGCGGGGGTGACCGGCCTCTGGCGGAGCCCCATCGGCGTCCGGGCGGCCACCGGCCTCGTCTGGGGAGCGCTCCTGCCGTACTACTTCGTCCCGGGCGTGGCCGACGCCCTCGCGGCCCGAAGGAGGCGACGGGCCGCCGCGGCCCTTGAAAGAGCGGCCGGGAAAAAAGTAGAATAAGGGACCCGCTGCCAGGAGGAGACATGGAACCGACGAGGCCCGATTATTTCCGACCCGCCCTGACCGCCGGCGCCGTGGCCGGCCTTCTCTCGGCGATCCCGTTCGTGAGCGCCGCCAACTGCGTCTGTTGCCTGTGGGTCGTCGGCGCGGCGGCGATCGCGGTCAGGCTCCTGGCCCGGACCACGCCCGTGGCCTTGAAAGCGGGCGACGGCGCCATCGTCGGGGCGTTGACGGGCATCGTCGCCGCGATCGTCCAGACGCTGCTGTCCATCCCGCTGCGGTCCTTCAACCTCGACCTGGCCCAGCGGATCCTGGACAAGGCCGGCGAGCTCGGCGGCGAGATGCCGGCCGGCCTGGACGGTTTCTTCCAGGGCGCTTCGGCCACCCTGACGCCGGGCTGGTTCCTCCTGGGCCTGTTCTTCTCGGCCGCCCTGTTCGGCGCCTTCGGCGCGCTCGGGGGGATCGTCGGCGTCTCCCTCTTCGCCAAGAAGGCGGTCCCGCCCCCGGCGCCCGCCGCCCCGCCCCGAGGACCCTCCGATGCGGCATAAGACCAAGGTCATCGTCAATCCCGCCTCCAACCGGGGCCGGACCCGGAAGCGCTGGGGCGAGATCCGCGAGGGCCTGAAGCACTTCGTCCGCGAGTTCAAATACGAGTTCACCGAGAAACCCAGCCACGCCACCGACCTGGCCCGAGAGGCCATCAAGGACGGCGCCGACCTGGTCATCGGCGTCGGCGGCGACGGGACGATGAACGAGATCGCCAACGGCTTCTACGAGGACCGCCGGATCATCAATCCCGACGCCACCTTGGGCCTGGTGCCGGCCGGGACCGGCTGCGACCTCATCAAGAGCCTGAACATCCCGCCGGGTCTGCGCGGCGCTCTCCAGGTCATCACCGACGCCCCGGCCGTGCGCATGGACGTCGGCCGGGTCCGCTACCGGACCAACGAGGGCCTCGAGGAGGACCGCCTGTTCCTCAACGTCGCCGACTTCGGGCTCGGCGGCGAGGTCGTCCGCGAGGTCACCGAACGCCGCCTCCAGCGCCGGGCCTCGTCCTACGTCCGCTGCCTGGTGACGACGATGGTCCGCTACCGGAACAAGCGCGTCCGCGTCCGCGTCGACGGCCGCGACCTGCCGGACGGCGAGTACCTCATCGGCGCCGTCGCCAACGGCCGCATCTTCGGCAAGGGCATGAAGGTCGCGCCCGGGGCCCGGCTCGACGACGGCCTGTTCGACGCCGTGCTCGTCCGGGGCTTCCGCTTCTTCGAGTTCTGCCGCCACGGCTGGAAGCTCATGAACGGCAGCCACGTCACCCATCCCAAGGTCTCGGTGGTCAAAGGCCGGCGCATCGAGGCCTGGCCGGGAGAGGGAGAGGACGTCCTGCTCGAGCTCGACGGCGACCAGCTCGGCCGGCTGCCGGCGACGTTCGAGATCGTCCCCCGCAACCTGCTGGTCAAGGGCTTCCTGCCGGTCCGCTAGCGCGGTCTACTTCTTCACCGCCGCGGGATCGTTCACCAGGACCGTCCTCCCGCTGGCGTCCTTGATCATGTAGGTGGGGTTCTTGGTCGAGACCGTGGGCTTCTTGTAGGACCTCATGATCCCGGCGATATAGTTCCTGGTCTCGGGATAGGGCGGGATGCCCTTGTACTTGCTGACCGCCGACTGGCCGGCGTTGTAGGCGGCCAGGACGAGCTTGGTCCGCCCGTCGTAGAGCCGGACGAGGTCCTTGAGGTAGCGGACGCCGCCCTCGATGTTCTGGGCGGGGTCGAAGACGTTGGCCACGCCGTACTGGCGGGCCGTGTCCGGCATGAGCTGCATCAGCCCCAGGGCCCCGGCCGAGGAGACGGCGAAGGCGTCGTAGTTGGACTCGGCCCGGATGACGACGTGGACGAGCTCCTGGTCGATGCGGTGCTTCTCGGAGATCCGCTTGATGACAGGGGCGTAGAGCTTGCGCAGGTCGGCCGGGCCCATGGCCAGGAGGCCGGGAGCGAGGGCCGACAGCACGGCGAAGCCCAAGAGGAACTTTTTTACGCGGTCCATCGGCGTCACGGACATCTTGGCAAAAAACGGGCCGGTTGGCAATCCCCGCCGGAGGTGAATCCGGGGGTCAGACGGCCAGGCGCTCGACGAGGGCCGGGACGAGGTCCAGGGCCTTGTCCAGCTCCCCGGCGCCCGGGCCGCCGGACTGGGCGAAATCGGGCCGCCCCCCTCCCCCGCCGCCGATGACCGGGGCCAGCTCCTTGATGAGAGCGCCGGCCTGGATGCGCGCGGTCAGGTCTTTCGTCACCGAGGCCACGATGAGGGCCTTGCCTTCGGCCGCGGAACCGATGACGACGACACCGCTCCCGAGCTTGTTCTTCAGGTCGTCGGCCTTGTCCCGCAACTCGGCCATGGTCAGGCCGTCGAGGCGCCGGACCTCGACCTTGAAGCCTTTGACGAGCTTTTCGACCGTCGCCGTGGCCTGGGCGCCGCTGAGCTTCTCCCGGCGGAGCGCCTTGGCCTCCCGCTCGAGCTCCTCGATCCGGGCCTGGAGCTTCTCCACCCGGGCCGGCAGGTCCCGGCGGGCCACGCCCAGGGCCTTCTCCAGCCCGGCCAGCTCGTCCTCGAGCTCGCGGAGATAGCGGACGGCCCCATCCCCGGTCACGGCCTCGATGCGCCTCATGCCGGCGGCGACGCCGGCCTCGGAGACGATCTTGAACAGCCCCAGCTCGCCCGTGGCGTGGACGTGAACGCCGCCACAGAGCTCCTTGCTGAAGTCGCCGATGCCGACGACGCGGACGGTCTCGCCGTACTTCTCCTCGAAGATGGCCGTGGCCCCCTCGCGCAGGCCCTCTTCGAGCGAGGTCACCCGCGTCTCGAGCGGCACGTCGGCCCGGATGCGCCCGTTGACGATGTCCTCGACCCGGCGGACCTCTTCGCGGCTGAGGGGCGCGAAGTGGCTGAAGTCGAAGCGCAGGCGGGACGGCGAGACGAGCGAGCCCGACTGCTTGACGTGGTCCCCCAGGACCTGGCGCAGGGCGGCGTGGAGGAGATGGGTCGCGGTGTGGTTGTTCGAGACCGCCTGGCGGCGGACGAGGTCGGGCGCCGCGTCGAGGCGGTCGCCCTCGCGGACCTCGCCGGAGAGGACCCTGACGGCGTGGACGACGACCTCGGGCGTGGCGTAGGTCACGTTCTCGACCAAGGCCGAGAACTTCGGACCGCGCAGGGTCCCCGTGTCCCCGACCTGGCCGCCGGCCTCGGCGTAGAAGGGCGTCTCCTCGAGGATGATCTCGCCGGCGTCGCCGGCCGCCAGGGCCTCGGCCCGGCGGCCGTCCTTGAGCAGGCCCAGGACGCGGACGTCGGCGAGCTCCCGGGCCTCGTGGACGCGGCCCCGGACCTTGAGGCCCTTGAACTCGTCGTAGACCTGCTTCTCCTTGCGCTTGGCCTCGCCCTTCCAGGACAGGCGGGCCCGCTTCTTCTGGTCCTCGAGCTCGCGGGCGAAGCCGGCCTCGTCGACCGTCAGGCCCTGTTCGCGGGCCAGCTCCTGGGACAGGTCGAGCGGGAAACCGTAGGTGTCGTAGAGCCGGAAGACCTGGGCGCCGGACAGGGCCGCGCCGCCCGACTCGCGGGCCTCGCGCACGGCCAGGTCGAAGGTCCGCAGGCCCGACGCCAGGGTGGCCGCGAAGCGCTCCTCCTCGGCCAGACAGACCCTGGAAATGTACTCGGCCGAGGCCAGGAGCTCGGGATAGGCGTCCTGCATGATGTCGGCCACCCGGCCGACCAGCTCGAACAGGAAGGGCCGGTCGATGCCGACCAGGGTGCCCTGCCGGGAGGCCCGCCGGATGAGCCGCCGCAGGACGTAGCCCCGGCCGTCGTTGGCCGGCGAGACGCCGTCGCCGATGAGGAAGGTCGCCGCCCGGACGTGGTCGGCGACGACGCGGAGGGCGACGTCGCCCTCGTCGCCCGCCGGGTACTCGCGCTTGGCCATGGCCGCGGCCGCCTCGATGAGGGGCATGAACAGGTCGGTGTCGAAGTTGCTGCGCTTGCCTTGGACGACGGCCGTCATGCGCTCGAGTCCCATGCCCGTGTCGATCGACGGCGACGGCAGGGGCCGCAGGGCGCCGTCGGGGCCCTGGTCGAACTCCATGAAGACGAGGTTCCAGAGCTCGACGAAACGGTCGCTGCCCTTATCGATGAGCGTGAACGGCTCCCCCGCTTCGATGTCGGCGCCGAGGTCGTAGTGGAGCTCGGAGCACGGCCCGCACGGGCCGGTGTCGCCCATGGCCCAGAAGTTGTCCTTCTTGCCGTAGCGGAAGATGCGCTCCCGGGGCACGCCGACCTCCTCGGCCCAGAGCCGGAAAGCCTCGTCGTCGTCGAGGTAGACCGTGGCGTAGAGGCGGTCCGCGGGCAGGCCGTAGACCCGGGTGACGAGGTCCCAGGCGAAGGCCACGGCCTCCTTCTTGAAGTAGTCGCCGAAGGAGAAGTTGCCGAGCATCTCGAAGAAGGTGTGGTGTTTGGCCGTCCGGCCGACGGTCTCGAGGTCGTTGTGCTTGCCGCTGACGCGCATGCATTTCTGGACGGAGACGGCCCGGTCGTAGCCTCGCTTCTCGAGGCCCAGGAAGACGTTCTTGAACTGGTTCATCCCGGCGTTGGTGAACAGGATGGTCGGGTCGTCCTTGGGCAGGAGCGGCGAGCTGCGCACGATCCGGTGGCCCCGGTCGGCGAAGTACTGGAGGAAGGTCTCGCGGACGCGCTGGGCCTTCATTTCAGGTCTTCTTCCGGTCCCCCTTCGGCCCGCTCGACCTTGCTCATGCCCTTCTCCATCTCCTCGACGGCCATGTCGAGGGTCGACTGGATGCCCATGATGCGGAGCTTGAAGTTGTCGGGATTGGAGGAGTACTTCATGCCCTGCTCGAAGGAGATGTAGCCGTCGCGGTAGAGCTGGTAGATGGACTGGTCGAAGGTCTGCATGCCGTACTGGGAGACGCCGGCGGTGATGGCGTCGCGGATGAGCATGGTCTTGTCCTTCTCGGCGATGCACTCCTGGATGTAGGGGGTGGCGACCATGACCTCGACGGCCGGGACGCGGCCCTGGCCGTCCATGCGCGGGATGAGGCGCATGGAGATGATGGCCTTGAGGATGGAGGCCAGCTGGAGGCGGACCTGGCGCTGGTGGTGGGGGGCGAAGACGGAGATGATGCGGTTGATGCTCTCGGGGGCGTCCAGGGTGTGCAGGGTGCTCAGGACGAGGTGGCCCGTCTCGGCGGCCAGCAGGGCCGTGTCGATGGTGTCGAGGTCGCGCATCTCGCCGACCAGGATGATATCGGGGTCCTCGCGCAGGCAGCCGCGCAGGCCGCGGGCGAAGCTGGTCACGTCCATGCCGACCTCGCGCTGGCTGATGGTGCTCTTCTTGTCCTTGTGGAGGTACTCGATGGGATCCTCGATGGTGATGATGTTCTCGCGCCGGAAGGTGTTGATGTAGTCGATCATGGCCGCCAGGCTGGTCGTCTTGCCGGAGCCGGTCGTGCCGGTGACCAGGACGAGCCCCCGCTGGTAGAAGGCGACCTTCTCCAGGACCTCGGGCAGGAGGAGCTGGCGGATGGTCTTGACCTCGAGGGGGATGATGCGCAGGGCGATGGCCAGGGAGCCGCGCTGGTGGTAGATGCTGCCGCGGAAGCGGCCGAAGCCGGCCAGGCTGTAGGCCAGGTCGAGGTCCAGGTCCTCCTCGAGCCGCTTGCGCTGGAAGTCGGTCATCATCTGGTTGGCCAGGTCCTCGCAGTCGGCCGGGGTCAGCCGGGGGTATCCCGTCAGGGGCGTCAGCGTCCCGTGGACGCGGATCATGGGGTTGTTGCCGGCCTTGAAATGGAGGTCCGACGCGTCCCGTTCGATGGCGATCTTCAGGAATTCATCGATGACCATGCTGTCCTCCTCGCGTGCGCCTCAGACGAACGTCAGCCAGCCGTGGCGGTCGGGGACCCGGCCCTCGATGACGTCGAAGAAGGCCGTCTGGACCCTCTCCGTCAGCGGCCCCCGCTTGCCCGTGCCGATGGTGATCTTGTCGATGGAGCGGATGGGCGTGACCTCGGCGGCCGAGCCGGTGAAGAAGACCTCGTCGGCGATGTAGAGCATCTCGCGCGGGATGGTCTCCTCGACGACCTTGACGCCCGACTCGCGGAACAGGGTCATGACGGAGTCGCGGGTGATGCCCGGCAGGACCGACGACGACAGCGGCGGCGTCAGGACGACGCCGTCCTTGACCAGGAACAGGTTCTCGCCGCTGCCCTCGCTGATGTGGCCCCGGATGTTCAGGGCGATGCCCTCCTCGTAGCCGTCGAGCAGGGCCTCCATCTTGATGAGCTGGGAGTTCATGTAGTTGGCCCCCGCCTTGGCCAGGGCCGGGAAGGTGTTCGGGGCCATGCGTTGCCACGACGAGACCCGGACGTCGATGCCGTTCTCCAGGGCCTCGGGGCCGAGGTATTTGCCCCACTCCCAGACCAGGACGGCGCAGTCGACCGGATTGGGGAAGGGATTGACGCCGAGCGTGTTGTAGCCGCGGTAGACGATGGGCCGGACGTAGCAGGCTTTGAGTCCGTTGGCCCGGACGCAGTCGACGACGGCCCGGTTGAACTCGTCCTGGGTGTAGGGGACCTCCATGCGGTAGATCTTGCAGGAGTTGTAGAGCCGCCGGGTGTGGTCGGCGAGGCGGAAGATGGCCGTGCCCTTGGGCGTGTCGTAAGCCCGCAGGCCCTCGAACAGGCAGCTGCCGTAGTGGACGACGTGGGAGGCCAGGTGGATGGTGGCGTCCTTCCAGGGAATGAGCTGGCCGTTCTTCCAGACGACGCCGGTCTCACGGAATGGGCTCATGAACCTCTCCTTCGGGCATGTCGTCGCGGTCGTTCCCGAGGCGCCATCGTAACTCATCACCCGCGGCGAAGTCAATCGCCTCCAGGGGGGAATTAGACGGTTTCGCCGCAGTGCGGGCAATTGCGCGAGCGGGGCGGCAGGGGACGCCGGCAGTTGCCGCAGAAGGCCGCCGTCTTCTGCTCCCGGGCCCGGATCCGGAGCATGATGTCGTCGATCTCCGAGGTCTTGGGGACCCGGCCCTTGTAGAGGGCGAGGTCGCGCAGGACCTCCGAGGCCGTCTGGTAGCGGTCCTCGACCTTGGGGGCCAGGGCCTTCATGATGATGGCGTCGACCTCGCGCGGCACGCGCCCGTTCTTGATACGCGGCGGCGTGATCTTGCCCTGCTGGGCCATCTCCAGGATCTTGAACGGGTCGGGATCGAACAGGGGCGGCCGTCCGATGACCATCTCGTAGAAGATGCAGCCCAGGGAGTAGAGGTCGGACTGGTAGCTGGCCTTGCCCAGGAACTGCTCGGGGGCCATGTAGGGCGGGGAGCCGATGCGGGTCGAGGCGTAGGGCACGGCGTTGAGCCAGGCCGAGGTCCCGAAGTCGGTGATCTTGGCCGTACCGTCCTCGGAGACGATGATGTTGGACGGCCGCAGGTCGCGGTGGATGATCTTGGCCTTGTGGGCGTGGTCGACGCCGTAGCCGATCTGCCGGACGAAGTCGAGGGCCTTTTCCGAGTCCAGGACCTTCTCCTTCTCCAGGATCTTCTCCAGGGTCGGCCCCTTGACGTACTCCATGACCATGAAGAAGACGTTTTTCTCCTTCTCGGCGGCCAGCATGCGGACGATGTTGGGATGGCTCAGCGCGGCCTGCAGCCGGGGCTCCTTGAGCAGCTTGTAGAGCTCGGCCGTCTGCTTGTGGGGGACCTTGATGGCCACCTTGATGTCGAGCCAGGTGTCCTTGGCCAGGTAGACCGAGCCGAAGCCGCCGCTGCCGAGCGAGCGGATGACCTCGTACTTGCCGACCTTCTGGCCTTGGAGGAACATGGCTATCCGTTCCAGTGGTGGGCCAACAGGAAGGCCCCGGCCGACGCGGCCGTCTCCGACTTGAGGACCCGGCTCCCGAGCGACACGGCCTCGAAGCCGGCGGCCCGGGCGTCGCTCTCCTCGCCCTCGCTCCAGCCGCCGGTCGGGCCGACGAGCAGGACGGCCGCCTCCGGCGGCCCCCCCGGCTCCGCGACGACGTCACGCAGCGGCCGGCCGCCGCGCTCGCTGAGGAACAGCCGGCGCCCGGCCGGGGGCTCGCGCAGGAAATCGGCCAACGGCCGCGGCGGATGGACCTCGGTCAACAGCGGGCTCTTGCACTGCTTGGCGGCCTCGCGGACGATGCGCCGCCAGCGCTCGAGCTTGCGCCCCGACCTCTCGCCCGGCGCCCGCAGGGAGCGGGCCGTCTCGACCGGCCAGACGGCCGCGCAGCCGATCTCGGCGGCCTTCTCCAGGATGGTCTCGAAGGCCTTGGCCTCGACCAGGCCCGCCGCCAGGGCGATGGCCGTCCGCGGCGCCCGCGGGGTCTCCGTCCTGATGACCTCGAGCTCCGTCCGCTCCTCCCCCACGGCGGCGACGCGGGCCAGGGCCCGGCGGCCGCTGCCGTCGAACAGCCAGACCGTCTCGCCCGGCCGGACCCGGGCGGCCCGGGCCAGGTGGCGGTGCTCCTCGCCCTCGACGGCGACGCGCGCGGCCCCTTCGGGGAGCGCGGGCACGAAGAACTGGTTGGCGGTCACGCGACTCGTCGGCTCATTGGAAGATGTTCTTCAGCCGGTGGACGACGCTCTTGTCGACCGACTCGATGTCCTCGCCGCGGAGCTCGGCCAGTTTGCCGAGCAGGGCCCTCTGCTCCTTGGACAGGTTCCCGGGGGTCTTGACCTGGACCTTGACGAACAGGTCGCCCTTGCGGCGGCCCGAGACGTCCGGGACGCCCTTGCCTTTGAGACGGACGATCTCGCCCGGCTGGGCGCCCGGCGGGATCTTGAGGACCTCGTTGCCTTCGAGCGTCGGGATCTCGATGCGGGCGCCCAGGGCGGCCTGGGTGAAGGTGATGGCGATCTCGCAGGCCAGATCGTTGCCCTCGCGCTCGAAGAAGGGATGCTTGCGGACCCGGGTGACGACGTAGAGGTCGCCCGCCGGCATGCCCTCGTCGCCGGCCTCCCCTTCCCCGATGAGCCGGAGGCGCGAGCCGTCGTCGACACCGGCCGGGATGCGGACCTTGAGGGTCCTTTTCTCCTTGACGTGGCCGCGGCCCTGGCAGGACTCGCAGGGCGTGGCGTTGATCTCGCCGCCGCCCTGGCAACGGGGGCAGGTCCGGGCCATGGTGAAGAAGCCCTGCTGGTAGCGCACCTGGCCCCGGCCGCCGCAAGTCGGGCAGGAGGAGGCCTGGGTGCCGGGCTTGCGCTTCGAGCCGTTGCAGACGGGGCAGGCCTCGGCCCGGTTGATCTTGATCTCGCGCTCGACGCCGGCCGCGGCCTCGTCGAGGCCGATCTCGATCTCCAGGGCCAGGTCCCGGCCGCGGCTGCGGCGGGCGCCGCGGGAGCGCTCCCGGCCCCCGAACAGGCCGCCGAAGCTGAAGCCGAAGACGTTGCCCAGGATGTCCTCGAAGTCCTCGAACACGGAGGAGTCGAACCCGGAGAAGCCCTGGAAGCCTTCGCCCCGGAGGCCGTCGTGGCCGAAGCGGTCGTAGACCGAACGCTTCTCCGCGTCGGCCAGCACGCTGTAGGCCTCGGCCGCTTCCTTGAACCTGTCCTCGGCGTCCTTGTTGCCCGGGTTGCGGTCCGGGTGGTGCTTGAGGGCCAGCTGCCGGTAGGCCTTCTTGATCTCCTCGGCCGAGGCGTCGCGGCGCACGCCGAGGACCTCGTAATAGTCTCGTCTGGACATGCTCAGGCGGGGCTCCCCTTCTTGGCCAAGTCGAGGCCCGACGCCCGGCGCTTGCGCATGTCCTCGACCTCCCGGGTCGACAGGCCGGACGAGGGCCGGACTTCGATCCTTTGCTCGAGCCCCGTCTCCTTGTCGCGGGCCGAGACCTGGGCCAGGCCGTCGGCCGTGATCTCGAAGGTGACGTCGATCTGGGGCACGCCGGCCGGGGCGGGCTCGATGCCGACGAGCTCGAAGACGGCCAGGGACTTGTTCATCGAGGCCAGGAAGCCCTCGCCCTGGAGGACGTGGATGCGGACCCGGCGCTGGTTGTGCTCGACGGTCGTGAAGGCCTTGACCTTGCGGGTCGGGATGGTCGTGTTCCGCTCGATGACCATCTCGTAGCCGTCGTTCTCGGTCTCGATGCCCAGGGCGAAGGGGGTGACGTCGAGCAGGAGGACGAGGTCGCGGACCTGGCCGTCGAGGATGCCCGACTGGATGGCCGCGCCCATGGCCACGATCTGGTCCGGATCGACCTTCTCCTCCGGGGACCGGCCGAAGAACTTGGCCACCCGCTCCTTGACGAGCGGCATGCGGGTCTGGCCGCCGACCAGGATGACGTGGTCGATGCGGTCCGGCGTCAGGCGGGCGTCGGCCAGGGCCTGCTCGATGCGCGGCACGGTCCGCTCGACGAGGTCCGCGGTCATGGCCTCGAAGGTGGCCCGGCTGAGGGACTTGCGGAGGTGCTTGGAGCTCGACCGGTCGGAGGCGATGAAGGGCAGGTTGATCTCGGTCTCGGCCACGAAGGACAGCTCGCGCTTGGCCTTCTCCGCGGCCTCCTTGATCCTCTGGAGGGCCAGCTTGTCCCCGGTGATGTCGGTCCCGGCCTCGGCCCGGAAGCTGGCCGCGAGCCACTCCAGGATGCGGTTGTCGAAGTCCTCGCCCCCGAGGTAGGAATCGCCGTTGGTGGCCAGGACGTTGAAGACGCCGTCGCTGAACTCGAGGATGGTGATGTCGAACGTGCCGCCGCCGAGGTCGTAGACGGCGGCCAGGCCGTTCTTCTTGGTCTCGAGGCCGTAGGCCAGCCCCGCCGCGGTCGGCTCGTTGACGACCCTCTGGACGTCGAGGCCGCCGATCGTGGCCGCGTCCTTGGTCGCCTGGCGCTGGGCGTCGTTGAAATGGGCCGGCACGGTGATGACCGCCTCCGTCACGGGCTCGTTGTAGAAGGATTCGGCGCAGGACTTGAGGTAGCCGAGGACGAGCGAGGAGATCTCCGGCGGGCTCATGGCCCGGTCGCCCAGGACGACGGCCACGTCGCCGTTGGCCGCCTCTTTCAGCTTGTAGGGCAGCCGGCCCATGGCCTCCTGGACCGGGGCGGACGCGTACTTCTGCCCGATCAGGCGCTTGACGGCGAAGAAGGTGTTGTCGGGGTTGGTGACGGCCTGGCGCATGGCCAGGGTGCCGACGAGCATCTCCCCCGACTTCGTGAACGAGACCACCGACGGGGTCGTCGGCAGCCCTTCGAGGTTGGGGATGACGACCGGCCGGCCCCCTTCGAGGCCGGCGATGCAGGAGTAGGTCGTGCCGAGGTCGATGCCGATGACGCGTCCCATCTGCTATTGTCCTTTCTTGGGCACCCGGACCCTGACCAGGGCCGGGCGCAGGAGCCGCTCGTGGTGGAGGTAGCCCTTCTGGAGCTCCTCGACGATCTCGGGCTCCCGGACCTCCTCGGACTCCTCCACGCTCATGGCGTGGTGGAAATTGGGGTCGAAGGCCCGGTCGCCGAGATCGACGGGACGGACGCCGTTCTTGGCCAGCAGGCTCTGGAACATCCGGAAGATGAGCTCGATGCCCTCCCGGAGGGCCTTGTCCTCGCCGGCGGCCCCGGGGGTTTGCAGGGCGCGCTCGAAGTTGTCGGTGATGTCGAGCAGCTCGAGCAGGAGGCCGCTCAGGGCGTACTGCTGGTAGTCGGACCGCTCCCGGTCGAAGCGCTTGCGCAAGTTCTCCATGTCGGCCAGGCGGCGGAGATTGGTCTCCTTGAGCTCCTCGATCTCGCGGCGGAGCTCCTTGGCCTCGGCCTCTTTCTTCTTGAGCTTGTCCCTGAGGTGCTTGGAGCCCTCGGCCGGCGCGGTCTTGCCCTCGCCGTCCTTCGTCTCCGGGGCCGGGGGGGCGGCGGCCTTGGGACCGGCCGCGCCGTCCGCGGGCGGCGCCTCGGGGATGAACTCGATCTCGTCGCCGGGCTTGTCTTTGTCGTCCGTCATAGGCTGACCTCTCTGCCGAAGACCGTGATGGCCAGGCTGACCCGCTTGGCCACGCGGTCGACGAGCGGGATGATCCGCTCGTAGGGGATGCGTTTGGGACCGATGATGCCCAGGGTGCCCAGCACCTGGTTGCTGGTGCCGTAATGGGACAGGACGAGGGAGCAGTCCTCGACGTCGGGCAGGTTGGCCTCGGACCCGATGAGGACCTTGACCCGGTCCAGGCTGACGAAATCCGAGAGCAGGCGGACCAGGGCGGCCTTCTCCTCGAATTTCTGGAAGAGGGTCCGGAGGTCTTCCATGTCCGACAGGCCGCCCTTGCCGAGGAGGCGGGCCGTGCCCTGGAGGAAGATCCGGTTCTCCCCCTGTTCCCGGTCGATGGACGCCTTCAGCAGGTCGAGGAGCTTGTCCAGGGCGTCCTCGGTCTTGGCCCGGTACTTGGGCATGTCCCGGACGAGGGCGTCGCGGACGGCCAGCATGGTCCGCCCGCGGAAGGCCTGGTTGACGACCTGGACGGCCCGGTCGAGCTCGGCCTGGCTCAGAGGCCGCGGCGCCTCGAGGGTCTCCGTCAGGACCATGTGGAAGGGCGTCACCAGAATGACCATGACGCGGCGGTCCGAGATCTTGACGAAGCGCAGGTGCTCGAACGGCAGCCGGAAGATGCGGGGCGAGATGACGAAGCCGAGGTGGTCCGAGGCGTCGGCCAGGACGCGGCAGGCCTGCACGAGCAGGGAGTCGAGGTCGGCCGTCCGGTTGGGGAACTCTTCCTGGATGAGGGGCAGCCGCTCGTCGGGCAGGGCCTTGTCGGCGAGAAGGCTCCCGACGTAGTGGCGGAGGCCCTTGTCGGTCGGGACCCGGCCGGCGGACGTGTGCGGTTGGGACAGAAAGCCCAAGGCCTCGAGCTTGGCCATGATGTTGCGCAGCGTGGCCGAAGAGGCGGAGATCCGGCGCGTCTGGCAGACCGCCCCCGAGCTCACCGGCCGCCCGGTGCGGACGAAGCAATCGACGACGAGAGCCAGGACCTTCTTGTCCTTGTCGCGAAGCACAGACTTAGACATCCTTCCTCTGAAGAGGTTTTATAGCATTAACCTTTCTCGGGTGTCAAATGACTGAAAGTTAGCGCCGGCCGGGAAACCGCCCTCCGGCGCGGGCTATTCGGGCCCGTATTTCCTGTGTTTTCAGTCTATTGTCGAGGACGCTCAATCCCACCATGCGGCGAACGCCGCGGTCACGGCCAGGCCCAGCCCGCGGATCAGGGCGTGACCGTCCTTGAGCTCGCGGGGACCGTTGAGCTTGAACAGGACCCAGGCGCCGACGCGGTCGGAGAAGGCGAACTCGGCCTCCCCGACCTCCCCTCCGCCCGCGGCCGCGAAGCTGGCGTCGACCATCGTGCGGCATTCTTCGAGAGCGGCCGGGCCGTCCGGGTGCTTGGCGGCGAGCGACCGCTCGATGAGCTCGAGGACCTCGTCGAGCTCGGACCCGTGGAGGACCCGCTCCTGGACGAGGCGCATGACGGCGGCGTAGACGCCGGCGACGGTCAGATAGAACTGCCACTTCTCGGTCCCGAAGCTGGTGATGTGGGGATGCCGGTCGAGGATGGGCTTGTAGGCCAGCATGGCGTTGGCCCCGGCGGACCACACCAGCCGGCCGGCCAGTTCGCGGTAGCGGTCGAGGTGCGCCATAGCCGGGCCGCCGTCAGAAGATCCTCAGGCCGGCGTAGCCCACGACCTGATCGTAGTCCCCCGTGGTATCGCCCGAGGTCCGGTAGCCGACGAGCTCGGCCCCCGTGGCGTCCAATGCCAGGGCGGCGACGAGCGCGGCGGCCGTGGGCTGGAAGCCGCACATGGAGATGCGCTCCTCGAGGACGGTGTCGTAGAGCCCCCGCGGATCGAGGTCGAGGACCTTGCGGATGGCCTTCGCGTCCTTGGCCTCGGCCGTCCGCCGGCTGACGTAGTGGCTCATGTCGGTGCTGGCGACGACGAGAGCCCCGCGGCCGTCGGCGCGGACGGCGCCCGCCACGGCCCGGCCGAGGGTCTCGAGAGAGGCGTAACCGGCCTCGGCGGAGACGCAGACGGGGACGATGGCGGCGTCGGGACGGAAATACTGGACGAACGGCAGCTGGACCTCGAGGGAATGCTCGAAGGCGTGGGCCCGCTCGTCGGCCTCGGCCTCTTGGCAACCGGCCAGGATCCGGCCGGCCAGGCCCTCGTCGACCGGGGTCTCGCCGAGCGGCGTCTCCCAGCTCCCCCTCTCCTGCACGGCGAAGAGAGGCCCGATCTCCCGGTGGGCGGGGCCGAGGAGGACGATGACGGAGGGCATGACGGTGGTCGAGAAGACCGCCCCGGCCACGGGGCCGGAATAGACGTAACCGGCGTGGGGCGAGACCACCGCGATCGCCCGCCGGCGCTCCGCGCCGGGGACGGCGAAGCCGGCGAGCGCCTCGCGGAGCTTCCCGGCGCTCCCGGGATAGAATTGCCCCGCGACGAACGCCTTGCGCTTCATAGGACCTGACGCTTCTCCGTGAACCGCACGCCGTGGGCCCCGAGCTCGTCCAGGATGGGGGCGTAGATCTCGGGCACGACCGGGACCTGGACGCCCGTCAGGGCGATCCGGCCCTCGAGCACGAGCCGGGCGCCGATCGCGGCCGGCAGGCCGACGGTGCGGGACATCGAGGAATCCCCGCCCGGCAGGCCGTAGTCGATGAGCGTGGAGACGATCCGCTCGGGGCGCCCGGCGGCGGGCGCGACCAGGAACTCGTGCTGGAGGACGATCATGTCCCTCTCCCCCGGGCCGTAGGCGAGCTTCTCGACCATGAGGGCCGAGAGGTTGTCGAGGGCCGAGCCGCGCGGCTGCGGCAGAGGCGCGTCCTCGAACAGGCCCAGCCAGGCCATCCGGTCGAGGACGGCCGAGCCCGAGGCCAGCTCCAGCTTGGCCGCGACGGCGGCCCGGAGGCCGGCGCCCGTGGCCGCCCCCGCGAGCTCGCGGACGAGGCCGGCGAAGGTCGCTCCGTCCCTGTCCTTCGGGGTCTCGTCGAGCAGGCCCAGGCGGACCATCTTGCGCAGGGTCTCGCACCAGCCGGCGTACCGCAGGGTGCCCCGCAGGACGGTCCTGGCCTCCGGGATGCCGTAGGTCTCGCGGTAGGAGACGGAATCGCGGTTGGGATACCCCTCGAACTCGCCCAGCCCCGGGATGGGGATGATCTGCGGAGAGGCGAAGAGGTCCTCGGCCGGAACGGTCACGACGCCGCCGTCCTTGAGGTACTTGGCCGAGTTCTTGGAGGCCAGCAGGACGCCCCGCGGGCTCCAGGAGAACTTGTAGCCGAAGGGATTGGTGTTGGACTCCGGGGCCGGCAGGCCGCCGCACCAGGAGGTGAAGGCCTCGACGCGGCCGCCCGCGCCGTGGACCTCGTCGATGATCCGCATGGCCTCCATATGGTCGATGCCCGGGTCGAGGCCGAGCTCGTTCAGCAGGATGACGCCCCGGGCCTTGGCCGCGGCGTCGAGGCCCCGCATGGCCGGGCTGACGTAGGACGCCGTGACGACGTGCTTGCCGCGGTCGATGGCCAGCTCGGCGACCACGGGATGGAACGTGTAAGGGACCATGCTGACGACCAGGTCGGCCCGGCCGATGGCCTCGGCCAGGGCCTGACGGTCGGCGATGTCGAGACGCTCGGCCCGGCCGCGGGGGTGGCCGCCGACGAGCTTCTCGGCCCGGGCGAACTCGACGTCGGCGACGACGACCGAGAACCCTTCGAGCCCGAGCAGGTATTCGACGAGCGGCCGGGCCACCAGCCCGGCCCCGAGAACGAGGACCTTGCGCATGACCGTTCCTCCTTGGACCGGGGCTTCAGCCGAGGTGCTTGGCCAGATAAGCGTAATCGGGGGCCAGCTCGCCGCGGTAGACGATGACCGCCCGGCGCAGGACGTCGGGCAGGCCGCACTCGGCGAACGGCCGGTCGAAACGGGCCGCGGCGACGGCGGGCATGTGCTCCTTGAGCTTGCCGCTGAAGTAGGTCGACGACTCGAGGGGCAGCTCGGCCGGCAGGTTGTAGACGGCCAGGACGGCCGGGCCCCGGCCTTCGAACCCGAGGATCGCCCGGTCGGCGAACGGGTCGTAGACGTAGACCGGGTTCTCCGAGTCGGTCGGCATGACGGTGCACTCGATGGAGCCGCCGATGTCGCAGGTGATGTCGCCGACGACGCGGAGCCGCGGCCGGGCCCCGCCGCCGTAGAGCGTCCGCAGAAAGCCCTTGGTGACGTACTTGGGGAACTTGGGCGTCCAGTAGATGCCGTTGACCAGGGCCGTCAAGTAAGGGACGAAACCCTCGGTCACGGGGCGGTAACGCTCGGGACGGTCGTAGTAGTCCTGGAGGTCGAAGGCGCCGGCCGGGTCGGCCGGACGGACCATGTCCTCCTCGCGGAAGACCGTTTTATAGACGCGCCGGCCGTCCCCGCCGCCGCGCTCGACGAGCGCCTTGAGGCCGGCCGGAGGCACGCTCTCGGCGGGCAGGAGGTCGAAGATCTCCTGTGCGCCCTGCGAGACGTGCCCGTACCCGAAGAAGCCGACGACGAGCGGGTCGAGCCCGGCGGGCAGGCCCTCGGCGGCGATCCGCGCGCCCAGCCCGGCCACGGCCTCCCTGGCCTCGACCAGATTGGCGTAGGTATGGGTCGGCCGGAGCGCGGTGAAGGGATTGGGAGTGCCCTCGACCTCCAGCCGCCGGCCCAGGGCCCAGAGCGTGTCGACCATGCCGGCGTGGCCGGCGTAGTTGCCGAAATAAAGGACCCGCCGGCCCTTCTCGTCGACCATCTTTTCGTAGTCGATGATCGTGCAGCCGAGCTCCAGGAAGCGCCGGAGCATGGGCATGTTCTGCGGCTGGCCCTTGGCCGTGTGGGAGAAGAACAGGTAGGTCTTGCCCTTCTCGATGAGCTCGATGGGGATCTCCTTGAGGGCCAGGACGATGGGGCAGGGCGACAGGCCCTCGGCCACGGTGAGGCCCGCGGCCCGGTAGTCGGCGTCGGTGAAGACGCGGATGTCGGACGGCTGGACCCGGAAATCCATGGCCTGGCGGTCGGCCAGCTCCCGGGCGTGGGACGGGATGAGGGGGACCCGCTTCTCCCACCGGTTGATATCCTCTCTGCGGATGCCGATCATGGTATTCATGAGAGCGCGACCTTTCTGGGGATGATGGTTAGGGGTCATTATGTCACAACCCCGGGGCCCGTTCAACCCCGCCCGGGGCCCCCCGCAGGAGGGGCCGGAGGTTGACGGAGGCCCGTCGAATCCATAAGATGGGCGGGAGATGATGAGACTCCACAACACCCTCGGCGGCCGGGTCGAGGACTTCGTCCCCCTCGAGCCCGGCGTGGTCAAGCTGTACACCTGCGGCCCGACCGTCTACGACTACCCCCATATCGGCAATTGGCGCTCCTACGTCTTCGAGGACCTCCTCAAGCGCTTCCTGCTCTACCGGGGCTACCGGGTCCTCCACGTCATGAACATCACGGACGTCGACGACAAGACCATCAAGGGGGCCAACGCCAAGGGAGTCGGCCTGGCGGCATACACCGCGCCCTACATCGAGGCCTTCTTCGCCGAAAGGGACCGGCTGAACATCCTGCCGGCCGATCACTACCCGCGGGCCACCGATCCCGAGAACATCGCCGGCATGGTCGCCCTCATCCGGACGCTGCTCGACAAGGGCGTCGCCTACCGCAAGGACGGCTCGGTCTATTTCGCCATCGACAAGTTCCCGGCCTATGGGCGCCTGTCCAAGATCGGCCTCGAGGACCGCCGGCCCGGGGCCCGCGGCGATGCCGACGAGTACGAGAAGGAGAGCGTCCACGACTTCGCCCTGTGGAAGGCGCCCAAGGCGGGCGAGCCCTCCTGGGACACCGAGATCGGTCCGGGCCGGCCGGGCTGGCACATCGAGTGCTCGGCCATGAGCGCCCGCTACTTGGGCCCGACCTTCGACATCCACTGCGGCGGCGTCGACAACATCTTCCCCCACCACGAGAACGAGATCGCCCAGTCCGAGGCGGCCAACGGCGTCAAGTTCGTCAACTATTGGGTCCACGGCCACCACCTGGTCGTCGATGGCGCCAAAATGGCCAAGTCCAAGGGGAATTTCTACCGGCTGGGCGACATCCTGGCCAAGGGCTACGACCCGCTCGACGTGCGCTATCTCCTCCTCTCGACCCACTACCGGAAGATGCTCAACTTCACCTTCGAGGCCCTGGAGCAGGCCGGGACGGCCCGGCGACGCCTCGGCGCCTTCTTGGGCGAGCTGGCCGGCGCGACGAAGGAGGGCCCGGCGACGCCGGAGATCGCCCGGCTCGTCGACGAGGCCCGGGCGGGGTTCGTGGCCGGGCTCGAGGACGACCTCAACATCGCCGAGGCCATGGCCGCGCTGTTCACGCTGGTCAAGAGGGCCAATCCCCCGCTCGTCGAGGG
>CAZFZU010000017.1:13311-17451 GCA_964523615.1 uncultured Eubacteriales bacterium | reverse complement strand
TGGCCGACCGCATCCGCGACGAGCTCCTGGCCGCCGGCATCGTCCTCGAGGACACCAAGGACGGCGTGCGCTGGAAAAAGCGCCGCGAGACATGACCCCTCCGGAGGACCTGTCGACCCGGGAGCTGGGCCGGATCGGCGAAGAGCTGGCCTGCGACCTCCTGCGGGGCAAAGGCTACGAGATCGTCGAGCGCGGTTTCAAGGTCCTGCGCGGGGAGATCGACATCGTGGCCCGCGACCGCGGGACCCTGGTCTTCGTCGAGGTCAAGACCCGGGCCGACGAGGCCCACGGGCGGCCCGAGGAATCCGTGACCCCGGCCAAGCAGCGCCAGCTCCGCCGCCTGGCCCAGGGGTATCTCATGCTCCGGGCGGCAGGCGAAATCCCCTGCCGTTTCGACGTCGTGGCCATTCTCTACCGCGGCCCGGACGACGTCCGCCTTGACCACTTCACAGACGCCTTCTAGGGCCCCCTCCCCCCTCCGCAAGAATCAGAAGGAGTAGCCCAACCCGAACCTGAGGTTCCTTCCCGGCTCGATCTGCGCGTCGGAGTCGGCCCGGGCGATGTAGGCCGTGTTGAAGATATTGGCCAGGGTGGCGTGGACGGTCAGTCCCCGCCAAAGGTAGCTGGCCTTGAGGTTGACGATCTCGGAGGAGGCCACGGCGATCTCGGCCGGGCCGGGGTCGTCCTTGGCCAGGGCGAAGGTGGCGTTGACCTCGGCCGAGAACCGCCCCTTCCAGTACCTCGTCCCGGCGTGGAAGCGGAAGGACGGGACGTCGTTGAGGGGCTCGCCCGTGGCCAGGCTGCGGCCGCGGATGGCCGCCGCGTTCCCGAAGACCTTCCAGCCGTCGGCCAGGAAGGTCTCGGCCTCGAGCTCCGCTCCGGTGAGCAGGCCCCGTTCGATGTTGCCGTACGTGTAGGTCGCGGGATCGAGGCGGTAGCGCTCGATCATGTCGTCGATGAGCGTACGGAACGCGTACAGGCCGAGGAAGAAGCGCCGGCCGAGGAGCTTCAGGCCGCCGTCGATATTGAAGCTCGACTCCGGCCTCAGGGCCGGCTGGCCGACGATGAAGCCGCGGCCGCTGATGCCCGTGTAGTAGAGCTCGTTGACGCTGGGCAGGCGATAGGCCCGGGCGACGTTGACGAAGGCCGTCAGGTCGTCGGCGAGCTTGTAGGACACGGCCAGGAACCCGGTCGGCTGCTCCTCGGACTTGCGGACCGGCCCGTCCTCGCCGAGGGGAGTGGCCGCGAGGCGGAGGACGTCGTAGCGGGCGCCGCCGAGGATGTCCAGGCGGCGGATGCCGGCGTAGTCCGCCGAGACGAAGACGCCGAGGTCGCGGCGTCTCCCTCCCGCGTACGGTCGCTCGTCCTCGACCCCGGTCACGGCCCCCGTCTCGTCGTACGACGTGTAGGTGTTGACGGCGTCGGCGCCGGACCGTCCGAAGTAGTCGATCCCGCCCTCCAGCCGGAAGCGCGGCGCGAGCTTCTTGGAATAGGACAGCTGGGCGCCGTATTCCGTACTGTCGGTCTTGGCGTACGACTCCTTGGTCAGCAGCCCGTCGCCGTAGGTGTCCGTCAGCGTCTCCAGGAAATTGGGATTGACGAAGGCGTGGAAGAGGATCTCGCCGTCCCGGCCGACGTTCCTCTCCTTCCAATGGACCTGGACGAGGTTCTGGTCCTCGCGGGGATACCAGGTCGGTTTCGTGGCGGCGGTGGCGCTGGGCTTGCCGATGTCCGTTCCCCGGGCCGCCAGGAACCCGATATCGATCTCGCGCTTGTCCGTCCGATGGGCGACCTTGGCCAGCAGGCTCCCCTGCTCGTACTGGGACTGGAGGACCTTGGCCCCGCCGGGCGACCGGTAGAGGCCGGCGTCGGCATGCTGGAACGACAGCGAGAAGGCCCAGGCCCCCGACGAGCCCTCGAGACCGAGACCGACGCGCTTCTCGCCGTTGGACGTGGCGTAGCCGGTCTGCAGGCGCCCGTGGAGCCCGCCGTCGAAGCGAGGGGCGCGGGTCAGGAGGTGGATGACGCCGCCGACGGCGTCGGAACCGTAAAAGACCGAGGAGGCGCTCCTCAGGACCTCGATCCGCTCGATGTCCTCCGGGCTGACGAACGAGGCGTTGGGCCCCGTGCGCCGGTCGCTCTCGAGCCGGGCCCCGTCGACGAGGTAGAGGACGCGGCGTCGGGCCAGGCCGCGGACCGTGGGCACGAGCGAGAATCCGGCCGATCCCAAAGCGCCCACGCCGGGGACGTCCTGGAGGGCGTCGTTGATGTTCGGGACGAGCTTCTCGGCCAGGGTCTCCCCGGCCACGACCGTGCTGGCGGCCGGAACATCGATGGAGCTTTCCGGGTACCGCAGGGCCGTGACGACGACCTCTTCGCTCTGCTTGATCAGAGGGGCCATGACCAGGACGGGGATCTGCCCCGCCCGGCGGCGGCCGAAGGAGAACTCCCGCTCGTAGAAATCGGGGTGGATGACCTCCAGGACGTAGCGCTCGGCGTCGGGGAGGTCGAGGACGAACAAGCCCTCGGCGTCGGTCACGGCTTTGAGGCCGCTCGGGCGGTGGAGCACGACCGCGTCGGCCACGGGATTCTGGCCCGCGCTGACGACCCGGCCCCGGACCTCGGCGGCCCGGGCGATGCCGGCGGCGCAAAGGACGAGGATCGTCAGCCGGAGAGCCCGGTTACGCATGGAAATCCTCCAGGTCGTATAGACGCCGGGATGGGCCTTTTCTTCCCCGCCAGGCCGCGCTCACCGAGGCCGGCGGCGGCCCCCTGAGGTCCGCTCGACCCGGGACCTGTCGGGACAGGCGGCCCGCAGCTCGCGGACGGTCCGTCCCAGGACCGGGTGCCGGAGGTCCGGGGCGATGTCCTCGAGAGGGACGAGAACGAAGTTCCGCAGGTGCATCCGGGGGTGAGGCACGACGAGGTCCGGGCCCGCGGAGACGAGGTCGCCCGCGAAGAGGATGTCGATATCGATCGTCCGCGGCCCGTTGGGAACCGCCGGCGTCCGCTTGAGGGCGGTCTCGATGGACTTGGCCAGGCGCAGCAGGGCCGGCGGGTCGAGATCCGAACGGACCTCGAGGACCTGGTTCAGGAAAGCGGGCTGGCCGGCCAAGCCGACCGGCTCGGTCTCGTAGACGGGCGAAGCGCGGACCACGGCGACTCCGCCCTTTTCGAGCATCCGGCGGGCCCGCGACAGGTTCGCGGCCCGGCGACCCACGTTGCCGCCGAGCCCCAGGAAATACACCATGCGCCGCCTCCCGTCCCCCATTCTAACCGGCCCCGCCCCCGGTTGCAATCCGGCCGGCGTTTGTTTAGTATAGCCCCTCCCGGGACCGAGTCCCGGAATCCCGGACCGGAGCGGAGCATGAGCAAGCTGATCTTCCTCGACAACGGCGCGACGTCCTTCCCCAAGCCCGAAGAGGTCTACACCTACATGGACCACTTCTACCGGAACTTCGGCGTCAATCCCGGGCGCTCGGGCTACGACCTGTGCATGGAGGCCGGACTGGTCGTCGAGGACACGCGCAAGCTCCTGACCGAGTTCTTCAACGGCACCGATCCCAACCGCCTCTGCTTCGGCTACAATTCGACCGACGCCCTCAACCTCGCCATCTCGGGCCTGCTCAAGCCGGGCGACCACGCCGTCTCGACCACGGTCGAGCACAACTCGGTCCTGCGGCCCCTCTACCACCTCATGCGCGACGGCGTCGAGGTCGATCTCGTGCCGTTCGACGGGGCCGGCTTCGTCGACCCGCGGGAGATCCGCAAGCGCTTCCGGCCCAACACGCGGCTGGTCGTCGTCAACCACGCCTCGAACGTCATCGGCACGGTCCAGCCGGTGGCCGAGATCGGAAGGCTCTGCCGCGAGGCCGGCATCCCCTTCGCCATCGACGCCTCGCAGTCGGCCGGCAAGGTCCCCATCGACATGGAGGCCCAGTTCCTCGACGTCGTCGCCTTCACCGGCCACAAGTCCCTCCTCGGGCCGACGGGCATCGGCGGTCTCTATGTCAGGGAGGGCGTCGAGATCCGCCACACCCGGGCCGGCGGCACGGGCGTGCGCTCGGCCGTCAAGGCCCACCTCGACGAATATCCCTACCGCCTCGAATACGGCACGCCCAACGTCATGGGCATCGCCGG
>CAZFZU010000017.1:8618-13211 GCA_964523615.1 uncultured Eubacteriales bacterium | reverse complement strand
ACGGACAAGATCCACGGCGCGGTGCGCTTCGGCATCGGGCCGTTCAACACGGAAGAGCACGTCCGGGCGGCCGTCGAGGCCGTCGGCCGGATCGCGGCCCGGCCGGCCAAAAGGCGCTGAGCCGCCTCAGACGCAGCCGTCGGGCTTGGGCAATCCGGCGACCTTGCAGGCCCCCTTGGCCGGGCCCGACGGGAACAGGTCGTAGATCTTCATCAGCGGAAAACCCGTGGCCTGGCACATCTTGCGGACCATGGGGGCCAGCCTGGTCTCCAGATAGTAACCGCGGATGTAGCGGACGACGGCCCAGTGCTCGGCCGTCAGCTCGTCCAGGTTCTCCTCGGCCTTGGCCAGCAGCCGGGCCGTATCCTCGGTCCACTCCTCGGGCCGGACGAGGAACCCTTCCTCGTTGACCTCGAGCGTCTTCCCTTCGATCTCGATCGTCGGCATGGGGTGCTCCCTCTTACGCCTTGGCCCCGGGCCCGACCAGGGCGTTGGAGACGAGCTCCAGGACCTGGACGACCTTCATGGGCAGCTTGTAATGCTTGATGACGTCGTTCAAACCGTCGACGCAGTTGTGGCACATCGTGCAGACCAGCTTGGCCCCCGTCGCCCGGAGCTGGTCGGCCTTGATCCGGGCTGCCTCGAGACGGAGCGGCCGGTATTCGGCCATGGACAGGAGGCCGCCGCCGCCCGTGCAGCAGAAGTTCTCCCGGCGGTTGGGGAACATCTCCCGGAAGTCGGCGCAGACCCGCGCCAGGACCCGGCGCGGCTCCTCCACCAGGTCGCCCGAGCGGGCGATGTTGCAGGAATCGTGGAAGGTCACCGGGTCGGGATTGCGGGCCGGGTCGACGGCGAACCGGCCTTCCTCGAGGTAGCGCAGGACGGTCACGACCACCGACTCCGTCGGGAGTTTCTGGTCGTAGCCGGCCCAGGTGTAGCCTTCCCAGCGCGTCGAGCGGTAGCCGTGGCCGCACTCGGAGATGACGATGCGCTTCACCCGGAGCCTTTCGGCCGCCTCGTAGACGTTGCGGGCGACGAAGGCGCCCAGCCGGTCGTCGCCGGAGAACAGGCCGAAGTTGGTCTGGTCCCAGCCCCACCGGGGCATGGTCCAGGACGCGCCGGCCAAGTGGAAGATCTTGGCCGCGTGGGCGATCGACCGGGGGTCGAACTTGATCTCCCGCGGGTTGATCGTGTAGAGGATGTCGCGGTCCGGCGCGTCGACGGGGATGTCGACCGTCGGGTCGCCGAGCTCCCGGCGGACCTCGTCGCGCATCCATTCGAGCGTCTCGAGATAGTCCTGCTCCGTGACGGCCATCTGGTTGCCCGTCTCCCATTGGTCGCGGCTGACGTTGAAGACGCCCTCGGGGACGATGCCGAGCTCGGTCAGCAGGCCGCGGGCGAAACGGACGAGCAGGCCCGTGTCGACGCCCATAGGGCAGTTGTAGGTGCAGCGCCGGCAGGCGCTGCAGCTGCCGAAGACGATGTTCTTGAGCCGGTTGAGGTCCTCGTCGTCGCGGGGCGAGGCGGCCTTGACCCACCAGGGCGCGACGCGGCCGGTCCAATCGACGTGGCGCTTGAAGATCTTGCGGATCTGGTCGGCCTTCCACACGGGCGTCATGGTCGGGTCGTCGGGCCGGGCCAGGAAGTAGTGGCAGGATTCGGCGCAAAGGCCGCAGTGGACGCAAGCCGTCAGCGACACGGCCAGGGGGCGGGTGATGCGTTCGGACAGCAGGTCCAGGAAGCGGGCCGCGTTCGCCCCGGGATCGTAGGTCCGGAGCCGGCCGTCGGCGACCGACGGCAAGCCGTCCTTCTTGGCCTGTTCCTGCGTCCGGGTCTCGAGAGGCGCCTCGACGACGCCCGACGGACGCGCCTTGCGCCGCTTCATGAGGCCCTCCGGCCGGCCGAGGGGGGCATCGCGCCCCGGTGGCCGAGCGTGCGTCCCAGGTAGGCCCGGGTGAACGGGTAATAGAGATAGTGGCAGATCTTGGAGAACGGGACGTAGACGAGGAAAAAGGCCGTCAGGCCGAAGTAGGCGATGAGGGGCCCCTCTCCCCTCTCGGGCCGGTTGGGCATGGCCAGGACGGCCGCCGCGAACCAGACGATGAGCAGGGCCAGGGAGAAGTAGTCGTCCGGTGTGCTGACGCTCCGCAGGACGGGGTTCGACAAGCGCCGGACGAGCCGGACGAGGCCCACGGCCAAGGCCGCGCCGGTGACCGCCTGGAACAGGAGGACGACGGGGCGCGAGACGAACAGCCCGGGCGCGTAAGGGATGATGAGCGTCCCGGCGATGGCCAAGGCGACGCCGAGGTGGAAGACGACGAACTGGGCGTAGAAGCCGGGCCGGCGGCGGGTCGATTCCATGGTCCCGGGCCTGGCGACGTTCAGGAGGGAGTAGCCCACGCCGGCCGCCGCCCGGCCGGCGGCGTAGGTCCTTTCCCGGCGTACGCGGAAGCGGAAGATCCAGGCCAGACGGAGGACATAGACGACGGCCATGAACGACAGGGCCGCGATCTGGACCTCGTTCTCCAAGACTTTCAGGAAGGAGCTCATAGTCGGTTCTCCGGCGGGGCCGGGTCGGCCATTATAGCAGAGAGCCGCCGTCGGGCAAAGGAGCCGGGGCCGGTCGATCCCGGCCGGGGGGTCAGCCCAGCGGCAGGCTGACCGTGAAGGTCGTGCCCTCCCCGACCCGGCTGGCGACCGAGACGCCGCCGCCGTGGGCCAGGGCCATATGCTTGACGATGGCCAATCCCAGACCGGTGCCGCCGAGCTTCTTGGATCGCGATTTGTCGACGACGTAGAACCGGTCGAAGATGTGCGGCAGATGGGCGGCGTCTATCCCGGACCCGGTGTCGGCGACCTGGATGAGGAACTTCCCGGCGCCGGCGGCCAGGCGGACCGTGACCCGGCCCTTCTCGGTGTATTTCACCGCGTTGTCGACGAGGTTGATCAGCATGCCCTCGATCTGGATGGGATCGGCCGGGACCGCGGGCAGGTCCGGCCCGGCCTCCAACGACAAGGTCAGGCCCTTCTCGGCGGCGCGCTTCTCGAAGACCTTGAGGATGCTCTCGGCCAAGGGCGCGACGCGGACCGGCACCTTCTCGAACCTCCCGCCCCGGTCCTCGACCGAGGACAGGATGAGGAGGTCCTCGACGATGGCGATCAGCCGGTCGGTGTTGCGGCGGATGATCTCCAGGTAGGGCCGGTTCTCCTCCTCGGCCTTGGCCTCCACGGTCTCGAGGAAGCCCTTGATGGCCGTCAAAGGCGTCTTGAGCTCATGCGACACGTTGACGGCGAAATCGCGCTTGGTCTTCTCCAGGGCCCGCAGCTCCGTGATGTCGTACAGGGTCACGACGATGCGGTCGCCGGCGGCGAGGCGGGCGACGCCGCAGTGGTAGGACCGGTCCCCGATGGTCGCCTCGGCGGCCGCCTCGGCTCCGGTCTCCCGGACCCGCCGGAGGACCTCGGCGGCGGCCGAGCTGCGCACGACCTCCCAGAAATGCCGGCCCTCGGGCGCGTCGGTCCCGGCGATGCGGCGGAAGGCGGCGTTGGCGAGGACGATCCGGGCGTCGCCGTCGAGGACGCAGAGCCCCTCCCGGATGGAGGCCAGGATGCTGCCGATCTCCTCGTTCTGGAGGCGGATCTCGCCGAACATGTCGCGGAGACGCCCGGTCATGGCGTTGAAGCTGCGGGCCAGGTCCCGGAACTCGCCGCTGCGGCGCGTCGAGACGGCGGCGTCGAAGTCGCCGCCCGAGACGCGGGCCGAGGCGTCGATGACCTCGCGCAGGGGCCGGGTCACGGACCGGGTCAGGAAAAAGGCCAGGACGAAGGCGACGGCCGTCACGGCCCCGACGACCTTCAGGAGGTCGGCGCGCAGGATCCCCATGAGGGCCTCGAAATCCCTCATGAAGCCGCTCAACCGCAGCGCCCCCACGACGCGGCCTCCGGCCTCGACCGGGATGCTGAGATACATCATGTCGGTCTTGAGGGTCGAGCTGGCCCGGATCGACATCTGTTTTTCCCCCCGGAGGGAGGCCTGGATCTCGGGCCGGAAGAGGTGGTTCTCCATGTCCCGGGCTTCTTTCTCGGAATCGGCCAGGACGACGCCCGCGGCGTCGATGACCGTGATCCGGGTGCCGGTCCTCTGGCCGTGCGACGCGATCAGCCCGGGCAGCTCGCCGCCGGAGGCCCCGGCCTCGAGGTAGGTGGCGACCTGGGGCTCGAGGAGCCGGGCCATGCGTTCCAGTCCGGCCGCCCTCTCCGCGATGTGATGCCGGCGCATCGCCGGCGGGGCGAAGATCGTCACCGCGGCGGCCAGGAGGACGATCACGGCCGCATAGCCGAGGAAAATGCGGAGAAAGAGCGTCTTTTTCATTCTTCGACCTTATAGCCCACGCCGCGGATGTTCTTGACCAGGGCCGCCGCCGGACCGAGCTTCTCCCGCAGGTTGCGGATGTGGACGTCCACGGTCCGGTCGACGACGGCCTTCTCGTCGCCCCAGAGGTGGTCGAGGATGCGGTCCCGGGTGAAGACCCGGCCGGGCTTGGAAGCCAGGAGCTGCAGGATCTTGAATTCCGTGGCCGTCAGCTCGACCTT
>CAZFZU010000017.1:0-8518 GCA_964523615.1 uncultured Eubacteriales bacterium | reverse complement strand
GCTTGGAAGCCAGGAGCTGCAGGATCTTGAATTCCGTGGCCGTCAGCTCGACCTTGGCCCCATCCACGGCGACCTCGTGCTTGTCGCCGTCGAGGACCAGGGGGCCGATGACGACGCGGCGGGCCGCCTCCCCGCCGTCCGGCCGCCGCAGGACGGCGTGGATGCGGGCGACGAGCTCTTTGACCGAGAAGGGCTTGGTGACATAATCGTCGGCGCCGAGCTCCAATCCGACGACTTTATCGGCCTCGTCCCCCTTGGCCGTCAGCATGATGACCGGGAGCGCGGCCAGCGCCTCCGTCCGCCGGACCTGGCGGCAAACCTCGAGGCCGTCGATCTCGGGGAGCATGAGGTCGAGCAGGAGGAGAGCGGGCCTCTCCCTGGCCAAATAGCGGAACAGGTCGTCCGCCTCCTGGAATCCCTCGAAGCGGTACCCGGCCTTCTCGAGACTGACCTTCAGGAGCTCGAGGATGTCGGCTTCGTCGTCGAGGGCGGCGATCACAGGAGCCACGGTCTCACTTCGCTCCGGTCATGATGCCGTATTATAAACAAAAAAGGGGGATCTTCGCACCGGATATTTATCAATTCTTAACACTCCCCTGCTGGAATGGACGCGAAAGCATCAACGACCATGGCGCCGCCTCTCGCTCTCGTCCTCTTGGCCGCGGGCCTGGCCGCGGCGGTCCTCAGCTGCATCGCCATCGTCCGGGCCTACCGGCGGAGGACGGGCTTCCCGTGGCTGGCCTCGCTCGGATTCGCCGCCGCCGCGGTCGCGGCCCTGGCCGCCCTGCACGCCCTGCTCTCTCCTTGACCGTCCCCTTCCGGACCCGGCGGCGGCCTCCCCGCCCGCGAGGCCGTTGCGCCGCGCGGCGGCGAGACCTTATAATGGGCACGAATCCCGTCACGGAGGTCGTCATGGACAAGTTCATCCTGCCGGTCGGTTTGATCCTCCTGGGCCTGGCGGCCGCCGCCGCGCCTGCGCCCCGCCATGAAAAGGACATCGTCCCCACGTCGCAAGGGGACCTGGAGATCACCTTCCTGGGCCACGGCACGTTGATGATGGCTTTCGCAGGCAAGGTCATCCATGTCGACCCCTACGGCGAGGTCGCCGACTACGCCGCGCTTCCCAAGGCCGACCTGGTCCTGGTCACCCACGACCATTTCGACCACCTCGACCCGGCGGCCTTCAAGGCCATCCTGAAGCCCGGCACGGCGGTCGTCGGCGCCAAGGCCTGCGCCGCCAAGCTCCCGCCCGGATCGATCATCCTGGGCAACGGAGAGTCACGGACCGTGCTGGGGCTCCCCGTCGAGGCCGTGCCGGCCTACAACATCGCCCACAGGCGGCCGGACGGGAAGCCCTTCCACCCCAAGGGCGCCGGGAACGGCTACGTCCTCACGTTCGCCGACAAGCGGGTCTACGTCGCCGGCGACACCGAGAACACGCCGGAGATGAAGGCCCTGAAGGGCATCGACGCGGCCTTCCTGCCCATGAACCTCCCTTACACCATGGACCCCGAACAGGTCGCCGACGCGGCCCGGGCCTTCCGCCCCAAGATCCTCTATCCTTACCACTTCGGGGACACGGACACGTCCCGCCTGGTCCGGCTCCTCCAGGCGGAGAGGGACATCGAAGTGCGGATCAGGAAGATGAGCTGAGGCCCCGGTCCGGCCTCATTCCCCGCCGGCGCAGGATTTCGGCCGGGGCTCGCGCGCCTCGTCGACGTGGTGCTTGATGGTCCGGCCCCGGACCATGTAGATGACGTCCTCGCCGATGTTGGTCGCGTGGTCGGCGATGCGCTCGAGGTGGCGGCCGACGAGGATGAGGTCGACGGCCCGCGAGATGGTCCCGGCGTCCTGCATCATGTAGGTCAGGAGCTCCCGGAAGACCTGGTCGTTGAGCTCGTCGACGCGGTCGTCCCGCTCGCAGACGTCCTTGGCCAGCTTGTCGTCCCCGGCGATGAAAGCGTTGAGCGCGTCCCGGACCATCTCCTGGGCCATGAGGGCCATCCTCGGGATGTCGATGAGGGGCTTGAGCTGGGGCGACTTGAGGAGATCGAGGGTCCGTTCGGCGATGTTGACGGCCAGGTCGCCGATGCGCTCGAGGTCGCCGGCGATCTTCATGGCCGAGGTGATGAAGCGGAGGTCGGTGGCCATGGGCTGGCGCAGGGCCAGGAGGCGCATGGCCATCTCGTCGACCTCGATGTCGAGCTGGTTGATGGCCTCCTCGCGCTCGAGGACCTGGCAGGCCAGCCGCTCCTCCCGGTCCTTGAGGCCCCGGATGGCCAGGGCGATCTGCTCCTCGGCCCGCGAGGCCATCTCCAGGAGCTTCTCCTTGAGCAGCTTGAGCTCTTCGTCGAACGGGCGTTCCATCCTGGACATGGCTCCTCCTCGGTCGGCCGGACCGGCCGGCGTCATCCGAACCGCCCCGTGATGTAGTCCTCGGTGAGCTTGTTCGCCGGATTGGTGAAGATCTTGTCCGTCCGGTCGAACTCGACGAGCTCCCCGAGCATCATGAAGGCCGTGTAGTCGGAGACGCGGGCCGCCTGCTGCATGTTGTGGGTCACGATGACGACAGTGTACCGTGCCTTGAGGGTCTCAATCAAGTCCTCGACCTTGGCCGTGGCGATGGGGTCGATGGCCGAGCAGGGCTCGTCGAACAGGATGACCTCGGGCTCGACGGCCAGGGACCGGGCGATGCACAGGCGCTGCTGCTGCCCGCCGGACAGGGCGAAGGCGTTGTCCTCGAGGCGGTCCTTGACCTCGTCCCAGAGGGCCGCGCCGCGGAGGCTCTTCTCGACGGTCTCCTCGATCCGGCGCCTGTCCTTCATCCCGTTGATCCGCAGGCCGTAGGCGATGTTGTCGTAGATCGATTTCGGGAACGGATTGGGCTTCTGGAAGACCATGCCGACCCGGCGCCGCAGCTCGACGACGTCGACCTCCGGGGCGTGGATGTCCCCCCCGTCGAGGAGGATGCGGCCCTCGACGCGGGTCCCGGGGATGACGTCGTTCATGCGGTTGAGGGTCCGGATGAACGTCGACTTGCCGCAGCCGGACGGGCCGATGATCGCGGTGACCTTGCGGTCGAAGCAGTCGATGCTGACGTCCTTGAGGGCCCGGATCTTCCCGTAATAGAAGTTCAGGCCGCTGGCCTGGACCTTGATGGCGTTCTCTGCGCTCGTCATCGCTGTTTCCTTCTCAGCCGGTATCGGACGATGATGGCCGTCATGTTCAGGCCCAGGACCAGGGCGATCAGGACGAGGGCCGTCCCGTAGGCCAGCGGCCGGACCTGGAGGATGGCGTGGTGCTGGGTGGCCATGATATAGAGATGATAGGGCAAGGCCATGAACTGGTCGCCCGGGGACTTGGGCAGGAAGGGCAGGAAGAAAGCCGCCCCGGTGAACAGGATCGGGGCCGTCTCCCCCGCCGCGCGGGCCAGCCCGAGGACCGTGCCGGTCAGCATGCCGGGCACGGCGTAGGGCAGGACGTTGGTCCGGATCATCTGCCATTTGGTCGCGCCCAGGGCCAGGGCCCCCTCCCGGTAGGAGTTCGGGATCGTCTTGAGGGCCTCCTCGCTGGCCGTGATCGTCCAGGGCAGGGTCATCAATCCCAGGGTCAGCCCGGCCGAGAGGACGGACGTCCCGAAGCGCATGACGTTGACGAAGAGGATGACCCCGAACAGGCCGTAGACGATGGACGGGACGCCGGACAGGTTGCGGATGGACAGCCGGATGAGCCGGGTCAGCCGCGTCTGGCGGGCGTACTCGTGGAGGTAGATCGCGGCCGACATGCCCAGCGGGATGGCCAGCAGGGCCGTGATGACGGTCACCAGGAAAGTGCCGAAGATGGCCGGGAAGATGCCGCCCTCGGTCATGCCTTTCCGCGGGGCCTTGGTCAGGAACTCCCAGGTGACGGCGCCCTGGCCCTTGCTGATGATGTCGAAGAGGAAGAGGGCCAGGACGGCCAGGACGAGAGCCATGGCCAGCCGCAAGGCCAGGAAGCCGAGGGCCTGGACGATCTTCTTCCGGGTGGACGAGGTCACTGTTCCCGCTCCTGGAACTTATGGAGGACGAGGTCGGCGACGAGGTTGACGGCGAAGGTCATGACGAACAGGACGAGGCCGATGGCGAAGAGGGCGTAATAATGGGTCGTGTAATAGGGCACCTCGCCGAGCTCGATGGCGATGTTGGCGGTCATGGTCCGGACGGCGTCGAACATGCCGGTCGGGAACGACCGGGCGTTGCCCGTGGCCATGAGCACGGTCATGGTCTCCCCGATGGCCCGGCCCATGCCGAGCATGATGGCGGCGATGATGCCCGACAGGCCGGCCGGCAGCTTGACCCGGACGAGGGTTTGCCAACGCGAGGCGCCCAGGGCCAGGGAGGCCTCGTTGTAGGCCTTGGGGACGGCGCTGAGCGAATCCTCGGAGATGCTGATGATCGTCGGCAGGGCCATGATGGCCAGCAGGATGCTGCCGTTGAGGGCGTTGAGGCCGTTGCCGGTATGGAAGAGCTTGGCCAAGGCCGGCCCGAACAGCACGACCCCGAGGAACCCGACCACGACCGAGGGGATGCCGGCCAGGAGCTCGACGACCGGCTTGAGGACCTCGCGGACGCGCCAGTGCGCGACATCGGAGAGATAGGCGGCCACGCCGATGCCGATCGGCACGGCCAGGACGAGGGCCCCGGCCGTGACCATGAGCGTGCTGACGATCATGGCCAGGAGGCCGTATTCGGCCTTTTCGGGCGACGTCGGGTCCCAGCGCGCGCTGCCGAGGAATTCGTCCACGCTGATCTCCCGGAAGGCCGGGACCGCGGTGACGACGAGGGTCAGGAAAATGCCGACGAGGACGAGGACGGCCGTGATGCCTGAGGCGAAGAAGAAGGCCTTGATGGCCGATTCCTTCAGGTCGCTCCGCTTCTTGCGTTTCATCGCCCGTCGTCCCCTTTTCGCTGGGATGTCCTATTCTATGCCTAAGGAGGCGGACTGGATACGGCCCCTTCGAGGGCCGTATCCAGTCTCGCGCGTGATGATCGAGGTCCGCTCGGACGCCGGGGTCACTTGAAATTCTTGTCGTTGGAGGCCTTGTACTTGCCCTCGCCGACCGTGAAGAAGCCTTCGCGCTCGACGATGGCCTGGCCCTCGGGGCCGACGATCCAAGCCAGGAGCTTGGCGGCGTCGCCCTTGGGCTTGCCGTTGGTGGCCATGTAGAGGGGCCGGGCGATGGGATAGTCCCCGGAGTCGACGGCGGCCTTGTCCGTGGGCAGGAAGCCCGGGCCGTTGGGCTCCTTCGAGATCTTGAGGACCTTGAGGCCCTTGCGGACCTGGCCGGTCTCGTCGAAGAGGTAGCCGACCCCGACGTAACCGACGGCTCCCTCGTCCTGGAGGACGCCCTCGATGATCTGGGCGTTGCCGTTCATCTCCTTCATGTCGGTCGAGTAGTTCTTGTTGCCGAGGACGAACTCCTGCATGAAGACGTAGGTGCCGGAGTTGGACTGCCGGCCGTAGAGGGAGACCGGCTTGGCGAAGTCGCCGACGGCCTTCCAGTTCTTGATCTCGCCGCGGTAGAGGGCGCCGACCTGGGCCATGGTCAGCTGGTCGATGGGATTCTTCTCGTTGACGATGACGCTGAGCCCGTCCACCGCGACGACGAAGGGCCGGGGCGTGACGCCCTTGTCCCAGGCCTGGTCGACCTCCTTGGGCTTCCACTCCCGGGAGCTGTTGGCGATGTCGCAGGTCTGGTTGATGAGGCCGGTGATGCCGGTGCCCGAGCCTCCGCCGAGGACGGCGATGGGCGTGCCGGGGTTCTTGGCCATGTACTCCTCGGCCAGGATCTGGACGAGGTTGACCATGGTGTCGGAGCCCTTGATCTGGAGCATCTTGGCCCCGAAGAGCAGCCCGGCCGCCAGGGCCAGGGTCAGCAAGGCGATGAGGGTGATCTTTTTCATGTTCTTTCTCCTATGGGGATATCCGCCGGATGGGCCCGGCTCAGAAGGACAGGAAGAACGTCAGGTTGAAGGAGACGTCCCTGTCTCGCGTCGCGTTCGCGTTGTAGCGCAGGCCGTCCGCGTAGCTGTAGAGCCAGATGTTGGGCTGGACCTTCCAGCTGGGGTGGAAGGGGGCCCAATCGAACCCGGCGATGACGAGGCTCATATCGAGGCCGCGGTCGAGCCCGTTCGGCATGTAGTCGTCGTAGCGGGCGAAGATCGCGAACTTGTCCGGCTTGACGGTGTAGCGGCCGAACACGGACCAGCCGCCGACGTCGTACTTCTCCCCGGCGGACTGATAGAGATCGTTCTTGAAGACGAACCACTCGGCGCCGAGGGTCAGGTTCTTGACCATCTCGAAGAAGGCGTCGACCTTGTAGATGGACTGCATGGGCTTGGTCTCGTCCGGGAGCGAGGCCACCGGGAGCTTGCGCTCGACGTCGTAGTATCCGACGATGGAGAGCCCTGCGACGGGCGTGATCTGGGCCTGGAGCTCGATCTCCTTGAACTGGTCGGTCTCCTCCTTGCTGTAATGGGAGCCGTTGTAGACGCCCGCGGCGACGCGGAAGTATTTGGCGAAGGAGTACTTCAGGGTCACACCGATGTCGGCGCTCGTCGTCAGGATGTCCTTCTTGGTGACGTCCCGGTAGCCGTCGAGCAGGGTCTTGGCGACGCTCCGGTAGCCCCAGCGCTCCTCGGCCGGCTTGAAGGTCAGGGTCTCGATCATGCCGACGTTGAGGACCATTTTGGGGACCAGGAAATTGGCATACTCGAGATACAGGTGCTTCATGAACGGCCGGAGCTTGCCGTCCGTGGCCGTGGTGACGCCCGTCACGGGCGAGCCGGTCAGGGTGACCCCGGTGACGTTCGAGGTGTTGTCGGCATCGATGCGGAAGCGGAACTTGAGGTTGTCGCTGATCTTGTTCTCGTAGGTGAAATAGGCCCGGCGGAAGACGAAGGCGTTGCTCTTATAAGCCGTCGTCGGGGCCGCCGGCTTGAGGGTCACGGGGCCGTCGGTCGACAGAAAGGTCCGGTAATCGAAGTAGACCGTGGCCGAGAAGGTCTGGGGCGGCGGGGTGGTCGTCTGGGCCATTAGGCTCATCAGGCTGACCATGGGCAGCATGATCAGGCCCAGGACCAGGTCGGTCACTTTCCTCAGGAACTGGCGCATACTCTAGACTCCTTTTGTGGTATCTGTACGCGCCCATGATAGGGAGGCCCTGTTAAGGTCCGATTAAGGGGGGGACAATTCTCGGTTAATTCCCGAGTCTTGAGGGCTGCGAGTTACGGCCTTGCGGTTCCCCGCCCCGGTTCACTTGATCGACGTGTTGATGACGCTGTAGAGAGCCGTCTCCGGGATGATCTGGTCGCTGCTACCTGAGTTGTAGAGTATGAAGTAGACGCGCAGGCCCAGCGGCGTTTGGACGGGACAGAAATCCTGGGGATCGACCTGGTTCGCCAGGGTGCCGTCCTTGGAATAGCCTCGGACATAGGGGGCCGCCGCGATGTTGAGGTTCAAGCCGTCGGCCGTCGTCCCGTCGAACAGCCCGGACACGGGGTTGACGTAATCGCCCGAGCAGCGGACGGCCCTGGTGAACGTGTGATAGACACCCTGCGCGTCGACGATGGGCGTGACGTTGCCCGGGGAATCCTCCGGCGGGCACATGACGTCCAGGCGCACCCCGTCTTCCCGCGTGAAATCGAGGCCGTCGGGGGAGAAAGCGCTCAAGCTCCGGCCGTGGTCCGTCCCGATGCCCGTGTAATACATCCGGAATCCTCCGCCGGGAAGAGCGGTCACCTTGGCCGACCAGATGCCGTTGACCTCGTATCCCGTGCCGGAGTAGGTCAGCCGCTCCCCCGTCTCTTCCGTGAATGTCCAAGCGCCATCGACGGACACGGCGCTCTTGATGGCCTTGTTGCCCCGGCCATTGACCTGGCCTTGTTTCTGATCGAGCCAGTACAACCGCCAGGACGCGTCGGGATTGCGGACGACGCAGAACTGGAACAGAGAATAGCCCTGGAGCCGGTAACCCGCCTCCTCGGTGAAATGGAGGCCGTCATCGGAGATCCAGCTGACGATGCCGTTCCAGTTCTCGCCCTCGTCGATGGGCACACCCGTGTAGAGCCTGTAGCGTCCGTCGTCGAGGCGGACGATCCAGGGGTCGGGGACGGTCTGGTCGTGAGGCATGACGACGCCTTCGTAGGTCCAGCCGGTGCCAAACCTCAGGCATGTCGCGGGCGTGCCCGTGCAGGTATAGGGCTTGGGCGTCGTATCTTCGGGCGGCTCGGCGCCGCAGCTCGAGAGGATCGGGAGAGCCAGAAAGAGCAGGATCGGCGGAAGCAAGGGGCTCTTCGTCGAGCGGGCCATCGGCGACCTCCTGCGGGAAGTCGGGTAGAAGAACTTCCTCCCGTCTCCCCTTATGGAAGCATCGTACGGAATCACGAGGCGGGATTCAAGTCAAAAAGCGCGGATCGAGAAAGTTGGCTCCTCGGGCAGGACTCGAACCTGCAACCTAGTGGTTACAAGCGCCCCAAAA
>CAZFZU010000016.1:0-54013 GCA_964523615.1 uncultured Eubacteriales bacterium | reverse complement strand
AGCGGGGCGATCTTCATGAAGTTCGGCCGCGCCCCCGCGACGATGATCAGCTTCAGGCGGCTCATGGGCGGCTCCTCGACGTGGCCCTCTCAGGACCGGGCGCCGGGCGCCGCCGCCCGCCGGCGGGGCCGGACGCGCTCGATCCGGATGATGTTCTCGATGTGGTCGCAGATGTCCTCGAGGGCCCCGCGGGCCGCCGTGTCCGGCGCCCGGCCCTTGTCCCGGCGGACCAGGCGGATCTTCGACCAGACCTCGTCCTTGGACCGGATCATGCCCAGCCGCCCCTCCTCTTCGAGCATCGTGTCCACGGCCCCCGTCTTGCCCCGGAAGATGCTGTAGACGGGCACCCCCAGGGCCGCGGCTTCACGGTTCATGGTCCCGCCGCCGCTCACGACGAGGTCCGACGTCCAGAGCATGTCCAGGCCGTCGACGGCGCGTCCCGGCACGACCGTGCGGCCGTTCTCGAACCATTCCGGGAACCTCGCCCTCATTTCGTGCTCCTGATGGGCGTTGCGGGGGAGGAGGACGGCCTGGACGCCCGGCGTCCGGCAGATCCGGGCCATGAGCTCGTGGAACAGGACATCGCTCTCGGGATTGTAGTAATGGGCCTCGTCGGCGGGCGGCCGCACGGTGACGACGATCTCGTCCGGTCTCAGGCCCAGCTCCGCGGCGAGACGGCCCGAGGGCGCGAAATCGGGGACATAGACGTCTTCCTTGATCCCCCTGTAGCAACGGACCCGGCCGGGCTTCGCCGGCAGGCTGTCCGGCGTCAGGGCTTCGGGCACGAGGGTCCATCGAGGATTGGACGGGAAAGGCACCCGGGCGAACTCATAGTCAAGGATCATGACCGTCGGGACGCCGAGGAGGTTGCTGAGGATGTTCTGGGAGCGGGAGCCGTGGGAGACGGACAGCCCCGGTCTCCGCTTGAGATAGAAGGGCAGCAGCTGCAGGGCCCGGATGAAGAGCCCGCCGACCTTCAGGAACAAGTTCTTGCCGTAATGCCGCCCGATGCTCCGGACGCGCAGCCCCTTCTTCTCGGCGAGATCGCAGACTTGGAAGGCGTCCCGGGCGGACAGGACGACTTCGTGGCCCCGCCGCTCGAGCTCGCGGATGATGGGGACGAAGAAAGGGACGTGGGGCGTGTTGTCGAGGTCGATCCAGATCTTCACGGCCGGTGCCGCTGGCTCGTCGGCCCGGCGGGGGGCGCGGACGGCCGGGGAGGAGGACGCGGGCCCGGCCCCGGAGGCCGCCGTTCTCCAGAAGCGGGCCACGTCCCGGGGCAGCGCGTGCCAGTATCGGCCGGCGTACCGGGTCCGGACGTAGTCGAGGAGCTCGATGTACCGCTCGACGGGGTACTCCTCCCGTCCCCCGTCCCCCCCGTCGAAGATCATGTAATCGGGATGGGTGTTGAGGGCGACCATGCCGCCGTTGGCCACGATCCAGTCGAGCTTCTGCTTCCAGATCCGGATGTCGGTCTCCTGGAGGATGATGAACAGCCCGTGGTCCTGAGGCAGGGTGTAGGGCAGTTCGACGTAGGTCCGGGTGCCGTCGCCGTTGCCGCTCAGGAAGGGGAATATGGTGCCGACGCCGTCCGACTGGGGCTCGAACGGATCGGTGTCGAACGTCGAACAGGAATACTCGATATCGAGCTCGGCGATCCAATCGAGATTGCTGAGCATGGACGGCGAGCTGAAGCC
Organism: uncultured Eubacteriales bacterium; assembly: GCA_964523615.1. GTDB lineage: Bacteria > Acidobacteriota > Aminicenantia > Aminicenantales > Saccharicenantaceae > RBG-16-66-30. The sequence continues at coordinate 52,316 of CAZFZU010000016.1, read as the reverse complement.
CACCGCGCCCCACCGGCGGAGGTAGCCGTCGATCCGGGGCGCCTTGGCCCGGAATTCCGACATGCTCCGGAAGAGCTTGCCGTCGTGCTTGAGGCCGTGAACGCCGACCTCGAAACCGGCGTCGGACAGGGCCCGGACGATCCGCGACGGCGTCGGGTAATCCTCGGGCACGAAATTGAACGCGGACCGGAAGCCCATCCTCCGGTCGACGTCCATCAGTCGAAGGCACCGCTTCAAGCCCTTCAGTCCGTCGACGTCGTGGTAGAGGACCAGGGCGAAGTCCTTGCCGTCGGGCCAGCCGCGCCAATCCTGGGGCGGAGCGGCGGATCCCGGGTCGATGGGCCATCGGTCCGTGGCGCGCCGGCGCTTATGCGAAGCGATCGCCCGCCGGATCGAGATCTGCAGGCCGCGCGGGATGACCGGCTTCACCTGGTAGAACAGATCGATAGCCTTCATGGCGCCGGATCCCAGCCTTTCACCGATCGGTCAGTTCCCAGAACAGATGTAAGAGCATCGCACGAGTGAATAAGGTAATCCAACGGGCCCGGAATTACAAGTGGACGCGAGCGGGTTGTATCGATCCTGGACATTCCGGCCGTCCCGAGTTGCGGCGGATGGTATGATAAACGGGAGATGGAACGAACGGGCCATGGTCTTCGGTCGCTCCGGGCCGTCGTCTGCCTGGCCGTGCTCGCCGCGGCCTGCGGCGTTGGCGGGGGAGGCGCGGGCGATCCGGTCTACCCTCTGCGGGTCGATGCCGGCGGACGCTATCTGGTCGATCGGCGGGGCGACCCGTTCCTGATCATCGGCGACGCTCCCCAGGCGCTCATGGTCAACGCCTCGGTCGGTGAAGCGGAGTCCCTGCTGGCCAACCGGGCCTCGCACGGTTTCAACACCGTCTGGATCATGCTCATTTGCAACGCCTATTCGGGCGGCCGGGCCGACGCCAGCACCTATGACGGCCTCACGCCGTTCACGGCCGCCGGCGACCTCGCCGCTCCCCGCGAGGCCTATTTCGCCCGCTGCGACGAGATCATCCGGGCCGCCGCCGGTCACGGCCTCAACGTCATCCTCGATCCCGTCGACACGGGGGGGTTCATGCCGGTCCTGCGGCAGAACGGGCTCGACAAGTGCCGGGCCTACGGCCGCTATCTGGGTGACCGCTACGAGGATTTCGACAACATCGTCTGGATGTCGGGGAGCGACTTCCAGAGCTGGCGAACGGCCTCCGACAACGCGCTGGTCAAGGCCGTCGCCGACGGCATCCGGGAAACGGACTCCCGGCACATCCACACGCTCCAGCTCGATTACTTCGTCAGCAGCTCGCTCGATAACAGCGCCTGGTCGGACCTGGTCACGCTCAACGCCGCCTACACCTATTATCCCGCCTATGCGGAGGTCCTCGAGGGCTACGACCGGGCCCCGGCCGTTCCGGTCTTCCTGATCGAATCCGATTACGAGGGCGAGAACGGCGCCGACGCGGAACGGCTCCGCCGTCAGGAATACTGGTCGCTGCTGTCGGGGGCCTGCGGCCACGTCTTCGGCAACGCTTATGTCTGGCCGGTCCGATCGGGCTGGCAGAACAACCTCGACACCCCCGGCGTCGTCCAGTTCGGCCACTGCCGGGACCTGTTCGCCTCGCGGCCTTGGCAGACCCTCGTTCCGGACCAGGCCCACGAGCTGGTGACCGCCGGATACGGGACGTACTGGTCGGGCGGCACGCCGAGTTACGGCATCAGCCAGAACGACTATGCCGCAGCCGCCGCGACCCCGGACGGAAGGCTGGCCATCGTCTATATCCCTACGTCACGAACGATCACGGTCGATCTGGCCCGGCTGGCCGGCGAGGTCACGGCCCGCTGGTACGACCCGACGACCGGGGTCGCCCAGGCGATCTCCGGTTCGCCCTTCCCCAACAGCGGCCCCAGGACCTTCACGACCCCGGGCCCGCACGCCGACGGGGCGGGGGACTGGGTCCTGGTCCTCGAATCGCTTTGAGGGGCCGGGGCCTCGCTCCCTTGACTTACCGCGGGCTGTGCAATAAGATTTTTCCCCTAGGACCCGGGGCCTAAGATCCTTTCGCGGACGACGGAGAGCCATGGCCAAGTGCATGATCCCGGGCGCCGCCATCAGGGGCGTCGTCTCGGCGGTCCCCTCGCGTCGATTCGATAATCTCGAGGACCCGGCGGGCTTCACCGCCGAAGAGGTCCGCAAGGTCGTCGGCATGGCCGGCGTCCGGAGCCGCAGGCTGGCCGGCGAGTCCGTCTGCAGCAGCGATCTCTGCCAGGCCGCGGCCGTATCGCTCCTGGAGGGGGTCGGCTGGGCGCCCGATTCCGTCGACGCCCTGATCATGGTCACCCAATCGCCCGATTACCTCCTGCCGTCGACGGCCTGCCTGTTGCAGGCCAAGCTGGGCCTGCCGGTCTCCTGCGCCGCGTTCGACGTCGGCCTGGGCTGTTCGGGCTATCCCTACGGGCTCTATCTCGGGGCCCTGATGATCGCGCACGGCGGCGTCCGCAGGGCCCTGGTGCTGCACGGAGAGACCCCGGCCCGGTTCGCCGACGAGAGCGACCGGTCCGTTTCTCTGCTCTTCGGCGACGCCGGGTCGGCGACGGCCCTCGAGGCGGACCCGTCCGGAGGCTCCGTGCCCTGGGCCTTCGTCCTCCACACGGACGGCGCCGGTTACGAGGACCTCATCATCCCCGGCGGGGGCTTCCGGGAGCGCTTTCCCGAGGACCGCAGGAGATATTGCGTCTCGATGAACGGGCCCAACATCTTCAGCTTTTCGATCAAGCGGGTCCCGGCCGTGATCCAGGACACGCTGGCCCTCGCCGGACGAGTCCCCGAGGATGTGGATTACTACATCCTCCATCAATCCAACCAGTTCATCATGAAGCATATCGCCAAGAAGCTCGGCGTTCCCGAGGGAAAGATGCCGCTGACCTTGGGGGATTTCGGCAATACGGGCGGGCCCTCGGTGCCGTTGACGCTGACCCGGGCCGGCCTGGTCCGGCCTCCCGACCGCCCGCTGACCCTGTTGCTGGTCGGCTACGGCGTCGGACTGTCGTGGGGTTCCGCGTTGGTCGGGCTGGCCCCGGACGCCCTGCTCGGCGACGTCGAGCTCGCCAACGGGGATTGAATCGGCCCGCCCGGCCGGATATATTAGGGGTAAGGAGCGGCTGAGAACGTGACCATGGCAACCGACGAGATCCTGGCTTGGGTCGCCGATATCTTCGAAACACCCCTGGAGAGGATCCGGCCCGAAACGAAAAGGGAGGAGATCGAGGCCTGGGATTCTCTAGGCATCCTGACCCTGATCGCCCGGATGGACGAGGACTTCCACATCCTCCTGACGGACGAGGACATCCAGCGGCTGAGGTCCGTCGGCGACATCGTCGACTTCCTCGGTCAACGCGACGCCAAGCCCGGCCCCTGAGACCATGCGCTTCCTGTTCGTCGACCGGATCCTCAGGCTCGAACCCGGCAGGTCCATCGAGGCGGAGCGCGTCTTTCCCGGCGACCTGGACTTCTTCCGCGACCATTTTCCCGGCTTCCCGGTCGTTCCCGGGGTCCTGCTGACCGAGATGATGGGCCAGGCGGCGGCCATGTGCCTGAACGCCGAGACCCCGGAGAAGGGCCGGGGACGGGCGGTCCTGGCCCAGATCCGCTCGGCGTCCTTCCGGGGCTGGGTCAGGCCCGACGAGAGGATCTCGATCAGGGCGGAGATCCGGACGAACCGCCAGGAATTGGCGACGGCGGCCTGTTCGGCCGAGGTCCGGGGGAGCAAGGTCGCGACCGCCGAACTGCTGTTCACTTTCCTGGCGAGGGAACGGACCGCCCCGGACGATCGCGACGAGGTCCTGGAATCCTTCCTGGCCCTTACCGGCCGGGTGAAAGACGGGTCCCATGGATAGAGCGTTCAGCCTCGATGGCAAGACCTTCCTCATCGCCGGCGGGACGCGGGGTATCGGCCGGGCCATTTCGCTGCAATTCGCCCGGGCCGGCGCGCGGGTCGTCGCCAACTACGTCCGGGACGAGCAGGCGGCCCAGGCCCTGCTGGCCGAGGCCGCGCGGGAAGCCCTGGGCCTGACGGTGTGCCGGGCCGACCTGGCGAGCGCCAAGGGACTGGCCAAGCTGGACCAGGAGGTCGCGACCGTGTCGACGGACCTCTCGGGCCTGGTCTTCTGCGCCGCCACGGGCGTCCACCGTCCCTTGGAGGGCCTGACCGGCCGTCACTTCGACTGGACCTTTTCGTTGAACGTCCGGGCCTTCTTCGACCTCGTGACGCTCCTGCTGCCGAGATTCCGCGGCTCCGCCTCCATCGTGGCCCTGTCCTCCCAGGGCGCCCGCCAGGTCGTGCCCTCATATTCGCTCGTCGGCGCCTCCAAGGCGGCCCTGGAATCTTTGGCCCGGCACATGGCCGTGGAGCTGGCGCCCCGCGGCATCCGGGTCAACATCCTGTCGCCCGGGGCCGTCCGGACCGGGGCCTGGTCCGCGATGCCCGACGGGGAGGCGCGTCTGGCGGGAGCCGCGAGCCGGTCGCCCCTCCAGAGGCTGACGTCGCCGGAGGAGGCCGCCCTGGCCGCGCAATTCCTGTGCTCGGAAGCCGCCCGGGGGATCGTCGGACACACCCTCGTCGTCGACGGCGGCATGAGCCTCATCGGGGAGTAGGATGCTCATCCCGAAGCCCCGTTTTCCCGTCCGGCAGATGCTCCTCATGGGCTGGTTGCCGGGCTTCCTGAAAAAGGCCGTCTACCGGCTCAAGGGCTACCGGATCGGCAAAGGCGTCTCCATAGGCTTCGGCTCGGTCGTCATCGGCGACGAGGTCTCCGTCGGGGACCACGCCTCGATCGGTTTCCTGTCCTTCGTCCGCGGCCGGCGGGTCCGGATCGGAGACCATGTCCAGATCGGGTCGACCACGTTCATCGACACCCCCCACTTCGAGATCGGCGACGGCAGCAAGATCAACGAACAGGTCTTTGTCGGCGGGCTCCAGTTCCCGGATTCCCGGCTCGTCATCGGCCGGAACTGCCAGATCATGCAGATGTCCTTCATCAATCCGGCCCGGTCCATCACCATCGGGGACGACTCCGGCATCGGAGGGGACTGCCTGCTCTTCGGCCATACGTCCTGGCTGAGCCAGCTCGAAGGCTACAGCGTGGATTTCCAGCCCATCGAGATCGGCCGCAGCGTCTCGTTGTCCTGGCGGGTCTTCGTCCTGCCGGGCGCCAAGATCGGGGACGGAGCCGTCATCGGGGCCAACTCCCTCGTCAGTCACGCCATTCCGCCGAAATGCCTGGCCGTCGGTTTCCCGGCCAGGGTGGTGAGCCGGTCTCCCGAGTTCCCGAGGGACCTGTCGCTTGAAGAAAAGGCGGCCCTGTTCGACGGCATGATCAAGGAGATGCTCGCCTTTTTCCGGGATTCGGGACTGGCCTGCGAGGGGACCGGACCGGGATACACCGTTTCCCGCGCGGCCGTCCGGGGTTTGAGGGGCCGGCGGAAATGGCGCCTCCACGCGGCCGAGGCGGCCGCGCCGGGGGCTTCCGTCGAGCTGCCGGACGGGCCTGTCGACGCCCTGGTGAGCTTCGGCCGGCTCGTGCCCGACGAAAGGCGGAGACTCGAGAAGAGCGGAGCGGTCTGGTTCGACGTCGAGGTCAAAGAACGGGCTCTCGCGACGAACGATCTGGCGGAAGAGGTGGCCCTGTTCCTCCGGCGCTACGGCATCCGGTTCTCGAGAGCGAAGGGGGGGGCGCCGCGGGACCGGGGCCCGGGAGTCTTCCCATGAAGTTCGACAACTCACTGAGGCTGCAGAAACGGTTCCGGGAGCTCATTCCCGGCGGGTGCCACACCTACGCGAAGGGGGACGACCAGTATCCCCGGTCCATGCCCGTCTATATCGCCCGGGGGCAGGGGTGCCGTGTCTGGGACATCGACGGCAACGAGTACATCGAATACGGCATGGGCCTGCGAACGGTCACCCTCGGACACGCGTTCGAGCCGGTCGTCGCCGCGGCCTGCCGGCAAATGCGGCTGGGGAACAACTTCGTCCGGCCGGCCAAGATCGAGCTCGATTGCGCCGAGGAATTCCTGTCGATCGTCGACGGCGCCGACATGGTCAAGTTCGGCAAGGACGGGTCGGACGCGACGAGCGGCGCGGTCAGGCTGGCCCGGGCCTACACGGGCCGGGACATGGTCGCCGTTTGCGCCGATCAGCCCTTTTTCGCCATCGACGACTGGTTCATCGGCAGCACCCCCATGTCGGCGGGCATCCCGGCCTGCACGAAAGCTCTCACGGTCGGATTCCGCTACAACGATCTCGCCGGCGTGAAAGAGCTCTTCAGGGCCTATCCGGGACGGATCGCCTGCGTCATCCTCGAAGCGGAGAAATACGAGCCTCCTGCCGCGGGCTTCCTGTGCGGGCTCGAGGAGCTGGCCCACGAGAACGGGGCGGTCTTCATCCTCGACGAGATGATCACCGGGTTCCGGTGGCACCTCGGGGGGGCCCAGAAAAGGTACGGCATCGTCCCCGACCTTTCGGCCTTCGGCAAGGCTCTCGGCAACGGCTTCTCCGTCTCGGCTCTGGCCGGGAAGAGGGAGATCATGGAGCTGGGCGGCCTGGACCATGACAAAGAGAGGGTCTTCCTCCTCTCGGCGACCCACGGCGCCGAGACCCCCGGGCTCGCCGCGGCCCTGGCCACCATGAGGTTCTATAAGGAGAATCCGGTCGTCGAGGGGCTCTACGCGCGCGGCCGGAGGCTGGCCGAGGGCGTCAACGGAGCTTCGGCGGCCCTCGGTCTCGCGGAATACGTATCCGTCGTCGGTCCGGACTGCTGCTCCGTCTACACGACCCGGGACGGGGAAGGGAAGCCCTCGCAGGCCTTCCGGACGCTGTTCCTGCAGGAGACCATGAAGCGCGGCCTCCTGATGCCCTCGTCCATCGTCTCCTATGCCCATACCGACGCGGACATCGACCGGACGGTCGAAGCGGTCTCCGAGGCCCTTGTCGTCTACAGGAGGGCGCTCGACGAGGGGATCGGGAAATATCTCGACGGAGCGCCCGTCAAGCCCGTTTTCCGGAAATTCAACTAGACCCTGCCGGTCCCGCTCCCGCGGGTCCGCTGCGCTGCGCCCGGGCGAGTTCCAAATCGCTGTAAACAATACTCTTGACTTTTCCGAAGCGATGGGTTATCAATAATGAGGAAGCGCCAAGGGAGTCAAAGGAAGAGAAAGAGCAACTCGTTCCGTTCTCTGATTCTGCCCTTCGTGGGAACAAGGGTGATCTCTCTGGCTTTGGGACTTTCGGCATGAAAGGAAGATCAGACATGCTCGAGACACGTCCGATGAAAGATCGCCGCGCGCGGCGCGCTTGGCTGTCCGTCCTGACGGCCGTTTCGCTCGTCACTTTGATGTCGTCGTGCATCATCGAGAACGACGACGATGGGGACGAGCCCGAGTCCACCTACGGCTGGAGCTGGGAGGCGGGGAGCGATTCCGTCGCCCAGCCGGGCGTCTACGGGACGAAGGGCACGGCCGCCGCGTCCAATTGGCCCGGCGCCCGCGGCTACCACCATCTCCTGTACGATCCGAGCGGGACCCTGTGGCTGTTCGCCGGCCACGGCTTCGATTCGACGGGGACGACCGACGAGCTCAACGACCTTTGGAAATACAGCACCTCGAGACGCGAATGGACCTGGGTCTCGGGCAGCAACTTGGCGAGCGGCCTGGGCGTCTACGGCGTGCTCGGCACCCCGGCCCCCGCCAACGTCCCCGGGGCCCGGGATTCCTGCGGCTCCTGGCGCGACGCGAGCGGACGGCTCTGGTTCTTCGGCGGCTTCGGGTACGACGCCACGGGCACCGACGACAGCACCCTCAACGACCTGTGGATGTACGACCCGGCGGCCGGTCAATGGGCCTGGATGTCGGGCAGCATGAACGCGGACCAAGCGGGGATCTACGGAACGAAGGGCACGGCGGCTCCCGCCAACGTCCCGGGGGCGCGGTACCGTCCTGTGACCTGGCTGGGTCCCGATGGGCGTCTCTGGCTCTTCGGCGGCTATGGCCGGGACGCCGCCGGCCACGTCGGCGGGCTCAACGACCTGTGGGCGTTCGATCCCGCGACGCTCGAATGGACCTGGGTCTCCGGGAGCGAGGTCCGCGACCAGACCGGGACCTACGGGACCAAGGGCACGGCCGCTCCGGCCAATGTCCCCGGGGCCCGGGACGCTTCGACCGCATGGCAGGACGCGACCGGCCGGTTCTGGCTCTTCGGCGGGACCGGGTACGGGGCGGCGGCCATCGCCGGACAGCTGAACGATCTCTGGATGTACGATCCGGCGACGAACGAGTGGACATGGGTCGCGGGCGGCTCCACCGTCGATCAGGCGGGTGTTTTCGGCACCTTGGGCACGGCCTCCCCGTCCAACAATCCGGGCGGGCTCTACGGCGGCGCCGGTTGGGTCGATCCCACCGGGAAGCTATGGCTCTTCGGCGGCACGGGCTACGACGCCGTCGGCACGATGGGCATGCTCAACGACCTGTGGAAGTTCGATCCGGCGACGGCGCAGTGGACGTGGACCTCGGGCAACAGGACGGCGAACCGCCGGGGCGTCTACGGGCCCCAGGGCAAGCGCTACCTGACCAACAATCCCGGCGGCCGGGACCATCTGGCCGGGTGGGTCAGCGCGGGCGGGGACCTGTGGCTCTTCGGCGGCGACGGGTACGACGCGGACGGCCTCAGGAACTACATCAACGACATGTGGAGATACGTCCGGTAGGGCCGGCGTATCGGCCGGCCGCGGGCGGGTTCAGCTTCCCACCTTGATCCAGCGGCCCGCCCGGTCCGACTCGACAGCGGCGTCGACGACGCACATCATCTCGTGGCCGGCCCGGAAGCCCGGAAAGTCCGTCCGGAAGGGCCGGCCGGCCCGCTTGGCCGCCAGGGCCTCGTAGAAGTCCCGGAACAGGTTGAAGACCGCGTCGTGGTAGCCCATGGGATGCCCCGTGGGCAGGCCCGCGTACAGCCGCGTGCCCTCGTCCTGGAGGACGGAGGACTCGTAGAAGACCTCGTTGCCCTTCTCCCGATGTCCGATCCAGAGGGCGTTCGGATGGACGTGCCTCCAGGCGTAGGACTCCTTCGAGCCGAAGACCTGGAGCTCGATATCGACCTTGCGTCCTGCCGCGGCCTGGCAGGTCGTGAAGTTGCCGCGGGCCCCGTTGTCGAGCTTGAGGAAGAGGGCCGCGTAGTCGTCGAGGGCGATGTCGACGGCCTCCCGCTCGCCGGCCGCGCCGGCCCCGAACGACAAGACGCCGCCCTTGGGGCGGAAGCGCCGCGGCAGGCAGGTGTGGAGCTCGGCCATGACCTCGACGATGCGCCGGCCGGTGACGAACTGGACGAGGTCGCACCAATGGCTGCCGAGGTCGGCCACGACGTTGGCCCGCCCGGCCACGGCCGGATCGAGACGCCAGGAATAGTCGGTCTCGAGAAAGAGCCAATCCTGGAGGAAATGCCCGACGAAGGCCCGGACCTCGCCCAGGTCGCCCCGCCGCGCCCGCGCCGCGGCCTCCTGGACGACGGGATAATAGCGATAGCAGAAGCCGATGCCGGTCAGGACGCCCCGCGTCTCCGCCAGCGCGACGAGCCGACGCGATTCGTCCGAGTCGAGGGCCAGGGGCTTTTCCGAGAAGACGTCCTTGCCCGCTCCGACGGCCAGGGCGTTGATCGCGTAATGGACGTTGTTCGGAGCGCAGTCGTGGACGACCTCGACGGCCGGGTCGTCGATGAGCGCCTCGGCCGCGGCGTAGACGCGCGGGACGCCGAACTTGGCCGCGGCCGCCCGGGCCAGGCCCTCGTTCGTGTCCGCCACGGCCACGACCTCGACCCCGGGAAGCCGCCGCAGCATGTCCAAGTGGACGAGCCCGATGTAGCCCGTCCCGACCAGTCCGACCTTGATCGTCGCCATGGGTCCCTCCGTTCCGGCGACAGCATAACCCATCGGTCCGGTCCCGGTAAAGAGCGCGGCCGGATTGCGCCGGGAGCCGGAATCGGATATAAGGGGCCATGGCCCATCATCTCGCCGCCCGGTCCGGCTATCCCGCCCTCGTCGAACGGCTGAACCGCTTCCCTCAGGGGGCGCCTTCCTCCGACCTCCTCTTCGCCATCCTCAAGATGCTCATGAGCGAGAAGGAAGCCTCGCTCGTGGCCCTGGTCCCCATCAAGCCGTTCACGGCGGCCAAGGCGGCCCGCCGCTGGCGGATGAGCGAGGCCGAGGCCCGCGAAGCGCTCGACGCCCTGGCCTCCCGGGCCCTGCTCGTCGACATCGAAGGCCCCGAGGGCACGGTCTACGTCCTGCCGCCGCCCATGGCCGGCTTCTTCGAGTTCTCGCTGATGCGCCTGCGGGGGGACGTCGACCAGGCGGCCCTGTCGCGGCTCTACTATCAGTACATCACGGTCGAGGAGGACTTCATCAAGGCCCTCTTCACCCACGGCGAGACCCACCTCGGACGGACCTTCGTCGACGAGACGGTCCTGACGCCCGACAACGCCCTCCACGTCCTTGACTACGAGCGGGCCAGCGAGGTCGTCAGGACGGCCTCCCACCGCGGCGTCGGGCTCTGCTATTGCCGGCACAAGATGGCGCACGCCGGCGGCGCCTGCGACGCTCCCCTCGACATCTGCATGACCTTCAACAACACCGCGGCGGCCCTGGTCCGGCACGGCTACGCCCGGCCGGTCGACGTGGCCGAGGGGCTGGCCCTGCTCGACGAGGCCCGCGGCCGCAACCTCGTCCAGTTCGGCGAGAACGTCCGCCGCCGGGTCAACTTCATCTGCAACTGCTGCGGCTGCTGCTGCGAGGCCATGATCGCCCAGCGGCGCTTCGGCCTCCTTCACCCGGTCCATACGACGAACTTCCTCCCGGCCGTCGAGGCCGCCGCGTGTACCGGCTGCGGCGATTGCGTCGCGGCCTGCCCGGTCGAGGCCATGACCTTGGTCTCGGCCAACGACCCGGCCCATCCGCGGATGAAGCGGGCCAAGGTCGATGCGGCGATGTGCCTGGGCTGCGGCGTCTGCGTCCGGGTCTGCAAGGCCAAGAGCCTGCGTCTCGAAACCCGCCCCGAACGGGTCATCACGCCCCTCGACTCGACCCACAAGGCCGTGCTCATGGCCATCGAGCGCGGCCGGCTCCAGGACCTGATCTTCGACAACCGGGCCCTCATGAGCCACCGGGCCCTGGCCGCCGTTCTCGGGGTCATCCTGCGCCTGCCTCCGCTCAAACAGGCCTTGGCCTCGAAGCAGGTCAGATCCCGCTACCTCGAAGCCCTCATCCGCCGCCTCCGCGTCTGAACAAAAAAAAGCCCCACCCCGAGGGGGGGTGGGGCCAGACAGGAGGTAAGGCTTGCCTATGGGCCCGGGGATCAGAAGCCGATCCCGACCAGGGCCATGATGGACCGGTTCTTGCCGGACTCGCCCTCGAGCGGGTCCTTGATGAAGTTGGCTAGGCCGTAATTGTAGCGGCCCTCGACCGACACGGACAGCCCGGGCAGCTTGAAGGCCAGGCCGGCCCCGCCGACGACGCCGTAGTCGACGCGCTCGAAGTTCTCGGTCAGGTCGGCCTCGTCGGTCTCGCCGCCGCCTTCCATGATGCCCTTGGCTTTGAGGAGGTAGCCGCCGTACCCGCCGGCGTAGAGGAACGGGCGGATGGGGCCGGCCGGGACGACGTTGAACTTGAGCAGGACGGGGACCTGGAGGTAATCGAGCCGGTACTGGAGGCTGAAGGGCACGTCCTCGATGACGTCCTCGATCTTGGCGCCCATCCGGGTGTAGAGGACCTCGGGCTGGAGGGAGACGAAGCCGAGCTTGAACTCGACGTAGGCGCCGGCCACCCAGGACGGCAGGTACTTCCACTCCGCCGTCTCCATCTCACCGGAAAGGCTGAACTTGGCCAGGGACAGGCCGCCCTTGATCCCGACCCCCGCCGAGAGGTCCCGGGGCGCCAGCGCGGCCACGCACAGAACGGCCATCAGAACGACGATCAGTTTCTTCATATCCGCTTTCTCCTTGTGTGATTCGCGTCCCCCCCAGTCTAGACCGGACGCCCGTCCCGTCCATCCTCCTTTTCGGGGGATTCCGGGGTGATAAAAGCCCCGGCCGGCTAACCCCGAAAGGGGAGAAGGCGGTTGACCGGCCGGGAAGGCCCGTGCTATAAGGCGGTGCGGGAGATCCCATGGAGCTTCACGTCCTCGGCGAGTTCGTGGCCGTCCTGGCCGCCTCGATCCTCATCATCTTCCTGTCCCACCGCCTCCGCCTGCCCTCGGTCGTCGGCTTCCTCCTGACCGGCGTGCTCATCGGGCCGGGCGGCCTGGCCATCGTCAAGAACACCGGAACGGTCGGGATCATGGCCGAGATCGGCGTCGTCATGCTCCTCTTCACCATCGGCCTCGAGTTCGAGCCGTCGCGGCTGCGCCGCATCCAGAGGGATTTCTGGGCCGGAGGCGGGCTCCAGGTGTCCCTGACCGTCTCGGCCACGGTGGCCGTCCTGGCGTTCCTCCGGGTGCCCCTGCGCGAGGCCTTCTTCTACGGCTTTCTCGTGTCCTTGAGCAGCACGGCCGTGGTCCTCAAGATCCTGGCCGACCGCGGCGAGTCCGACTCTCCTCAGGGCCGCATCGCCCTGGGCGTGCTCATCTTCCAGGACCTGGCCATCGTGCCGATGATCGCCCTCGTCCCGGTCCTGGCCAACGCCGACCGGGTCTCGGTGGCGGCCGTCGCGGTCAAGTTCGGATTGAGCGCCATGGCCATCGGGACGGCCTTCGTCCTGGCCCGGTTCCTGATGCCGCGCCTTCTCCACCTGGTCGTCCGGACGCGCATCCGCGAGGTCTTCCTGATCGCCTCCCTTTTCATCTGCCTCGGCCTGGCCCTGCTGACGTCCTCGCTGGGGCTGTCCCTGGCCCTGGGCGCCTTCCTGGCCGGCGTCGTCCTGGCCGAGTCCGAGTACAGCCACCAGGTCGTCTCCGATATCCTGCCCTTCAAGGACGTCTTCAACAGCCTGTTCTTCATCTCCGTCGGCATGCTCCTCGACGTCCGGGCCGTTTGGGAGTTCCGCGGCCTCGTCCTGGTCCTGGTCGCGTCCATCCTGGCCCTCAAGTGCGCCGTCGTCGTCCTCACGGTCGGTCTCCTCGGCTACGGCGGCCGCATCGCCGTCATCTCGGGCCTGGCCCTGGCCCAGGTCGGGGAGTTCTCCTTCGTCCTGGCCGGGGTCGGCCGGGCCAACGGGCTGCTGCCCGGGGACATTTTCCAGGCCTTCATCGCCTCGTCGATCCTGACTATCCTGGTGACGCCGCTTCTCATCCAGGCCTCGCCGGCCCTGGCCGAACGGGGGGCGCGCCGGCTCCGCTGGCGCGGCAGGCCGTCCGTGGGCGAGGCGCCGCCGGGCCCGAGGCTCGACGGGCACGTCATCATCGCCGGCTACGGGCTCAACGGCAAGAACCTGGCCCACGTCCTCAAGGAGGCCGGCATCGGCTACGTCATCCTCGAGCTCAATCCCGTGACCGTCAGGGCCGCCGCGGCCGCCGGCGAGCCCATCGTCTTCGGCGACGTCTCGAGCCCGACCATCCTGAGCGAGGCCGGCGCCGAGCGGGCCAGGGGCATCGTCTTCGCCATCTCCGACCCGGCCATGACCCGCCGCGGGGTCATCGCCGCCAAGGCCCTCAATCCCGGGTTGTTCGTCATCGTCAGGACCCGCTACGCTTCGGAGACCGACGAGCTCGTCGGCCTCGGCGCGGGCGACGTCATCCCGGAGGAGTTCGAGACCTCGATCGAGATCTTCACCCGGGTCCTGGAGAAATACCACGTCCCGCGCAACGTCATCGACGCCCAGGTCAAGGTCCTGCGCGGCGAATGCTACGGCCTGCTGCGGGGCTCGTGCGCGGCGGTCCGGCCCGTGACCGAGAGGATCGCCGACCTGCTGGCCGCCGGCACGGCCGCGACCTACTTCGTCGGCCGGGGCGCTTGGCCGGCCGGAAAGACCCTGGGCCGCATAGGCCTGCGGACGCGGACGGGGGCCACCGTCATCGCCGTGGTCCGCGGCGAGGCCTCGTTCGCCGGCCCGGGGGCCGAATTCGAGGTCAAGGACCAGGATACCCTCGTCCTCGTGGCCAGCCACCGGGACATGGACCGGGCCTTCCGGTATCTGACGCTGGGGGAGGACGCCGGGCCGCCGGGCGCCGTTCCCGCGCGGCCCGCTTGAGGCCCATGGCCGGCGCGCCCTGGCCGTCCCTCCTCCTCGTCGGGCCGACGGGCTCGGGCAAGACGCCGCTCGGACGGGAGCTCGAGCGGCGCGGTTGGCGGGGCCGCCCCTGCGTTCATTTCGATTTCGGCGAGAGCCTCCGGGCCGAGGCCGCGTCGCCGGCGGCATCCCTGTTCGGGCTGACCGGCGACGAGCGGGCCGCCGTCCGGAGGTCGTTGGCCACCGGGGCGCTCTTCGAGGACGAGGACCTGCCGCTCGTCGTCAAGGTCCTGGCCGGGTTCGCGGCGGCCCGGGACATCGGCCGGACCGGGGCCCTTCTCGTCCTCAACGGTTTGCCCCGCCACGCCGGCCAAGCGGCGGCCCTGGAGAGGCTCGTCCGGGTCGAGGTCGTCATCTCGCTGGGGGCTTCCGCCGCGGTCGTCCGGGAGCGCCTGCGGCTCGACCCGGGAGGCGACCGGAGCGGCCGGACCGACGACACCCCGGAGGCCGTCGAGCGCCGGCTGGCCGACTATCGCGCCCGGACGGCGCCCCTCGTCGCACACTACCGGGCCCGCGGCGCGCGGCTCGTCGAGGTCGAGGTCACGGCGGATATGACCGCGGCCGGCATGGCCGAAGCGTCAGCCTCGGCCCTCGGGGGGTGAGGCCGGCCCGGCAGGCTCCTCGCGGATCGCGAGCAGGGCGGCTTGGACGGCGGGCACATCGGCCCGCTCGGCGATGACGGTCACCGTATCGTACGGCTCGATCGTCGTGCCGCCCTTCGGCACGAGGAAGCGGTCGCCGCGGCGGATGAGGACGATCAGGGCGTCCTCCGGGAGGCCCAGCTCGGAGACGCGCCGTCCGACGGCCGCGCTCTCGGGGACGACGTCGAACTCCCGGTTCACGCTCTTGAACCCGGCCCGTTTCTCGAATTCGAGCGGGGAGGGCGGCCGGGTCGCCAGGGGCGCGTCCACTCCTAGCCGCCGGGCCACGGTCATGAGCGTCCGGCCTTGAAGGAGGACGGAGGCCAGGACGATGAAGAAGACGATGTTGAAGACCGCGTCGGAGTGTTCGTAGCCGGCCAGGAAGGGATAGGTGGCCAGGACGATGGGGACGGCCCCGCGGAGCCCCGTCCAGGCCACCAGGGCCCTTTCCCGCAGGCTGAAGCGGCTGCCCCAGAGGCAGACGAACACGGCGGCGGGCCTGGCCGCGAGCATCAGGAAGCCCGCGACGAGGACGGCCGGGAGGGCGATGCCGGGCAGGCGCGACGGGAAGACCAGCAGGCCGAGGACGAGGAACAGGACGATCTGCATCAACC
Source organism: uncultured Eubacteriales bacterium (assembly GCA_964523615.1). Classification (GTDB taxonomy): domain Bacteria; phylum Acidobacteriota; class Aminicenantia; order Aminicenantales; family Saccharicenantaceae; genus RBG-16-66-30. Next base: position 36,782 of record CAZFZU010000016.1, on the reverse strand, counting down.
AGCCGAGCGCGTCGTGGAACTTCTTCAGGTAGTGCTTGAAGAGGAAGTCCCGCGAGCCGAGGACGATGCCGCAGACGTAGACGGAGAGGAAGCCGTTGCCGCGGAGGCTCTCGCTGAGGCCGTAGGCGAGCAGGACCAGGCTCATGCTCAGCACCGGGTACAGTCCTTCGTACTCGAGCCGCAGGCGGTTGAAGATGGACGCGACCCCGGAGCCGACGGCGACGCCGACGGCCAGGCCGACGCCCATGCTGACCGCGAAACCCGCCAGCAGCCGGGGCCAGGGCGCCGGTCCCGAGGCTCCGAGCAAGCCGACCAGAGCCAGGGTCAGGAACACGGCCATGGGATCGTTGCTGCCGGACTCGAGCTCCAGCAGGGGCCTGAGCCGTCCCTGCAGTCCGACATGCCGTGAGCGCAGGATGGCGAACACGGCGGCCGCGTCCGTCGAGGAGACGATGGCCCCGACCAGCAGGCCCTCGGTCAGGGACCGGTCCATGGAGGCCCAGACGAACAGCCCGGTCAGCGCCGCGGTGAGGGCCACGCCGGCCGTGGCCAGGAGAAGGCTCCGGCCCGCGACCGGCCGGACCGCGGGCCAGTCCGTGTCGAGCCCGCCCGAGAAAAGGATGTAGGCGAGGGCGAAGACGCCGATGAGGTTGGCCAGCCGGGGGTCGTCGAAATAGATGCCGCCGAGGCCGTCGGAGCCGGCCAGCATGCCGATGGTCAGGAAGATGAGCAGGGTCGGCACGCCGAAGCGGTCGGACAGCCGCGAGGCCAGGACGCTCAGGAAGACGAGCAGACCGATGCCCAGGAGGAGGAGCGGCGTCGAGGCGACGAGATGCGTCATGCGGTCCTTCGGAAGCGGGCCCCGGGAGTCGCCCCGCCTCGTCGCGGCGGGGACGGAGCCCGAAGGGATGATATCGAGGGATGCCGCGCCCGTCAAGGCGCCCAACGAAACGGTTGACAGCCCCGCCCCATCATCATAAAGTCGTAGTCCCGAAATTCTCGCGAGGAGGCCCTCATGTCCGATACGCGCAAGAAACGGTTCGCCGGGCGCTTCCTGGCCCTGGCCCTCGTCCTGGCCGCCGCCGTCGCGGCCTTCGCCGCCCGGCCCGCCGCCCCGACGGTCAACGCCGCCGGCGCGGCCTGGCCCGAGGAGTTCGACGCCTGCACGTCCATCCAGGTCGGCCGGCTGGCCACCGTGGACGGCTCCGTCATCACCTGCCACACGTGCGACGGCCCGTACCGGCAGTGGGTCAACATCGTGCCCCGCCAGAAGTGGCCCGACAAGTCCACGAACAAGATCTACTCGGGCCGGATGCACACCGAGTTCACGGCCGACCTCCGGGGCATCGTCCAGACGGGCGAGATCCCCCAGGTCCCCGAGACCTACCGCTTCCTCAACACGGCCTACCCGGCCCTCAACGAGCACGGCCTGGCCATCGGCGAGACGACCATCGGCGGCCGCCGCGAGCTGGTCAACAACGAGGGCATGTTCATGATCGAGGAGCTCGAGCGCGTCGCCCTCGAGCGCTGCAAGACGGCCCGCGAGGCCATCCGGCTCGTCGGCGAGCTGGTCAAGCAGTACGGCTACGGCGACTTCGGCGAGTGCCTCACTTTCGCCGACGGCAAGGAGGTCTGGCACTTCGAGATCATGGGCGCCGGGCCGCTCGAGAAGGGCGCCGTCTGGGCGGCCGTGCGGATCCCCGACGACCACGTCGGCATCTCGGCCAACATCCCGCGCATCGCGGAGATCGACCTCAAGGACCCCGACCGCTATATGGCCTCGGAGAACGTCTTCCAGGTGGCCCAGGACATGGGTTGGTGGGACCCCAAGGGCGGCAAGCCCTTCAAGTGGTGGGAGGCCTACAACGGCCGCAAGCCGTTCTCGACCCGGGAGTACTTCGTCCTCAGCACCCTGGCCCCCTCGCTCAAACTGACCATGGACATGGCCGAGCTGCCGTTCTCGGTCAAGCCCGAGAAGAAGCTGTCGGTCCGCGACGTCCTGGCCATCTACCGGGACCCTTACGAAGGGACCGACCTCGACCAGACCAAGAACCTGATGGTGCCCCGGCCCCAGCCCCGGCCCAAGCCGGGCGAGACGCCCGCGGCCCCTGCGGCCGAGCCCCAGCTCACGAAGAGCCCGGCCGCCAGCGCCTGGATGTCCCGCGACGTTCTCAACCTCGTCAACGGCCTCAAGCCGGGCACGGTCGTGCCGCAGCGGACCATCCCCATCTCGGGCTGCGCTTACGCCACGGTCCTCCAGGTCCGGGGCTGGCTGCCGCCCGCGGTCGGGGCCGTCTGCTGGTTCGCCTTCGACAACCCGGCCATGAGCGCCCGCGTCCCCATCTTCGCCGGGACGACGGAGCTGCCGCCGGGCTTCGAGATCTGCGCCCAGCACCGGTTCCGGCTGGATTCGGCGGCCTGGGCCTTCCGGCGGGCCAACCGCCTGGCCACGCTGAAGTGGGGCCAGACGCGCAAGATCGTCGAGGCGACGATCGCGGAGTTCGAGAACAAGGCCTTCGCCGACCTGCCCCTGCTGGAGAAGAAGGTCCAGGAGATCCTGGCCAGCAAGACGCCGGACAAGGAACCGCTCACCGTCGAGCAGTATTTGACCAAGTACACGAACGACACGGCCCGGGCCGCCGTTCAGAAGTACCTGGAGCTCGGCGACCGGTTCTGGATGCTCATCGCCATGAGCCTGTAAAGGCTCAGAGGGCGTACTTGTAGAGCTTCATGCCGGCCGGGAGCTTGGCCTTCTCTTTGTAGATGTCCCAGTAATAGGCCTTGGCCTCGGCCAGCTTGGCGTAGAGCGGGTGCTCCGTGTCGGCGACATGGATGGCGGCGACCGCGTTCGACTCGTCGACGCAGACGAGCTTCTGACAGCGGTTCATGACGCCGGCCGTGCCGATGCTGGCCGCGACGACGAGCTCCTTCGACCGGACCCGCTCGACGAGCTCGCCGTAGGCGACGTGCCGCTCCTCGACCGTGACCCCCATCTCCCGCAGGATGGCCACCATGCCCTGGATCGTGACCGAGGGCAGAATGAGCTCGCTCTCCGGGATCTTGACGATGGTGCCGTCGCGGAAGCCGAACAGGCAGCAGGACGAATCCCACTCCGTGACCCGGCGCTCCGAGAGCGGCAGGTGGGTCCGGTCGTCGAGGAACAGGGCCGCGGCCGCCTTGGGGTCGACGTCCTTGGCCGCCTCGAGGGCCTTGAGGCTGATCATGTAGTTGATGCCCAGCTTGAGCCAACCCGTCCCGTTGAGCGCGACGGCCCGGACCATGTGGGGGATGACGACGCCCGCGAAGGGCTCGCCGAGGTAGTTGTCGTAGCTGCAGAAGATGGCCCGGACGGCCGGCTGGCCGGGGAAGGTCACGCCCATGGACTGCTCCTCGTCGACCGTGAACGGCCGCAGGTAGCCCTGGAGGCCCTTGTCGGCCATGTCCTCGAGGAAGGCCCGGATGGCCGGGTCCTTGAAATACTGATGGACGATGATGCTCTCCATCTCCTCGACCGAGGGGATGAGCCCGGCCTGGGCCTTGCCCAGGTTGAAGGCGATGCCCCGCTGCAGGCGCTCGAGGTTCTTGTGCCAGTTCAGGAAGTGGACCTCGACCCCGCCGACCGGGGTCCGCTTGCAGAAGAAGCGGATGCCCTCGAAGCACAGGCAGGAAGCGTAGAAGACCGAGCGCGACACGGCGAAGACCTTCGCGTCGGACTCGAGGATGGAGAAGGACTTGTCGGGCAGCAGATAGCGCATCTGCCGGGGGGCCCATTTGACGCCTTCGAACTTGGCCATGATGTGTCTCCTTTCCGCGCCCGCCGGCCTACTTGACCACGGGCTTGAGGTGCTCGACGAAGTACTCGACCCGCGATTCCGGGTAGCGGGCGTAGCCGATGCCGTGCTGCATCTCGGGATAGATCATGAGGTCGAACCTCTTGTTCTCCTTGAGCAGGGCCTGGACGAGCTGGATCGTGTTGCCGGGGTGGACGTTGTCGTCGACGGCGCCGTGGTGGATGAAGAGCTGGCCCTTGAGGTTCTTGGCGTAGGTCAGGCAGGAGCCCTTCTCGTAACCCTCCGGGTTGTCCTGGGGCCGGCGCATATAGCGCTCGGTGTAGATGGAATCGTAGTTCCGCCAGTCGGTGACGGGCGCCCCGGCGACGCCGACGTGGAAGACGTCGGGCTCCTTGAGCAGGGCCAGGCAGGTGAAGTAGCCGCCGTAGGAGTGCCCGGTGACGCCGACCCGCGTGGCGTCGACGTAGGGCCGTTGGCCGAGGGCCTTGACGAAGGCGACGTGGTCCTCGAGCTCGACCTGGCCGAGCTTCATGTAGTGGAGGTTCTGGAAGGCCTTGCCCCGGCCGGAGACGCCGCGGTAGTCGCAGACGGCGACGAGGAAGCCCAGCTGGGCCAGGGCCTGGCTGCCGTCGGCCATGAGGAAGCGGTTGCTGACGCCCTTGGAGCCGGGCCCGCCGTAGATGGACAGGATGACGGGATATTTCTCGCTCGGGTCGAAGTGGGCAGGGAAGTAGAGGATGCCGTCGAGGTCGTACTTGCCGTCGGCCGACTTGAACTGGAAATGCTCGGGCTTGATGAGGCCGTAGTCGAGGAACTCCTTCGGCAGGACGGTCTCGCTCAGGACCTTGACGGCCTTGCCGTCGGCCGCGAAGAGGGTCGTCTTGGCCGGCTGTTCGAAGCTCTGGAAGGCGTCCGTATAATAGTCGCAGGTGGGGGAGAAGGAGACCCGGTGGGTGCCCGGCTCCTTGGTCAGGCGGGCGAAGCCCGTGCCGTCGAGCCTGACCCGGTAGGCGTGGGTCTCGGTGCCGTTGGCCTCCGAGCCGCTGAAATAGACCAGGCCGCGGGCCTCGTCGACCTCCTGGATGGCGCCGACGGGGAGCTTGGCCGCGGTCAGCTGCTTGAGGAGCTTGCCCGAGGCCCGGTCGTACAGGTAGATCTCCCGCCAGCCCGAGCGCTCCGAGGTCCACAGGAAGCGTTGGTTGTCGGCCAGGAACCTCAGGTCGGTCGACTCGTCGATGTAGCAAGGATCGGTGTCCGCGAGCAGGAGCCGGGTCTTGCCCGTGGCCGGGTCGGCGGCGAAGAGCTCGATCCGGTTCTGGAGCCGGTTGAGACGGTGGTAGGTGAACTCCTTGGAGTCGTTCGTCCACTTGCCCCGGTAGAGGTAGACGTCGAGGTCGTCGCCGGTCTCCAGGCGGACGATCCTCTTGGCGGCCACGTCGACGACGAAGAGGCGGACGATGGGGTTGTTGCCGCCGGGCTTGGGATAGCCCAGGAGCTCGAAGCGGGGGATGGGCTGGACGTCGTGGACGATGGGGTACTTCGTGACCGGCTTCTCGTCGAACTGCATGAAGGCGATGTATTTCGAGTCGGGCGACCACCAGAAGGCCTCGTACTGGGCCAGCTCTTCGGGATAGACCCAGTCGGGGAAGCCGTTGCGGAGGTCCTCGGTCCCGTCGGACGTCAGGGCCGTCTCGTTGCCGTCCAGGTCCTTGATGTAGAGATTGTAGTTCCGGGTGAAGGCCCGGAATTTGAGGTCGGGCGAGAGGACGTCGCCGTAGCCGCGGCCGCGGACGCCGGTGACCGTCCGCTCGGGCTCGTAGGCGGCCAGCTTGGCCGAACCGAGATCGTAGAGGAAGACCTTGTTGAAGGCCTGGAACTGGATGCGCTTCCCGCCGTCGAGGTACTGGAAGCGTCCGAAGGGCAGCTTGACCTCCTGGCGCCCGGTCATGGCGTTGACCGCGGCGATGATCTTGGCGTCGTCGAAGAGCGGGGTCTTGGCGCCCGTCGCCAGGTCGGTCCTCCTGAAGGTGCCGTCCTCGAAGGCATAGGAGCCCCGGCCGTCGGGCGTCCAGGCGAAACCGCCGGGAGCGCCGGGTCCGCCCATGAAGCGGCGGGCCTCCTTCTGGAGCTTCTCGTAGAGGGCCTTGCCGACCAGCTTCTGGGGCGGGGCGGCGGCCTGTTGGGCGAAGGCCTGGCCCGCGACGAGCAGGGCCAGCAGGGCGGCGGCGAGGACGACGGGCAGCGGGCGTTTTCTCATCCTGGACCTCCTTGGTCTATCCGATGGGGCTGTCGATGGTCTTTCGTTGGAGACGGCGCACGGAGAGGATCCGGACCGGCGGCGTCAGCGTCTGGCCCTCGGCCGGCAGGGCCTGGATGGCCCGGGCGACGTCCGCGCCCGAGACGATCCGGCCGAAGGCGGCGAAGCCCTGGCCGTCGGGATTGCGGCGGCCCCCGAAGTCGAGCTCGGGCTGGTCGCCGACACAGAAGAAGAAGCTCGAGGTCGCGGTGCCGGGCGCGGCGCGGGCCATGGAGATGGTCCCGTCGAGGTGGCGCAGGCCGGTCGCGCGGGTCGTCTCGTGGGCGATGGGCGGGAACTCCCGGTCCTCGTCGAGCTGGCCGCCCTGGACGACCTCGATCTTGACGGCGTTCCCGGGCTGGTTGGCGAGGGTCACGGTCCGGTGGAACGTCGAGCCGTCGTAGAGGCCGGCCTCGACGTAGCGCAGGAAGTTGGCGGCGGTGACGGGGGCCCGGACGAGGTCGATCTCGACGACGATGTCGCCTTTCTCCGTGACCATGACGACGCGGGGATTGGGAGGCGCGGCCAGGGCCAGCGCCGCGAGGCAGGCGAGGAGGAGGCTCATTCGGATCGGTCTCATTTTCGTCAAGGAAGACCTATTCTAGGTGTTTCGGGCCGGGAGTTCAACCCATTCCGGGACGGCTTCTCGTCAGGGCTTCAGCCGGGCGACGGCCTCGAGGAACCGGTCGACCGTGGCGGCGTCGTCGTAGTGGGCGAAGCTGGCCCGGCAGATGCCTTCGGGACGGCCGAGGTGCCGGTAGACGGCGGCCGAGTAGTGGTTGCCGTCGGCGATCTGTATGGCCGCTTCGGCCCACAGCCGCTCCTTGGCCCGGGTGGGGGACAGGCCGGCCACGTCGAAGGCGAACGTCGGGACGCGCTCGGCGGCCCGGTCCGGGTCGGAGATGCCGAAACAGGTCAGATGCCCGGCCGGCAGGCGGCGAAAGCCATCGAGGACGCGGCGGGTGAGGCCGGCTTCGTAAGCGGCGATCGCCGCCATGACGGCCCGGAATCTCTCGGGCCTGGCGGCCGCCTCGGGCGCGGCGTTCGTCTCGTTCGCCAGCCAGAGGAGATACTCCAGCGCCGCCTCCAGGGAGGCCAGGGAGGCGTTATTGAGCATGCCCATCTCGAACAGGCCGGGGAGGACGGGCTTGTTCGTCTCGACGCGGTAGGGACGGAGTCGCTCCAGGACCTCGGCCCGGCCCCAGAGGACGCCGAGCATGGGGCCGAAGACCTTGTAACCTGAGAAGACCAGCAGGTCGACGCCGCTCCGCCGGACGTCGAGAGGGCCGTGGGGGGCGTGGTGGACGGCGTCGACGGCGACGAGCGTTCGGGGGGACTTCAGGCGGACCTCGGCGGCGATCTCGGCCAAGGGGACTATCGAGCCCGTGCCGTTCGACGCGGCCGTCAGGGCCACGAGAGCGGTCCGGGCGTCGACGAGCGACAGGAGATGGGCGGCGTCGAGGGTCCCCTCGGACGTGACCTTGGCCCGACGGACCTCGCGGCCGAGCCCCTCGCCTAAGACCGTCTCCCAAGGCGAGACGTTGGCCATGTGGTCGAGGTCGGTGACGACGAGGTTGGCGTCCGGGCCAACAATGTCGCGCAGGCCGAAAGCGAGGCCGAAGAAGGCGGCCGTCGCAGACTGGTGGAAGCTGATCTCCCGCCCGTCCGCGGCGTTGAGGAAATCGGCGGCCAGGGCCCGGGCCCGGGCATGCAGGGAGGCCGTCTCCGCCTCGCCGGGGCAGACGGCCCCGGGCATCGGGTTGAGGCGGCCCTGGGCGTCGCGGGCGGCCTCGGCGGCCGTGTCGACGGTCAAGCTGCCGGCGCCGGTATTGAGATAGGTCCGCGGCCGCCCGCCGGAGTCGCGGTCGATCATCGGGAAGCGGGCCCGGACTTGGGGATGGAGTGCCGCCAAGGCGGCGGCCGGTTCGTGTCCGTTCATGGTCCTCCTCGCTCGTCGAGCTTCCACTCTAAGCGAAGAGCCGGACGAATTCAATCGCCGGAACGGTTGACAGGCCCCGGCCGATGGTTTACTAATGCGCCGATAGGAGTGCCGCCATGAACAGTGCCGCCGTCCGCCTGTCGCTCGCCGTCCTGATCGCCTTCGCCGCCGCCTGCGGGCCCGAGCCGGTCCCGTCCTGGAAGCCTGCGGGAGACCGCATCGCCACCCGCTGGGCGGCCGAGGTCGGTCCGGCGAACGTCCTGCCCGAATACCCCCGGCCCCAGCTCGTCCGGCCCGACTGGACCAACCTCAACGGCCTGTGGGACTACGCCATCACGGCCCGGGACTCCGGGAGGCCCGCGGCGTGGGACGGGAAGATCCTGGTGCCCTTCGCGGTCGAATCGTCCTTGTCGGGCGTCGGCAGGCCCGTCGGCATCGGCAACGCCCTGTGGTACCGGCGGACCGTCGAAGTGCCCAAAGCCTGGCGCTCGGGCCGGGTCCTGCTCCATTTCGGCGCCGTCGATTGGGAGTGCACGGTCTGGGTCAACGGCCGCGAGGCCGGCACCCACCGGGGCGGCTACGACCCGTTCACCTACGATGTGACCGGGCTCCTCAGGCGGGGCGGCGGGCAGGAGATCGTCCTGCGCGTCTGGGACCCGACCGACGAGGACGACCGCGGCATCGCCCGCGGCAAGCAGGTCATGAAGCCGCGCGGCATCTTCTATACGGCCGTGACCGGAGTCTGGCAGACGGTCTGGATGGAGCCCGTGCCAGAGACCTACATCGCCCGGCTGGACGTCACTTCCGACATCGCCGGGGGGACCCTGACCTTCCGGCCGCGGATCGTCGGCGACCCGGCCGGACTGTCGCTCGCCGTCACGGTCGAGCGGAACGGGGCGGCGGCCGGAACGGCCCGGGGCCCGGCGGCCGCAGCCGCCGTGGTCGGACTGGACCGGCCCGCGCTGTGGTCCCCGGACGACCCGGCCCTCTACGACGTCAAGGTCTCCCTGGCCCGGGAGGGCCGGGAGGTCGACGCCGTCGCGAGCTACGCCGGGCTGCGGGAGATCTCGGTCGCCAAAGACCGCCAAGGGATCAACCGCCTCTTCCTCAACGGCGAGCCCCTGTTCCAGTTCGGCCCCCTCGACCAGGGCTGGTGGCCGGACGGCCTCTACACGGCCCCGACCGACGCGGCCCTCCGCTACGACCTCGAGATTATCAAGAGCCTGGGCCTGAACATGCTCCGCAAGCACGTCAAGGTCGAGCCCGACCGCCTGTACTACTGGTGCGACCGGCTCGGCCTGCTGGTCTGGCAGGACATGCCGAGCGCCCTTTACAAGAGAGAGGCGCTGGCCGCCGAGGACCTGGCCGTCCGGGACGCCCAGTTCGAAGGAGAGTGGAAGGCCGTCATGGACGCCCTCCGGAACCACCCCTCGATCGTCATGTGGGTGCCTTTCAACGAGGGCTGGGGGCAGTACGATACGGAGCGGATCGCGGCCTGGACGAAGAGCTACGACCCGACGCGCCCGGTCAACAACGCCAGCGGCTGGACGGACAAGGGCGCCGGCGACACGGTCGACATCCACAGCTATCCCGGCCCCGACATGCCTAAGCTCGAGGACAAGCGAGCCGCCGTGCTCGGCGAGTTCGGCGGCCTGGGCCTGCCCCTGACCGGCCACCTCTGGCAGGCCGAGGGCAATTGGGGCTATCGCAATTTCGACGACACGGCCGCCTACGAAGCGCGCTACACGCAGCTCATCAAGAACCTTTATCCGCTCGTCGACCGGGGCCTGGCCGCGGCCGTCTACACCCAGACGTCCGACTGCGAGGTCGAGGTCAACGGGCTCCTGACCTACGACCGGGCCGTGCTGAAGCTCGACCCGGCCCGCTTCGCCCCGCTCAACCGGGGCTTCCTGCCGCCCCGCTTCCTCACCGACCAATCCCTTTTCGTCGGCCCCTATCTCGTGGTCGAGCTCTCGGCCCGGCCGGGTGCGACCATCCGCTATACGCTGGACGGTTCCGATCCGGAGCCCGCCTCGGCGCTCTACGAGAAGCCCATCGAGATCGTCCGCGAGACGACGGTCAGGGCCCGGGCCTTCTGGCCGGACGGGACTGCCAGCCTGGTCGAGAGCCGGACCTTCCGGCGGGCCCAGCCCGTCGCGGCCGTCCCCGCGCCGGCGGCGAAGGGACTGGCCTGGGAATCGTTCGAGGGGACCTTCGACAAGCTGCCCGACTTCGGGACTTTGACCGCCGTCCGGACCGGGACGACGGCCCGACCGGACGCCTCGCCGGCGGGCCTCGAGACGCGCTTCGCTATGCGCTTCCGGGGTTATGTCCGGGTCCCGCGGGCCGGCGTCTACCTCTTCTCTATCTCCTCGGACGACGGCTCCAAGCTGACCGTCGCGGGCCGCGATCTCGTGGCCATCGACGGCGTCCACGGCATGACCGAGGAGGGCGCCGAGATCGCTCTCGAAGCCGGCTGGCACCCCGTCGAGATCGTCTACTTCCAGAGCACCGGGGACCTCGGCCTGGACCTGGCCTGGAGCGGCCCGGGGATCAAGAAGGCGCCCGTGCCGGCATCGGCCTTCGGGCACTGAGGTCCGGGCCGGGTCACTTCTTGCGGCCGCCGTTCCCGGCCCAGGCTTCGAGGGCCGTGCCCTCCGAGATCATGGTCACGCCCTCGCGGCGGGCCCCGGCGAGGAAGCGCTCCAAAAGCGCCGCCCGCGTCTCGGGCCAGAGCCAGGACGCGCTCGTCCGGCGGGCCTCTTCGCGCAGGTCCTCCCAGCGGGTCAGGACGACGTAGTCGACGGGCAGGGCGGCCCGCCGGACCCGGCGGACGAACTCGGCGGACCGGCGGGCCCTCGCCTCGGCCCGGTCGAGGAGCCGCCGGGACCTCGTCAGGGTCGCGAGGGACAGGAACTTGGCGTCGGGCGGCGAGTAACATCCCAGAGCGTCGCCGGAACGGACCAGGGCCGCTTCGAGCGTTTCCAGGAAGTCGTCCATGGCCCCGGCCGCCGGGCCATAGTAACCCTTCAGGAACTCCTCCCGCAGATCGTCCGCGTCGCGGCGGGGGTCCCACAGGAGCTTGGCCAGGACCCAAGCCCGGAGCTCGGCCATTTCCGAGCCCCAGGACTGATAGGCGCCCTGCTCGAAGACGCCGCGGACGTTCTTGGCCGCGAAGAGCCGCAGATTCGGTCCCAGGACGCCGTAATTGGGATGGGGCTGGATGTAATGGGAGAAGTCGGTCGTATAGTCCCACACGTAGAGACGGCCGGCGATCCGCGACCAGCCGTCGAGGTCGTCGAAGAAGGCCTTGTTGGCCGGATCGTCGAGCGGCTTGGCAAAGGAGCACTCGATGCTGCAGAGCCGGACGATGACGTTCGGCCGGGGACGGACGAGACGCGGCGGCTTGCGGGTGTACTGATAGGCCAGCGTGTCGAAGGCGACGCGCGGGAACTCGGCCTCGAGGTCCGCGGCCACGGCGTTGACGAATCGCAGGAGCGTTCCCGCCGGGCCGCCTTCCTCGGCGTCGACGGCCCGGCATCGGGGGCAGGCGCAGGGACCGAAGCAGTCGTTCTGGGAGACCGAGGCGATGGTGGCCGAGGGGTCGGCCCGCAGGCGTTCGCGCAGATTGCGGACGAGCTCCCGGCGCATGTCCTCGTTGGTCAGGCAGAGCTGGGCGTTCTCCGCCGTCCGCTGGCCGTCGATCTCGCTGTACCAGTCGGGATGGGCGGCGAAATACCGGGCCGGCGGGACGAGCTCGTAGAACGTGTGGACGAACCCCGCGTAGCCCTGGCGGCCGCCGCGCAGGGCGTCGCCTCCGGCGACCCAGCCGTTGGCCTTGTTACGGGCCGCCCAGGGGGCGTCGAAGGCGACGTACCAGAACGGCTCGCGGAACTCGAACGGCGGCGCGTAGCGGACGGTGAGATCGGGGACGGCGAGGGACGGCCGGCGGGGCATGCGGCTGGCCGTCGCGGTCCACCAGCGGCAGCCGACGGCGTCCTCGAGGAAGGTGTAGACGGCGTAGAGCGTGCCCCGGGGTCCGCCTCCGGCCAGGACGAGATCGGTCCCCGCGGTCCGGACGACGATCTCCTCCGGGGCCAGTCCCGAGAGGCCGACGGACGGGACCGCCAGTTGGGCCGCGCCGGGCCCGACGAGGAGCCGTCCGCCGGGCGTCCCCGCGTCCTCGGAAACCGGGAAGACGGCCCCGGTGACGATGCGGAGAAAGAGGGCCAGCTCGGACGCGGCGAAACGCTCGGTCTCGGAGGCGCCGGGCGCGACGACGATGCGGGCGGCCGGCCGGCCGCGGCGGGAGATCGTGACCGGGGCGGCGAGCGCGGCCGGGACGAGGACGGCCAGGACGGCCAGACCGGCGGCGAGCCGGGCCAGGGACCGGGGACGGAGGTCGGGGGGGAGCATGGCCGCATTCTAGCACAAGGGGAACGGGAATTGGTCTATAATGAGGGGGCCATGAGCAGCCAAGCCCACGTCATCATCAAACAGAACGAGGACATGCGGAAGTTCCGCAGCGCCGGGGCCGTCGACATGAAGTCCGCCCGGACCCCGGCCGAGCTGGGCGTCAAGCCCGACCGGATCTTCCGCAAGATGGTCGACAAAGAGGTCTTCCGGCCGGGGAGGACCCCCGATCTGTATTACCTGGACACGGCCGCGGCGGAGGCCTTCGTCGAGGCCCGCCGGAAGCGGGCCTTCTACATGTTCCTCCTGATCATCGCCGTCTTCCTGGTCCTGTTCTTCCTCGGCCGCCGGTAGGGCGTCAATAACCGAGCTTGAGGGACTGCGGCGAGGCGCCGCCGCCGAACGCGTAGGGCAGGCGGGCCAGCCGGAGGTCGTTCCTTTCGAGACGGATGTCGCGGGTGCCTTCCCCCGTGAGCTTCAGGAACGTCCCCGTCCCCGGCGCCGCCCTGCAGTCCCGGACGAGGGCGAAGCCGACCTGGTGGAGGAGGACGGCCGGGGCCTCCGCCGTGCCCGGCGCCTGGACGGCTTTGACGCCGTCGAGGACGAGGTCTTCGACCTCGTCGAAGGCCAACCCGCTCTGCCATCCCTCCCAGGCCGGTCCCTCCCAGGCGACCTCGACGTCGCGCAGGCGCAGGTCGCGGGCCTGCCGGAAGACCAGGCCGTGGACGGCCTTGTCGTAAGGCGCCCTCGGATCGTGGGCCACGGTCAGCTTGACGTTCTCGAACGAGACGCCCTCCAGCCAAGAATCGGGGTGGCCGTTGCAGACGCTCGAGCCGTGCCCCCTTGCGATGACATTCTGGACCTTGACGTTACGGATGGCCCCTGCCGGGCGGTCCTTCTCCGTCGGCCAGTCGGCGTGGACCTCGCTCCGTTTCTTGATGTTGAAGTGGAACGGCTCGCCGTCCCCCCACCAGAACCACTCGTAGCGGACGGTGTCGATGACCAGGTTCGACAGGACGACGTTCTCGACCGCGCCGCCGTCGAAGGTCATGAAGGCGACGCCGCGGTTCGAGCCGGTGACGACGCAGTTGTCGATGGTCACGTTCCGGATGCCGGCGATGTTGCCATCGCAGAATTTGATGGCCGACGAGGCCGAGCTCAGGCGGCAGTTGGTCACGGTGATGTTCTCGCAGGGCTTGGCCGGCCCGAACCAGTCCATGGAATAGAAGACCAGGGCGTCGTCCCCGGTCTCGATGGTGCAGTTGGCGATGCGGACGTCCCGGCAGCCGTCGGGATCGATGCCGTCGGCCCAGACGCCGTCGCGCAGGCTGGTCCGGATGGTCACGCCGTCGACGACCAGCCGCTCGCACTGGACGGGGTGCAGGGTCCAGGAAGGGGAGTCGAGGAAGGACACGCCGGCGATGCGGACGTCGGCGCAGCGGACGAGCAGGACCAATTTGCCGTACCTGTCCGGTTTGGGGAAGGAGCGCATGAGGGGCAGGCCGAGCTTTTCCATCTCGAGCTGGTTGGGGCGGATGAAATCGTCCTCGTGGTCGCCCTTGAGGCGCCGGTCGTAGGCGCCGCCGCCGTCGAAGACGCCGCGGCCCTCGATGGTCACTTGGGTCAAGTCCTCCCCGTAGAGCAGGGCGTCCCTGTCGAAGCGGGACCTGTCGGGGACCGAACGCACGGTCGCCCCGGCCTCGAGGTAGAGGCGGACGCGGCTGCGGAGGTGGATCGTGCCGCTGGTGTAGTCGCCGGGCGGGAAGAGGACCGTGCCTCCGCCGGCCTCGGCGCAGGCGTCGACGGCCTTCTGGATGGCCTCCTGGGCCAGGTCGTCAGCAAGCCCGGTCGCTCCGAAGTCCCTGACGTCGAAGACGGCACCGGGAACCGCTGTTTCAGCGGGGGAGGGCTTTTGACACCCGGCGGCGAATCCGAGAGCCGCGGCGATCAGGGCGACGGACAGCGAGCGTTTTCTCATGGCATCCTCCCCAGGGCGGGACGATAGCACGGGGCCGGGCCGTTTGGCAACGAGAGGGGACGACGGCCCACGGTACGGTTGCCAGCCGGGTGGCCGATGGCTTAGAATCCCCGACGCAAGGAGGCCGATCATGCGCAGACGACAGGCTATGAAGGACCTCGTGGCCGGCGGCGCGGCCGCCGGCGTGTTCGGCGTCCTCGGGCCCGGCCAAGTCCTGGCCGGGGGGCCGGCGGGGAAGGGGAGCGCGACGCTCGTCGACAAGGTCAAGGCCTCGATGCTGGCCATGCAGCGGGAGGCCTGGGAGCAGGGCGTGGCCATGCAAGCCCTGCTCGAGTGGGGGGACCGCGAGGCGGTCCTGCGACTGGCTCACGGGGCCCTTCTCCGCACCTACGAGGACGGCCGGCTGGGCATGGTCTCCGACAACCACGGCGTCACCGACCCGGCGGCCAACGGCGAGGGCGTCCTCTTCGCGGCCCGGGAGACGGGCGATCCCCGCTACGCCGACGGCGCGGCCCGCATGCTGCGCTATCTCCTGAAGACGGCGCCGAGGACCGCCGACGGCACGCTCCACCACATCGACCACAAGCCCCAGGTCTGGGTGGATTCCGTGTACATGGCCCCGCCCTTCCTGGCCGCGGCCGGGGAACCGGCCGAGGCCGTCCGTCAGGTCGAGGGCTACCGCCGCATCCTGTGGGACGGGAAGGCCCGGCTCTTCTCCCACATTTGGGACGACGGGAAGAAAGTCTTCGAACGGCGGGCGCACTGGGGCGTCGGCAACGGCTGGGCCGCCGCCGGCATGGCCCGGGTCGTCGCGGCCCTGCCGGAGTCCATGAGGGCCGAGCGCCGGCGTCTCGTCGGATACGTCCGTGAGGTCTTGGACGGATGTCTGAAGCACCGCCGGACCGACGGCCTCTTCCACGACGTCGTCGACGACCCGGGCACGTTCGTCGAGACGAACCTCGGCCAGATGCTCTCCTATGCGATCTTCCGCGGCGTCAAGGGCGGCTGGCTGCCGAAGTCCTATCTCGCGGAGGCGGCCGTCATGCGCGGGGCGGCCACGGCCAAGGTCGACGCCCTGGGCTACGTCCGGGACGTCTGCGGCTCGCCGACCTTCGAGAAGCCCGGCACGGCCACGGAAGGCCAGGCCTTCTTCATCCTCATGGAAGCGGCGGCCCGGGACGCAGGCGTCTGACGGTCTATCTCGCCGTCTTGAGGTCGCCGCAGCGGATGCCGCGGGGATTGAAGCACTTGTTGCAGGAGATGCACGCCGATCGGGCCGTCCGGCCCTCGCGGAAGTCCTTGACCAGGAAGGGCTCCCGGATGAGCGGGCGGCTCAGGGAGACGAGATCGACCGTGCCCGACGCGACGAGCCGCTCGGCCACGGACAGCGTGCGGATCCCTCCGAGCCCCGAGACCGGGACGCGGACGGCCTTCTTGATGGCGGCCGCGCCGGGGACCAGGTAACCCTCCTCGTCCTCGCGCCGCAGGCCCGGCCAGACCGAACCGCGGCCTGCCTCGGCCATGCCGCCGCTGGCCTCGATGGCGTCGACGCCCTCGGCCTCGAGCAGGCGGGCGACCCGGACGGCGTCGTCCAAGGTCAGTCCGCCCTCGAGAAAATCCGTGGTGTTGAGCTTGACCATGACCGGGAAGTCCCGGCCGCAGGCGGTCTTGACGCCGCGCAGGACCTCGAGCAGGGCCCGGGCCCGGTTTTCGACCGGGCCGCCCCACTCGTCCGTCCGGCGGTTGGTATGGGGGGACAGGAAGCTCGACAGGAGATAGCCGTGGGCGGCGTGGAGCTGGACGCCGTCGAACCCGGCCGTTCTCGCCCGGACCGCGGCGGCGACGAAATCGGCCACCAGGGCCCGGACCTCGTCGGCGTCGAGCTCCCGGGGCAGGACCTTGGAGACGGGATCGTAGACGGCGGAAGGGGAGACGGGGACGCCGCCGCAGTCCCGCTCCTTCGTCTGCCGGCCGGCGTGGGCGATCTGGAGGAAGACCTTCGATGGAAAGCGGTGGACGGCGACGGGGATCCGCGCCAGGCCCTCGACGAAGCGGTCGTCGAAGACGCCCATCTGCCGGGGGCTGGCCTTGCCGACGGGCTGGACGTGGGCGTGCCCGGTGACGATGAGGCCGACCTCGCCCTCGGCCAGGCGGGCGTAGAGGGCGACCCCGGCGTCCGACACGAAGCCTTCGTCGTCGGACATGTAGTCGTGGGTGGCCGAACGGACGAAGCGGTTCGAAACGGTGACGGAGCCGACGGACAGGGGGGTGAAAAGGACGCTCATGGGTCCTATTCTAGCCGAATTCGGCCCGAGGAGAAGACCCGCCGTTGCCGCCACCCTGAACGGTTGATATAATCCGCACCATGAAAAGACGCTTCGCCGCTCCGCTGGCGGCCGCGCTCGCCTTGACGGCGGCGTGCTCGCGGCTGCCCGTCCCGGCCGCGGAAGAGGCCCTCGCCCTGCGGATCATGACCTTCAACGTCCGCTACGACGAGCCGCAGGACGGCCCGAACGCTTGGCCGCGGCGCAAGGACCTGGTCGCGGGGACCGTCGCTTTCCACCGCCCGGACGCGGCCGGCCTGCAGGAGGTCCTGGCCTCGCAACTCGCCGACCTGCGCGCTCTCCTGCCGGAGTACGCGGCCGTCGGGGTCGGCCGCGACGACGGCCGGGACGCCGGCGAGTTCAATCCCATCCTCTTCCGCAAGGACCGCTTCCGCCTCCTCGCCACGTCGACCTTCTGGCTGTCCGAACGCCCGGACGAGCCGGGCCGGAAGGGCTGGGACGCCGCCTGCGCCCGCATCGTGACCTGGGCCCGGCTGGGAGACCGTTGGACGGGCCGCACGGTCGTCGTCTTCAACACCCACTTCGACCACGTCGGTGAGACGGCCCGGCGCGAGAGCGCCGCTCTCGTCTTGGCCGGGATCGCGAGGATCGCCGGCCGGGATCCGTTCGTTCTGACCGGGGACCTCAACTGCACGCGCGAGGACCCGGCCTACCGTGCGCTCATCGATGGGCCGGCCGGCGGCCCCCGGTTGAACGATGTCCGGGACCTATCCCTCGAGCCGCCGTACGGCCCGCCGGCTTCGTACAACGGGTTCCGGGCCGAGCTTCCCGCGGGCCTGCCGATCGACCACATCCTGGCCGGGCCCGGATTCGTCGTGCCCCGGACGGCCATCCTGCCGGCGACCGTGGGCGGCCGGTTCGTTTCCGACCACCACCCCGTCGTGGCCGACCTGCGGCTTGCGCGGCGTTAGTCCTTTGGTCTATTGTGTCTGCTGACGGAAGCCCTGGGGAAAGGAGTCCCGACGTGGCCGTGGCCGAGATCGAGCGCAACGTGCTGGAGGCCTTGGACGCCCTTGGCATCGTCTACGCCCGCCACGAGCATCCGCCCGTCGCGACCGTCGAGGAGGCCGAGAAACACTGGGGCGCCCTGAAGGGGACCCACTGCAAGAACCTCTTCCTCCGCAATTATAAGGGCAACCGGCACTACCTCGTCATCGCCCCGGTCACGCGGGGCATCGACCTGCGCCGCCTCAACGCCGCCCTCGGCGAGGACCGCCTGAGCTTCGCCTCGCCCGAGCGACTCAAGCGCTGGCTGGGGGTCGAGCCCGGCTCGGTCTCGCCGTTCGGCCTCGTCAACGACGGGGAGCGCCACGTCCGGGTCGTCTGCGACGAGTCCCTGCGGACGAGCGCCTTCCTCGGCTTCCATCCCAACGTCAACACGGCGACCCTTGAGATCGCCTTCGCCGATCTCGAGAAGTTCCTGGCCTGGCGCGGCAACGACGTCCGCTGGCTCGAGCTCTAGGTCGCCCAGGAGGTCCCGCGCATGCGCATCGGATATCTCGCCGCCGCCGGCCTGCTGGTCTCGGCCGCGGCCGCCGCGTCGTTCACCCGCGTCGCCGTCCCCGAGCCCAAGACCGCCTTCGCCCCTCCCGAATACGTCTGCCGGCGGACGGCCGCCCCGCTGACGATCGACGGCCGGCTCGACGAACCATCCTGGGCCGAGGCCGATTGGACCGAGGTCTTCGGCGACATCGAGGGGCCGTCGAAGCCCGAGCCGCGCTTCCGGACCCGCGTCCAGATGCTCTGGGACGACGCCTGCCTCTACATCGGGGCCTATCTCGAAGAGCCCCATCTCTGGGCCACCCTGACCGAGCGGGACGCCGTCATCTTCCAGGACAACGACTTCGAGGTCTTCGTCGATCCCGACGGCGACAGCCACGCGTATTACGAGCTGGAGATGAACGCCCTCAATACCGTCTGGGACCTCCTCCTGGTCAAGCCCTATCGGGACGGCGGTCCGGCCGTCCACGCCTGGGACATCCAGGGTCTCCGGACGGCCGTCCACCTGATGGGCACGCTCAACGACCCTTCGGACCGGGACAGGGCCTGGACGATCGAGATCGCCGTGCCTTTCGCCGTCCTCAAAGAAGCCATCCCGGGCAAACCCGAGCGGCCCGTCCCGGGAGAGCAGTGGCGGGTCAACTTCTCGCGGGTGGAATACCGCCTGGACGCCGCCGGCGGCGCCTACGCCAAGGTCGAGGACGCCGGCACGGGCCGGCCCCTGCCCGAGGACAATTGGACCTGGGCGCCGCAGGGCGTCGTCAACATCCATTATCCCGAGATGTGGGGCTTCGTCCAGTTCTCCTCGAAGCTCCCCGGCCAGGGCAAAGATAAGTTCGTCCGCCGGCCCGAGGAGAGGGTCAAGTGGGCCCTGAGGAAGATCTACTACGCGGAGAGGGGCCGCGATTTCGAGGGGCGGGGTTTCACCGCCGCCTTGGAGGACCTGGGCCTCGGCAAGGACGCGGCGCTCCGGATCAAGGGCTGGTCCCATCCGCCGGCCCTCTACGCGACGCCGGGGCTGTTCGAGGCCGTTTACACGGCCAAGTCGGGCGAGAGCTGGCACATCCGGCAGGACGGGTTGGTCTGGAAAGAGGGCCCCGCCGGTCCGGCCGCGGAATGAGAGGATGACCATGCGCAAGACCTTCGCTCCGGCCGTCGTGACCGTCCTCCTGGCCTTGTCCTCAGCCGCTTCCGCGGCGGGGGGGGCCCTGCCCGCGGCCAAGCCCGAAACGGTCGGCATGTCCTCGGCCCAGCTCGCCCTTCTCGACGGGCTCATCGAGACCGCCGTGGCCCGCCGGGACTTCCCGGGGGCTGTGCTGGTCGTGGCCCGCAAAGGGAAGATCGTCTACCGAAAGGCCTTCGGTCTCGCCCAGACCGTACCCGAGCCCCGGCCGCTCGCCGCCGACATGATCTTCGACCAGGCCTCGGTCACCAAGCCGGTGGCAACGGCCACGGCGGTCATGCTCCTCGTCGAGCGCGGCCGGATCCGGCTTTGGGACAAGGTCAAGACCTACGTGCCCTCGTTCTCGGCCTGGTACGGAGAGAAGGGCCGGCCCGGCGAGGACGCCCGGCTCTATCATCTCCTGACGCACACCTCCGGCCTGCCGCCTTACACGGACGCCAAGGAAGCGGCCAGGGCCCTGGGCGATCCCTGCACGACGGCCGCACTGGCCGCCTACATCGCCGCCATCCCCAAGGAGCGGCCCGCCGGGGCCGCCTTCGTCTACAGCTGCCTCAACTACATCACCCTGGCCCACATCGTCGAGACCGTCAGCGGCGAGAGCCTGGACGATCTTACGGCGGCGAACATCTTCAAGCCGCTGGGGATGGCCCGGACGTTCTTCCGGCCGCCGGCGGGACTCATCGAAGCCTGCGTGCCGACCGAGGTCCTGGACGGCCGGCCCCTCCGGGGCGTCGTCCACGACCCCCTGGCCCGGCTGCAGGGCGGGGTCTCGGGCAACGCCGGCCTGTTCGCGACGGCCGACGACTTGGCCGTCTTCGCCCAGATGCTCCTCGGCGGCGGTGCGCTCGGGGGTGTCCGAGTCCTGGCCCCCCTGACCGTGGCCCGGATGACCGAGATCTTCCCGCCCTACGGCGCGTTCGGCCGAGGCCTCGGCTGGGACCTGGAGACGGACTACTCGACCAACGGGGGCGATCTCTTCGGCCCCCGTTCCTACGGCCACACCGGCTATACGGGGACCTCGGTCTGGATCGACCCGGAGACGGCGACCTCGGTCGTCTTCCTGACCAACCGGGTCCACCCCGACGACAAGGGCGACATCATCGCCTTGCGGAGCAAGGTCGCCAACGTCGTCGCCGCGGCCGTCCGGACCCCATAAAAGCTTTGACAGGCCCTCCCGGGCTGTGCTAAGTTGCCGCCGAGGATACGGGGCATGCCGGCACCCATCGAGCGCGAGATCACCATCAAGGCGACGCGGTCGTACGCCATCCTGTCGGAGGCCATCCAGACGTTCAAGTCCTACCTCGAAGGCCACGTCGCGGCCAACGCTCCCGAGTACTACCGCGCCCGGAACCTGTTCAAGGAAGGCAAGGCCTTCTTCGACCAGACCGTCCAGGACGCCAAGAAACTCCTCGGGCCCATCCCCATCTACGCCGCCCCCGACTTCGAGAAATGGCGGACCCAGGCCCTCATCGAGAACCGGATCACCGTCAGGGGCCAGACCGTCGAGGACCTGCGCGAGGAGCTCCTGGCCGACGACTTCCTCAAGGCCATCATGTCGCCGGGGGAGATCGAGGCCTACGTCAGGGACCGCTTCGAGGCCCAGAAGACGGGCAAGCGCAAGCTGGCCAACATCAAGGTCCGCATGGCCCTCGACCGGCTGGCCGGGCTTGTCGCCGAAGGGCAGGAGCTCCAGAAGGCGGCCCAGCGCAAACAGCAGGGCCTGCCGGTCTGACGGCCGCCTAGCGCGGGCCGGCCGTCCCCCGCCAATACCGCATCTTGCCGACGCCGCCGCGGTCGGGAAGCGCGTCAAAACCCAGTCCGTACTGCCCCTCTTCGGCCGCCACCAGGACCTTCCCGCCGTGGAGGGCCTTGGTCAGGTTGACGACCGTGTAATCGAGCCGGTCGCCGCGGCGGACACCGAAGACGAGGTCGCCGTCGGTCTCGAAGTCGCCGAGGCGGACCCGGCCGGCCTCGTACGTATAGCGGGGGCGGCGGTGGTCCCGGCTCATGTCCCGCCGCAGGTCGTTCTTGATCCCCACGACGATCTCGCGGTCCCCGGAGCGGATGACGACGCCGGTCGCGTCGCGGCCAGGGTCGGCCGGCAGGGCCGAGACCCGGCCCGTCCAGTCCGCCGCAGGCTCGCCGGCCGGGTGGGGGACGAGGACCGCGGCCAGGGCCCAGGTCTCGCCGAGCTCGAAGTGCTGGGCCCAGGACTGATGGACGAGCCACTCATCCTGGTAGTGGCGCTTCTCCGGCTCGACGCCCTCCATGCGAGGGCTTCGGCCGGGGAACAGCAGGAGCAGGCGCCGGTCCTGGGGCAGGACGGCGTTCTGGATGCGGTCGTATCCCGTGTCGTACCAGCCCTCGCCGCGGGCGTGGACTTGCCGGGTGTGCCAGAGTTGACCGAGGGTGAAGTAGTCCTCGCGAAGGGCCTTGAAGACGTCGATGACGACATAGACGCCGGGGTCCTTGACGAAGACGACGGCCCGGTCGGCCTGGAAGCCCCAACCGTCGTCGATGACCCGGGTGCGGGCGTAGTCGAAGTCCTCGAAGGTCAGGAAATCGACCTTGCGGGTCCGGACCGGGCGGTAGGAGCCGGCGCCGCGCATGAACTCGAGCATCCCTTGTCCCGGGACCGCCTCGCGGACGCTGTAGCGGTATTCCCCTTCGTTCTGCCCCCAGAAGATCTTCTCCGGCCGGACGCAGAGCCGGTTGTGGAAGTAGTCCTGCCGGTAGGCGCCGTTCGGCCCCGAGGGCATGAAATCGCGGTAGCCGCCGTCGTGGAGGAGGACCGATCCGCCCGACATCAGCAGGACGAGGCTGTTCTCGTCGGCGTGGCCGTGGGTCATCTTCTCCTCTTCGACGGGGATGGTGTCGCGGAGGTAGTCGCGGAAGTTGAGGCCGCCGTCGCCCTCGTCCCGGTAGTTGAGGAGAAGGTAGCTCGAGGCCGGCGCCCAGCCGTCCCGCAGGACGATCTTCTTGCCGACGATGTCGTCCATGACCTCCATGGAGCCGGCGGCCGGGGGAGCGGCCGCGACCTCGTCGGTGCCCCAGCGGTAGGCGTCCAGGAGCATGGCCCCGAGCCCGGCGCTCGTCGGTTTGGAGAGATCGACGAACTTGGCGGCGATGGTCTCGGCCGCCCACTTGCAGCCGGGATCGCGCAGGGCGGCCGCGGCGGCCTCGAAGAAGACCAGGAAATGGTTCCAGTTGGAGGTCCAATGGGCGTCGCCGAGGTCGGGGACCATGCCTGCGGGCGACATGAGCCGGACGTAGTACTGGCCGTAGTACCGCCATTCGGGCGTGGCGAAGAGTTCGGGCATCCGGCCCAGGGCGTCGGCGTAGCCGAGGAGGGAGTAGAGCCAGACCCCGTTGTAGATGGTGGCGTCCTCGATCTGCCAGTTGCCCCAATTGTCGTCGCCGAGGGCCCGGCGCTGCATCTCCCATAGGGCGGCCTCGGGGTGGTTCGGCAGGGCCCGGACGGCCCAGGCCAGGGACTCGGCCCTCAGGGCCGACCGGTTCATCGGCCCCCACTCGGCCGTGCGCAGGAGGTAGCGCATGCTTCCGGCGATGGTCTCGGCGGCCGCGGCCTCCTCGGACGGCGTCAGGCGGCCGAGCCGGCGCAGGGCGTCGAAGGTCCGGACGTAGCGCATGACGGTGAAGAAATCGGGCAGGGCCGGCACGCCGCCCGCGTAATCGGAGCGCAGGGCGATCGAGGACGCGGGGTAGATCGAGCGATAGTCGCCGTAGGTCAGGAGGACTTCCTTGGCCCGGGCGGCGTACTCCGGCCTCCGCTCCTTCTCGTAGAGCGTGGCGTAGATGACGGCCATCTCCAGCAGCCCGCCGGGGGCGCGGTAGCCGAAGACGTTCAGCGGGTCGAAGGTCTTCCGCCACTGGTCGAGGAGCTCGGCCCGGTGAGCGTAGGTCCAGTCCGCGGAGGCCCGGGCGTAAGCAAGGTAGCGCGCCCGGGGCGCCGCCTCGAGAAGCGGGCAGAGGAGGGGTATAGCGAGGGATAGGGCGATGGCCAAGGCCAGCGGCCGGGCGATCCAGTGAAGCGCTCGTCTCATGGTGTCCTCCTCTCGGGCTCAGGTCCTGTGTTTACCACAGGTCCGGGGTCGAAGCCAACCCGAAGGGACCTCCCGTCCCCGCGAGCCTTGCGCGCCCCGTCGCGGCTGTGAGAAAATGGGCTCTCGATACCGATGAGGAGGACAACGGACATGGCACGAACGATCGGCAGGCGCGATTTCGTCAAGACCGGAGCCGCGGCCGGGCTGACCCTGGCCCTCGGCCGGAGGCTCGCCGGAGCGGCCGGAGGGCGCAAGGCGCGCGGCGTCGACGTGGCCGTCGGCGTCGGCGAGGACTACGGCCGGGCCGCCGAGCGGGCCGTCGAGGCCCTCGGTGGCATGAAGGCCTTCGTCCGCAAAGGGGCCAAAGTGGCCCTCCTGCCCAACGTCCAGAGCCGCCACCCCGGTTCCTTCACCAAGCCCGAGATCCTGCGGGCCGTCATCCGGCTCTGCCGCGAGGCCGGCGCCGCCGAGGTCGACTGCCTCAGCTGGCAGACGGTCAAGCAGTGGGAGGACACGGGTCTCAAGGCCGTCTGCGATCAGGAGGGTGCCGGCCTCAAGCTCTATGAGAAGGACGAAGCCCTCTTCAAGGCCGTCCCCGTTCCCGGCGGGGTGGCCCTGAAGGAGGCCCGCGTCCTGGCCGCCTATTTCGACCACGACGTCCTCGTCAACATGCCCATCACCAAGGACCACGCCGGCAACAAGTTCACCGGGACCATGAAGAACCTCATGGGCCTGAACTCTCCGGCCAGCGACCGGACCTTCCACCGCCCCAACTGGAAGACCGATCCCGACGACGTCGCCCACCTCGAGCAGTGCATCGTCGACCTCAACAAGGCCGTCACGCCGACGCTGAACGTCGTCGACGCCACCGAGTTCATCGTCACCAACGGCCCGTTCGGCCCAGGCGAGCTGCTCAAGCCGCGCAAGGTCGTGGCCGGCACCGACCGCGTCGCCGTCGACGCCTACTGCGCCGGGCTGTGGGGGCTCAAGCCCGAGGACGTCGTCCAGATCAAACGGGCCTCGGAACAGGGCCTGGGGACCTTCGATCCGGCCAAAGTCGTCGTCAAGGAGGTCCGCGCCTAGCGGTCCGCATGAGCGCTCCGCGGGCACGGCATCCGTTCGCCCTCGCGGTCCTGGCCGGCGTTCTGGCCGTTTCGGCCCTCCCGGCTTCGCGGTCTGCCGGCCCCTTACTCGCTTATCTGCCCGCCGACGGGGCCGCCCCCGGCTGGGTCCGGGACGGCGAGCCCCAGGAGTTCGAAGGGGAGGACCTCTACACCTATATCGACGGCGGGGCCGAGATCTACCGGGAATACGGCTTCCGCAGGGTCGTCGTCCAGGATTATAGGGATCCCCAAGGCAGATCCGTCTCGCTCGAGATCTTCGAAATGGATTCGCCCCGGGCCGCTTACGGGATGTTCACGTTCAAGAGCTCGGGGAAAGGGCGAAGCACAGGATTGGGCGGCGGAAGCGAGATCGAGGCCTATTACCTGAATTTTTGGAAGGGCCGGTTCCTCGTCACGGTGACGGGATTCGACGAGTCGCCCGGGACGCTCGACGGTTGCAGATCGATCGGGCGAGTCGTGGACCTGACGCTCCCGGGCGGGGGAACGGCGCCCCAGCTCGTCGCCAGCCTTCCGGCCGATGGCCTTGTCTCCGGGAGCGTCAAGTATGTCAGGGGCCTGCTCGGTCTCAACAACATCTATCCGTTCGGCACCGCCCGCGGCCTGGATTTCCAGGAGGCCGTACGGGGCGTCTACGACAGCGGCGAGACCCTCATCGTGCTCGACTACGGCACGGTCGAGGCGAGAACGGCCGCTTGGCAAGAGCTTGGGACCGCGCTCGCGGCATCCGGGCGGTTCGAACGGCCCGGGAACTACCTGGCGGACGCCGTCGTCCTCAAGGACGGCAAAGGGAACTTCCTGGCTTTCCGGGGCGTCGAGGGGCGCCTGGCCGTCGGCGTCCACGACACTCTCGACTGGGCCCTGAGGACCGCCGCCCGGGCCCGCTGAGGGGGCCGGCCGGGCCGGACCCCGCGAAGGCTGGCCTTACTGCAGGACCTGCTTGACGATGCCGACCAGGTCCAAAGCGTAATCGATCTCCGTGATCGGGACCTTGTTGGCCTGGGCCAGCTTGGTGAAGCGCCCGTCCTTGTTGCTCTCCTTGGTCACGACGATGTAGTCGGCCAGGGGGGCCACGGCGTCGATCATGCGCTCGTTGTCGCTGCCGGCCGGGCCTCGCTTGGACTCGCCGCCGATGTGGACGGCCATGACGAAGATCTTCTTCGACTTGCAGTATTCGATGAGCTTCTTCAGCCGGGCCTCCTCGCTGTCGAGGGTCAGGCCCGAGGCGCCCATGCCCTTGAGGCTCGCGCCGATGGCGAAGATGACGGCCTTGTAGGGCGTGCCGGCCGGGTACTTGGCCGTGTCGGTCAGGCTCTCGACGTGGAATCCGGGGCCCGACTCGCGGCCGCCGAGCCCGACGCCGTCGGCGACCATCTCGGGGGTCGGGACGTCGCAGTAGTCGTAGGCGATGCCGGCCTCGTCGAGGACGATGTTGACCGTCGTGACGTCCGTGCTCTGGCCGGCCGAGGTCGTCAGCACGGGCAGGCCGGCCTTGGGCACGGCTTGCCCGGCGAAGAGCAGGGCCAGCCCGGCCGCCGCCAGGACGGCCAGGAAAAGGGGCGTTCTCTTGGTCATGGGGGTCTCCTTTACTTCTTGACGGGTTCCATGAGGATGTCGAAGGCCCGGACGGCCTTCTTCCACCAGTCGGGCGTGGCCGGCTGGCCGCGGACCATGTTGCGCTTCTCGACGTTATAAAGGTAGAGGCGGTTGTACTTGACGAGCAGGTCGTCGCCGAGCTTCCACCAGGCGTTGGTCACCGCCGTCGCGTTGTGGATGGCGAAGGCGGTCAGGAACTCGGCGGCCTTGGCCGGCTTCTTCTTCCACAGGGCCAGGGCCTGCTGGTCGATCTCGGGGATGCGGGCGACGAGGTCCGCCTCGTAGGTCTTCTGGGCCGCCTGGACGTCCTTGATGGCCTCGGCATAGACGGGCTGGACGTGGTAATCCGTGTAGTCGAAGGCCCAGCGGACGGAGTTGCGGTCGAAGGTCCAATGGTCGCCGAAAGTGAACGACTTGGGGATCTCGGTCATGCCGGCGTAGAGGGGCATGTAGCACGAGGTGTCCTGGGAGCCGAAGGCGATCCAGACGATGCCGCCGATGGGGTCGGGCAGGCCGGCCCGCGATTGGGTGATGGTCGAGTACTCGGCCAGGCCGTGGTCGACGACCCGCGTGCCCCGGAAATAATTGGGGTTCTTGAAGGGCCCGCCGCGGATGCCCTGGACGGGATCGAAGGGCGTGCCGTAGCTGCGGTCGCGGGTGATGGCCATGACGTCCTGGACCGAGATCTTGCGGTCGGGCTTGACCGAGAAGGGCAGGTCCATGTTCGGCGTCTCGGGCTTGAGCTTGAGCGAGGGCGCGACGAGGTCCAGGATGCGCCACAGGCGCTGGTAGCGGCCGTTCGTGCTCACGGCGCTGCCCTCGACGGGGGAGTAGGCCCTCTTCCAGTTGAAGGGCTTGCCGCTCTTGGGATCGTAGTAGCCCATGTCGACGGCCAGGGAGACGGCGTTGGGCGAGGCCATGAAGAAGTCCTTGTTCGCGAGGTCGATCTCGCCGATGCGGGACTCGTTCGGGCAGACCGAGACGTGGTCGTCGGGCACGCGCTGGGCGCACCAGACGGCCCCGGGCTTGCCGCTCCCGGGGGTCCACAGCGGGCCGACGGGCATGATCTCGAAGATCCAGGCCTCGCGGGGGTCGGCCACGGCCAGCATCTCGCCGTCGTCGTGGAAGCCGTAGCCGTAGGTCTCGGCCAGCGAGCCCATGACCCGGATGGCCTCGCGGGCCGTGCCCGCCCGCTCCATGGCCAGGAGCGTCAGCATGGTCAGATCGAGCTTGGCCGCCGGGGTCGGATTGACCATCTTGCGCTGGCAGCCGATGGTGGCCTCGCCGATGGAGACCTGTTTCTCGTTCATGTAGCCGAACATGCCGTGATGGTAAGCGTAGGTGTGGGCGACCTGGGGGATCTCGAGGCCGGCCAGGTCCTTCTTATAGGCCTCCCATTTGGGGCCTTCGGACGGGGGCCAGGTCTTGTACTGGGAGATGTGGTAGATGACGCGCTTCGCCCCCGGCTTGTGGTCGGCGGCCGGGACGTGGCGCCAGGTCCAGTCGCAAGTGCCGCAGTCGCAGGTGTGGGTGGTCATGACCGAGCCGTCGGTCGAGGCGGCCGGGCCGACCAGGATGGACGTGCAGCCCTCGGGGCCGTCGAAGTCGTCGGCCGCCAGGGCGGCCGCCGCGGGGTCCTGCCCGCCGGAGGCCGGGCCGTGGCCGGCCAGGAGGACGGCCAGGGCGACGGAGCCGAGGACCGCGAGGAGTCGTTGAGCGTTCATGGGGTCTCCTTGTTACCGGTTCTCCGCCGGACGCGCGGCGGGTTCGTCGAGGACGTCGAAGGCCCGGACGGCCCTGTTCCACCAGTCCGGGTTGGCCGTGGGGATGCGGCCGCTGCGGCGCTTGGCCGCGTCGTAGAGGCCGAGATGGTTGTATTTGATCCAGATGTCGTCGCCGAGCTTCCACCAGGCCGCGACGACGTCGGCCGCGTTCTTGAGGGTGAAGCCGGTGACGTGCCGGACGGCCTCCTTGGGGCTGCGCTTGTGGAGCTCGGCCGCCGCGCGGTCGGCCTCGGCGACGCGGTCGAAAGCGCCGTCCTCCCAGGTCTTGCGGGCCGCCTTGACGTCCTCGATGGCCGCGTTGTAGGCGACCTGGACGTGGAAGTCGACGTAGTCGAAGGCCCAGCGGGCCGAATCACGGTCGAGAACGAAGTGATCGCCGACGGAGAAGGACGGCGGGACGGCCGTGGCCCCGCCGTAGAGCGGGACGTAGCAAGAGGTGTCCTGGGCGCCCAGGGCCACCCAGACCAGGCCGCCGACCGCGTCCGGCAGCCAGGACCGGCACTGGGTCAGGGTCGTGTATTCGACGTTGGGCACGCTGATGAGCCGGGTGCCCTTGTAATAGTTGGGGTTCCGGAACGGGCCGCCGCGCAGGCCCCGGACCGGGTCGAAGACCGTGCCTTCGGATTTGTCCCGGGTCAGGGCCATGACGTCCCGGGCCGAGAGCTTGCGGTCGGGCTTGACCGAGAACGGGAAGTCCATGTTGGCCGTCTCGGCCTTGAACTTCTGCGAGGGCGCGACGAGGTCGAAGAACCGCCACATCCGCGACCGCCGGCCTTCGCTCGACACGGCCGAGCCCTCGGCCGGAGAGTAGGCCCTCTTCCAGCTGAAAGGCTTGCCGCCCTTCGGATCGTAGAGGCCGGCCTCCTCGGCGAACGACACGACGTGGGCCGAGGCCATGAAGAAGTCCTCGTCGGCCAGGTCGATCTCGCCGATGCGGGCTTCGTTGGGGCAGACCGAGACGTGGTCGTCGGGGACGCGCTGGGCGCACCAGACGGCCCCGGGCTTGCCGCTCTCGGGGGTCCACAGCGGGCCGACCGGCACGATCTCGAAGACCCAGATCTCCCGGGGATCGGAGACGGCCAGCATCTCCCCGCCGTCGGTGTTCCCGTAGCCGTATTTTTCGGCCAGGGAGCCCATCAGCCGGATGGCCTCGCGCGCCGTCCGGCAGCGCTCCATGGCCAGGAGGGTCAGCATGGTGATGTTGGTCGCCGGCGTGGGGGTCGGGTTGGCCAGCTTGCGGACGTTGCCGATGGTCGACTCGGCGATGGCCAGCTGCTGGTCGTTCATGTAGCCGAATACGGAATGGTGGTAGCCGAAGGTGTGGGACGGCTGGGGCAGGGCGACGGGCGTGGGGTCCTTGAGGACCATGGCCCATTTGCCGCCTTCCGCCGGCGGCCAGGTCCGGATCTGGTCGATGCGGTAGAGCCGGCGGCTCTCGCCGGGCTTGTGATCGGCCGCCGGGACGTGGCGCCAGGTGAAGTCGCAGACGCCGCAGTCGGCGGCGTGCGTGCTCATGACCGAGCCGTCGGCCGAGGCTTCGCGCCCGACCATGATGACGGTGCAGGCCTCCGCCCGGACGTCGTCGCCGCCGGAGGGCGGGACGGGGCGGTCGAGGCCGGCGCCGCCGGCGAGGACGAACACGGCGGCCACGGCGAGCGCGGCGGGAAGGGCTTTGCGGATGACCATGTCGGACTCCTCCGCGGGGCGGCGCGCCGGGGCGGCCCCGCTCAATTCCAGACGACCGCGCCGGGCCCGGCTTGGGCGGGGTCGGACAGGTAGCGGCCGACCCCGTCCCGGACGATGTCGGCGTAGCGAGGGACGCCGCGGACGGCGAAGGGCTTGTCCGCGGTCTTCTTGGTGAACTGCTTCAGGATCTCCAGGGTCACGGACAGGTTCTGGCCGACCCTCTTGTCGAGGGGCCAGCCGCCTTCGTCGTAGGGGACGAAGAGCTTCTTCTTCCGCGACAGGCTCAGCAGGAAGGGGTCCTTCCCGTCGAGCAGGAGATCGACCGTCTTGGGGCCCGTCGGCTGGTCGAGGAAGGGGATGGGGGCCTCGAGCAGGAACGGCAGGGCCGGGCCGTGATCGCCGATCTCCCGGTGGGACAGGCCCCGGAAACCGGTCGGGGAGGGCTCGACGTGGTTGTCGAAGCCTTCCATGGCCTTGACGGTCAGGGAGGCCAGGGTGGCGATCTTGACCGACTTCTCGGGCGCGACGATGCAGTTGGTGACGGGGAACATGGTCTCGGCGCCGTGGACGTCGACGGCCACGTCGATCCCCTCGCGGCGCATGAGCTCCATGGCCCCGAACGTCACCCGCTCCATGAGGGGTCCGCCCGGGCGGCCGGGCCAGGTCCGGTTGGTGTTGCGGACGTCGATGTAGGACAGGAGCTGGCGCTCGGGGTAATGGATGTAGACGTCCGGGTCGGGCCACTGGTCGAGCGGGGAGGCGTCGCGGTTGCCGTACCGGAAGCGCCGGGCGCCCCAGTCGGTGGCGATGTCGAAATAGAGCGGGTAGCCGTCCCCGGCCCGGGTGTTGCGGCTGCCGCTGTTGTTGAAGAAGGGGATCACGTAGAGCGCGCCCTTCTCGACCACGGCGCGCTCGATGATGACCAGGGCCGAGAGCATGCCCTCGGGCTCGTTGGAATGGGTGTTGCCCATGATCAGGGCCTTGCCCCCCGGCGCCTTCCCCTCGAGGACGAAGACGAAGGTGTCGCCGGCCGTGCCGGCCAGCCCAGGCGAATACTCGCTCAGGCGCTTGACCGCGGTCACGCCGGGCCCCTTGACCACGGGGACGTCGTGATGCCGGTGGCGGAGGAGGGGCAGCCCGCCCCAGAGGACCAGGGCCAGGGCGGCCGCCGTCAGGGGGCCTTTGAAGAGGAGGTCTTTGTTCATGGCGGCGGCCTCACTTCCACCGCAGGAGCCGGAGCAGCAGGGGGATCATGATCAGGAGGTAGAGGACGGCGTCGGCGCGCCTGTCCTTCTCCCGGACGAGGTTCCAGGCGGCCAGAGCGAACAGGGCGGCCGCGATGAGGTAATAGGCGATCATGATGATCATGGCGGGCCTACATGCTCCACTTGACCAGGAAGGAGAGCTTCGAGCTGAAGACGATCATGGCCATGGCCGCGGCCGTGATGACCAGCCAGGGCAGCCAGGTGGCCTTGAGGAAATCGCGGTAGGGGCCTTTGTAGCCCGAGACCATGGTGCTCAGGCGGCCGATCAGGGCCGTCGGCGGCAGGCCGTCGCCGAGCGGCCAGAGCAGGCTCAGGCCGGCGATGACGACCGTGGCGTGATAGCCCATCGAGTCGAGGAGCCAGATGAGCGGGATGCCCAGGATGGCCGCGGCGCCGTAGGTCAGGACGCCCTCGGAGAAGGGGATGATGACGGGCAGGAGAAGGAAAAGGACGACGAGCGGCGTCGAGATGGCGGCGAAGGACAGCAGGCCCCGGACGCCGGTCGCGGTCATGACCTGCTGGAGCATGCCGACGACGACCGTGGTGGCCAGCAGCGGCAGGAGCCTCTTGACGGTGTCGCGGGCCAGCGGCAGGACGGCGATCCGTTGCGGGCTGAGCAAAAGGGCGGCGGCGGCCGCGGCCACGAACTCCAGGGCCAGCCCGAAGATCGGCGTGGCGAACGGCCAGATCCGGTAGGCCGCGACCAGGCCGAAGAAGACCAGGAAGGGCAGGGCGACACGCCACCAGGTCATGCCGGCCGGCGGCTCCGGGAGCTCGGCCGGGCCGGCCGCGGCGCCCGGGTCCTTCCTCAAACCCAGGGCGAGCATCGTGAAGGTCCCCAGGAGCAGGACCGGGATGCCCAGCGTGAACTCGAAGCCGACGTAGGGGATGGCCGTGCCGGCGCAGAGGATCATGGCCCAGATGTTGACCGGCGGCGCGGCCGCGCTCAAGCCGGCCACGATGAACAGGATGGCCGACACCCGTTTGGGCCCGATGCCCAGGCGCCCCAGGGCCATGGCCACCGGCGCCCCCACGACGAGGAGCGAGACGCTGCCGGCCCCGGTCAGGGCGCCGGGGATGAGGACGATGACCATCAGGGCCAGCAGGGCCGGTACCCGCCGGCGGCCGAAGACCCGGAGGGTGGCCCGGACGACGTAGACGACGCCGCCGGACCGGTCGACGATGGTCATGAACAGCGTCGCCGTGAAGAAGACGAGCATGACGTCGAGGTAGGTGATCGAACCCTCGACGAGATGGCGCCCGAGCTCGCCGAGGGGCGGCGTGGCGGCGAAGGCGCCGGCCAGGCCGCCGGCGGCGGCGGCGGCGAAGATGCCGAGCTCTACGGGGAGCTTGGCGGCTTTGGCCGCGACGTAGGCCGCGACCATGACACCGAGGATGATGAGGATCTGCGTGGTCATGTCGAGACAGGCATCTTACCCGAATCCCCGAGGCCGGGTCAACAGCCGGCGGGGAGCGACGCGGGAGGCGACGCCGCCGTTATGGACCCGTTATGGACAAAGCCCCGGATTTCGGCTAAGATGGCCGCGGAAAGGGGTCGAAAGGAGTTTCGACCTATGCCTGTACCCGAACCTCCCGTCCGGGAGGGGATTTCCCAACCGTCCCGTCTTCCGCTACAATGGAGCCAAAGAAGGAGGGAACCCATGCGGCATTCCGCTTTATCGAAGTTCCTGGTCGGCTTGTGCCTGGCCGGGTTCGCGCTGGCCGTCGGCGCGCCGGACCTCGGCGCCCAGTGGTACGGACGCAACAAGGTCCAGTACCAGAAGTTCGACTTCAAGATCATGAAGACCCGGCACTACGACGTCTATTACTATCTCCAGGACGAGGCCACGGTCAAGATGGCCTGCCTCATGGCCGAGCGCTGGTACGCCCGGCTGTCCCGGATGTTCAACCACGAGCTCAAGGGCCGTCAGCCCCTCATCCTCTACGGCAGCAGCCCCGAGTTCCAGCAGACCACGGTCACCCAGGAGACGCTGGGGGAGGGCACGGGCGGCTTCACCGAGTCGTTCAAGCGCCGCATCGTCCTGCCCTACGGCGCCTCCCTGGCCGAGACGGACCACGTCATCGGCCACGAGCTCGTCCACGCCTTCCAGTACGACATCATGGCCCAGGGCCACTCCGACCAGGCCCGGGGCAACGATGTCTCCCTGCGCATCCCTCTCTGGTTCATCGAGGGCATGGCCGAGTACCTGTCCATCGGCCCCGTCGATCCCAACACCTCGATGTGGATGCGCGACGCCGTTCGGCGCAAGGAGCTGCCGCAGCTCAAGAAGCTCGACAACTCCTACAAGTACTTCCCCTACCGCTGGGGCCAGGCCGTCTGGGCCTACATCACCGGCCGCTGGGGGGACGAGGTCATCGGCAAGATGATGAAATCGGTCGGCCGGGCCGGCGATTACGAGATCATCCTGGAGAGCGTCCTCGGCGTCAAGCTGAAGCAGCTCTCGGCCGACTGGCACAAGGCCATGCAGGACGCCTACGGGCCGGTCCTGGAGAAGACCCAGCCGGTCGACACCTTCGCCAAGACCCTGTTCAAGGGCGTCGAGTCCAATCCTTACAACATCGCCCCGGCCATCAGCCCCGACGGCCGGTCGCTCATCTTCCTCTCGTCGCGGGACCTGTTCTCGATCGACCTCTTCCTGGCCGACGCCGACACCGGCAAGGTCCGGCGCAAGATCATCTCGACGGCCGTCGACCCCCACTTCGAGAGCATCCAGTTCATCAAGTCGGCCGGCTCGTGGGACGCGGCGGGCGAGCGGTTCGTCTTCGGCGGCATCGCCAAGGGCCGTCCCGTCCTGACGGTCATCGACGTGGCCAAGGACAAGATCGTCCGCGAGATCCCGTTCAAGGAGCTGGCCGAGATCCTCAATCCGGTCTTCTCGCCCGACGGCCGCTACCTGGCCTTCACCGGGCTGGCCGGGGGGGTCTCCGACCTGTTCATCTACGACCTGCGCGACAACATCCTCCAGCAGATGACCCGCGACGCCTTCGCCGACCTCCAGCCGGCCTGGTCGCCCGACGGCAAGACCGTCGCCTTCGTCACCGAGAGGTTCTCGGCCAATATGGAATGGGTCGAGCCGGGGTATTACGAGCTCGGCCTCTTGGACGTCGCCTCGGGCCGCATCCAGAAGCTCCTGGCCTTCCCCAACGCCAAGAACATCAATCCCCAGTGGACGCCCGATTCCAAGGCCCTCTATTTCCTGTCCGACCAGAACGGCAAGACCGACATCTACCGGATCGACGCGGCCACGGCCCAGATCTCCCAGGTCACGAACCTCTACACGGGCGTCGCCGGCATCACCGAGCTCAGCCCGTCCATCTCGGTCGCTCAGGGGACCGGCCGCCTGGTCTTCTCCGGCTACCTCGGCGGCTATTATTCCCTGTTCGCCCTCGACGACCCGGCCGTCCTGGCCGGCCAGGCCTTCCTGGCCCAGTTCGAGCGCGACCCCGGCATCCTGCCCCCGCGCAAGGAGCCCGAGGGCTCGCTTCTCGGCCTCCTGAAGAACCCGCTCTTCGGGCTGCCCAAGGACCAGAACTTCACCATCGCCGACTACAATCCGAAGCTGGGCCTGGACTACGTCTCGCCTCCCAACATCGCCGTCGGGGTCGACCGCTACGGCACCTACGGCGCCGGCGGCCTGTCGGCCTATTGGAGCGACATGCTGGGCTACCACACCGTCGTCACGACGGCCTTCACCGGCTCGCGGCTCATCGACACCTCGGGCGTGGTCGGCTACCTCAATAACCGCCACCGCCTGAACTGGGGCGCGGCCGCCCAGCGCATCGTCTATCCTTATCCCTATTACAGCTACTTCCAGCAGGAAGGCCTCATCTACGAGGTCGAGGACGTCTACCGGCTGATCAATTACGACCTGTCCTTCTTCGGACAGTACCCCCTCAGCCAGGTCAGCCGCTTCCAGCTCAGCGCCGGCTACCGCATCACGGACTACAACCACACCGTCTACCAGCGCATCTACGACCTCAACGGCTTCCTCCTCGATTACCAGAAGTTCAATCCCGGGGACATGCCCGAGGCCATGAATTACGCCTACATGACGGGCGGTTACTACTACGACACCGGGATGTTCGGGGCGACCAGCCCCATCCTGGGCCAGAACATCGGCCTGACGGTCTCGCCGGCCATCGGCAAGATGACCTTCGCCACCCTGTCGGCCGACCTCCGCAAGTACATCATGCCCATCCGCCCGTTCACCCTGGCCTTCCGGGCCATGCACCTGGGCCGGTACGGCAAGGACTCCGAGGACACCCGGTTCTATCCCCTCTACATCGCCTATTGGGACCTCGTCCGCGGCTACGAGTCGTACAGCAACGAGGAGTTGAGCTATTACGACGCCAATCCGGCCGAGACCTTCGATTTCGGCCGGCTCTACGGCAGCAAGATGATGGTCGCCAACGTCGAGTTGCGCTTCCCTCTGCTCGGCGTCCTGGGCCTCGGCAAGGGCTATTACGGCGCCTGGCCCCTCGAATTCTACGGCTTCTTCGACTGGGGCATCGCCTACGCTTCGAATCCGAGCCAATGGTGGGGCGGCTTCGACGACGAGGGCAATCCCGTGCCCGATAAGGTCAAGCCCTGGTTCGCCGGCGGCGACCGCAAACCCATCCGCAGCTACGGCATCGGGATGAGGACCAACCTGTTCGGCTACCTCATCCTCGGCCTGAACTACGTCTATCCCATGGACCGCCCGGTCCGCGGCTGGCACTTCCAGGTCAGCATCAGCCCGGGCTTCTGACGATCCGACCGGCCGCGCCGGACGCCCCCCATGGGAGCGCTCCGGCGCGGCCTTTCCGCATCCGAACACACCCTTCGGGGGGAAGGAGAGAAAGGGGACCATGAAGCGAGCACTGTCCGTCATCGGGGCGATCATCGTTTGTTGCGCGGCCGCGGCGCCGGCCTCCGCCCAGTGGGCTTTCGACGTCGAGGGCGGGTTGTCCTGGAGCGGTTACAACGACGTCCGCATCCCCGGCGACACCGGCACCCTCCTGTCCCTGTGGCGCGACCTCAGGCCCGAAACGCGGGCTTACGGACGCCTGCGTCTCAGCTGGCAGTTCCATCCCCGTCACACCCTGTCCGTCCTTTACGCGCCGCTCCGCTTTCCGTCGGTGGGGACCCTGGACCGGGACGTCTTTTTCGTCGACACGGTCTTTCCGGCCGGCGAAGAGATCCGGGGGACCTACGTCTTCAACTCCTACCGGCTCACGTGGCGCTACGGCCTGGTCCGCAAGCCGCGATTCGAGTTCGGGCTCGGCCTGACCGTCAAGGTCCGCGACGCCCTCATCCGTCTGGAGAACGCCGGGTGGGGCGCGGAGAAGACCGACCTGGGCGTCGTGCCGCTCATCAATTTCCGCCTTCTCGGCCGGCTGGGGGAGAAGTGGGGCGTCCTGTTCGAGGGCGACGCCCTGGCCGCGCCGCAGGGCCGGGCCGAGGACGTCTCGCTGTCTCTCTGGACGGACCTCTCGAAGTCGCTCAGGCTGAGGGCCGGCTACCGTCTCCTCGAAGGTGGCGCCGACAACGACGAGGTCTACACCTTCGCCCTGGTCAACTACGCCTTCGCCGGCCTGACCCTGGCGTTCTGAGGCCCCGCGGCTATCGTTTAGGGAACCAGGGGACGAAGGCGCTCGTGCGGCTGGCGTAGTCCTGGAAGGCGGCGTTGCCCGCGTACCGCTTTTCGAGCATCGGCACGCCCGAGATCTTGGCCAGCAGGAACGTGATGAGGACCGGGCTGACGGCCGTCGCCCAGCCGCCCGGAACCTCCAGGGCGACCAGGAAGATCCCCCACCACAT
>CAZFZU010000015.1:26591-55618 GCA_964523615.1 uncultured Eubacteriales bacterium | reverse complement strand
TGGCCCGGGCGGGGCGCTCGGAGTTCCGCTGGGTCATCGACCCCCTCGACGGCACGACCAACTTCGCCCACGGCTTCCCCGTCTTCAGCGTCTCGGCCGCCCTCGAGCGGGCCGGACGCCCCGTCCTCGGGCTCGTCTACGATCCCATGCGCGAGGAGCTCTTCCGGGCCGAGGCGGGCGGCGGGGCGACCCTCAACGGGACGCCCGTCCGCGTCTCCG
Source organism: uncultured Eubacteriales bacterium (assembly GCA_964523615.1). Taxonomy (GTDB): domain Bacteria; phylum Acidobacteriota; class Aminicenantia; order Aminicenantales; family Saccharicenantaceae; genus RBG-16-66-30. Next base: position 55,399 of record CAZFZU010000015.1, on the reverse strand, counting down.
CGGTCGCCGGACTCGGGGCGAGCCTCCTGGCCACGGGCTTCCCGTACGACGTCCGGCAGAGCGCCGTCAACAACCTCGACCACTGGGGCCGGTTCATCGTCCGGGCCCAGGCCATCCGGCGCTGCGGCTCGGCCGCCCTGGACCTGTCCTACGTCGCCTGCGGCCGGTTCGACGGCTTCTGGGAGCTCAAGCTCAAGCCCTGGGATGTGGCCGCGGGGGCCCTCATCGTGGCCGAGGCCGGCGGCCGGGTCACGGACTTCGCCGGAGAGCCGTTCGCCCTGGACGCCCCGGGCATCGTGGCCTCCAACGGGCTCATCCACGCGGACATCGTCGAGGTCCTGAAGCTCGACGCTTCGGGGGGAGGGACGCCATGAACAAGGGCATCCGGACCGCCGCCCTTCTCGCCGTCGCGGCCTTAGCGGCCGCGGGGGGCCTGGCCGGCCCGGTCCAAGACCAGGACCTCCCCGGGGCCATCGTCATCCCGCCGCCGCTCGAAAAGGCCGTCGCCGTCCCCGGCGCGGCCGGCTGGGTGGACACGGGCATCGACGTCGGCCCCGGCCAGGAGATCCGTTTCACGGCCACCGGCCGGGTCGACCTCCAAATGGGCAATCCCGAGGCCTCGTGCGGCCCGGAAGGGGTCGACCTCGTCACCGTCGAGCAGCCCGTGCCCAACGCCAACCTGGGGGCCCTCATCGGCAAGGTCGTCCAGCCCGTGGCCCGCCGGATCGACGAGGACTCCGGGCAGGAGGTCCGCGACGAGATCTTCGTCCTCTTCCTCGTCGGGCCGGAGAGCGTCCAGACCGTGCCCATCACGGGCCGTCTCTATCTGGGGATCAACGAGAACGTGACCCGGGACAATGGGGGGGAGTTCCAGGTCGTCGTCGCCCGCCGCCCGCTCTGAGCGGGCCGCCGTCTCAGGCCGCGTCGCCGTTCGTCTTGGCGGCCAGATGCTCGTCCATGAACTGGGTCGTGTACCGCCCGGCCATGAAGTCCGAGTTGGCCAGGATGTCGAGGTGGAGCGGGATGTTGGTCTTGATGCCGACCACCGTCGTCGTCTCCAGGGCCGCCCGCATCTTGCGGATGGCCAGCTCCCGGCTCGGGGCGTAGGCGATGATCTTGGCCAGCAGGGAGTCGTAGTTCGGCGGCACGACCCAGCCGCCGTAGGCGGCCGTGTCGACCCGGATGCCCTCGCCGCCCGGCAGGACCAGGAAGTCGATCTTGCCCGGCGAAGGCGCGAAGGTCACGGGGTCCTCGGCGTTGATGCGGCACTCGATGGCGTGGCCGCGCATCTCCAGGGCGTAGGGCGGAGCGTACTTCTCGCCGGAGGCGATGCGGATCTGGGCCTTGATGAGGTTGATGCCGTAGACCATCTCGGTGATGGGGTGCTCGACCTGGACCCGGGCGTTGGCCTCCATGAAGTAGAACTTGTGGTTCTCGTCGACCAGGAATTCGAAGGTGCCCAGGCTCTGGTAGCCCACTTCCGAAGCGGCTTCCTCGACCTCCTTGATCATCCGGCGGCGGACCTTCCAGTCGATGAACGGCGAGGGCGTCTCCTCGACGAGCTTCTGGTAGCGCCTCTGGACGGAGCACTCGCGCTCGCCGAAGGCCGTGACCTTGCCTTGCCTGTCGCCGATGACCTGGATCTCGATGTGGTGGGCGCCGCTGACGAACTTCTCGATGTACAGGGACGGATCGCTGAAGGCGGCCTTGGCCTCGCCCTGGGCGATGGGGAACTGGTCCTCGAGCTGGGAGGCCGAGCGGCAGATGCGCATGCCCTTGCCGCCGCCGCCGGCCGCGGCCTTGATGATGACCGGGTAGCCGATCTTGGCGGCCGTCTTCTTGGCCACCGTCAGGTCGTCGATGATGGCGTCGCTGCCCGGCAGGATGGGCAGGCCGGCCTTCTTCATGGTCTGGCGGGCCTTGTTCTTGTCGCCCATGAGCCGGATGATCTCCGGCGGCGGGCCGATGAAGGTCAGGCCCTGGGTCTTGCAGATCTCGGCGAACTTGGCGTTCTCGGCCAGGAAGCCGTAGCCGGGGTGGACGGCGTCGGCCCCGGTGATCTCGGCCGCGCTGAGCAGGTTGGCGACGTTGAGGTAGCTCTCCGAGGCCTTGGCCGGGCCGATGCAGACCCGCTCGTCGGCCAACAGGGCGTGGAGGGACTGGCGGTCGGCCTCCGAATAGACGGCCACGCTCTTGATGCCGAGCTCCTTGCAGGAGCGGACGATGCGCAGGGCGATCTCCCCGCGGTTGGCGATCAGGATCTTCTGGATCATCGGCCTCAGCTCGCGGGCAGGATGGAGAACAGCTTCTGCCCGAACTCCACCGGCTTGGCGTTCTCGACGAAGATCTCGACGATCGTCCCGTCGACGTCGGCCTCGATCTCGTTCATGAGCTTCATGGCCTCGATGATGCAGAGGGTCTGGCCCTTCTTGACCGCGTCCCCGACGTCGACGAAGGGGGCCGAGGTCGGGTCGGGGGCCCGGTAGAAGGTCCCGACCATGGGGGAGACGATGAGGTGGTGGCCCTTGGCGATCTCGGCCGCCCGGACCTTGGCCTCCTGGACCGCTTCCGTGCCCAGGGCCGGGGCCGCGGCGGGGGCGGCCGGGGCGGCGGGCGCCGCGACAGCCGCGGGGACCGGGACTGCCTGGTTCCGGGCGATCTTGACCTTGAAGCCCTCGACCTCGAGCTCGAAGAGAGACAGGTTCTTCTCCTCGAGAAGGCCGACCAGCTTGCGGACCTCGTCGTAGTCGATCTTGCCGTTCATTTCGCTCATGCCCTTATCCACCTCGCGGGAGTGCCCCTAACTTATCGGCACTCCCCCTCTTTGTCAAGCCGCGGACCCCGCCCAGATCTGCTTCCGCGCCCGTTCTCCCCATATAGAGCGGCGCCCCAGGCCCCTTGCATCGTCGGACATCCCCGGAGTGACGCAAGTATGGCGAGAAGAGCTAAGAAACCTCGCCCTTTGCCTCCGAGCCGGCTGAGGCATGTCGGGGATGCCTCTTATTCGTGATCACTTCTTCTGGATCAGCTTCCTTCTCATGGCCTCAGCGTCGATCCTGTACTTATTCACTTCTTCATCGATCTCAGGCATCTGGGCGATAAGTTCGGCGTAGGCTTCTTTGAATTTGCCGAAATACTCGGCCGTGGCCCTCTTGATCATGATGCTGACGCTGGGTGACATCTGGGAAAAAGTCTGATCTGAACGGTCCATCATAAGGTAGTCTCATACCGATTCGTATGAGCGTCCTTCGCAACCTGCCAATCCACCCATATATAAAGAAGGACGAGGAGCGAACTGAAGACGAAGGCTATGAAAGACATAAAGATGTGGGGAGATTCCCGCTTCCATCCAATGATGAAACCGATAAGAACGCCACTGAAATGAATAGCCCACGTGCATGACGGGCCGCGGGCTGATCGGGATAACAGCGTGTTTATTCCAAGTAAGAATACGTAGTACGCGGTCAAAAACAGGGGGGCTCCATTCGGCGGCCATATCAGTCTGGTAAATGGGATTGCCCATGAGCTAAAGACAACGGCTGGCACCAAGGACCCATCTCCTCCCGCTCCGAACAGCCAGATGACTCCAAACGAGAGAGTTCCATAAAATCCAAGAAGAGCAACCCTCTGGAGAATTCTCATTGCTGGCTTCATAGCGCCCTCACTCGAAGAAATGTTTGCAGACCAAAGAAATCCTTTTTTGCTTAAAGGACCGCCCATTCTTAATTAGATCCTATGTCCGTAGAAATCCTTCAATCTCGCTTCGTATGCATAACAGAGATCCAGGGTCATGTAAGCCATGGCTAGGGCGGCGTCCCAGAACTCCAGGGGATTGTCGGGATCTCGCCCACCGAATAAACTAGCAAAATATTCATAAAGATGGCTCCCTGATTCCACATAAGCAGAATGGGAAAACCAATCTTGGATGACGTGAAGGGCTTTGCCGAATTCTCTAGGATCAAGATTGGTTTTGGCTATATCGTATGCTCTTTCCAAGTCCTCTGCTAGTGGGAAATGCCATTGTTGCCGTTGCCGTAAGTTTGGAAAGTTCCATATCAGATCACCCCCACTATCGGAATCTACATATGGTGTGCTCGTGGTCGATGGATCACTATCCACCCCAGAGCATGAACTCGCGACAATCTCGGCAAGTGCCGCTGCGAAATTCGGATCCCATTCATCAAAAGCCATCATCATGGCAGCATAGGTAACGTTATAGTGAACCTTTGATTTCCATGCGCCTTTTCTATCGATATTAACCAAAGGATTATCGCCGCAATAAGCATAAAGATTCCAGCCATTAACCTCAATTAAATATCCTCGTTGTGATGCGATCGGATCTGTATTCAAGAATCGATATAGGCTTCTGTCATAATACCTGGCCCCGAAGTAATCGAGCTCCGACTCCGCATCCCGCTCCTTGCCCGAGAACTTGAGCGAGGGATCATACGAGCTGACCCAAGTCTTCTGGATCCCCCCATATGGCTCGTGGGCGGCGGAATAAACAACTGTCCCATTAGTGTCGGTCACGATCCGAGTGGAGTTGATCTGGTCCGAGGCGTAGTAGAGTAACCGGGAGTCCTGAATTCGGTACTCGGCGACAAGCATGCCGCCGAAATAGATATACTCCCGGACGAGCTGCCCATTCACGTTGTACCCCAAGAAAGGTGGCCAATAATGCTAGGCGGAGGTACAATGGCTGCCCGAAAAAAGTCACTTATGGTTCATGCTATCCCGTCGCAAAATATTTCGACACGTAAATGACCCCCCTTTCGATCGGGCTAAAACAGACGTCTACCCGGACGGTCCCCTCTTGTCTTCTTAAAAACGGCAATTTGTAATAACATACGAAGTACTTCATAATAAATACCTTATCATACTTCTTTATTACGATTTCATATTCTCCATGCCATTTGAACAACCATCCCCTTGAAACTGCGGCCGAATCAATTATCCCTTCATCAGCGGGCTTCCCCATGAGATCGTCCACTTCTTCTATATGCATGCCTTTCCTGATGCTAAGTGCCCTTTCTGCTAGTTTACTCTCCTGCTCATATGTGTACCAAAGATATGAAATATAGAAAATCGTGGCCAAAATGATGATGAAAACCCCCAATTTCACCAATTTAATCATCAGGATCTCCCCGCACTTGGCTATATTCTCATCGCCCAAACCATAAATTCATCGTTCTGCCAGGGAACCCAGAAATCATTGATTTCGCTCACATAAGTGTTGTATCTTTCGATTACGTCCCGTATACCCTCGGAGAGTATCAATTGGCTCACCCATTCTTGGAAGGTGACTGCCTTGTCGAATCTGTTTTTGGCATTGTCGAGTGCGTTTTCAGGATCCGAAATTATCTCCTTCTTATATGCCCTTTCGATTCGCCCAAGATCTATCTTAACCCACGACGATACCATTTTGATATGACGTCGTTCATGTTTCCATATTTTCTCAAAAGTCGTGCCGAAATGGGCTAATTGGTCATCTGGCAACATGAAGATCCTAAAACAAATGACGAATTCCAGTTCTATTTCACCATCATCGTTTATAAATGGTTTCACGTCCCCGGTATCGGCATAAGACAATCCAGGCTTAAACATCACGCCTCTCCGGGGCAATTCATCACCAAATCGGATTCGCGTTGGCTCGGGGGGGTAAAAAACGCTTAATGTCCAAAGCCCTTGGAACTCCAGATATCCTATGGGGTTGTTTCTGCAGTAAGAATATGAATTCCAAAGCTGTGAATTCATTTCCGTTGTTGCTAAACTAATTTGCGGATCCGGCGATAAAAGGCGGTAATTTGAGCGGTCATAATACCGCGCCCCGAAGTAATCTAGGTCCGACTCCGCATCCCGCTCCTTGCCGGAGAACTTGAGCGAGGGATCATACGAGCTGACCCAAGTCTTCTGGATCCCCCCGTAGGGCTCATGGGCTACGGAATAGATTACGTTTCCATCAGAGTCGGTCACCATGCGCGTCGAGTTGATCTGGTCCGAGGCGTAGTAGAGTAACCGGGAGTCCTGATTCCGGTACTCGGCGACAAGCATGCCGCCGAAATAGATATACTCCCGGACGAGCTGCCCACTCACGTTGTATTCCGCGAGAAGCCGCCCGTCGAAGGCATAGATATAGAACGTCCCCGTCGCCGGAGCGCCGGACATTGTTTTCGCGCCTGTCGTGTCTGGCTTTGGCGCCCGCCTGACCGCCGCTGGACGCGGGCTTCCGGGTTCTTTCCTATTGACTCGCGGCCGTGAGCCGCCCGTCCCCTCGCCGTCCCAGCGCTTCTGATGCTTGTCCTCGTCCTCTCGATTTTCCGCAGGTGTCGTTTCCTTGACCGCCTGAGCGGCTTCCCCTGCCGGTACAATCGAGAAGCTCTCACGGCTCACAGAGTAGGGCACTCTCTCCGGGAGCGAGAAGCGCTTCGCAACCTTCCCGGGTTCTACATCCGATACCTCGAGCCTGAACGACCTGGCGCTCGAAGCATAGACCCGGTCATCGACTTGGGAACGGGCGTGCCTGTCGCCCAGCTCCGCCGCCTCGGAAGCCCTCATGCCTCCCACGTCCGACTCCGCCTTCATCGTCCCGTCCTGCCGAACCTCGTCATGCTCGGCCAGCCATCCTCCCTCGAGAGGGAAGAGAGCGCTCTCGTACCTGTTGAAATTGTCTCTAAATAACCGGCGAGATTCAAGCCTCGATGGGTCTTTTCCAACGAGGCTCGTGTCCTCGAAGCCGACCTCGACGTCGTCGATCCAAAGCCCGATCTGGACGGATGCTCCGCGAGTGAGCAAGATCTCGGGCCGGTCCTGGACATTGAGGTCCGGCTGGAGAGGCACGCCGGCGAGGACGGGCTCGCCGTCGATCCAGACGGAGCCTGAGTACCGGGTCATGTCATAGACGATCCGGGCCCTGTGCCAGCGGCTAAGGAAGGCCTCAGACCCCTCGATCTCCCAGACGGCGTGATTGAAAAGCAGGTTCTCCGTGCCCTTCAGGCCGTCGGGGGCAAAAGCGATCTCCGCTACCTGGTAGGTCAGGGTCTTCGGATCCGGCACCCCGGCCCTGAAGACGAAATGCTCGCCTCCCTCAGGAATATCTCCTCCGAGCGAAGAGACCCTGAAGTTGAACTGAAAGGAGATAACGACAGGCATCGTCGGAGCGCCATCGGCGTCGCTGATCCTGACGAGGCAAGAGCCCGATGCCTCCTCGGGCACCCTCCATGGGAAGCTGCAAATATTTGCCACCCGATCGGCGATCGTCCTGAAGGTGCTCCCGTTGTCAATCGAGTATTCGAGTTTGACGCACTTGACCTTTTCGCCGCCCGTCCAGCGGATGTCCTGGAACAAGCCCGCGGCGAGCGACTCGCCGCCTGCAGGGGAGAGAAGTGTCAGTTCGGATTCGTCGATGATCTTCTCGGAACCGTTAAGCCCTGTGCCGACGAAGGTGATGATGCAGGGATTTTCATCAGGATCGCTGCTCGAGATCGTCAACGTGGCCATGCGCTGGCCTTCGCCCGTCGGGGCGAAGCGGATCGCGAACGGGGCATTCCCGCTGACCGGGATCGATGAGGGGATAGAGCCTCCTTCCTCCTCGAGATAGAAATCGGACGCGCCCCCCGATTGCTCGAGTAACGGCGCGCCGTTGACGAGGAGCGTCGCGGTGCCGGTGTTCATGATGGCGAAGACCGCGCGCTCCGACTCGCCGACGGTGACCGTCCCGAAATCATATGTGCCGTTCTGGACGCCGCCGATCGCTATATCGGGCACGCAATATCCGTGCAGATTGATGAGATAGGTGTTCTCATCCGGATCGTTGCTCGGGATCGAAAGCAAGGCGGTCTTGTCGCCCGTGGACGTCGGATGGAACCGGACGATCATCTGTGTCGATTGACCGGGAGAGATTTGAGACGAGGGCTGCTGGGAAACGTTGAACATGCCCCCATCCTGGCCCGTGATCGTGGGGGGGCTGATAGTCAGGTAATTGTAGCCGCGATTGAAGATTGTGAACGTGAGATAGCAGTCCGATTGGAGGACGCCCGTAAAATCGGCGTCCGATCCCGTCGGGTAGTCGACGACATCGATATCAGGCCTCGGCGCGAGCTTCGCGATGCGAAGCCCTCGGTCGTCATAGGCGTACTCAGCCATGAATTGCCCCGAAGCATCGGTCACCGCCCGAAGTCGGTTCTCGGCGTCCCAGATGAAGTTCCGGCCTGAGGCCGTTGTCATATTTCCCCGGGCGTCGTATTGGTAGGCAATGTCATCGATCCGATTCTGTTGAGTATAGTTCATGTTGAAGGCGATGACGCCGTTATGCCGGACCGTCCGCATATTTCCATAGGCGTCATAGTCATAAGTGTAGGCCGTCGGTATCCCGGTATCTCCCGTCGAATATGAGGCCGACGTCAGTCGGTTGAGTAAGTCGTAACCGAAAGTGGAGTTGAGGGCCGGCGTGGGCGCGGAGCTCGTGATGCCGGTGATGTTGCCAGCCCCGTCATAGTCGTAAGTGGCGTTATAGAGCGGCGTTCCGCCCCTCATAAAGGAAACTTCGTGCGGGGTGCCGTTGTCGTAGAAGGTCGAGCCGAGCGTCGTTCCGTTCGCGGCGGCGATCGAGGCCGGGATCTTGTTCGGTCCGTAGGAAGCCGAATCGATGATAGCGACCGTATTGCCCAAATCGAAATTCAGTGTCTCCGGCCGGCCGAGACCATTGAAAGCCTGGACGGCCTCCTTCATATCGGGGTAAGTCGTTCTCGTCAGGTTCCCTTCGTCGTCATATTCGTAGGAGAGCGACTTCGGCCCTGGCAATCCGGGGATCGTTATGCTCTCGTGAGTGACCGCGCCGAAATCGTTGTAAATGATCCCGCTGCGGCTCCATCCCGATGAGCCCGTTACACTGCTCACCGCTCCTATATCATCGTAGACATAGGTGACCGTCTCCGCTCCATGCGTGCTCACGAGCTGGCCTGATGAATTGTAATCGAAGCTCTGTGAGACGCTTCCCCAGCTCTTGAGGGAAAGCCTGTTGGCGGTGTCGTAAGCATATTGGATCGGTCCCGTCTCGGGGTGTTCTTCACTCGTGACATGGTCGAGCCCGTCATAGCCGTAGTTCTGAGTCCGCCCGAGATAGGAGACCGTCGTCAATCGGCCGGCGGGGTCGTAGGTGTATGACGCCGCATGGTTCTGGGCGTCTGTCAGGCTCGTCGGAAGGCCGGGAAGGTCGGCGTAATTATAGACGGTTGAGTGATTCTCAGGATCCGTGATGGTCCTTGTATGGCCCGAATAGGCTATCGTAGTGAAATCGCTCAGGGGGTCGGTGATGCGCGTGACCCTCCCCGCGGCGTCATAGAGATAAGCGTACTCGGGAGTGGAGTTCGTGTGCCCGCTGTCCACGAACGTGGCTCGGCCCTCCGCGTCGAGCGTCTTGCGATAAAAGAGAGTTGTTTCGTCTCCCGTCTCTGTGTAGCCCGTGCCGCGGCCCATGCCGTCCCAGTACTGGATCGTCGTATTGTCCCCGTGAGTGATCTCAACTCGGTTTTCGCCGTTCGGTCTCCAATTGTAGCTGATGGCGAGGAATGGCGCGGGCTGGGGCTCTCCTGGAACCCAATCGTGCGTCAGCTCGACAGTGGTCGGCCGTCCCAAGTCGTCATAGACGTAGGACTTCGTCCCCCCGTACTGGTTCCATTCGGCCTCGATATAGCCGTACTTGGATATCATCCGAGTGTATTTTAAGAAGCCGGGGGTCGAGACCTCCTTCTCCAACCCATATTGGTATTTGACCTGGGTCACCCCCGCTTCTCCTGGACCGTCGATTGAAATGGTGACATTCGAGGCAACTCGGCTATAGGTGAAATCCCAAATGGAGTATATGGGAGTAGTGGTTCCCGCCTTCCATCTCTTCATCTGCTTGAGGGCGCCCCATTTACCTGTTTCATCGAAGTAGGAATTGATCGATTCTCGGAGGAGCGCTCCAGTCACGGACTTGTCCCGCGTGCTTTCGACATACGACAACATATATTGGCTCTTGAAGTTGGCATGAGTTTCAAAGAAGTAGGCCAACTCCTTGTAACTCTTAGCGGAGGGCGAGCCATTGACAAAAAAGCTGAGCTTGGTCGGGAGCCCGTACCGCTTGACGTCCGCGCCCCCTCCCCGCAAATAGTAATAATCCGTTCTCAGCGTCGAATCTCCCGTCGGGCTGTCGGTCGCCGAGAGGACCAGAGGCCCCTTGGCCGTGCCCATGTTGACGCCCAGCACCGACCAGTACGTGGTCGATATCTCATGGTAGGTCCAAGTCTTCGAAGCCGAGTAGCTTCCGTCGCTCAACGCCAGTGATGTCTGAAGCCCGATCCTCCAGCGATTGGCAGACGAGCTCTCATAAGCGTAGTGCGTCGCGGACGTATCGAACTCAGGACCGTCCACGGTCGCCGTGCCTGAGCTTGCGCCCTGATAAGTTGGATACGTATAGTTCCAGGTTCCTTGCTCTCCTGGATTGAAGGTGATCCGCTTCTGGCTGACGACCTTCGAGTCCAGCTGAGTCGTATTGAAATAGAAGTTGTGGTTCTGGTAGGTGTACTCGAGCGTCCCGCCGTAGTTCATGGTGATACTCGTCAATTCGTAGTTGTTGGAGAGACCGCTGTTGTATCCAAATGTGGCCGCAGGCAACCCGGGCGGGGTGAAGCTCGCGAGCTTGTAGAAGCCGTTCGAAAAAGAGCCGACCGAATAGCTCAGGACGACATCATGGGTATCGTCGTAATTCCTGATCCGGATTTCCGACAGCTTCGCCGGATCGCTTCCTTGATAGGACTTTATGAATCGGACTTCCCGCTCCAGGCTGTCCGTGATCTTCGAGATCGAACGGAGATCGTCCAGCGAGTCATATTCGATATCGATGAAGTTCCCCAGGGGATCTTCGATTCGTGTCACCATAGAAACGGTCTCAGTCCCTCCTGACGCAAGGGGCAAGGACGCGATATTGCCGAAGGTCCAGACGACGCCGTTCGGAAAATAAAGCTTCGGATCGCTCAGCAGCGGCGTCCCCTTGTCGAACTTCAGAAAGTCCCGGGTGATCCGGATCGTCGGCCCGAAGTCATATTCGGACTTCGGGGGGAAGGCCGTTTCTCTTCTCCCGTCCGGGAATTCGATGACCGGCGTGTTGGAAGAGAGATTGTGGACCATGCCCATGTGCATGGACCAGCCGATACCGACCATCGACTTGGGATAGGCCTGAACGGTGGGAATCTGCTGGCTCATCAGCCGATCTTGGAGGATCTTCGAGTTATAGACACGCCAGACCTCGATGTTCAAGTTGTCCGAGGCGGGCAAAAATATATCTCTGTAGGCGAGCGTTAGATTACCCGTGAAGAGATCGACACTCTCTTCGGGGAGAGAGGAGTGTGATCCGTGGCCCGGGATTATCCCAGTTCGGTCGAAGATGCCGCTTTGGGCGAGGAGTCGATTGGTTCCCGTCCAGATCATGATCAAGAGCAGGACGGGAATGAGGGATTTCAACGGCTTGTTCATACATCCTCCTCGGTAAGGCGGTAGATTGCCCTCACGAAAAAGAAAATCTGTTTAAAGGAAAAAAACCGTGTTTTTTGTATAAAAACAACGGAAGGATGGGCCCGCTTAGGCAGGCAAGAGCCTGGTGGGCAAGATCTGAAGCGGCGCCTGGGAGCAGAAAGACACTTAAGCAGGTAGGTAGGTAGGTAGGTAGGTAGGTAGGTAGGCGCGATAAGAAATGCGTCGCTCCAGCAACGCGTGCATTAAGCCCCCCAATTGTCTTGAGGATAGATCGGAGGGATTGGGAAAGTCAAGAAGTTCGTCGTTTGTGCTGTCGTTTGGAACGAGGCCAATATCCAGGATAGGGCCCGCCTGGCAGCTTGGTTGACGGTCCCGGGGCCATCGCCTATGATGGCCGGAGGGACAGGACGCCATGTTCGAACAGCTCTCCGGCCGCCTCGAGAAAATGCTGAAATTCCTCCGGGGCGAGGTCCAGGTCACCGAGAAGAGCCTGGGCGAGGCCCTCAAGATGATGCGCCTGGCCTTCCTCGAGGCCGACGTCAGCTACAAGGTCGTCAAGGACTTCGAGGCCCGCATCCGGGACAAGGCCCTGGGCGCCGGCGTCCTGGACGGCCTCAATCCCGCCCACCAGGTCATCCGCATCGTCCACGACGAGCTGGCGGCCGTCCTGGGCGGGGCCCAGAAGCCCCTCCAGTTCTCGAGCCGTCCTCCCTCGATCCTCATGCTCGTCGGCCTCCAGGGCAGCGGCAAGACGACGACCTGCGGCAAGCTGGCCCGCTGGGTGGCCGGGATCGGCAAGAACCCCCTGCTCGTGTCCTTCGACCTCAAGCGGCCGGCCGCCCAGGACCAGCTGCGGACGATCGCCGCCTCCCTGGGCCGGCCCTTCTACGAGATGACCGAGGCCCGCATGGCCGAGCCTCGCGTGGCCCTCAAGGAGCTCCGGGACTTCACCGCCAACCGCGGCTTCGACCCGCTCATCGTCGACACGGCCGGCCGCCTCCACGTCGACGACGAGCTCATGGAGGAGCTCCGCCTCGTCCGGGACATCCTCGACCCGGTCGAGGTCCTCTACGTCGGCGACGCCATGACCGGCCAGGACGCCGTCCGCAGCGCCCAGGCCTTCGAGGAGCGCATCGGCCTCACCGGCGTCGTCCTGACCAAGCTCGACGGCGACGCCCGGGGCGGCGCGGCCCTGTCCATCGTCGCCGTGACCGGCCGGCCGGTCAAGTTCGTCGGTGTCGGCGAGAAGAGCGACAAGCTCGAGGTTTTCCACCCCGAGCGCATGGCCTCCCGCATCCTAGGCATGGGGGATATCCTGTCGCTCGTCGAGAAGGCCCAGGACGAGGCCGACGTCGCCGAGGCCGAGGACATGGCCAGGCGGCTGCGCAAGCGGGAGTTCACCCTGGAGGACTTCCGCAAGCAGATCGGCCAGATGAAGAAGATGGGCTCCATGGCCGACCTCCTCGGGCACCTGCCCCAGGTCGGGCCGCTCAAGGGCCTGGCCAAGGCCCCGATCGACGAGCGGCGCGTCGTCCACTTCGAGGCCATCATCAACTCCATGACCCCGGCCGAGCGGGACGACCCGCGCATCCTCAACGGCAGCCGCCGGGCCCGCATCGCGCGCGGCAGCGGCCGGCCCGTCCACGAGATCAACCAGCTGGTGAAACAGTTCCAGGAAATGAAGAAGATGATGGGGAGCTCGTCGGTCCGCAAGCTCCTCGGCGGCCTGAAGTAGAGATCCGCCCTGCCCTTCGCTACGCCTTCCCCTCGAGGACGTGGGCGACGCACTCCAGCCAAAAGGCGGCGTAGTCCTCCCAGTAGACGAAGTTGAGGCCCCAGTGCGGGGCCGGGTCGGACATGAAGGCCAGGACCCGGCCGCGACCGCACGTCCGCACGGCCAGGAGCGGGTCGTGGGTGTCGCGGACCTCGAGCAGGACCCGGCCCTCGGGGATGGGCAGGGTCTTGTTGTAGCCGAGCAGGGGCGGCATGGTCCGCAGGTTGACGGACTTGAAGAAGCGCTCGCCGGACGCGGTCAACTCGGCGTCGAAGCCCTCGGTGCTCTCGACGAGGTCCTCGTGGTCGAGGCAGCGCACGGGCAGGATCTCGCGCAGGCGGGTCCGGCCCCAGCCGCCCTTGCCCAGCTCGCCGGTGAAAGAGTACCAGCCGCCCAGGAACAGGGCGGCCTTGCCGTCCTTGACGGCTTCGACGGTCAAGCGGACGCGGTCCGGGTAGGTCAGGATGGACCGGCCGAACTTGTCCCGGTCGAAGAAGCCCGGGGCCAGCTGGAAGAGCTTGGCGTCGACGTCGCTGAAGATGAGGACGTCGTGGTCGGCCAGGACCTTCTCGTAGTCGCCCGGGGCCAGGCGGTTGTAAAAGTCCCAGGCCGGGACGGACTCGACCTGGTGCTCGCCCGTCGATTCCAGGGCCTCCTTCAGCCACTTGCCGTAGTTGAAGATGTCCAAGCCCTTGACGGAGTGGTAGAAAGGAGTCTCGGCGAAGACCGGACCGGTCAGGACGGCCCAGTCGCCCACGTAATAGATCTTGGCCATGTCCCTGTCTCCTTCCGCCCGTAAGGATAACAGAGTCGGGCGGCCGGAAAAAGCCCTTTTCCAGGCGGGTGTCCCCTCGAGAGGACAGCCCCCTCGGGAGGGTTGACTTGGCCCGCGAATTCCGCTATGATTTGCCAGCAAAATCCTCTTTCGCGGAAGTGATACCACAATGATGACCATGCGCTTGCAGAGATTCGGCACCAAGAAGAAGCCCACCTACCGGATCGTCGTCATGGAGGCCAAGACGGCCCGCCAGAGCCAGGCCCTCGACACCATCGGCACGTACACCCCGCTCGACGACCCGGCCGGGGTCAAGCTCGACCTGGCCAAGGCCAAGGCCTGGATCGCCAAGGGCGTGCGCCCGTCGGCGACCGTGCAGTCCCTCCTGGACAGGGTCTCCAAGTCCGCCAAACCCGCTCCTAGCGCGAAATCCTAGAAGGAGGTCAGCGTGAAAGAACTGGTCGAGCTCATCGCCAAAGCGCTCGTGGACCAGCCGGAGAAGGTGCTCGTGACCCAGCTCGAAGGCGAACAGACCACCATCCTCGAGCTCAAAGTGGCCCCGGAAGACCTCGGCAAGGTGATCGGCAAGCAGGGCCGGACGGCGCGCGCGATCCGCATCCTCCTCGGCGCCGCGGGCATGAAGCTCAAGAGGCGTTATAACCTCGAGATCATTGAAAAAGGCTGACCTCGTCGCTCTCGGCAGGGTCGTCCGCAGCGACGGACGCGACGGGCGCCTCAAGCTCAAGCTCAGCGAAAAGGGACCCACCGGATTCGAGGGCGCTTCGGTCTATATCGCCCGCCCCGGCGGGCTCGAGGCTTACGGCGTGGAATCGCTCGTCCTCGACCGGAACGCGTACTTCCTGAAGCTCCGGGGCGTGGACACGCTGGCCGCGGCCGACGCCCTGGCCGGCGCGGAGGTCCTGGCCCGGGCGGCCGATTTCAAGCGGCCGGCCGCGGGCCGGTATTACGACTTCGAGGTCATCGGCTGCCGGGTCGCGGCGGCCGACGGAACGGAGATCGGCGAGGTGGCCGGCCTGCTCGAGGCCGGCGGCCAGGTCCTGCTCGTCGTGAGACGGGGGGACGGGGACGTCTACGTCCCCTTCGTCGAGCCCATCCTGGTCCGGGTGGACCGGGAGGCCCGGGAGATCGTCGTCGATCCCCCGGACGGTCTTTTGGAGTTGAATGAGATTTGATATAATCACGATCTTCCCCGAGATGTTCGCCGGCGTCTTTTCGGGGGGGGTCGTCAAGAAGGCCCTGGACCGAGAGGTCGTCCGGATCGGCGTCCACGACCTGAGGGACTTCACCACGGACAAACACCGGCAGGTCGACGACCGGCCCTTCGGGGGCCTGGAAGGAATGGTCTTGAAGCCCGAGCCCATCTTCCGCGCCGTCGAGGCCGTTCGCGGGCCCGGGCGGAGCAAGGTCTTCCTGCTCTCGCCCCAGGGCCGCCCGCTCGACGCGGCGCTGGCCCGGGAGCTGGCGGGCGAGGACCAGGTCATCCTGATCTGCGGCCGCTACGAGGGCGTCGACGAGCGCGTCGCGGAGCATTTGGCCGACGGCGAGATCTCCATCGGGGACTACGTCCTGTCGGGCGGGGAGCTGGCCGCGGCGGTCGTCGTCGACGCGGCGGCCCGGTTCGTGCCGGGCGTCGTCGGCAAGGAGGGTTCCGTGAGGAACGACTCCTTCGCCGGGGGGATCCTCGACTGCCCCCAGTACACGCGGCCGCGCGAGTTCCGGGGCCACGAGGTGCCGCCCGTGCTGTTCTCGGGCGACCACGGCCGGATCGAGCGCTGGCGGCGCAAGAAGGCATTGGAAAAGACGGCCCGGCAAAGGCCGGACCTGATCAGGGATAGGGCCCTGTCCCCGGAGGACCGGCGTCTTCTGGAGGAAATCTCAGAGGAAAGGAAGGACGACGAATGAACCAGGTCAGGGCGATCGAGGATAAACATCTCCGCAAAGACCTCGCGGACTTCAACGTCGGCGACACCGTCAAGGTCCACTACATCATCCGGGAAGGCGACAAGGAGCGCGTCCAGATCTTCCGGGGCGACGTCATCGCCAAGCGCGGCGGCAGCGTGAAGGCCACCTTCACCGTTCGCAAGGTCTCCTTCGGCATCGGCGTCGAGCGCGTCTTCCCCCGCCACTCGAAGATGATCAAGACCATCGAGGTCGTCCGCAAGGCCAGCGTCCGCCGGGCCAAGCTCTACTACCTGCGCGACCTCAAGGGCAAGGCTGCCCGCCTCAAAGAAGACCAAGGCTGACCCCCGCCGCGAGCCGTGGCCACCCTCAAGCTCGAGAAGGAGCTCTACCGAGGGGGGGCCCGGCTCGTCGCCGGCGTCGACGAGGTCGGCCGGGGTTGCCTGTTCGGGCCGGTCGTGGCCGCCGCGGTCGTCCTGCCCGAGAGCTGGCTGGCCGGCCGGCCGCCCGCCTGGGCCTCCGCCGTGGACGATTCCAAGACCCTGTCCCCAGCCCGCCGCGAGGAGCTCGCGGAGGCCCTTCTGAGGGAGGCCGGCGACGTGGGCCTGGGCCTGGCCTCGGCCGCCGAGATCGACGAGCGGAACATCTACCGGGCCACCCACCTGGCCATGGTCCGGGCCGTCGAGAGCCTGGCCGCCCCCCCGGACGTCCTCCTGGTTGACGGTTTCCCGATAAAAGATGTAAATTACCGCCAGATGGGCATCACCGGGGGCGACCGGACCTGCCGGTCGATCGCCGCGGCGTCCATCGTGGCCAAGGTCTACAGGGACGGGCTGATGACGGTCTTCGACGCCCTCTACGAAGGCTACGGCCTGGCCAGGAACAAAGGTTACGGAACGGAGGAGCACTTCCGGGCGTTGCGGGAGAAGGGCCCGACGCAGCTCCACCGGGCCTCTTTCCGGCTGGGATAAGGACGGGACCGCATGGGCGCACGCGCCGACCGCGTCAAGGTCATCGAGCAGGCCGAGAAGTTCGTCCGCGGCGGCCGCCTGCGGGAGGCCATCGCCGAGTACGAGAAACTGGCCCTGGCCGACACCCAGGACGTCGGGACGCTCAACATCATCGGCGACCTCCACATCCGCGTCGGCCAGAACGACCGGGCCGTCCACTTCTTCCTCAAGGTCGCCGACGAATACGAGCGCCGCGGGCTCTATTCCCAGGCCCTGGCCATCTGCAAGAAGATCCACAAGCTCTTCCCCGACCAAACCGACTACGCCCTCAAGCTGGCCGACCTCTACGCCCAGCAGGGCTTCGTGGCCGAGGCCAAGGCCCTTTACGGGGCCGTGGCCGGGCGCTTCGCCGGCGGGGGCCAAGCCGCCGAGGCCGTGGCCATCACCGAGAAGACGGTCAAGCTCGACCGCGAGGACCACGAGGCCCGGCGGGCGCTGGCCGGCCTGTACCGGGCCCTCGGCAACGTCGACGCGGCCCTGGAGCAGCTCAACGCCAGCGCCGATGTCCGCGTCGAGAAGGGCCAGCTCGAGGCCGCCGAGGACGTCCTCCGCGAGGCCCTGGGCGTCAGGCCCGGCGACGTCCGCACCCTGGTCGGGCTGGTCGAGGTCTTCAAGAAGCAGGGCCGGACCGGGAAGGCCGTGGAGCTGCTCGAGGGCGAGCTGGCCGCCGCGCCCGACAACGTCCAGCTCCTCAACATCCTGGGCAACATCCACTTCGAGGCGGGCGACACCAAGAAGGCCGAGGAGATCTTCACCCGCATCGTCACCGGGCATCCCCTCAACGTCAACGCCCGCATCAAGCTGGGCCGCATCCAGATCCTCAAGGACAAGCTCGACCAGGCCTACGAGTTGTTCGAGCCCCTCATCAACAACCTGGTCAAGAAGCACCGCGACGAGAAGGCCATCGGCCTGCTCGGCCTCATCCTGGAGAGCCAGAAGCCCCACCTGCCGGCCCTCGAGCGACTGGCCCTCATCTACCGGTCGAACAAAGAGGTCAAGAAGCTCGAGGTCGTCGACCGGGCCATCCTCGACGAGCTGCGCAAGATCGGCGACAAAGAGCGCATGATCGGCGTCTACAACGAGCTCGTCGAGCTCCGGCCCGACGACGCCGACCTGGCCCAGGAGGCCCGGTCCCTGCGCCAGGAGCTGGGCCTGGCGGTGGAAGAGGTCCGCGACGAGACGCCGGGCCTGTCGGAGAAGGACCGCGAGGCCATCAAGGAGGCCATGGACCAGGCCGACATGTACCTCCAGCAGGGCCTGGTCCGCATCGCCCGCCGCCTGCTCGAGAACCTCCGCTTCCGCTACCCCGAGGATCCCCAGATCGTCCGCAAGATCGCCGTCCTCGACGAGGTCCGGACGCACATCGACGAGGATGAGATCCGCCGCCGGGTGGAGAAGACGAGCCAGCTCGAGGCCCAGGCCCGGGAGCGGGCGGCCGAGAAGAGGGCCGCCGAACGAAAGGGCCCGGACAAGCGGTCCGCGCCCGAAGCACCGCCGGCCGAGGCCGTTACCGGATCCGGGCCGGTCCCGGAGGAGGAAGAACCGAAGCGGCCGCCGGCCCCGCCGCCCCCCGCCGAACCCCAATCCGCCGCGGCCCGCGCCGAGGATGGACGCCGCCGGACGGCCGGTCCCTTCCGCGACGACATCCTCGAGGGCGAGAAGGTCAGCACGGCCGACATCTTCGCCGAGACCGACATCGTCCCCTTCATCGGCGAGGAGCCGGCCGAGCGGCGGTACTACGACTTGGGCGCGGCGGCGGCCGACGAGCTGCGCTGGATCGCCGCGGCCCGCTCCCGCCAGCTCCGCGGCGAGTCGTCGCCCTACGAACGGGATCTCACCGGCATCGTCGCCGACTTCCGCAAGGACCTCCGGACGCGGGGCGGCGCCGGGGACGCCGATACCCACTATCAGCTCGGGCTGGCCTTCCTGAGCCAGGGACTGATCACGGAGGCCGTCGAGGAGCTGACCCAGGCCGGCGACGACCCCAAGCTGGCCGTCGAGAGCTATACGCTCATCAGCCAGTGCTTCCGTTACAAGAGGGACTTCGACGAGGCCTCGAAATGGCTGAAGACGGCCTTGGCCGAGACCAAGGCCGGGACCGAGTCCTATTTCGCGCTGCTCTTCGAGCTCGCCGACATCGCCCAAGCCGCCGGCGACCGGGATGGGGCCGTCGGCCTCTTCCGCCAGGTCGCCGACTGGAACCCCGGCTTCCGGAACGTCGCCGCCCGGCTCGAGGATCTGGCCGGCCCGGCCAAGGGCTGACCCGGCCGGGGCCCCCGCCGTCCCCCTTAGAACCCGACGATCAGGCCCGTGCCGAGCCGGATGTGCTCCGGATAGGGCCCGCGGAAGGCGTAGGTCGCCTCGGCCGTCAAGCGTAAGTTCCGCCTCAGCAGATAGCCGACGTGGGCCGTGGCCGCCGTGTAGCGGAGTTCGGCCTGGCCGGAATCCACCCAGTTGAACAGCCCGGCCGCGTACCAGCGGCTGTCGTCGCCCTTGGGCAGGTAGATGAGCTCGGCGAAGGCGCCCCGGGTCGCCAGCTTCTCCTCCGGTTCGAGGGGGAAGAAATAGGGATTGCTGTCGCGCCGCTCGACGTATTGGAGGTTGAGCTCGAAGGGCGCCGCCGCGAGGGTCGCGTCGCCGCCGGCCATCCAGACCGAGTTGGCGATCTCGTCGGGCCGCTCCTTGCCCAGGAACCCGAACGCCCCCAGCCGGAAGGCCGGGACGATCTCCTGGGAGACCCGGGCCAGGACGTTCTTGTAGGGATCGTCGTCGAAGCCGCGGAAGATGTTGGCCTCGCCGATGCCCGTGCCGTTGAGGACCTCGACGGTGAGGTCCGTGCCCGTCGGCAGGCCGTAGGTCATCATGATGCCGCGGTCGTAGGTCAGGTTGATGCGGGAGTCGCCCGGCGTGGCCCGGTAGATCTGGTAGTCCTCGAAGGGCAGCCGGACCTCGCGTTTGAAGAGCGGGTCGGAGATCTGGAACTGCCCGACGATGAGGTCGAGGTCGGAACCGAACAGGTCGTTGAACATGACGAAGGCGTCCTCGATGCCGGCCACCTCGCCCCGCTCGCTGAGGAAGAAGTAGAAGTAGTAGGCGATGTCCTTGGTGAGGGCCCCGCCGGAGAGGAACTTCAGGAGGTAGGGGGCCAGGAAGTCCGTGCGGCCGCTGTCGGCGTTGTTCCAGGCCAGGAAGCCCTCGAGCCGCAGGGCGATGGGGACCTCCCGGAGGAGGGTCATAAGGGGATCGCCCGTGTCGATGGTGTAACGGGGCGTGTCCTTGTCCTTGATGACGAAGCCGTTCCCGGCGAACTCTTCGCCGTAGGGCTTGAGCTTGGGGAAGGGGGCGTGGCAGGTCTTGCAGGACATGCTGTACTTGCGGGCGAAGGCCGGCATGGCCTGCAGGCTGCCGAGCAAGACGGCCGCGAACAGGGCCGCGGCCAGGACGGCGCGGAGGGCGGTCTTCATGGTCGGTTCTCCTTTCCCGGGCGGCTTCAGTCGACGACCGTGATTGTCGTCGTGTGCCGGTTGACCTCGATCGGCGCGGCCTCCTCGGGCGGAACGCCCAGGAAGTCGGCCGCCGGCTTGACCAGCTTCTGGTAGTAGAGGACGGCCGTGACCTTGAGCTCGCCGAGGGCGACCCTGTCGGGCAGGCGGAAGGTGCAGGTCTCGAGCTTGGTCTCGCGCGGTCCGAAGCGGTAGTCGGTCCCGAGCGACTTGGTGTTCCACTGCTGCAGGGTCATGCGGCCCTGGGGGTCGAAGTAGGCCATGCGGAAGATGCGATCGCCGAAGGGCACGCCGTCGCGCTGAAGGCCCTTGAAGGCCGGGTCGTTGAGGGCGATGCCCATGTCCTGGTAGGCCAGGGTGTCGGCGGCGATGGTGTACTCCTCGCCGGGGAAGCCCTTCTTGTCGACGGGCAGGTGGTAGACCGTGCCCTTGGCGTCGACGGCCTCGACGTGCATCCAGACGATGCGGTCCTCGACCGAGCCGGACGGGAACTTGTGCCCGGTCTTCTGGTTGAACAGGGCGACCGTGAACTTGACCGGGTCGCCGGGCACGGCCTCGCGGACGTCGGGATGGACGCGGAGCTCGATCGTGCCCCGGACCTTGCCCTCGTCGTGGGCGCCGTGGAAGAGGTGCTGGCGGACGTCGGGGTAGGCCGCGCCCATGGCCGCCGACTTGCCCGGGGCGTAGGTCATGTGGCAGTCGTGGCACTTGACGCCCTGCTTGGCGTAGGGGCCCTCCTTCCACTCGAGGTGGGTCGACTTGACCCAGACGCCGTAGGGGCTCATCTCGTTGTGGCAGGTGCCGCAGAACTCGGCCGTGCCGAGGAACTCGGACTTGACCAGGTTGTGCTCCGGCGAGTTCCTGTTCTCGCGGGGGCCGTACTTGGTCTTGCCCGGGACGGACACCCAGTTGAAGTTGTAGGGGGTGTCGCCCTCGAAGCCGGTGACGGTGTGGCAGAGCTCGCAAGAGACGGACTCGTTGGCCCGGCTGTTCTTGGCCGGCACCGGCGGCGGGACGTCGCCGGCCAGGAAGGCGATGGGGGCGTGGCAGCCGTTGCAGCCGGCCTTGACGCCGGCCACGACGGGGTCCTTCTCGGCGTGGGGCACGGCCAGCTTGAAGTACTCGATCTCGTCCCAGTGGTGGGTGTAGGCCTGGGACATCATGGACTGCTGCCACTGGCGGTAGATGTCGGTGTGGCAGGCCGTGCCGCAGAATTGCGGCGTCTGGTAGTCGGCGTACTTGCGCGTGCCGAGCGCGGCCTCGCCGGCCTTGGGCGCCTGGGCCGCGGCCATGGCCAGGAAGGCGACGGCGGCGAGAACGAGGACGACGGGCAGGACGGATCGCTTCACGGAGGCCTCCATATTGCCTTTGGGTTCCGGGGGTATTCTAAAATAAAGCGGGGAGAAAGAAAACGGGGACACGTACCCGAGGTACGTGTCCCCTCAGAGAAGAGGGACAGTCCCCTTCGGGGACGGTCCCTATTCCACGATCTTGGCCGAGATGATGAGGATGAGCCCCTTGTCGCCGCCGTCGAGCTTGGACACGCCGACGACCGTCCGGTCTCCGGACTTGACGTTGAGGGTGCTCTCGATGAGGGTGACGACGACGGGATCCGTGGGTTTCATGGTCTCGGAGGCCGAGATCGCGCGACGGGCGATCTGCCGAAGGCGGACCTGGGTCTTGATGACAGGCGCTTTGCCGTCCCCGGCGACCTCCGGCCGCAGGGCCAGCTCGAACTCGGCCTTGGGCCCGAAGTTGACCTCGGCGTTGTCGCGGTTGACGGTCCGCACGAGCGTCGCGTCGAGGAGGGTGTAGCCCTTGTAGCGGAGGAAGCCGCCGAGCTCCTTGACGATGGGATCGTTCCTGAGGCCGGGGTCCGTCGTCGCGTCGGTCTCCGAGCCCAGGACGAGCTGGACCGTGTACAGGACGTCGGCCGGCTTGACGTCGATCTCCCGGATGGCGGCCAGGATCCTCTCGACGTTCTCGGGCGTGTCGCTGACCGAGAGGATCGACGGCATGTTGGGATTGTGCTGGATGTGGCCCTCGCGGCTGACGTAGGCGTAGAGCAGGTTCTGGATGTCCTGGGCCCGGACGTACTTGAGCTTGACGATCTCCTTGCGGAGGGTCTTGGCCTCGACGTTCTGGGCCTGCGCCGGCGCCGCGGCCGGGTCCTCGGCCAGGGCCGGGCCCACGAGAGCCATAGTGAAGGCCAGAGCGATAACGGCGATCATCGTTTTCTTCATTCGTTCTCTCCTTTGTAATCGAAGTCCTTGTCGAAGAACCAGACGATCTGGAGCCCGGTCTCCTGCGAGACCATGGTCATGGACAAGACGTCCTGTCCGCCGGCCGCGAGGACCGTCCCGCCCGCCTGGACGCCCGCCGCCGTCCGTCCGGACGGTCCGGGGATCGGCCCGCGAAGGAGCAGGGCCAGGGCGGCCAGCCCGACGAGGGCCCCCGCCGCCGACGCGGCCGCCCAGCGCGCCCTGATGGCCGGCCGGGCCGGAGGCTCTTCTCCCGCCCTGCCCGGTCCCGCCTGTCCGGCCGCCCGGGCCATCAGGACCCGCCATTCGGCCTCCGTCCAGTCGGGCGCGTTTTCGCCATCGGCCGCCGTCCGGAGCGCCGCGAGCGCCGCGCGGTGCGCCTGGAGCTCCTCCCGGCAGGCGGGGCAGGCAGCGATATGGGCCCGGAAGGCCCGGGCCCGCCGCGGCCGGAGGTCGTCCCCCGCGGCGAGCGGCATGAGCTGGCGCATCTTTCTGCAGGTCATCGTCCTTCCTCCAAATGGGGAAAATCGCGGCGCAGGACCTCGGCGAGTTTCCGGCGGGCCTTGGACAGGTGGACGCGTACGGCGATCGCCGAACACCCGAGCGTGCGGGCCGTCTCCCGGACGTCGAGCTCCTCCAGGTCCCGCAAGACCAGGACCTCGCGCTCGCGGGGGCTGAGGACGCTGAGCGCCCGCAGGATGTCCGAGCGGACCTCCCCGCGCTCCCGTCCCGATTCCGGGCTCTCGGCCCGCGGCGCCGCCGCGGCCACGGCGCCGAAAGCGGCCGTTTCGCGCGACCTCTTGCGATAGCGGTCCCGGGCCTCGTTGGCGGCGATCTGGAAGAGCCAGTTGCGGAAGCTGCGGCCCGTATCGTAGCGGGCGAGAGACCGGTAGGCCCGCAGGAGGGCCTCCTGGGCCACGTCCCGGGCCTCCTCGGCGTCCCGGGTCAGCCGCCAAGTAAAAGCCAGCAGGGGCCGCCGGTACGGGGTGACCAGGGGTTCGAAAGCGTCCGGGCGGCCGGCGAGGACCATGGCGACGAGCTCCTTCTCCGTCTCGTTCATTCGCCTGGTTCTACCCCCGCCGGGGCGGAAATGTTAAGGCCGGAGGGGATCCGGCCTAGAGCTTGGTGCCGACGATGATGAGGTTCTCGGTGTCGACGTAGCAGGTCCCGTTCTCGAAAGCCATGTTGTAGGCGGCCTTGACCTTGTCCGGGGCCTCGCGGTGCATGTTCAGGATGAGGGTCTGCTTGGCCTTGCGCAGGCCCGAGTTGACGAGCCAGTTGTTGATGTTGAAGCGCTTCATCTTGTACTTGTAAGCCCGGACGTCCTGGAAGCCGTTCTTCTGGAAATAGCGGACGAGGAGGGTCTTGGTGAAGGTCCGCCGGACCTCCTTGTGCTTGAACATCTCGGTGTACCAGTCGACGACGTCGGGGTCCTCGGCCGGCGGCACGCCCTCGGCGATGATGAGCCGGCCGCGGCACTTGAGGAGGTCGTAACAGCGCAGGAAGGCCCGGTCGAGGTTGTCCAGGATGTGGTGGAAGACCATCCGGCCGACGATCTTGTCGAACAGGTGGTTGTGGAACAGGCTCTCGTTGATGTCCCAGCGGACCATGGAGATGCCGTCCCACCTGCCCCGCTTGAGCATGGAGTCGGAGAAGTCCAGGCCGACGACGTGGCGGACGTGGGGCCGGATGGACCGGGCCATGGCCCCCGTGCCCGTGCCGACGTCGAGGACGAGGTCGTTGCGCGAGAACTTGGCGACCTCGATGATGCGGTCGATGTAGCCGGTGTCCTTGGTCCAGTAGAGCCGGTCGTAGTTCTTGGCCCGGATGTTCCAGAAGTGCTTGTCGGGCATCGCGTCCCGCCGCCTCAGCCGCCGACGTGGACGAGGCCCTTGACCTTCTTGAAGACCGACAGGACCTTGTCGACCTGCTCGTCCGTGTGGGTGGCCATGTAGCTCGTCCGCAGGCAGGAGAACTCGGGCGGCACCGACGGCGGCAGGGCGACGTTCGTGTAGATGCCCTCGGCGAAGAAGACCTTCCAGGCCTCCAGGGCCTTCATCATGTCGCCGATGACGATGGGGATGATGGGCGTCTGGCTGTCGCCGATGTTGTAGCCCATGTCCCGGAGCTCGCCCCGGACCCGGGCGGCGATGGCGTTGACCCGCTCGACGCGCTCGGGCTCGGCCTCGAGGACGTCGAGGCAGGCCAGGACCGTGGCCACGTTGGAGGGCGGCAGGCTGGCGCTGAACATGAACGGCCGGGCGAACATCTGGATGAAGTGGACGGCCTCCTTGGGGCCGGCGATGAAGCCGCCGACCGAGGCCAGCGACTTGCTGAAGGTGCCCATGACCAGGTCGACGTCCTTCTGCATCCCGAAGTGCCAGCCCGTGCCGCGGCCGCCGCCGAGGACGCCGACGGCGTGGGCGTCGTCGGACATGAACCGGGCCCCGTACTTCTTGGCGATGGGAATGAGCTCGGGCAGCTTGGCGATGTCGCCGCCCATGCTGAACACGCCGTCGACGATGACCAGCTTGGCCGGGCCCTCGGGCAGGCCCTTGAGGACCTTCTCGAGGTCGGCCGGATCGTTGTGCTTGTAGGTCCGGATCTGGACGCTCTTGAGGACCTTGGCCATCCGGACGCCGTCGATGATGCTGGCGTGGACCTCCTTGTCCGTGACGATGATGTCGTCCTTGTCCATGATGGCCGGGATGGTGCCCAGGTTGACCTGGAAACCGGTGCTGAAGACGAGGGCCGCCTCCATGCCGGTGTACTTGGCCAGGCGCTCCTCGAGCTCGAGGTGGAGGTCCAGGGTGCCGTTGAGGAAGCGCGAGCCGGTGCAGCTCGTGCCGTATTTCATGACGGCCGCCGCGGCCGCTTCCTTGACCTTGGGGTGGTTGGTCAGCCCGACGTAGTTGTTCGAGCCGATCATGATGTATTTCTTGCCGTGGATGTAGACCTCGGTCCCCTCGGCGTGCTCGATGGGGATGAAGTAGGGGAACAGGCCCATGGCTTGGGCCGTCCGGGGCGTGACCGGATAACCGTACCTGCTCCCGCCCATGGGGTTGTTGTAGAAGTCCTTGCATTTCTCGAAGAGGTCCATGGTCACGTCCTTTGGAAGGGTTTCCAGCCGATAAGTATAGGTATTCCCGCCGGATAAGTCAATTTCCGGCACTGGGAAGGCGTAATATCCAGGAAGAACGCTTGATGAAGATATTTCTCAGAAATCCCCCTCCGTGTATCTCCGGGGGATTTCTGGCCTCCGCTCGCTAACGCTCGCTCCGGGTAGGCCGGGTCAGGCAGGTCGGCCCGCCGGCCCCCTTGACCGAGATCTCCTCGCCCCGGTAGGTCAGGACCTCGACCCCGGCTTTCTCCAGCAGAGCCGCCGTCCGGGGATTCCCGGCCAGGGCCAGGCACACCCCCGGGGCCAGGGCCAGGACGTTCGTGGCCATGGTGGCGTATTCCCCGTCAGGGACCTCGACGAGCGCGTAGCCCCGGTCGAGGAGGAAGCGGCGGAAGGGGACCGGGAGCAGGCGGGAGTAGACGAGGAGCTTGCCGTCGTCGACCGGGCTGATCATGGACATCAGGTGGAGGACGTCGCCGGGGCCGTCCCAGTGGGGGAGGGGGACCTCGAGGACCTCGCGGCCGCCCGACCCGCCGATCTCCCGGAACTGCCGGATGCCTTCGCCGTTGGTCCGGTAGCCGTGGCCTACGGCGGCCGTGCGGGCATCGAGCCAGGCGCAGTCGCCGCCCTCGAGGGTCCCGGGGGCTCGGACCTCGCCGGCGACCGGCCAGCCGGCCGCCGCGGCGAAGGCGGCGACCGCCGCCGGTTCCCCGCTCCGAAGCTCCTTGCCCATGCGGCAGGCGACGAGGCCGTCGGGACCGACGCAGGCGGCGTCGCGGACGTAGATCGAGTCGAGGGTCGTCCCCGGAGCGGCCGGCAGGAAGCGGATGTCCGGCGCGAAGCGCCGCAGGACGGCGACGAAGGCGTCGTATTCGTCGCAGGCCCGGGCGAAGTCGGGCTCCGCCGTGTAGCCCAAGGCCCGCCACTCGGCCGCGATCCGCTTCTGATCGCCCCAGGCCTCCTTGGGATGTTTGAGGACAATGCTCCGGATCGGGGCCACCTCGGACAGGGCGTGATCGTCCATGCGGGCATCTTACCCGTCCGGGACGCGGTGTTCAAGGGGGTGGGGCCGATGGGGACGGACCGGGCGGACGTGAGCTTCGAAATGGCCCGGGAAGGCCGGCGCGAAGGCTTCGCGGGATGCTCTTATGTGCAAGATGGTGAATGAATTACAATGAATTCCGAGGTCTCCGCTGGATTTTCTTGACAGGATAGGGTAAAATCCGCGGAAACTCAGATAGGAGGAAGAATGAAAGCTATCGTCCGCACGTCCCTCGTCTTGGCGCTGGCCGCCGTCCTCACGACGGGCCTGTTCGCCAACGGCCTGAACCTCAACGGCTTCGGCGCCCGGGCCGCCGCCATGGGCGGCGCCTTCGTCGGCCTGGCCAACGACTACACGGCCGTCTATTGGAACCCGGCCGGGTTGGCCTTCCTGACCCAGCCGACCTTCGGCCTGACCGGCGACATCCTCATCCCCAAGGCCAAGTACACCCTGGGCGAGTACGAGATGTCGACCAAGAACAAGATGTACCCCGCCGGGCTGCTCGGCTTCTTCACCCCGGTCGGCGAGAACATCGTCGTCGGCGTCGGCGCCTACACCCTGTCCGGGCTGGGCGCCGCCTGGGAGAACACGGGCCTCGAGGCCGCCCTCGTGTCGCCTTATCCCCCGGCCGCTTTCACCCCGACGCTCGAGCCGTCCAAGTGGGAGAGCTTCATCGGCTCCGTCACCCTGGCCCCCTCGATCGCCGTCAAGCTGAGCGACATGCTCTACCTCGGCGCGACCTTCAACATCAACTACGGCTTCTTCAAGACCGACCAGTGGGGCGGCTTCATGGCCCTCACGCCCACGGCTCCCCCGGCCGGCGCCGTGGCCGCCGCGCCCCTGCTCGTCAACTTCGGCCAGCAGACCCTCAACGTCAAGGGCTGGGGCTTCGGGGCCACCTTCGGCGTCCTGGTCAAGCCGGCCGAGTGGATCAGCTTCGGCGGCACCTTCCGGACCCAGGCCAAAATGAAGCTCAAAGGCACTTCCGAGATCGAGAACATCCACCTCGTCGGCCTCGAGAACGAATCCGACACCGAGATGAGCGTCGTCAGCCCGATGTGGCTGGCCGGCGGCGTCGCCGTCAAGCCCGTGGACAAGCTGACCCTGGCCTTCGACGCCCACTACACGAATTGGTCGAAGCTCCAGGAGATCGCCCTGACGTTCGGCGACCCCGTGTGGGACGCCGCCCTCGGCGAGGACGCCACTCTCGTTCTCAACTGGGCCAACAAGACCCAGTTCCGGTTCGGCGCCGAATACGACCTCGGTAACTTCGCCGTCCGCGGCGGCTACTACTACGATCCCGCCCCCGCTCCCGACGCCACGCTGAACATCCTGACGCCGAGCTTCACCTTCAACAGCGTCACCGCCGGCTTCGGCTTCAAGAGCGGCAACCTCAAGATCGACCTGGCCCTCGAGTACCTCATGGGCAAGGACCGGACCGTGGCCCCGTCCGGCGACAACCTGCCCGGACTCTACGAGATGAACATCCTCGTCCCGATGTTCGCCCTGAGCTTCGGCTGGTAAGGCCCTAGGACCTCGCGTTCCCCCGGGGGGAGGGCGCCCGCCCTCCCCCCTTTTTTTCGCCTTTACCCATTTCCGGCCAGCCCTCTCGAGGGGGTACAGGGCGTTTGATTCATGCCGCGGCTTTGTGCTATAAGCCCCATTGGCCCCATGTGGACGAACTCCGGACCCGCCCCTCATTCCCACTCTCCGATAAGGAAGGTCTAACCATGGACGAATCGACCAAGACCCCCGCGTCCCCCGAGCCGGCCTGGAGCCGGCGCAAGTTCCTCGGCGCGGCCTCGACCGCCGCCGCCGGCCTCATGGTCGTCCCCCGGCACGTCGTCGGGGGGACCCAGAAGAAGGGCGCCAAGAAGGCCCCCAGCGACAC
>CAZFZU010000015.1:20649-26491 GCA_964523615.1 uncultured Eubacteriales bacterium | reverse complement strand
GTCTACGTCCAGAAGCCCCTGACCCACACCATCAAGGAAGCCCGGGCCCTGGCCGAAGCGGCCAAGGCGGCCAACGTGGCCACCCAGATGGGCAACCAGGGCCACGCCGGCGAAGGCGCGCGTCTCGTCTGCGAGTGGATCCGGGCCGGCGCCGTCGGCAACGTCTTCGAGGTCCACTGCTGGACCAACCGGCCCATCTGGCCCCAGGGCGGAATCGACGCGCCCAAGGAGATCCCCTCGACGCCCTCGACCCTCGACTGGGACGTCTGGCTGGGCCCGGCGCCCTACCGCCCCTACCATCCGGCCTACCACCCCTTCAAGTGGCGCGGGCTGTGGGACTTCGGCACCGGGGCCCTCGGCGACATGGGCGCCCACATCATGGACCAGCCCTTCTGGGCCCTCGACCTCAAGGCCCCCGTCAGCGTCGAGGCCTCGTCGACGGTCTTTTCGAACGACTACGCGCCCCAGGCCGAGGTCGTGACCTACGAGTTCCCGGCCAACGGCTCGCGCGGCCCCGTCAAGCTGACCTGGTGGGACGGCGGGCTGATGCCGCCCCGCCCGGCCGAGCTCGAGCCGGGCCGCATGGTCGGCGACGACGGCGGCGGCTGCTTCATCCGCGGCGACAAGGGCCTGCTCATGTGCGGCACCTACGGCGAGAACCCTCGCCTCGTCCCCGAGACCAAGATGCAGGACTTCAAGCGGCCGGAGAAGACCATCCCCCGCTCCAAGGGCATCCGCGAGGAGTGGTTCGAGGCCATCAAGAACGGGACGAAGTCCACGACCGATTTCTCCTACTCCGGCCCGCTGACCGAGGCCATGCTGCTGGCCAACGTCGCCGTCCGTCTCAAGGACAAGAACATGAAGCTCCTCTGGGACGCCGCCAAGATGGAGTTCACCAACCTCCCCGAGGCCAACGAGCTCCTGCACTTCGCCTATCGGCCCGGCTGGAGCCTGTAATGGGGCCGTCCCCCGACGGGGACCGAACCGCTTGACACGACGGGGGACAGCCCCTTCCGGGCTGTCCCCCTTTTTTATGGAAGGGAGGGCGCTCATGAACC
This sequence comes from uncultured Eubacteriales bacterium, assembly GCA_964523615.1. Taxonomy (GTDB): domain Bacteria; phylum Acidobacteriota; class Aminicenantia; order Aminicenantales; family Saccharicenantaceae; genus RBG-16-66-30. The sequence goes on along the minus strand of CAZFZU010000015.1, from coordinate 25,433 downwards.
CGAAGCACCGGATCGGCCGGTCGATGCCGGCCGTCGCGGCCATGATGGCCGTCTTCGCCGCCGTCGCTGCCGCCCAGGACCTGTCCTGGGCCGTCCACGACCGCGACCGGCCCCAACCGAAGGTCGTGGCCCCGGGCCCGGCCGGGCCGCCCGCGCCGGCGCCGGCCGACGCCGTCGTCCTCTTCGACGGCGCGGACCTCGGCCGCTGGACCGACGCCAAAGGCGGACCGGCCCGCTGGAAGGTCGAGAACGGATACATGGAGATCGTCCCCAAGAGCGGCGGCATCCGGACCGCGGCCGGCTTCGGCGACTGCCAGCTCCACGTCGAGTGGATGGCCCCGTCCCCGGCGAAAGGGACGGACCAGGACCGCGGCAACAGCGGGGTCTTCCTGATGGACCTCTACGAGGTCCAGGTCCTCGACTGCTACGGCAACCGGACCTACGCCGACGGCATGACGGCGGCCCTCTACGGCCAATATCCGCCCCTGGTCAACGCCTGCCGCCCGCCCGGTGAGTGGCAGACCTACGACATCGTCTTCCGCCGGCCCCGGTTCGACAAGGACGGGGCCCTGCTCGCGCCGGCCCGGATGACCGTCTTCCACAACGGCCTTCTCGTCCACGACAACGACGTCCTGACCGGCCCGACGGCCCACAAGGCCCGGCCGCCCTATAAGGTCCATGCCGACCGCCTGCCCATCTCCCTCCAGGACCACGACCATCCCGTCCGCTTCCGGAACATCTGGCTCCGGGAGCTCGAGTGAAGGAGCCCGCCATGAAGAGAACGATCCTCGCGGCGCTCGCCGCGCTCCCGGTCCTCGGCCTGCTGGTCTGCTCCGGCGCGGCCCAGGCCCCCGCCCGGGGCAAGTCCGCCCTCGTCGTCTGGGGCGGCTGGGAAGGCCACGAGCCCAAACAGTGCGTCGACCTGTTCGCCCCCTGGCTCGAGTCCCAGGGCTTCAAGGTCGAGATCTCCCATACCCTCGACGCCTACCTCGACCTGGCCAAGCTGAAATCGCTCGACCTCATCGTCCACATCTTCACCATGTCCGACATCGGCGGCGAGCAGGAGCGCAACCTCGAGGAGGCTGTCAAGAGCGGCGTCGGGCTAGCCGGCTGGCACGGCGGCCTGGGCGACGCCCACCGCTCGGCCGTCGAGTACCAGTTCATGGTCGGCGGGCAATGGGTGGCCCATCCGGGCGGCGTCATCGACTACGACGTCGACATCACCGACCCGGCCGACCCCGTCACCAAGGGGCTGGCGCGCCGTTTCCACATGAAGTCCGAGCAATATTACATGCACGTCGACCCGGCCGTCCAGGTCCTGGCCACGACGACCTTCTCCGGGGCCCACGCGCCGTGGATCGACGGCACGGTCATGCCGGTCGTTTGGAAGAAGCTCTACGGCCAAGGCCGGGTCTTCTACACCTCGCTCGGCCACGTCCGGGCCGATTTCGACGTCCCCGAGGCCCGCGAGATCGTCCAGCGGGGGATGCTCTGGGCGGCCCGCGTCGGCGGCGACGATCCCCCTAAGATGAACATCTACGCCCCGCTCCTGAGGAAGTAGCCCCCGCCGGGCCGCCGCCCGCCTTGACGGGAGGCCCTGCCCGTGCTACAGCTGTCGGTGAAGGGAGAGGGGAATGGACGCCAAGACCTTGATCCGGACCGCCGGCCCGGCCCTGGCCGCCGCCGCCATGATCGCGCTCTTCGGACCGGCCGCGCCGTCGGCCCCCCGGCCTCAGGACAAGACGGACGAGTTCTATGCCCGGGACGTCGTGGACAAGGTCGAGGTGGTTTCCCCCGACCATGCCCTGGGCGAGCCGGACGGCCTCTTCGCCGAGATCCGCCCCGGCGGCGAGCTGACCCTGCGCATGGAGAGCCGCATCTATTATTCGGAGTCGTCCGACGACGGCTCGGTCGTCACCAAGGGCGGCGCGAGCTACGGCCTGGCGGGGCTGTTCCGTATGGATGAGGAGGGCGAGGACGCCTGGCAGCCTCTCCATCCGGGGCGAGGTCCCGGCGGCTTCAAGTTCGGCCCGGCCATGTTCCCGGTCGCCCAGTCGACCGACACCATCCGCATCGTCAACGACGATACTCGGCCCGTCTACGTGGACGCCGTCGTCGGATACCGCCGGGACTCCGGAGGGCGGGGCTAGGGAGTCCCGCCGCGGACGAAGAGGGCCAGGACGACCTCCGGGCGGAGCCCGTAGAAACTCATCCGATAGTCTGGGCCGAGCGCCGCGCCGATCTCCTCGGCGAAGGCGGCGGACGAAACGACGACCGCGGGACGCGCCTCTTCGAGGCCCTCGCGCGCGGCCGCCGGGCTTGTCCAATACCCGACCCTCCCGAAAGCCCGGAAGTACCACGGCAGGGGCCAGGTCTCGTCCGGCGGAGCGACGACCGCGACGAGCAGGTCCTTCCCTTCGGGAGCGGCCGCGGCCGTTCTTTCCGCCTCGCCGACGAGACGGAGGAGGTCCGGGACCGTCTGGGCGTAGGCGTAGGGATTGGCCGGGTCGGCCGGGCGGGCAAAGCTGGCCCGGTAGCTCTGGACGGCCAGACCCGCGAATCCGGGGACCAGGAGCGCCAGGACGACGAGCTTGACCAGGCGGAACCGGCTGATCCGGACGAGCAGGGCGACGCCGTGGCCGGCCAGGATGACGAGCCCGAGATAGAAAGGCAGGAGGTTCCAGGGCGTCTTGTAGGGGACGAGGCTGTAGGCCGCCGCCGTGATCAGGGTGAAGAAGAGCGTGAAGCGCAGGAAGCGCGGCGAATCGTCGCGGCCGCTGTCCGGGGCCAGGGCGCCGATGCCTCCGGCCAGGGCCAGGAACAGGAGGAAGGCCTCGCTCCAGACTGGCCCGGACGCGCCCTTGGCGTAGGCCAGAATGCCGAAATAGTAATGCCCGGGATGAGCGTGGACGCCGGGATGCCCGGCCCGCTCGAAGGACAGGCCGAGGGCGCGGAAGGCGTCGGCCAATCCCGCAGGATTGGCGAAGAACGAGGAGTAGAACAGGGCCGCGACGGTGGCGCCGGCGGCCAGGGCCAGCGCGGCGTGACCCGGACGGGGGAGCCCGTTCCGCCCGCCCCGCCAGGTCCAGGAGCCGTCGGCGGCAGTCCGGCCGCCGGGCCGGGCGCAGGCCTTCTCCAAGAGCGCCGTCGCGGCCAGGGCGGCGGCGGCGGCGGCGAAGAGCAGGGCGCTCGTTTCCTTTGTGGCGGCCATCAAGCCGGCCGCGGCCCCGGCGGCCAGGGCCCACAGGGCCGAACGCGTCCGGGCGTAGCGCCAACCGGCGCCGAGGAAGGCGGCCAAGAAGGCGACGAGGAGCGTCTCCTGGATGTAGAAGCGGCTGTAATAGACCATGGCCGGCGAGACCGCGGCCAGGCCGGCCGCGGCCAGAACGGCCTCCCGGGAGAGCCCGCCAGCGAGGAGGAGGAACATGAGCAGGACGGCCGCCCCCGCCAGGGCCGGGACGGCGCGCAACGCGGCCATGTCGAGCCCGGCCAGGGTCCGGGCCCCGGCCAGTCGGGCCGCCGGGAGGGTCAGGTAATATAATGTCGGACCATGGTGGTCCCGGGGGTCGAAGCGGTACTCGCCGCGCTCGAGCAGGGCCCCGAACTTGACGGCCTGGTTGGCCTCGTCGGGGTGGACGGGCCGGGCTTCGGGACGGGCCAAGCGCAGGACGAGGGCGCCGGCCAGGGCGCAGAGAAAGAGACCGGCGAAGGCCTTCTTCGTCATTTGGCCGGGAGGCCGTAGACCTCGACCTCCACGTAGTGGTTCATGTCGTTCGAGGTGTTGCCGCCGCTGTAGAGGCGGACGTAGCGGGCCTTGATCCCCTTGGGATCGAAGAGCTTGCCGTCGAAGGTCTCGATGTATTCCTTGTCCTTGCCGGCCCCGAGGCCGGAGGAGTTGTCGTGGTCGTTGTTGAAGACCGTGGACACGCCCCCGACGAAGTCCTTGTCGTCCGAGACCTGGACGACGATGTCGCGGTAGACCCGGGCCTGGCTGTGGTAGTGCCAAGCCACGATGGCCTGGAGCTCGCAGGGCTTGCCGAGGTCGATCTGGACCCACTGGAGCATGGGCCCGAGCTCGACGTAGTAGCCGTCCTCGCCGGACTTCTTTCCGTCCGTGACGTAGGCGACCTCGCCGATGACGGGCTCCTTGTCGCTGGCCGTGACGGGCTTGCCTGCCGACAGAAGGATCGTCCCGGCGGGGACCAGGAAGGGGCCGCGGGGCTTGCCGGTGATGGCCTCCAGGTTGGGGGTGCGGATATTCTTGGGCGTGCCGACGAACATCGGCTTGGGCAGCTGGATCTTGAGGACCTCCTTCCCGGCATCCTGGGCGGCGGCGGGGGGGACCAGAGAGAGGATGAGGGCGGCCAGGGCCGCAACGGCGAGCGTTCTCTTCATCGGCGACTCCTTCTTGACGCGGGCCCGTTTCCGTCGATCTCGCCCGCGTTGAATATTCTACACTTTTCAGGACCGGTTTTCACGAGGGCCCAGACCGCCGGGTGCCTCCGGCAGAACCCGGCCACGTCCTCGGTCGGAAGGACCATGAAGGCCGTCGACAGGGCGTCGGCGGCCGCCGCCGAAGGGTGGGAGGCCCAGGCCGCGGCGTGCCCCGCCGCGGGCCGTCCCGTCCGCGGGTCGACGACGTGCTCGCCCTTGACCTCGGTGCCCGAGCCGCTGAGGGCCCGGTTCCTGAGCAGGACCCGGCCCGGGCCGGACGCGCGGCCCTTCGTCGCGCCGGTCCCGACGGGCCAGCCGTCACCCGCCTCGTTCCTCCCGGGCCCCGGCCC
>CAZFZU010000015.1:3437-20549 GCA_964523615.1 uncultured Eubacteriales bacterium | reverse complement strand
GGCCCCGGCCCTGCGGCCAAGGCCGTGCTCGTGCCGGCGTGGAGAAGGACGTTGCCGGCATCCCAGTCCTTGAGCAGGGCCAGGGCGGCGTCGAGAGCGTAGCCCTTGCCGACGGCGCCGAGGTCGAGGTCGAGCGGGGCGAGCTTCGACCGGCCCCGGGCGGGGATCCGGGTGACCGTGAAGCCGGTCCCGGTCCGGTCGATCCGGATGAGCCGGGCCAAGGCCGGACCTGGGAGCCGCCGGACGCGGCCCCGGACCGGCGCGGCGCCGGCCCGGTAGTTGATGTCGAAGGCGCCGGCCGTTTCCGACTGGACGAACGCGGCCAGCCCCAGGACCTCGGCCGTCTCCAGCCCGACGGGCAGGGTCTCGCCGGCCCGGAGCCGCCCGACGCGGCTGATCTCGCTCGCGGGGTCGAAACGGCTGAACAGGCGCTCCAGACGGTCGATCTCGCCGAAGGCGGCCCGGGCGGCCTGCCCGGCGTAGGCTTCCTCGCGGCCGGCGACGAAGATCTCGAAGACCGTGGCCATGGCCTCGTGGGCGAAGCGCGGGACCCGCTTCATGCCCCGGCCTTCGGACCGAGCGGCAGCTCCCGAACGGCGTCGGAGGGGACCTTGAGGCGGGCGGCGACGTCGCGCTCGCCGCGGACCTTCTCGTCGGTCAGAAAGTGGACGTCGAGGAGACCCTCGGAGTGGAAGCCGGTCCGGAAGTAGTTCATCTCGGCCAGCGACAGGCTCCAGCCCTGGAGCCAGGTCTCGATCTCCTTGCGCTGCCGGCCGCCGCCGAGGAAATGGAGGACGAGCCGGATGGGGGCCGACGGGTCGATCTCCGCGCCTTCGCTCTCGTCGAGATAGTAGACGCCCCGGACGCCCCAGCGCTGCCCTCCGCAGTGGTAGGCGACGCGCTCGGCCATCCGCTGGCGCCAGCGCGCGGCGTCCTCGTCCTCCCGCGGGCCGGCCGCGCCGCCGTCGCACGCGGTCCGCACGGCCGCCTCGGGCGGGGCGAAGAAGCCGACGGCGAGCTCGCGGTCGGCGTTCATGAGGACGCGCAGGACCTTGCCCCCGGTCGCCTCGGGGATGTCGATGACCCGCAGCGCGTGGGCGACGGCGGCGCACTCCGGGCAGTGCTCGGCCAGCTTGTTGGGCGACTCGAGCAGGAAGCGCTCGTTGAATTGGATCCCGGCGTCGTCCGGGTAGAGGGGCAGGTAGCGGATGCCCGACTCGACGAGGTCCTGGAAGAAGTGCGTGCCGAACGAGACGTCGGGGACGTAGTTGCCCTTTTTGCGGGCGATCTCGATGAGCATGGCCGAGTTGTTGATCTCCGAGTACGTCACGCGGACCCCGAGCTTGATGTCGCCGCGGCTGCCCCAGCGGCCCGGGCCCATGAGGAGGAACTGGCGGCGGGGCAGGAGCTTGTTGAGCTTGCCGACGGCCTCGCCGACGGCCACGAGTTCGCCGTAGTCGGCCAGCTCGCCGTAGCGGTCCGGATCGACGTAAACGACGTGGGTGACGTCGGCGACGCGGCCGTTGGAGACGTGCTTGCGGGCCGTGAACAGGACGGCCGCGTCGGGCAGGTTGGCAGGGATCTCCATGGCCACGTCCTCGGAGGCCTGGCTCTGAGGCCGGCACTGCAACAGGTAGAAGTCCGTGCCCGTCGAGGCGAATTCGATGTCGACGGGCACGCCCATGGCCGACGACAGGGTCTTGAGGATGGCCTCCATCTGGAGCATGAACGGCGTCCCGGCGATGAGCCCGTCGAAGGTGACCACCGCGTCGGACTTGGCGATGTCGGTGGCCAGGCCCATGGGGCGCTGGAGGAGGCCTTCCTTGTAGATCGAGAAGACCTTGGTCAGGGCCGGGAACTCGTGCCCGACCTCCTCGAGCAGCTCGCGGATGTCCTTGGTGACGAAGCGGTTCTCCTCGAGGTCGATGACGTCGATCTTCTTGGGCGCGTAGCGGACGGCCTCCTCGGTCGAGACGTTGACCCGCAGGTTCGGCTGGCTGGGGGCGACGAGGACCGGGTAGTCGTCGCTGACCCGGTCGACGGCCCGGGTGCCGAGGCCCGGCACCATCCGGAGCAGGCCGTCCTCCCGCTTGATCCGCGGCGACCAGCGGAACTCGTTGCGGCTGAAGGCGACGCCGGCGTAGGCCGGGAAGAAATACTTGCCGGCCCGTGTCCCGACGACCTGTTGGATCATGACCCCCATCTCCTCGTAGAAGTCGAGGAGGCCCCGCTCGGACCGGTACTGGATGGGATCGGGGCTGAAGATCGAGGCGTAGACCTCGGCCACGGCGTCGCAGAGCGCCTCCAGGCGCTGCTGCTTGTCGCCCTGGTTGGCCAGGAACAGGCTCTTGTACTTGCCGGCGAAGGCCGTGCCCAGCCGGTCCTCGAGGAGGCTCGAGCTGCGGACGATGAGGGGGACCTCGCCGAAGTCGTCCAGGGCGACCGACAGGCCCTTGACGACCTCGGGCGGGAAGGACGAGTTCTTGAAGACCTGGACGAGGTGGGGATATTCCTGGCGGATGACCTCGATGTCCTTGTACTTCTGCTCGTGGATCTCGTCGAGGTTGTTGTAGGTCGAGAAGGCGCTCAGGCCGTCCGAGGTGACGTACCAGGTCTTGGGCTTCTTCACGGAGCCGATGATCTTGTTGCGGCGGGCCGCCTGCTTGAGGATGCGGCTGGCCAGGAACAGACCGGCGCTTTTGCCGCCGAGTTTGCCGTGGCTCCCCGAGGGGAAGACGATCCGCTCCATGAGGTCGAAGAAGTCCTCGAGGTCGACGTACTTCTTGGCCACGTTGATGAACTCGAGCTGTTCGGTGAAGAAACGGCGGATGAGGGTGACCCGGACGCTGTTGGCCTTCGACCGGGGCAGCTGGATGCCCTCCGGGGCCAGGATCTTGATCCGGCGCATGCTGTCGAGGACCTCGGCCAGGTCGGCGTAGACGTTCTCCAGGCTCTGGACGGCCGAGCTCGAGCGGTCCTCGTTGATCCAGCGCTGGATGCGGTCGAGGATGTCGTCGTCGGTCAGGTTGGCCGAGGCGATGCGGAAGGTCTCCTCGGTCAGCTCGAAGAACCGGTCCATGGACTCGCGGCTCTGGGGCAGGTTGGAGTCGCCGAACAGGCTTTCGACCGTCTGGCCGCCGCTGAAGCGCTGCAGGAGGTCGCGGGCCTCGCTGACGCCGCGCCAGCCGAGGTAGTTCATCATCTTGCGCGAGACCCGGATGAGGAGGCCGGGATTGGTGTTGCGGAGGAGGTCCAGGGCGATCCGCCAGCCCTGTTTCTCCCCGGCGGCCTCGCGGCGGTCGTCGCTCATCTTCTCGTACATGCCGCGCAGGCGCTGGTGGAGGATGAAGTGGCCGAGGCGCTCGGCGATGGTGTGGATGAGCTTGATCTCGCCTTTCATGAACGGGCCGCAGTCGCTCTCCGGCGTCGGTTTCTTGTAAGAGACGCACAGGCGCCCGACCGAGGTGTCCTGGACCCGGATCTCGGCGCACTGGGTATAGGGCGTCTCGTCGAATTCGGGGGACTCGAACGTGTCGGAGCCGTAGGTGATCTGGGCCTGGCAGCAGTCGGGGAACTGCCAGCCGGGCGGGATGGCCTCGATGACCTGGGCGAAGACGTCCTCGAGGGGGACGTCGTAGAGGCTGAGGATCTCCTCGATGCGGTAGAGGCAGTTCAGCTCCTTGGCCCGCTCGTGGAGGGTGGAGAACAGGGTGTTGACGGGATTGGGCGTACGGGAGTTGGTCATAGAGCTGCGTCCCTCCTCGGCCGCCGGGGCGGCCCTGTCCTCGCCCGGCCCGTGGCCGGAACGTTAAAGAACGCCCGCCCTCTCCGATGTCGCCGGAGAGGGCGGGCGGGCGAACGCAGCGTCGAAAGCGGTCAGACCCAGCCGCGGTCCTTGCAGGCGTTGGCGACGCGGCTGACGGAGATGACGTAGGCGGCGTCGCGCATGTAGAGCTTGCGCGTCCGGGCCAGCTCGCTGACGGCCTTGAAGGCGGCCGTCATCTTGTCGTCGAGCTTGGACAGGACCTCTTCCTTGGTCCAGAAGAAGTTCATGTTGCACTGGACCTGCTCGAAGTAGCTGCAGGTGACCCCGCCGGCGTTGGCCAGGAAGTCGGGGACGACGAAGATGCCGCGGCTCTTGAGGACGGCGTCGGCCTCGGGCGTCGTCGGGCCGTTGGCGCCCTCGGCGACGATCTTGACCTTGGGACCGATCTTCTTGACGGTCTCGGCGTTGACCTGGTTCTCCAGGGCGCAGGGCAGGAGGATGTCGACGTCCTGCTCGATCCAAGCGTCCCCGGGCAGGCGTTCGTAATCGAGGGCTTCGGCCTTGGCCTTGTCGATGCCGCCGAAGCGGTCGGTGATGGCCAGGAGCTCCTCGAGATTGATGCCGCTCTTCTTGCGGTAGGTGTAGGAGGCCTGGTCGTTCTGGTCCCAGCAGGCGACCGCGACGACCTTGCCGCCGAGCTTGGTGTAGAGCTGGATGGCGTACTGGGAGACGTTCCCGAAACCCTGGACGGAGGCCGTGGTGGCCTCGGGCTTGATCCCCATCTCCTTGAGGGCCTCGCGGACGGTGAAGATGAGGCCGTAGCCGGTGGCCTCGGTCCGGCCGAGGGAGCCGCCCATGCCGACGGGCTTGCCGGTGATGAAGCCGGGGTACTTCTGGCCGTGGATGGCCTCGAACTCGTCGAGCATCCAGAGCATGTGCTGGGGATTGGTCATGACGTCGGGGGCGGGGACGTCGCGGAGGTGGCCGACGTCGTGGGCCAGGACCCGGATCCAGCCGCGGCAGAGACGCTCCTGCTCGCGCTGGCTGAGATCGTGCGGGTCGCAGATGACGCCGCCCTTGCCGCCGCCGAGCGGGATGTCGACGACGGAGCACTTCCAGGTCATCCACATGGACAGGGCCCGGACGGTGTCGATCGTCTCCTGGGGGTGGAAGCGGATGCCGCCCTTGCAGGGCCCGCGGGCGTCGTTGTGCTGGCAGCGGAAGCCCTTGAAGACGCGGACGCTGCCGTCGTCCATGCGGACGGGGATGGAAAAGTGGTATTCCCGCAGCGGCTGCCGCAGGAGGTCCCGGGTGGGTTGATCGAGCTCGAGAAGGTCGGCCACAGCGTCGAACTGTTTCTGGGCCATCTCGAAGGCGTTGAACCCTTTCACGGCCATTGATGCGCTCCTATCGGATATGAAATGATGAGGGCGCCCGAAGACGCCTCATGTCGCGGTTCCCGCGACAGCGAATCATAGTCCATAAGAGGGGAAAATTCAAGCCGCGCGGAGGCGGGAACGGGCGCCGCGGCGGGCCGGATCGGACCGGCCGACGGCCGGTCGCCCGGCGAGGGCAGGGCTGTGAGCCGCGGCGATGCCCGCGGCCGACGAGAGGGGGTCCGGCGAGGGCTCGCTTCGGCCGGTCGCCGAAGGCACGTTCGAAGTTTCTTGACAGAATGAAATGACTAGAATACGATAATGGTCAAAGGTCATAAAATGGGGAAAATAGCCAAGAGACAGGATATCAAGGATCTCATTCTCGACGCCGTCGACGGCCTCCTGGCCACCTATGGGTATGGCAAAATGACCATGGAGGACGTAGCCCGGCAGGTCGGCATCGGCAAAGGCACGATCTATCTGCATTTCCCGTCCAAAGAAGAGCTGGTCCTGGCCCACATCGACCGCATCGCGGAGGCCGTCGTCGGGAAGATGGAGGAGATCGCCGCGTCGCCCGATCCCATCGACCGGCGGCTCCGGCGGATGCTCGTCCTTCGCGTTCTCCATCGCTTCGACAGCGTCGCCCATTACTCCCGGAGCCTGGGCGAGCTCCTGTCGTCGGTCCGGGCTCCGCTGCTCGCGCGGCGGCAGGCCTATTTCGAGAAAGAGGCCGCCGTCTTCGAGGCCGTCCTGCGCGAGGGGGCCAGGCTCGGGACGCTCGACTGCGCCGACCCCCGGACGGCCTCGTTCGTCCTTATCCAAAGCACCAACTCCCACCTCCCGTTCAACCTGTCGGCCCGCGAGCTCGGCCGGCGAGAGGAGCTGGAGGACCAGGTCGGCCGCATCGCCGAGCTGCTCGTCAAGGGACTTCTGCCGTGCCCGTCGCGCCCGGCCAGTTGGACGCGCTGACGGCGGCCCGTCAAACAAGACAGAGGAGGTTCGTCATGTCCAAGATGATCCGTTCGGTCGCCCTGATCGTCGCGGTCGCGGCCCTCTGGGCCTCGGTGGCCTTCGGCCAGGCGGCGCCGGCCCCGTCCCTCGACGCGGCCAAGAAGCGGGCCGTCGTCGACGAGATCGCTTCTCTATTGAACAAGAACTACATCTTCGCCGAAACGGCCAAAAAGATGGAGGAGGCGCTCAAGGCCAAGCTCGAGGCCGGCGGCTTCGACAAGCTCGCGGCCGCACCGGACTTCGCCGCGGCCGTGGCCGCCGTCATCCTCGAGGTCAGCCAGGACCGGCACACGGGCTTCGCCTACAATCCGGCCATGGCCGAGGACTTCCGGCGCCTCGCGGGGCGGAGCGAGGAAGAGGCGAAGAAGGTCCGCGAGCGCCAGCTCGAGGAGAGTAGGCGCGACAACTTCGGCTTCCGCAAGGTCGAGCGCCTGCCCGGGAACGTCGGCTATCTCGACTTCCGCGTTTTCGCGTCGCCCGGCGACGCGGGCCCGACGGCCGTCGCGGCCATGAACTTCCTGGCCCATTGCGACGCCATCATCGTCGATCTGCGCCAGAACGGCGGCGGCGACCCGGCCCAGATCCAGCTCATCAGCTCCTATCTCTTCGACGAGCCCGTCCATCTCAACGATCTCTACGCCCGAGCCACGGACACGACCGAGCACTACTGGACCCTGCCCTATGTCCCCGGGGCCCGCGCGTCCAAGGCCGACGTCTACGTCCTGACGAGCGCCCGGACCTTTTCCGGGGCCGAAGAGTTCTCCTACAATCTGCAGAACCTTAAGCGTGCGACCCTCATCGGCGAGACGACGGGCGGCGGCGCCCACCCGACCGACGCCATGATCGTCCAGCGCGACTTCATCCTCCGGGTCCCCTTCGCCCGGGCCATCAACCCCGTCTCCAAGACCAATTGGGAGGGGACGGGCGTCAAACCCGACATCGCCTGTCCGGCGGCCGAGGCCTTCGACCGGGCCTACGCCCTGGCCGTCGAGAAGCTGGCGGCGAAAGCCGCGACCCCCGAACGGAAGGCCGAATACGACTGGATCCTGGCCGGACAGAAGGCCAAAGCGGCCCCGGTCCGGATCGACGAGAAAACCCTCGAATCCTATGCCGGGGTCTACGGCGAGCGCAGGGTCACCTTCGAGAACGGCGCCCTGTTCTATCAACGGACGGGCCCGAAGTTCCGGCTCGTCCCCATGACGGCGACCCTGTTCGCCCTCGACGGGAACGAGGGCTTCCGCCTCGAGTTCGCGGTCAGGGACGGGCGGGCCGTCGAGCTGGCCGGCCTCTACGAGAACGGCCGGAAGGACGTCTCGCCGCGGACGAAGTAGCCGGGATCAGGGGGCCGGCGGGGCGGGCGGGCCCGCGGCGAAGACCTCGAGGCCCAGGTAGACCGCCGCGGCGACGGCCGAGAGGACGGCGCTGTAGCGGTGGAACTCGAACATGAAGGCCTGGCCCGCGGTCCGCAGGAGCGGCAGCATGGGCAGCAGGGCCGAGAGTGTCAGCAGGAATCCGGCCAGAACGAAGCCCCAAAAAGCCCACGCCCTGACCCGGGCCGGGGTGATGCCCATCTTCCTCGGGTCGAGGAGCGTCAGGCTGAGCAGGGCCGGCCGGGGCACGGCGATGAAGTGCCGTCCCTTGAAGACGACCACGACGGTCAACGAGACGGCGAACAAGCCGCCGGCCACGACGTGCCCGACGAGGGGGAAGCCGTAGAGCCCCCGGGGGACGAATAGGGCGAAGAAGAAGCCGCTGGCCGCGAGGTAGAGGAAGCTCGCGTACAGAACGGCATGGAGTCCCTTCTCCAGGACCGGCCAGCGCCACAGCGGCAGCTCCCGGACGTACGCCGCCCAGGCCCGGGGCGAGGCCCGGCGGGACATCTGCACGGCGCGCAGCGCCAGCCAGGCGAAGAATTTCTCGGCGATCTCCGCGTAGAGGATGGTCGCGTGGGCTTCCGGACGGGTCGTCCAGAAGCGGTGGAAGGCCAGCCCGAGGAAGGTCCCGGCGGCGGCGAGGAGGGTGACGGCGGCGAACAGCATGGCGCTCACCTCTTCTCCAGGAAGCCGGCCACCCGGCCCAGGGCGACCAGGCCGGCCAGGAACAACAGCGCGCCGATGACGGCCGCGCAGACGCCCAGGACGATCTTGAGGGCCGGCCGGACGATGAAGGACAGCCCGAAGACGCGCTGGAACAGCCCGCCGAGGCCCATGAAGGAAGAAGCCGACCGCTTGGCGACGGACGCGGTCAGCAGCGGGCCCGTGCCCTCGAGGCGGCCGAAGAAGAAGTCCGAGCCGCCGCTGTGGCAGTCCGTGCATCCCTTCCAGCCGAGCGACTGTTGGGCCGGGCGGACGCCGTGGGCCAACGGCCAGGTGACGGGCGCGGCGGCCTCGTCCTTCACGCTCTCGAGGCGGCCCTTCTTGTCGAGCCGGAACAGCCGTCCGCCGGAGATGTAGACGAACTCGGCCTGGTCGTCCGCTGACTTCAGGGCCGCCAGCGCCAGCCCGACCTGCTCCTCGGTCAGGGTCTTCTCCGTCCCGGCCCTGGCCGTGACGGTCCGGACATCGAAGTCCGGCGCCAGCGGCAGGAGCCGGCCGTCGACGATCCAGCCCGGGCCGGGCGTCCCGCCGAGGTCGGACGGCGCCTCGGAGGCGTCGAGGAAGCCGTCGACGATGCGGTAGAGCGTCGTCCGGACGAGGATGGCCGGCTCGCCCGGTTTCCCCGGGGTCGTGGCCAGGGCCTGCAGGAAGTCCTGGAAACGGGCGTCGACGGACGGGTCCTTGTCGGGGGAGGCGGGGTCGAAGTCGGGCACCAGGGGCGCGATGCCGGCGGCCGTGCGCAGGCCCCAGAAGGCCGGCGCGGCGGCGTCCTCCGCGCCTTCCGGCCGGGCCGAGGCGTCCAGACCGAGGTCGACGTCGGGGGCGAAGACGAAGCCGCCCGAGACGAGGACGGGCGTTTCGTCCTCGGCCAGGGTCTGTCCGAGGGCGGCGAGCGTCTGCGCGATCCGTTCTTCGGGCTTGAGGATGTCGCCGGCGGCGGCTTCGACGGCCTTGGGTTGGAGAGGGACGAGGTCCCGTCCGGCCCGCTTGGCCCAAAAGGCCGGCCAGACCAGCCGGTGAGGCGCGATCCGGCCCCGCCCGTCCTTCTTATAGACGGGCTCGACGAGGACCGGCGCCTCCGTCGCCCACGTCGCCACGCCGTAGATGCCGAGGCGGTTGGCCCGCGAGGTCCGGACCCGGGTGAAGCCGTCCTTGGGCATCGGCCCCGAATGGCAGACCGTGCAGGCCAGGCGCTTGAAGTGGACGAGGGGCAGGCCGGTGTGCTTGGGGAAGGGGGCGCCCAACCGGCCGGGGACGACTTTCTTCTCGCCCTTGGCGTTCTCGCCGAGATGGCAGCCCCGGCAGGTGAAGGCCTCGGCCGGGCGGTTGCCGGTCTCGTCCGCCTCGCCCTCGTAGCCGCGGACCATGGCGTGGTCGAGGCCGTTCCTGTGGCAGTCCGCGCACGTCAGCCCGGCCGTGGCGTGAACGTCGCCGTCGGCCGTCCACTGGGCCTCGCCCGCCGGCGAGACGGCGTGGCAGGCCAGGCAGTTGGCGTCGGACGGCTTGTGGTCGAGGTCGAAGAAATAGCGCCGCTTGGAGTCGAAGTCCGCGGCCCGGTACTCGACCGAGGGGGCCACGGCCCAGAGATGGTCGTCGAGGTTGGGCCCGTCGACGACGTCCCAGGTCTCCTTGAGCCGGGAGGCCATGCCGCCGACCTCGCCGAGGCCGCCGGCCGCCGTGGCCGCCCAGCGCAGGTTCTCGCGCAGGACCTGTTTGGCCCACTCGCTCGGGTCTTGGCGGCCCGAGCCGTTGTGGCAGGCCAGGCAATTGGCCTCGGCCCGGCCGGAGACGTTCCAACGGGCCTCGGGATGGGCCAGGACCTCCTCGTCGGAGGGCTCGGCCGCCCCGCCGCCGGGCATGTGACGGCCGAAGAGGAGGGTGAAGTCCCAGGCCGTCAGGCCGGCCGCCGCGGGATCGTAGAGGCCGGGCCACTTGCGGTAGGAGAGCGGCAGGACCGTTCCCGTCCGCGGGTCGAACTGGAGCCAAGGCTCGCCGGGACGGCCGTCGGTCGCCGCGGGTTTGCCGCCGAAGTGCCAGCCGCCGCGGACCGTGGCGTAATCGTGGCAGGGGCCGCAGGTGAAGCGGGCCGAATACGGCAGGGGATCGGTCTCGGCCGGCACGATGAGCTCGTCGTTCTCGTCGCGCAGGGGGATGAGGTGGACGGGCGTCGTCCGGGCCCCGTCCCAGACGGTATGTTTGTCCGCCGCGGGGGCGGTCTGGGCGGCGAGCCCGGCGGACGCGACGGCGACCGCCGCGGCCAAAGCCGCGAGAGGGAGGAGGGCCCGGCCGCGGCGGCTCATGCCTTGAACTGCTCCGGCCGGAAGTCGACCACCCGGCGGGCCTTGACCGCCTCGTTGGCCTTGAGGACCGCGACGCACGACTCGTAGGCCAGCTCGGCGGGGCAGTTGAGCGGCGTGCCGTGGCGGACGGCGTCGAAGAAGTTCTCGAGGTGGGGCTGGTGGGCCGGCTTGGCCAGCTCGACCGGCAGCGGCCAGCGGCCCGCCTCGGCCGTGACCCGGACGTCGACGTAGATGTTCTTGGTCGCCGACTTCTGGATCGGCACGGCTTCGGACTGGAGCAGGCCGGCCTTGGCCAGGGAGTCCCATTCGGGGGCGTGGGGCTCGCGCATGGCCCAGTTGCCGCGCTCGGGGATCTCGGACAGGACGAGCGAACCGTTCTCGCCCATGAACGTCTCGTAGAAACCGCCGTGCTGGGTTGTCGTCTGGACCTGGTAGAAGGCCCGGGCCGTGCCCTGCGGAGCGGCGTACTCGTAGATGGCCATGACGTTGTCGTACCACTCCCAATCCTTATAGTAGTCGAGGCCGCCGCTGGCCACGACCGACTTGGGCGGCCCGCCGTAGACCCAGCTGAACAGGTCGATCTGGTGGGAGCCCAGGTCGACCATGGGACCGCCGCCGAACTTCTTGTAAAGACGCCAGTTGCGGAACTCGGTCATGTTGGCGTAGCCGTACTTGTCGAGCGTGGCCTGGTCGATGGCGTACTTTTCCGGCCAGCCCAGGAGGTCGGCCTTGGCCCGGTTCCACTGGGCGTAGGCGACGGTCACCCGGCCGAGCAGGGCGCGGTCGCGGATGAGCCGGTCGATGGCGTGGATGTAGCGGGGATTCGAGCGGCGCTGGTGGCCGATCTGGAGGAGCCGGCCGGTCTCGCGCGCGGCCAGGACCATGGACCGGGCCTTCTCCAGCGTGTTGGCCATCTCCTTCTCGCAGTAGACGGGCCAGCCGCGGCGGAGGCAGGCGTTGGCGTGCTCGGCGTGGACCCAGTCGGGGGTGGCCACGACGGCCGCGTCGATGTCCTTCTCGGCCGCCAGGAGCTCGCGGTAGTCCTCGTAGACGTTGGCGGCGTGGCCGTACTTCTTGAGATAGTTGCCCGTGTACTGGCGGCTGTAGGACCAGATGTCGCAAATGGCCGCGATGCGGACCGAAGGGACGCGCAGCATGGCCTCGATGAGGACCCGGCCCTGGGCGCCGCAGCCGATGACGGCCACCCGCAGCTCGTCCGCGCTTTTAGCGGCGGCGGCAGCGGCCGGCGCGGCCGGCGGAACGGTCTGGCCGAAGGCCGCGCCGGCGAACGCGGCGCCGAGGCCGGCCGCGGCCGAGGATCGGAGGAAATCGCGCCGGCTGATGGGGTCGGCGGCCGGCGCCGGATGCGTCTTGCCCATGGGCTGTCTCCTGTCGTCTGTGAAGCCGCCCCATCATACAATAAATGGGGCCCGGAGATGAAGCCGTCGTCTTGACTTTCCCCGGCCCCCCGCATACCCTTCCGGCAGAGGCGTTTCGCCGTTCCCGGCATGACCGATCACCGCCACCGAGGGGAGAGCATCTCATGACCAAGAGGACCGTATCCCGCCTGCTTTTGGCCCTGGCCGTCGCCGGCGCCTTCGGCTGCAAGCCCAAGGCCCCCGCCGGCCCGGCCCAGTCCGAAATGGAGTGGTACCGCTACATCAGCGCCTTCACCACGGGGGCGGTCTCGCGCAAGGCGGCCGTCCGGGTGCTCTTCGTCGCAGACGCCGCCATGCCCGGCCCGGCCGAGGCCGGGCTCATCGAGTTCACCCCGGCCCTGGCCGGCAAGGCCGAGTGGCGCAGCCCGCGCGAGCTCGTCTTCACCCCGCGCGACGGGCTCAAGCCCGGCCAGGACTACAAGGCCGTCGTCCGCGTCGGCCGCGTCCTCGACGTGCCCAAGGCCTTCGCCCGCTTCGCCTTCGGCTTCACCGTCGTGCGGCCGGACCTGGAGATCGCCGTCGAGGGCCTCTTCGCCGAGGACCCCGACCGGCCCCAGGCCCAGGTCCTGCGCGGCCGGGTCGTCACCGCCGACGACGAGGAGCGCGTCCTCGTCGAGAAGGTCCTGCGGGCCGAACAGGCCGGGCGGTCCCTGGCCGTCGACTGGAGCCATTCGCCCGGCGGGCTCGTCCATCTCTTCTCCGTCCGCGGCGTCGAGCGCGGCGAGACGGCCTCGGCCGTGGTCCTGGAGTGGGACGGCGGGCCCATCCGCGTCGACGACCGGGGCCGCCAGGCCGTCGAGGTCCCGGCCAAGGGCGAGTTCAAGGTCCTGGCCATAGAGCCCATGCTCGGCGAGGCCCGCCATGTCGTCGTGCGTTTCTCCGACGCCCTGGCCAAGGACCAGGAGCTCAAGGGGCTCATCGTCGCCGAGGACCGGCCGCTGACCTTCGAGATCGACGGCAACGTCGTCCGCCTCTACTCCGCCCGGGAGTTCTCGGGCGCCGTCGACGTCCAAGTGATGCCCGGCGTCCGCAACGCCTTCGGCCGCCGCCTGGCCGAAGGGCTCGACCGCCAGGTCACGTTCGAGGCCGTCCGGCCCCAGGTCCGCTTCGTCGGCCGGGGGCTGGTCCTGCCGCGCAAGGACCGGCTGACCGTGCCTTTCGAGGCCGTCAATCTGCGCAGCGTCCAGGTGGCCGCCTTTCAGATCTACCCCGGCAACATGGCCCAGTTCTTCCAGGTCAACAGCCTCGAAGGGAGCGAGGAGCTGGCCCGGGTCGGCCGCTACCTCTGGCGCAAGACCGTGCCGCTCTCGGACGACCCGGGCGTGACCGGCAAGTGGACCCGCTACGACCTCGACGTCACCTCCCTGTTCGCGGAGAACCCGGGCTCGCTGTTCCGCATCGTCCTGTCCATGAACCGCGGCAACTCGGCCTATCCCTGCCCGCCTTCGGACCGCCCGGTCCCGGCCGAAGGGCCGGTCCGCAACATGGACGACGAGGGCTACGGCCGCTACCAGAACTGGGACTACGCCTTCGAGGGCGACGACCTGCCCTGGAACGAATGGCGCGACCGCGAGGACCCCTGCTCGGACGCCTACTTCTTCCCCAATTTCAATCCCGCGGCCGTGGCCGGCCGGAACTTCTTCGCCTCCGACATCGGCCTGGTGGCCAAGCTCGAGGCCGGCGGCGCCCTGCGCGTCGTGACGACCGACATCGGCACGGCCCGGCCGCTCTCGGGCCTCAAGGTCCGGGCCTACAACTACCAGAACCGGCTTCTCGGCGAGACGACATCCGACGGCAACGGCTTCGCCGCGCTCGAGCTCCGCGACCGGCCGTTCTATGTCGCGGCCGAGGGCGGCGGCGACATCAACTACCTCCGCGTCTCGGCCGAGGGCGTCCTGGCCACGAGCCATTTCGACGTCGGCGGCGAGACGACGCAGAAGGGCGTCAAGGGCGTCCTCTACGGCGAGCGCGGCGTCTGGCGGCCGGGCGACACCCTCCACCTGACCTTCGCCCTGTTCGACCGGGACGGGGTCCTGCCCGAGGGCCATCCCGTCTCCCTGGAGCTCTACGCGCCCCAGGGCCAGCTCGCCGGGACCTTCGCTCCGGAGCGGACGGTCGAGCCCTTCTACGCTTTTCGCGTCGCCACCGAAGAGGCGGCCCCGACGGGCAACTGGCGGGCCCGCGTCCTCGTCGGCGGCCTGTCCTTCGAGCGGACGCTCAAGATCGAGACGGTCGTGCCGAACCGGCTGAAGATCGCGCTCGATCCCGGGCGGGAGTCCCTGCGGCGCAAGGACATGCCGTTCGAAGCGGCCGTGGCGGCCCAGTGGCTCCACGGCGCCCCGGCCGCCAACCTCGAATACGACGTGTCGGTCCGCCTGTCGCGGCGGGCCACGCGCTTCGACGGCTACCCCGACTTCGCCTTCGACGATCCGGCCCGCGACTTCGAGGGCGGCACGGTCGAGGCGGCCAAGGGCGTCCTCGATGCCGGCGGCCGGGCCAAGGCCCGCATCGACATCCGGCCCGAGCAGGCCAGCCCCGGGCTGCTCGAGGCGGCCTTCACCAGCCGGGTCTTCGAGGCCAGCGGCGACTTCAGCGTCGACACCTTCTCCCTGCCCTTCCACCCCTACGACTCCTACGTCGGTTTGCGCGTCCCGAAAGGCGACCGGGAACGGGGCCTGCTGGTGACGGACCGGGACCACCGGGTCGACATCGCGACCGTGGACGCGTCCGGCAAGCCGGTGTCCCGCGACCGCGTCGTCGTCTCTCTGTACCAGATCGAGTGGCGGTGGTGGTGGGAGCGGAGCGGCGAGTCGCTGGCCCAGTACGTCTCCGACACCCGGACCCGGCCGATCTCCCAGGCGACGGTCTCGACCCGGGACGGCGCCGGGACCTGGTCGTTCAATATCCGCCAGCCGGCCTGGGGCCGGTACCTGATCCGCGTCGAGGACCCCGCCAGCGGCCACGCCGCCGGCCAGGTCGTCTACGTCGATTGGCCCGACTGGGCGGGCCGGGCCCGCGGGCAGGGCGGCCCGGGGGCCACGGCGCTGTCGCTGACCTCCGACAAGACCGCTTATAAGGTCGGCGAGAAGGCCGTCGTCTTCCTGCCCGCGGCCGTTCAAGGACGCGCCCTGGTCTCGCTCGAGACCGGGACCTCGGTCCTGGACATGAAGTGGGTTTCCACCGTCGAGGGCCAGAACCGCGTCGAAGTCCCGCTCACGGCGGCCATGACGCCCAACGTCTATGTCCACGTCACGCTCCTCCAGCCCCATCGCGGCAAGACGACCGACGCGCCCATCCGGCTCTACGGCGTCCTGCCGCTCCTCGTCGAGGACCCGGCCACGCGTCTCGACCCGGCCGTCCAGGTGGCCGGCGAGCTGCGGCCCGCGGAAAAGTTCAAGGTCGAGGTGCGCGAGGCGGCCGGGCGGCCCATGACCTACACCCTGGCCGTCGTCGACGAGGGCCTGCTCGGCCTGACCCGGTTCGCGACGCCCGACCTGCGCAAGACCTTCTACGCCCGCGAGGCCCTCGGCGTCCGCACCTGGGACCTGTTCGACCTCGTGGCCGAGGCCTACGGGGCCGAGATGGCCCGCCTGCTGGCCGTCGGCGGCGACGAGAACGCCGCATCCCTGGACAAGGCCAAGCAGCCGCGCCGCTTCCCGCCCGTCGTCCTGTTCGAGGGGCCGTTCGACCTCAAGGCCGGCGCGAGCGGCGTCCACGAGCTCCTCATGCCGCAGTATTTCGGGGCCGTCCGGGTCATGGTCGTGGCCGGCCGGGGCGGCGCCTTCGGCTGGGCCGAGCGGTCGGTCCCGGTCCGGCGCGACCTCATGGCCCTGGCCACCCTGCCGCGGATCGTCCGGCCCGGCGAGGACGTCGTCATGCCGGTCACGGTCTTCGTCGACGGGACCAAGATCAAGGAGGTCGCCGTCGCGGTCGAGACCGACGCCCTGTTCGAGGTCGTCGGCGAGCGCGAGAAGACCGTGGCCTTCGACAAGCCGGGCGACCGCATCGTCACCTTCGCCCTCAAGTCGACCGGCGGGCTCGGCGCCGGCCGGGTCCGTTTCCGCGCGACGGGCGGCGGGGAGAAGGTCGAGGACGCCGTCGACATCCCCGTGCTGGCCTCCAACACTCTCGTCACGCAGACGACCCGCCTCGAGCTCGGACCGGGCCAGTCGGCCCGCCGGGAGGTCGTGCCCTTCGGCCTGGAGGGCACCAACACGGTCACGGTCGAGGCCTCGCCCCTGCCGCCCCTCGATCTCGAGAAGCGGCTGGACTTCCTCATCCAGTATCCCCACGGCTGCCTCGAGCAGACGCTCTCGGCAGCCTTCCCCCAGCTCTATCTCAAGGGCCTGGCCAAGCTCGACGAGCGCGAGAAGCGCGAAGTCGAGGACAACGTCAAGGCGGCCGTCCGCAAGCTGGCCTCGTTCCAGACGCCGAACGGCTCCTTCGCCTACTGGCCCGGCGACCGCGACGGCCACGAGTGGACGACCGCTTACGCCGGCCACTTCCTGCTCGAAGCGGCCCGGCTCGGGTACCATGTGCCCCAAGCCATGCTCGACGGCTGGCGGGCCAACCAGAAGCTCCTGGCCAATGCCTTCGTCACCGGCGGCGCCGGGGCCAAGCTGACCCAGGCTTTCCGGCTGTTCAACCTGGCCCTGGCCCGGGACCCCGACCTCGGGGCCATGAACCGGCTGCGCGAGAGCGCCGACCTCGATGGCTTGGCCGGGCTGATGCTGGCCGCGGCCTTCCAGATGACCGGCCAGACGGATGCCGCGGCCGACCTGGCCGACCGGGCCAAGCCCGAGTTCAAGCCCTACCGCGACGACGGCGACACCTTCGGCTCCGAGCTGCGGGACCGGGCGCTGGCCGTCCGTTCCGCCGTGCAGGCCGGGAAGCCGGCCAAGGTCAAGGACCTGGTGGCGGACCTGTCCCGGACGCTGGCTTCGGACACCTGGCTTTCGACCCAGGAGACGGCCTGGGGGCTGATGGCCGTGGCCGCCTACTACGGATCCACCGGGCTCAAGCCTTTCCGCTACCGCTTCGCCTGGGACGGGGAGCGGGCCGTCGACGTTTCGTCGGACACGCCCTTCGACCGGCGCGAGGTCCCGGGCTTCCCGCTCAAGGGCC
>CAZFZU010000015.1:0-3337 GCA_964523615.1 uncultured Eubacteriales bacterium | reverse complement strand
AAGCGCCGGCGGTTCGTCGCCGCGGGCGGGCTGCTGTTGGCGGCCGGGCTGTTGTGGCTGGCCGTTCCGGTCGTCCGCTTCGACGACCCGGTCTCGCCGGCGCTCTTCGGCGCGGGCGGCGAGCTGCTCGGGGCCCGCCCGGCGGCCGACGGCCAGTGGCGCTTCCCCGCGGGCGAGCGGGTCCCGGAGCGCTTCACCGAGGTCCTGGTCCGGTTCGAGGACAGGCGCTTCTTCGCCCACCCGGGTGTCGACCCGTTGGCGCTCGTCCGGGCCGCGCGGCAGAATCTTCGTTCCGGGCGGGTCGAGAGCGGGGCCAGCACGCTGACCATGCAGGTCGTGCGCCTGGCCCGCAAGAACAGGCCGCGGACCTTTCTCGAGAAGGTCAAAGAGGCCGTGCTGGCCCTGCGGCTCGAGACGGGGCGCTCGAAGCGGGCCATCCTGGCCCTGTTCGCCGCCCACGCCCCCTTCGGCGGCAACGTCGTCGGGCTCGACGCGGCCGCCTGGCTCTACTTCGGCCGGGCCCCGGAGCGGCTGAGCTGGGCCGAGGCCGCCTTCCTGGCCGTCCTGCCGAACGACCCCGGGCTGCTGGCCTCGGAGGACGGCCGGGCCCGGCTGCGGGCCAAGCGCGACCGCCTGCTGAGGCGGCTCGAGAGCAAGGGCCTGTTGCCGGCGCTCGAGTGCCGGCTGGCCCTGGCCGAGAGGATGCCCGAGGGGACGCGGCCGGCGCCGCGCGAGGCGCCCCATCTCCTCGACACGCTGGCGGCGGCGCCCGGGGCGGTCCCGCCGTTCCGCTCGTTCGTCGATCCCGGCCTGCAGCGCTCGGTCCGGCGCGTCGCCGAGACGCACGGGGCCCGGCTGAGGGAGCGGGGCATCGGCAACCTGGCCGCGGTCGTCATCGACAACCGCGAGGCCGCCGTCGTCGCCTATGTCGGCAACGTCGGGCTGGAGCGGCGGGAGGAAGAGGGGCAGGCCGTCGACATCGCCCGCAGCCGCCGCAGCACGGGCAGCATCCTCAAGCCTTTCCTTTATGCGGCCCTCCTCCAGGAGGGCGGCCTGACCCCGGTCACCCTCGTCCCCGACACGCCGGTCCGCTTCGAGGGCTTCCGGCCGGAGAACTTCGACCGGCGCTTCCGGGGCGCCGTGCCGGCCCGGGCCGCTCTGGCCTGGTCGCTCAACGTGCCGGCCGTGCGGGAGCTGCGGGAATACGGCATCCCGAAGTTCGAGAACAAGCTCCGGAAGTGGGGGCTGACCACGCTCGACCGGCCGCCCGAGGACTACGGCCTGACGCTCGTCCTGGGCGGGGCCGAGGGCCGGCTCGACGAGATCGCCGCCCTGTACGCCAAGCTGGCCCAGCTGGCCGCGAACGCCCCGGGCGGCGGGCGAGAGGTGCGGCTCGTGCGCGGGGACGGCGAGGCGCCGTCCCGGATGCGCGACCTAGGCCCGGCCGCGGCCTACCTCACTCTCCAGGCCCTGACCGCGGTCAACCGGCCGGACGAGGAGGGCTTCTGGCGCAGCTTCAGCTCGTCGAAGTGGGTGGCCTGGAAGACGGGCACGAGCTTCGGCCTGCGGGACGCCTGGGCCGTGGGCGTCACGCCCCGCTACACGATCGGCGTCTGGGCCGGGAACGCCGACGGCGAGGGCCGGCCGGGCCTGACCGGTTTGGGCGCGGCGGCGCCGGTGCTCTTCGACCTCGTCGGGCTCGTCGACGGCGGCGGGGCCGTCGTCCGGCCGCCGTCCGGGTTCAAGGAGGTCCGGGTCTGCCGCGATTCGGGTTATCTGGCGACCGACCTGTGCCCGGGCGAAGCGATCACGGTGCCCGCGGAGAGCCGCTTCGACCGGATGTGCCCTTTCCACCAGACGGTCCACCTCGACGCCTCGGGCCGGTTCCGGGTCGACAGCCGGTGCGAGCCGGTCGACCGCATGCGGCACGAGACCTGGTTCGTCCTGCCGCCCGTCCAGGAGTTCTTCTACCGGGCCGACCATCCGGAGTACCGGAGCCTGCCGCCGCTTCGCGACGACTGCGGGGGAGGGGCCGGGGAACGGGGCGCGCGGGTCATGAGCCTGGTCTACCCCGACCCGGACACGGCGGTCTATGTCCCGGTCGAGCTCGACGGGCGCGCCGGCGCGGTCGTCTTCGAGGCCGTCCACCGGGACGAGGCGGCCACCATCCACTGGCACCTCGACGAGCGCTACCTCGCCTCGACCCGGGTCTTCCACCAGGTCGCGGCCGGCCCGGCGCCGGGCGAGCACAGACTGGTCCTGACGGACGACCGGGGCCGGCGCTTGGAAAGGACGTTCCGGGTGATCGGGGCGGCCGCCCGCGGCGGCCGCTGACGCGCCGGCGGCCCTACTTCTTCATGTCCTTGTCGAAGGCGACCTTGGACGGCGAGAAGTTCATGGCCCGGACGAAGTCGAGGGCCTCTTTGGCCCCGAACTCGCGGTCCATGGCGTTGTCCTCCCACTCGACCGAGAGCGGGCCCTCGTAGCCGGCGGCGTTGAGCTCGCGGACGACGGCGTCGAAGTCGACGTCGCCGTGGCCGAGGGAGCGGAAATTCCAGCCGCGGCGCGTGTCGCCGAAGGGCAGGAACGAGCCCAGGATGCCGGCCCGGCCGTCGAGGGTCACGGCCACGTCCTTCATGTGGACGTGGTAGACGCGGTCGGCGAAGTCGCGGATGAACAGCTCGGGGTCGACGCCCTGCCAGACGAGGTGGCTGGGATCGAAGTTGAGGCCGAGGGTCAGGCGGCCGTTGAAGGCCTCGAGCAGGCGGCGGGTCGTGTAGACGTCGAAGGCGATCTCGGTCGGGTGGACCTCGAGGGCGAACTTGACGCCCTGCTCGTCGAACTCGTCGAAGATGGGCGTCCAGAGCTCGCGGACCTTGCGGAAGGCGGCCTCGACCATGTCCTCGGTCGTCGGCGGGAAGGAATACCAGGCCTTCCAGATGGGCGAGCCCATGAAGCCGTTGACGACGTAGCAGCCCATGGCCCGGGCGGCCCGGGCCGCGGCCTTCATCTCCTCGACGGCCCACTTGCGGAGGGCCTCGGGCTTGCCCTTGACGGCGTCGGGGGCGAAGCCGTCGAGGCGGGGGTCGTAGTCGTCGCCGACGCACTGGCCGGCGAGGTGCGCGCCGAGGGCCCAGCACTTGAGGCCGTGCTTCTCGAGGACGCGCTTCTTCTCGCGGACATAGGCGGGGTCGGCGGCGGCCTTGCGGACGTCCATGTGGTCGCCCCAGCAGGCGATCTCCAGGCCGTCGTAGCCCCAGGCCGCGGCCTTGCGGCAGACCTCCTCGAACGGCAGGTCGGCCCACTGGCCGGTGAACAACGTTACGGGTCGGGCCAT
>CAZFZU010000014.1:0-55650 GCA_964523615.1 uncultured Eubacteriales bacterium | reverse complement strand
GCATGGGGGAAAAACGAAGGGCCTTCCGGGTGTCGTCCCGGAAGGCCCTCGGAGAGAGCGCTGGGATCAGAAGGAGACGGGGACCGAAGTGGTCGTGTTCGCCGTCAGGGCGACGCCCGTCGCTTCGAACGTCGGCCGGCCTGCCGTCCAGGCCACGACGCTGTAGGTCCCGGCCGGGAGCTTGATGGAGTAGGCCCCGCCGTCCTGGACGTTGGCCGTCCAAACTTCGATGACGGCGTCGCCGGTCGTCAGCGCGACGGTCGCGCGGACCGAGATGGTCACGTAGGCGTCCGTGGCCGGGCTGGCGATGGCCACCGTGCCCTCGAGGGTGCCGAGGTCAACATCAGCCACGTCCTCGACGGAGACGTCCTGGGTGGGCATCGTGTCGGCCTCGACGGTGAGCGGGACGGCGACGGGGGCATAGGCGGGCTCGACTCCGCCCAGGCGGCCGGCGACGAAGTTGTAGGCCCCGGCCCCGATGAAGAGCTTGTAGGCGCCGGCGTCGTCGCTCAGGGTGGCGGCGCGCACGACGACCCGGTCCTTGGGATCGGCCGCCGCGGCGTCGTAGACCTGGGCGCTGACGAGGGCCCCGGCGACGGCCACGGGGCTGAGGTCGGACGCGGGCGTGGAGACCGTGCCGCTGACGACGGCGGCCAGCTCGGTGCCGAGCACCTGGATGGTCGGCTTCAGGAGATAGCGGCCGCTGCGGCCGGCCGCGACGACCGACCGCGAGGCGTCGAAGTCGAGGATGAGCTCGGTCGTCCGGTTCTCGTTGATGTCGAAGCCCTGGACGATCTTGATGCCCGTCTGCAGGCCGCTCGGGATCTTCAGTTCGTGGTAATCGTCGCGGTCGTCGATGACGTAGTTGGCGAAGGGGTGGGCTTGGCTGCGGATGTTGACGCCGCCGTCGGCCGTTTCGCCGATCATGAGCCGGAGCTGGGTGTAGTGCCCGGCCGTGAGGTCGGCCAGGGCCAGCTGCTCGCGGACGCCGTTGACGAGGTCCAGGAGATTGACGGTCTTGTTCGGGCTCGAGACGACCGTCCAGGCATCTTCCATGTCGCCCTCGGCGTGGACGGCGACCTCGTTGATGGTGACATAGACGGCGTTGTACTTGTCGGTCGCGGCGTCGGTCAGGCTCAAGGAGAGCCGGCCGGTGTCGCCGCCGAGGCCGCAGGCGGAGAAGCCCGCCGCCAGGACGGCCAGCGCGGCCAGGACCTTGAACTTAGACAGGGGAGTCTTCATGGCGTAACCTCCTTCAAAACAATAAATTAGCCCCGATCCTCGATTTTTATGATAATGCCGGGAGGGGCGGGTGTCAAGCGTGCCGGGGTAAAATCCCCCCTATCGGGGACGGGGAATGGGGCGGGGTACGGGCTCAGAGGCCGAATTTCCGCTTCAGCTCGGCGTCGATCGCGGCGGCCGCCCGGCTGCCTAGCCCTTTGGTCCGGGCGGGGTCCTTGGCGTGGCGGGGCGAGGGCACGGGACGGGCCCTGCGTTCCATAAGGAAGCTCGACGGCCGGACGGCGGCGCCGTGGGCCCGGCAGTTGTTCCCGACCTTGTTGTCGTCGGAGACGACCGTGACGTCCGCCTTGCGGCCTCGGAGCTCGCGGACCAAACGGATGATCTCGTCGTCGCCGCCGTGGGCGGTCAGGGAGAACAGGCAACGGATGCCGGCCAGGCGCTGGTCGCGGCCGCCGGAGTGCTCGAAGTCCCCGTCGAAGACGATGACGCACTCGACGCCGGGATGCTCCCGGGCCCAGGCCGAGACCCGGACGGCCAGGCGGTTGCGGGCGTTCTGCAGGCCCCCGTCCAGGCTCGCTTCAAGCTCCGGGACGCGGTGAATGACGTTGTAGCCATCGACGACGAGGAGGCGCTCAGGCGGCATCGCGGGGCCCTCCCTCGGGAAAGCCCGCGTCCCGCCCGCGGGCCAGGGCGTCGAGCAGGCGAAGCCGCTCGTCCGGCGATGCGGGGAGGTCCTCGTGGATCGCGACGGCGCCGTCCTGGACCGTCAGCGCCCGGACCGCGAGCCCGGCCAGCGGTTCGATGGCATGGGAGACGACGGCGACCGAGGCCCCCGCGGCCGCGCGCTCGGCGATCCAGCGAAGGACATCGTCGGCGATCTGCCGGTCGAGCGCGTCGAGGGGCTCGTCGAGCAGGATGTGGTCCGGCCGGCCGACGAACGCGGCCGCGAAGAGGGCCCGCTTGCGCTGGCCCGAGGACAGCTCGCGGACCGAGCGGCGGGCTTCGTCGCCGAGGCCGAACAGCTCGAGCGCCCGGTCGCCGGCGGACATCGGCTCGCCGCGCAGGCGGCAGACGAGACGGAGGACGTCCCGCAAGGTGGCGTAGGGCGTGATGTCGGGGAACTCCGGCAGATAGGCCAGGCCCCGCCGGGCCTCGGTCTCCTTAGCCCACATGTCCAAGCCGTCGACGAGGACGCGGCCCCGGTCGGGCCGTTCCACGCCGGCTCCGATCTTGAGCAGAGTGCTCTTGCCGCAGCCGTTCGGGCCGACGAGGAGCGTCAGGCCGGGCCCGAGGGCGAAGGACGCGCTCCGGACGACGGGGCGGCCGGGTTCGTAGCCGAATGAGACGTCGGCGAAGCCGATCATGAGGCGCTCCAGGACAGGGGATCGCCGGCGTTCGAATGGCGCCTTTCGGCCCAACGGGTGGGTTTGAGGCGCCGCTCGGCGTCGCGGGCTAGGAGGAAGGCGGCCGGGGTCGCGGCCGCGAGGATGTACGAGGTCCACGGCAGCAGGGCCAGGACGAGGGCGAGGAAGGTCCCTTCGAGGGCCACATGTCCGAGAGGCCCGAACGGTTGTTCCCCGGCCTCGCGAACGGCCCCAGCGCCGCGGCAGGCGAGCCAGGCCAGAGGACCGGCGAGAGAGACGGCCAGCACGGCCGGCCGTCCGAGGATGACCGGGCCGAGAACGATGATGGGCAGGCCGAGGAGGGCGAACAGGAGGGTGTCGTCCCGGACACGCGCCGCGGACGAGCGCGGCAGGGAGCGCAGCCAGGGCCAGGCGGGCCGGCGCGCGGCCAGGATGTCGGCGGCCGGTCCGATCGCGGCGGTCAGGGCGAGGGCGAGCGCGAACAGGGAGATGCCCGCGGCCGGTCGCGGGCCGAGTTCGTTGTTGGCCAGGAAGAGACGGGCGGCGCCGAGGACGAGGATGGCCGGCAGGGCCGCCAGAGCGATCCGGCCTCCGAAGGCGCGAAGGGAGAGGGCTTGGGAGAAGACCGAGACCGGAAGCCCGCGACGCGGCCCCCGCGGGCGCCGCGGTCCCGCCCATCGGGCGGGGAGGGCCAACGCGGCGGCGACCAGGAGTCCGGGGAGCGCGAGGACCGCCGGGTGTCCGGCGAACGACAGGAAGCAGGCGGCGGCCGCGAGGGGTTTGGACCGGCGGGGAACGGCCGCTGGCAGGGCGACGAGGCCGGCAGCGGCCGCGCCCGTGATCAGACCCGCGATGGGAGGGGCGGCGCGGAGAACGTGCGCCGCGAGACGCGCGGCGAAATCGGCCCCCGGCATCGGTCCCGGGTCCGTGACGGCCCAGGCGAACCCGGCGAGCACGGCCAGGAACGGGGCCTCCGCGACGAGCAGCGAGAGGAGCGCGGAGAGCCGCCGGGCGCCCGGCCCGACGGGGAGCGACAGGGCCCAGCCGCCGCTCCCGGCCGCGATGCGCGGGGCGACGACGCGGGCCAGAGCTAGCAGAAGGAGCGTCCCGGCCAGGCCCGTTTCGACCAGGCCGCCTTCGAGGAAGAGGATGCGGGCGAGCTCGAGAGAGAATTCGGGCCTGAGGATATAGTAAGCGAAAAGCCCCGCCGCGAGCGCGGGGGCCAGGGCGCGCAGGGCCAGCCGGGCGCCGACCCGGATGTGGAAGAGGAACAGGGCGCGGCGGGCGGTCATGGCTGGGCCCATTATACTCGTATAACGCCGGACCGGTCAGGCCGGTTTCCCATCGGAGAGGCGGGAGGAGAACGGGGGGGGCGGGATCTAGCGACCGGAGCGGGCGGCCGCGACGTGGCGGTCGCCGACGCGCTTGGTGAAGCCGGTCTTGTCGAAATACTCGAGGATGGCCTGGGCGTACTTGCGGGAGAGCGTCAGGCGGTCGCGGAGCTCGGCGATCGTGACCGAGCCACGCCGCTCGATGAGGCCGGCCACGGCGGCGCGGGCGGCCTCGACGGTGTCGCGGTGGTAGACGACCTTGGGCGCCAGGCGGACGAGCGTGCCGTCGCGGAGGAGGGCGTTGAGGACGGGCTCGAAAGCCGAGGGATTGAGCATGAGCGAGAGGCGGACGTCGTCCTCGAGCGGGGCCGAGAAGCGGGCGGCGGCGAAGGCGCCGGCGACGCGGGCGCGGCGGTCGCCCTCGACAGGGTCGGCCGCGACCGCACGGCCGGAGAGGCCCACGCCCGCGTCCTTGCGGAAGAGGGCGCCGGAGGCGAGGAGCGAGTCGAGAACGTGCTTGAAGGCGGCGGCGTCGCTCTTCGCGAGGAAGGCGGCGCGGAGGTCGGAGTAGGGCATGGAGGGTTTATAGGGATTGGCGGCGAAGTAGGCCTTGAGGCCGTCGACGAGCCCGGCGGCCAGCCCGTCGCGGACGGAGCGGTGGAGGAAGCGCTCGGGCTTGGTCTCGCCGATCGGGACGAGCGCGCCTTCGGCGGCGAGCGCAGCGACGGCCTCGGCGACTTCGGCCTCGGAACGGCCGAGCTTGAGGGCGATCTCGGCCGAGGCGCGGGGGGTCCCGCCGGACTGGGCGAACATCTGCGAGACGGCGTCGCGGGCCGGCCCGCCGAGCTTTCCGAGGCCCTCGAGGACCCGGCCGCTGAAGCGCTTGTGCTTCTCGGGCGCGGCGTCGAGGACGAGGCCGCCGCCGACGGTCAGGACGGGCGAGAAGGAACGAATGACGAAGCGGTCGCCGGGCAGGGCTACGGTCGGTCGCTCGAGGACGAGCTGGACGGGAGAAGAGGCGCCGGGGGCGATGGACGGAGCGCCGATGATGGAGAGCCGGGCCATGACCTCGTCGGTCCCGATGTGGAGACGGACGCGGTCGCGGTGTTTGACCTCGCGGAGGGCGTCGGAGAGGATGTCGAGGCGGGCGTCGAGGCGGGCCGTCGGGACGAGGGAACCTTCGGCGGCGGCGACCTGGCCGCGGCGGAGGTCCTCCTTGGCCAGGTCCTGGAGGTTGAGGGCGGTGCGTCGCCCGACGCCCGAGGCGTCGGCCTTGGAGCCGTGGACCTGGACGCCGCGGACGCGGCTCTTCAGGCCGTCGGGGAAGATCTCGACGCGGTCGCCCGCCCGGACCGCGCCCGAGAGGACGGTGCCGGCCACGACCGTGCCGAAGCCGTGCATGGTGAAGACGCGGTCGATCGGCATGCGGAAGACGCCGCTGTCGGAGCGGGGGCGGACGAGGCGGCCGATGGACTGGAGCGCGGCCTTGAGCTCCGGCAGGCCGGCGCCGGTCAGGGCCGAGACCGGCAGGATGGGGGCGTCGGCCAGGAACGAGCCGCGGACGAAGGCGCGGACGGAGGCCGTGAGCTCGGCCAGGCGGGTCTCGTCGACGAGGTCGCTCTTGGTCAGGGCGACCAGGCCGTGCTCGATGCCGAGGAGGGTCAGGATGTCGAAGTGCTCGCGGGTCTGGACGGCCAGGCCTTCGTCGGCGGCGACGACGAGGACGGCGGCGTCGACGTGGCTGGCGCCGGCGGCCATGGTCTTGACGAAGCGCTCGTGGCCGGGGACGTCGATGAAGACGATCTGCTTGGGGTAGCCGGGGTCGTCGAGGAAAACGAAGCCCAGCTCGATGGTCATGCCCCGGGCCTTTTCCTCGGGGAGAGTGTCGGGGTCGGTGCCGGTCAGGGCCCGGACGAGGGCGCTCTTGCCGTGGTCGATGTGGCCGGCCGTGCCGACGATGAGGTGGTCGAGCTCGGCCATGGCGGGTCAGCGCCGGGAGGCGCGGGAGGCGGCGGCAGAGGAAGGCGCTCCGGCGGTCGCTTCGGCCCGGAGGACGATGCGGGGCTTGGCGGACTTGCGGGTGACGCGGCCGACGACGGCGGCGGCGGGGACGCCGGCTCGGGCGAGGGCGGCGAGGAAGGCCGCGGCGCGCGAGGGGCGGACGGCGACGAGCAGGCCGCCCGAGGTCTGGGGGTCGTAGAGGAGCGTCTCGAGCTCCTCTGGGACGCGCGCGTCGGCGCGGCGGACGAAGGCCGCGGCGTATTCGCGGTTGCGCTCGACGGCGCCCGAGACGACGCCGGAGCGGATGAGCTCGAGCACGCCGGGAAAGACGGGCATGGCGGCGCCGAAGACCTCGATGTCGACCCGGCTCTGGGCGGCGATCTCGCCGAGGTGGCCGGCCAAGCCGAAGCCGGTGATGTCGGTGGCGGTGGTGACGCGGAAGGCGGGCATGAGGGCGGCGGCGGCGCGGTTGAGGGCGCGCATGGAGAGCTCGGCGGCGGCCAGGCCGTCGGCGGGGGCCCGGCCGATCTGGCGGGCGAAGCTCAGCGTGCCGGTGCCGAGGGGCTTGGTCAGGACGAGGACGTCGCCGGGCTTGGCGCGGTTGTTCACCGTCATGCGGCGGGGGTCGACGACGCCGGTGACGGCGAAGCCGAGCTTGATCTCGCGGTCCTTGATGCTGTGGCCGCCGAGGAGGGCGACGCCGGCCTCGCGCAGCTTGTCGACGCCGCCCTGGAGCATGCGGTTCATGATGCGGGGGCTGAGGCGTTCGATGGGGAAGGCGACGATCGAGAGGGCGGTCAGGGGGCGGCCGCCCATGGCGTAGATGTCGCTGAGGGAGTTGGCCGCGGCGATCTCGCCGAAGGCGTAGGCGTCGTCGACGACGGGGGTGAAGACGTCGACCGATTGGACGAGGGCGGTGCGCGGCGTCAGGGCGTAGACGCCGGCGTCGTCGCAGGTGTCCGAGGAGACGAGGACGCGGCGGTCGAAGGAGCGCGGCAGGCCGGACAGGGCCCGCTTGAGGTCCTCCTGGCCGATCTTGGAGGCGCAGCCGGCGTTCTCGACGAGCGTCGTCAGGGCGACGTCGGTGGGGGCGTCGGCTTCGCGCTCGCCGGCGCAGAGGCAGACGTTCTTCTGCTTGAAGAGATCGCAGGGGCAGGGGTCCTTGGGGTTGCAGATGCAGTGACCGAGGGCGATGGAGCGCCCCATGACGCGCTTGCGCCTCTCGAAGAAGGCCCGGGAAATGGGGCCGTTTCTATTTATTTTTTTCATCTTGGCGTCTGTTTGGCTTTCCTTGCCTGATCGGGATACGAACATGAAAAGAACATGAATAAATTAAATAGAAACGTCCCCATTTATGGCCGTCGTCAGGGCGGCTTGGAGGGCGGCCTCCTGGCCGGGCTGGACGGTGCGCAGGTCGAACAGAACGGCGTCGCGGTGGACGCGGGCGAAGACGGGAGGGGCGCCGCGGCGGAGGCGGCGGGCCAGGTCCTCGGCGGAGAGGCCGGCGGCCCGGACGGACAGGGCCTTCGAGGGCAGGGTCTCGACGGGGACGGCGCCGCTGCCGACCTGGGACTCGGCGTCGACGACGGCGACCGAGACGGAGGCGGGCAGGGCCGCCCGGAGGGCGGCGGCCAGGGCCTCGGCGCGGCGGGCGAGCTCGGCGGGCGAGAGGGCGAACATGCGATAGACGGGGTGGCGCTCGGCGAGGGCGGCCGGGTTCAGGAACAGCTTGAGCGTGGCCTCGAGGGCGGCCAGTGTCAGCTTGCCGCAGCGGAAAGCCCGGGCCAGCGGGTTCTTGCGGATGCGCTGGACCCACTCGGCGCGGCCGGCGATGATCCCGCACTGGGGTCCGCCGATGAGCTTGTCGCCGCTGAAGCAGACGACGTCGGCGCCGGAGCGGACGCTGGCCTGGACGAGGGGCTCTGCGGCCAAGCCGTAGGGGGCGAGGTCGACCAGAGCGCCGCTGCCGAGGTCGTCGACGACCGGGATGCCGCGGGAGCGGCCGAGGGCGACGAGGTCCTCGATGGGCGGCTCCGCGGCGAAACCGACGATGCGGTAATTGCTGTGGTGGACGCGGAGGATGGCCCCGGTGGCGGGGGTCAGGGCGGCCTCGTAATCGCGGAGGTGGGTCTTGTTGGTCGTGCCGACCTCGCGCAGGACGGCCCCGCTCGTGGCCATGACGTCGGGCATGCGGAAGGAGCCGCCGATCTCGACGAGCTGGCCGCGCGAGACGACGACCTCCTTGCCGCGGGCGAGCGTGTCGAGGATGAGGACGGTCGCGGCGGCGTTGTTGTTGGCGACGGTGGCCGCCTCGGCCCCGGTGAGGTCGCGCAGGAGGCTTTCGACGTGGCGGTCGCGGGGGACGCGCTTGCCGGAGTCGAGGTCGAGGGCCAGGGTCGAGTAGCCGGCGGCGACGGCGCCGAGGGCCTCGGCGGCGGCGGGCGGGATCACGGCCCGGCCCAAACCGGAGTGCATGATGACGCCGGTGGCGTTGATCGCGGGGGCGAGGGAGGGGGCCAAGCGGGCGGACAGGCGGGCGCCGACCCGGGCGGCCAGGGCCGGGAGCGACAAGGCGTCGGGGATGAGGGAGGGGGCGGGGGGTGCGAAGGTGGGGGCGGTGCCGATGGCTGGCGCGGCGATCGCGGTCCGCAGATCGTCGAGGACGGCCCGTCCGGCGGCGACGACGGCCTCGCGGCCGTGGGCGGCCAGGAGCGGCGCGGCGTCCGCCGAGGACAGCAGGGCGTCGAGGGAGGGGAGAGCGCGGAAGAGGGCCTGACGCCGTTCGTCGGTCATTTGTTCAGGGACTTGAAACGGAGCTTCTTGAAGAGCTCCGGCTTGACGTCGGCGGCGGGCGAGGAGTCGGTGGCCGCGACGGGGACGGCGATCTCGAAGGCCAACTCCTTGGGCGGCAGGCAGGACATGGCGTCGCACGCCTGGTAGCCCAGGGAGACCTTGACGGTCCGGGGGCCGGGTGCGAGGTCGGCCTTGGCCTTGAGCAATAGGCCGAGGACGGTCTCCCCTTCGTAGACGACGAGCTCGACCTCGGAGTAGGAGAAGCGGGCCCGGCGGCCGCCCGGGTAGTAGGTCTCGAGGACCTCGATGTCCGGGGACTCCAGGACCGTCAGGACGGTCGGGATCATGAACTCGTCGACGGGGGCGTTGTCGTTGATGTGGTAGCCCGCCTGGACCTTGAGGACGACGGCGGCCTGGAAGGTCTCGCCGGGGCGGACGGCGTCGCGGGAGATGAGGCCCTTGACCTCGACGACGTGCGCCTCGTCCTGCCGGGCGGCGAAGGCCGGGACGGGGGTGAGGGCGCCGGCGCCGGCGGAGGCGAGGGCGATACCGAAGGCGATGATGGTGATAACGGCGATGTTACGCATCACCGGCCATTAAAACGATTCCGCCGCCTTTTGTCAATCGACCTCGGAAATGGGGCCGTTTCTATTTTATTTATTCATCTTCGACTTGAGGGGCCGGCCCCTCCTCAGGGCAACATTCTTGATGCCGAACCTCTTTTCCATGGTTTCGATGAAGGCTTCCGAGCCCAGATAGAGGTGGCTTCGGAGCTTTTCCGAATCAACGAGCTTGGGATCAATGACCAGCGCCCTGTAAGCGGCCCGACGTTCTTCCTCTGAATCGCCAAGAAGGTCAAAAGTGGGATCTCGGGTGATCAATGGATCGTGTCGGCCCTCCGCGTAATAATCGTAGGAGCTGTGTTCGTACTCGCTTGGATGGCGGACGATCTTGGCGCGAACCGGATTGAGTTCGATATATTTCCCGCATTGGAGAAGATAGCTTCTGGTGTCGATGACAATATTCTTGAATCGACCCTGGAAGAGATGTCCGGAATATTCGTGTTTGATACGATAAAATGAGTAATAAGCCAGGAAGACCTGCTTCAGGAACTTAGACAGGTCGGCAAACGGTTCAAGCATGACGATTAGGTGGATGTGGTTGTTCATTAGGCAATAATGCAGGATATGAACTCCAGCTTGCGCCATTTTCTTCGACAGCAAGTACCTGAAATAGGATTTCTCCTTTTCGTTCGTAAACAGGCGTTGTCGATTATTGCCGCGATTCATTACGTGCATGGGGAAGTCAAAAGAAATGATCCTCGCGCGACGAGCCACGGCATCCTCGTTCTGGGTTTTGTCTTCAATATTTAGACGGAGTGGCTCGGTTAGGATTCTCACAAGCAGGGAACGAAATCCGACAGTTGGCCTAAATATCTTGGCCGGCTAAAGCGATCCTATTTGAAGATGAAAAAAATAAATAGAAACGTCCCCATTATTTTCGATGGCCGCCGGTCGCGCCCTTGACGCCCTCCTCGAAGGGCTCGGTCAGGATGGGCACGACCCAGCCCTCGGGGCTCTCCTTGAAGGTCTCGATGTCCTCGCTCACGGCCAGCGGGAACTTCAGGGCGTTATAGCGGGCGTCGAGGAACGGGCCGATCCCCCCGGCCTTCGGATAAGGGAAAGCGATCCAGGCGCTCCGGTCGTAATAGACGCTGCCCGCCCTCACCGGGAGCATCCGGGTCTGGTTGTTCGTGGCGAAGGAGTAGACGAAGCCGCGCGACACGTAGTACCACGGCCCGTGCTGGATGTAGAGGAAGGGCTGCTCGAGCGAGGCCTGGCCGCCGTTGAGGTTGGGCGTGGCCATGTCGAGGTAGAGCGAGGCGAAGCCGACGCCCTTGGCCTCGTCGAAGAAGCTGACCCAGGGCGTGTCGGGCCGCAGCACGACGGCGTGGTCCGGGTGCCTCTTCGAGACGGCGAAGTCCAGGACCTCCATCTCTCCGTCCCGCTTGAAGGCGGCCTTGGTGAAGACGGCCTTGTTGAAGACGACCTCGGCATTGCGCAGGGCCATGACGAAGACGTCCTTCCCGACGGTCGTCACGGACTCGACCGTGATCGCCGGCGATCCCGCGTAGAAGTGATAGCGGATGCCGATGTCGATCCCCTCGGGCCGGGGCAGCCGGCCCTTGATGTTGACCGCGTAGAAGACCGGCCCGGCGGCCGTCTCGGCCGTCTCGGGCGCCGTCCAGTCCGAGCTGTGGTACCAGGCGTGGGGCGGGGCGTAGACATCGGGGTTCCAGTGGACGGCCCCGTTCGTCTCGAGCTTGTGCTCGAGCGTCGTCCCGGTCGCCTTTTCGAAGATCTCGTAGATGTGCCCGCTGGCCTCGTGCAGGGTGACGCGGTAGAAGGGGTTCTCGATCGTCCGAGCCAGGCCCTTGCCCTTGGTCACGGTGAGCCCGGCCGGATAGGCGGGCGCGGCCGCCCCGGGGTTGTTGTAGAACACGAGGTAGGTCGCCTTCGACCGGGCGACGACGTCGGCCAGGAAGGCCACGCCGAACGAGGTCGTCGGGTGGTATCGGACGACCTTGGCCCCGGTCTCGGCGTCCTTCTCCTCGATGCCCAGGACCGCCGGATCGTTCCAAGTCACGAGATCGGTGACCTGGCTCGGGATCTCGGTGTAGACGACGTCCCCGCCTTCCCCCCGCTCCGCCCGTACGACCCGGACCTCGGCGGCCGAGCGGATATAGTCGGCCAGGATGCCCAGCGTGGCGTGGACGGGATAGGCCGTCCGGTCGAAGCCGTGGTCCTCGGCGACGACGAGCGCCAAGTAGTTCTTCCAGGCCGGGTCCCAGTAGCCGCGGCCGGCCGGCGCCGTGCCCTTGACCGTGACGACGCGGATGTCGCCCGAGATAGGCTCGACGAGGTCGACGGTCATCTCCGACTCGGCCCCCGGTGTCCAGACGCGGCGGGCCTTGACCTCGAACGCGACGCGTCCCCTCGAGGCCTTCACCGCGTGCTTGTCGATCTCGCGGCCGTCCTGGTAAACGAGGAAGTCCCGCGTCCGCTCGCCGTCGACGACGACCTTGTCGACGCTCCAGGCCGCGTCCGCGCCGACGCCCTCCGGGAGCTCGTCGAGCGCGAGCGCGCCCCGGACGTGGTACCACGGCTCGCCCCCGACCGGGTAGCCGAACGCGGCGGCGCCGGGGGACAGGGCAGGGCTCGATGCGCCCGCCCGTTCGCCCGCGCCCTGTCCCGCTCCGGCTCCCTCGCCCTCCGGCGGCCGGCCGCATCCGGCGAAAAAGAGGAAGATGAAAGGAATAAATAGAAACGTCCCCATTTTTCTCATCGCTGTCCCTCCCAATCGATGCGGGCGACGATCCTGGACAGCGCCCATGCCGCCAGTCCGCCCGCCCCGAGATAGGCCGCGCCCGGCCCCCAATCCATGAAGATCAGCCGTCCGACCCCGATGAGCAGGCACAGGGTCATGACCACGGCCAGGGCCCAGCCCGCGAACGGGGCCGCCCCCAGCCGGTAACGCCGCCCGTCCAGCCTGGCGATCGGTCCCCAGGCCCCGCCCGGCCGGACCTTGCGGTAGAACGCCAGCAGCTTGGCCTCGTCGTCCGGCCTGGTCAGAAACGTCGCCGCGATCCAGGCCGCCGTCGTCACGGCCACGATGACCAGGATGCCGGCGCCCCAGGCGTCGGCCGCGAAGCCCCAGCCCTCGAGCAGCCGCCCGGCCCCGCGCACGAGGGGATTCCCGGGCGCGATCTTCAGGTACACGGCCGTGGCCCCCGAGGCCCCGAGGGCCGCGATCTCCGACCAGGCGCTGATCCGCCACCAGTACCAGCGCAGCAGCAGGACCAGCCCGATGCCCGCCGACAGCTCCATGACCAGCTGCCAGCCCATCTTGACGCTGCCGAGGACGACCGCGAAGCCCGCGCCGAGGAGTGAGACGACCAGGACGATGACGCGCGAGGCCGCGACATAGTGCCGCTCGCTCGCGCTCTTGCGGACGAACGGCCGGTAGAAGTCGTTGAGGAGGTAGGACCCGGCCAAGTTGACGATGGACTCGATGGTCGACATGAAGGCCGCGAAGAGCGAGGCGATGATGATGCCCGCGACGCCTTTCGGCACGAAGCCGATCATCCGCGGGTAGGCCGCCTCCATCTCGCCCGGCGCCGCGCCGGTCAGCCCGGGGAACACGACCATGGCCGCCAGGGCCGTCAGGATCCACGGCCACGGCCGCAGGACGTAGTTGGCCACCGTGAACCACAGCGTCCCCTTGACGGCGTGGCGGGGGTCCTTCGCCGCCAGCATGCGCTGGGCGCTCCAGCCGCCGCCGCCCGGCTCGGCTCCCGGGTAGTAGACGGCCCACCACTGGACGAAGACGGCCACGAAGAAGGCCAGCGGCAGGGCCTGCCCGAGGGGCGGGAAGACCGACAGGTAGTCCTTGCCGCTCGCCGCGCCCATCGACCGGACCGCCTCGACCAGGGCCCCGACGCCGCCGGCCTGCTCGACCGAGACCACGGCCAGGATGACCGATCCGGCCATGGCCACGCCGAAGAGCAGCATGTCCGTGGCCACGACGCCCCACAGGCCGCTCAAGGTCGTGTAGAGGACCGTCAGCCCCAGACAGACGGCCAGGGCCGTGACGCCGCTCGTGCCGAAGACGGCCTGGATGATCTTGACCATGGCCAGCGTCACCCAGCCGAAAGTGATGGCCGAGACCGGCAGGCCGAGGTAGAGGGCCTTGAAGCCGCGCAGGAACCGGGCCGGCCGCCCCGAGTAGCGGAGGTCGATGAACTCGACCTCGGTGACGACCTCGGCCCGCCGCCACAGGTGGGCGAAGAAGAGCACGGTCAGGGCCCCGCCGAGCATGAAGTTCCACCACAGCCAGTTTCCGGCGACGCCGTCCTTGACGACGATGCCGGTCACGGCGAGCGGCGTGTCGGAGGAGAAGGACGTGGCCACCATGGACGTCCCCAGCAGCCACCAGGGCAGGCTCCGGCCGCTCAGGAAGTACTCGGAGACGCTCTTGCCGGCCCGCTTGGAGTAATAGAGCCCGATGCCGATCGACAGGGCCAGGTACCAGCCGATGAACAGCCAGTCGACCGCGGCGAGCTTCATCGACTATCGCTTGGCCCGGGCGATGAGCGTCCCGACGGCCAGGAAGAGCGCCCCCGCCCCGATGACCGTGATCCTCTGGGCGGCCGTCCGGCAGAACAGGGACCCGACGAGGATGAGCGGCAGGCCGACGCCCCAGAAACCCAGGGCCATCGGCCGGTATTCTTTCTTCATGAGGGACCTGGTGTCTGCATCGCCGTCACCGGCCGGCCAACCGGGACCCGGCCCCGATCCTGACGATGCGAAGACCCGGTCCCTTCTTGAGGATCGTTATTTCTCCCGCGGGATGGCGAACACGGGCACGCGGCTGTGGGCGATGACCTTCTCGGTCGTGCTGCCGAGGAACAGCCGCGACAGCTTGCGCACCGTGGTCGA
Source organism: uncultured Eubacteriales bacterium (assembly GCA_964523615.1). Classification (GTDB taxonomy): domain Bacteria; phylum Acidobacteriota; class Aminicenantia; order Aminicenantales; family Saccharicenantaceae; genus RBG-16-66-30. The sequence continues at coordinate 41,421 of CAZFZU010000014.1, read as the reverse complement.
CATGACGACGAGCCCGAAGCCCTTGCTGTCGGCGTACTCGATGATGCCCTCGTAGCCGTGGACGGCCTTGACGACGTCCTCGCGCATCTCGACGGCCTTGTGCTCGCGCCTCTTGCGGGCCTGGAGCTTCTTCAGGACCGAAGAGAACATCTCGTCGGTCATCCGGAAATCGTGGCCGAAGAGCTCCATGACGTAGAGGAAGGTCAGGCTCGCGCCCAGGGCCTTGGCCAGCTTCCAGGCGTGGTCGCGCTCGATGTCCTCGTCGGACGAGAAATCGGTCGGCACGAGGATCTTGGTCAGGTCGCCGAGCTTGCCGTCCGTGCCCTTGGTCACCAGGACCGGCACGCGGGCGCCGCGCAGGACGCGGTGGGTGACGCTGCCGATGAGGTTCTGCTCGTGCCCCGAGACGCCCTTGCGGCCGACGACGATGAGGCCGGCGCCTTCCTTCTGGGCGACCTTGAGGATGACCTTGGCCGCCGAGCCCTCGGTGACCACGATCTTGTCGGCGCAGACGCCCCGGGCCGAGCACATGTGCTCGAGCTGGGCCTTGGCGCTGATCTTGCTGGCCTCGATCTTGCCGGCCAGCTCGGCCTGCGCCTCCGGCCAGGCCTCGTAGAGGGCCGGGGCGAAGTCGGGCACGACGTGCAGGGCGGTCAGCTTGGCCTTGAAGGTCTTGGCGAAAAAGCTCGCGTAGGCCAGGGCTTCCTTCGACTCGGCGGAGAAGTCCGTGGCCCAGAGCACGTTCTTGATGGGGTGGGTCATGGGTGTGGCTCCTTCCGGCCTCAGTCTATATCAAACTCAGTGCTTCTGCCAATCCGGTTTGTGCTCCTGGACCCAGAGGTAGTAGTCGGCCATCTCCAGCTCGGAGGCGGCCTCCCTGTCGAGGACCAGGACGGCCCGCGGGTGCATCTGCAGGACCGAGCCCGGCACCATGGCCGTGACCGGCCCCTCGACCGTGCGGGCCACGGCCCGGGCCTTCTTCTTGCCGAAGGCCAGGAGCAGGCACATCTTGGCGTCCATGATCGTCCCCAGGCCCATGGTCAGGACGTGGGTCGGCACGCCTTCCTCGCCCCCGAAGGCCGAGGCGGCGTCGAGGCGCGTCTCCTCGGTCAGGGTCTTGATGCGCGTCCGCGACGACAGCGACGAGGACGGCTCGTTGAAGCCGATGTGGCCGTTGGTCCCGATGCCCAGGATCTGGATGTCGATGCCGCCGGCCGAGCGGATGGCCTGTTCGTATTTCCGGCAGGCGGCCGGGACGTCGGGCGTCAATCCGTCGGGGATGTTGATGCGTTCCTTGGGCATATTGATGTGGCTGAACAGGTGGGCCCACATGTAGCTGTGGAACGAGGAGGGGTGGGTCGGCGGGACGCCGACGTATTCGTCGAGGTTGAAGCTGGTCACGCCGCTGAAGTCGAGGCCCGACTCGCGGTGCATGAGGACGAGGTTGCGGTAGAGCTGGAGCGGGGTGTTGCCGGTGGCCAGGCCGAGCACGGCGTGGGGCTTCTCCCGGACGGTCCGGGCGACGACGCGGGCCGCGATCAGGCTGGCCTGCTGGCTATCGGGCTGGATGATGATCTCCATGGGGGGTTCCTCCTCGCGGCCGGGCGCGGTCAGCGCTTCCGGACCCAATATTTCTTGATCTTGCTCTCGACGCCGGCCCGGAACTTGTCGACGTGGCCGAGGACGAAGCGGCCGACGTCGAGGTTCTCGTCCCGGACGAGCGGGGTCAGGTCCATGGCGAACCAGAGCTGCTCGGCCGCGTCGGTCTGGTGGGACTGGAAGTAGCTGGCGTTGGCGCGCCGGCGGCCCGGGGTGGCCAGGTCGTAGCGCTTGCCGCCCTCGACCTGGGAGTCGTAGACGCCGATGAGGCCCGTCGACAGGGCCTCGCGGCGGCCGACGTCGAGGGGGACCTTGTCCTCGTCGTCGAGCCAATCGAGGCCGCGCCAGACCTCGCAGCCGTAGACGGTCGTCGGGCGCTCCTCGGGAGCCAGCTCGCGCAGGGCCGCGATGGCGGTGAAGACGACGGCCAGGTGGGTGTCGTGCTTGTCGGCGGGGTTGTGGGTGTAGACGACCTCGGGGCGGGCCAGGCGGAGGGCCTTGACCAGGTCGGCCCGCAGGCGGCCCGTGCCGACGTCCTTGACCTCGGCGCTGGTGTGGTTGAGCTGGACGAGGACGCCGTAGTTGCCGAGGACGGCGGCCTTTTCCTGCTCTCGGCGCCGCAGCGCGGCCATGTCCTCGTCGCTGAAGTCGGCGTACTCGCCGGCCCGCGGCGAACCGGCCCCGTTCGTGCAGGTGACGGCGCCGAACCAGAGCTCGCGGCTGGTGAAGCACTTCTGGATGCCGTGGAAGGCCATGATCTCGAGGTCGTCCTGATGGGCGCCGATGCCGAGGTGGCTGACCCGGCGGAAGGCGGTCTCGGGGTCCGCGCCGTCGGGGACGAAGACCGAGGCGTCGGGTTTGGTGAATTTCATCGTTTCGCTCCTTGGATGTCGGGCAGGCTGGCCGCGGCCACGGCCTGTCCCACGCGCCGGCTCTTCTCGTCGAGCAGATGGATGCGGACGCGGGCGGCCGTCTCCGGGAACTCGGTCCGTAGGACCTCTTCGGCCCGCTCGACGATGAGGGCGCCGCCCGGCCCGGACAGGACCCGGCCCAGGACGAGCAGGTGGCGGAAGCCGTAGAAGACCTCGTACCAGGGGACGGTATAGCCGAGGTAGACGCCGATGGACTCGAAGACGCGGGTGGCCGGGATGTTGCCGCGCCCGGCCAGCCCCTGGACCTCCTTGAGCCGCTCGGGCAGCTTCATGTCGACGGGGAAGGACAGGCCGGCCGCCAGGGCCAGCTTGTTCACGGCCTGCTGCGAGAAGTAGTTGGCGCCGACGCCGCGGTCGCCCGACCACTCGTCGGCGACGGCGGTCGGGCTGAGGTCGACGGGGGCGAAGGCCAGCTCGTCGAGCCAGCCCGGGATGTGGCCCTCGCCGTCGAGGTAGCCGGCGGCCTCGCTCGAGCCCATGGCCACGCCGAGGACGCCGGGCTCGCCGATCGACAGCATCCCGGCCAGGGCCGTGACCTCGCCGTCGTTGATGACCTCGAAGGGCACGCCCCAGGCGGCGGCCAAACGGTCGAAGATGTCCCGGACCTTGGATTCGAACAGGTCCGGCGGCACGGACCGGAACAGGGAGGCGATGCGGACCTGGTTGTTGATGATGACGCCGGCCGACGAGCCGCCGATGGCGTCGACGCGCGGCAGGTGCGCGGCGGCCCGGCGGAGGCCTTCGTCGATCATGCGGTAGTGATAGTCGGGGTCGGGCTCGGTCGAGGGCGACCATGGGACCTCTTCGCTCCAGACCGGCTCGCCGTCGACGACCGCGGCGACCTTGTAGTCGCTGGCGCCGAGGTCGAAGCCGATACGGAAGCCGCGGACGTGGCCGCCGGGGAAGTGCAGGGCCTCGCGGGGCTCCGGGAAGGTCGCCGGGCTGTGGAGGGCGACCTCGAACGGACGGCCATAGACGTCGCCCATGACCTTGGCGTCGAAGGCGCGGGGGCCGTCGGGCGCGTATTCGGCCCTGAGACGCCGCCCCAGGGGGTCGGGGCCGAGGAAGTGGACGCGCCAGCCGCCGCGCGACCAGAGCAGGAACTTGGCCGCGCGCTCGATGAGGCGGAAGGCGGCGGCCGGATCGGCGCCGGGGGCCGGGGCGGGGGCGTCGAAGACCGAGATCAGGCCGTCCTCCCGCTCGACGGCCAGGCGGACGCCCGGACCGCGGGAAGCCCGGGCCCGGTCCAGGTAGTCGCGCCAGGCCAGGACGATGGGCTCGAAGGCCGGGTCGCAGGGCGGCGCCGGGCCGCGGCGGCGGTTCGTCATTTGGACCTGAACTCCACTTTAACCGGCGTGAGCAGGCGCGCGGCCAGCTCGCCGGCGCGGGAGGCCCAGCCCTTGGTGCCGGGCGCCGGCGGCGTGACGGTGCCGCGCTCCCAGGCCCCGGCGACCCAGTAGGTCAGCCGGCGGCCGGCCCGGCCGTCGAGCCGCAGGGCGCGGTCGGCGGCGGACTCGTCGACGGCGGAGAGCGAGGCGGGCGGGACGACGGCGGCCAGGCCGATCTCGCCGGCCTTGCCCGCGCCGCGGCCCCAGACCGCGACGAAGCCCTTGGCTTTATCGATCGTCCAGACGCCGCCGGCGAGCTGCTCGAGCGCCGGTCCCACGGCGATGGCGCCGGTCACCTTGGACGTCAGGAGGATGTCCTGCCGCGAGTACGGGGCGTCGGCGAAGGTCGAATAGAGGACGGTCAGACCGACCTCGCCCTGGGACGTGTGCAGGGGCGGATACTCGGCCTTGACCAGGGCCCGGACCCGGCCCGTGGCCAGGACGGTCAGCTTGGGGGCGGGGGCGCCCGGCCCGAAGAGCGGCAGACGGGTCCCGCCGTCCCAGAGCGACAGGCCGCCGAGGCCGGGGCCGTCGCCGGCGCCGAGGAGGTCCATGCCCCAGTCGCCGGGCTTAGCCTCGAGGGCCGGGAACTTCTTCAGGATGAGGTCCGGCTGGAGCTTGCCGTAGAGGCCGACGCGGCCGCGCGTGAGCTTGAAGGCGGCCAGGTTCGATTCCCAGCCGGCCGCGGCGTCGCTCCCGGCCCAGGGGCCGCGGGCGAAGGCCTTGTCGGCCGGGAAGAGCTGGAAGCTGCGCTCGGGCGTGTACCAGCAGGCCAGGCGGGTCGACGAGTTGGCCGGCAGGGTCCGGACGACGACGATCTCGTCGTGGTAGCGGTCCTTGTCGAGGTCGTCGGCCTGGGTCACGACCAGGGCCAGCTCGCCGCCCTTCTCCTCGAACAGGGCGTAGAAGTAGGTGTTGAAGTCGGGGGCGACCGAGGCCCGGATGGCGGCGACGTCGAGGACCAGGGCCTGGTTCTCGAGGGCGAAGGGAGAGGGATTGACGATGTCGACGAAGAACCGCTTCTTGAAGCCCAGGCTCTCGGGCCCGCCGGTCTGGGCGGAGGCCGTGGCGGGAAGGGCGGCCAGCGCGGCCAGGGCGGCCAGGAGCGGGAGGACGGCGGACCGTCGCAGGGCGCTCGTTCTCAGTGGCATGGTCGGGGCTCCTTTCCGGGGCGGTGTCCGGGACCCATTTTACTCCAATTCCGGCGGCAAGGGGGCGTCAGGTGATGAGGTGGGATTTGAAGCCCTTGCCCAGGACGTCGTAGGTGTCGTTGATGACGACGAAGGCCTCGGGGTCGATGCGGCGGACGTGGGTCCGCAGGTCGGCCAGCTGCTTGCGGTGGATGACGGTCATGATGATCTCGCCCTCGCGGTTGAGGTAGAGCGAGCGGGAGCGCAGGGCCGTGCCGCTGCGGTCGAGGCCGTGGAGGATGTAGTCGGCGATCTCCTGGGTCCGGGTCGAGGTGATGAGGACGAGCTTGGAGTAGTTCCAGCCCTCGAGGACCATGTCGATGACCTTGGTCGACAGGAACAGAACGATATAGCCGTAGAGCGGGGCCTCGAGGGAGCGCAGGGCGAATCCGGAGGCCGAGATGACCAGGAAGTCCGTGACCATGATGCCGTAACCGAGGGACATGCCGGTGTATTTGCTGAGGACCATGCCGATGATGTCCGAGCCGCCGGTCGAGGCCCGGCCGCGGAAGACGATGCCGAGGCCGACGCCGAGCATGACGCCGCCGTAGATCGAGGCCAGGACGGCGTTGTCGGTGGCCGAGGGGACCTTGACGACCTCATAGAAGAGGTCGATGAAGACCGAGGAGACGACCATGCCGGCGAGGCTGTTGACGACGTACTTCTTGCCCATGGTCTTGAGGCCGAGCAGGAAGATGGGCACGTTGAGGACCATGATGAGCAGGCCGACGGGGAGCTTGGAGAAGTAGTTGGCGATCATGGCCACGCCCGAGACGCCCCCGGGGACGAAGTGGTGGGGGATGAGGAACATGGCGTAGGCCAGTCCCATGACGGCGCAGCCGACGAGGATGAAAAGGGCGTTCTTGAGCCGGTCCTTGAGCTTGTCCATGGGGCCTGTCTCTCCGCGGGAATTTCGGGCGTATTGTACTCCGTTCCCGGCCCTTTTCAAGGGATGCGTAAATGGGGCCGTTTCTATTTAATTTATTCATCTTGCTTTCATTAAAAAAATAAATGGAAACGGCCCCATTTTCCGGTTTTGGGGGAGGGCGCCGCCTGTGCTATCTTAAGCCGGAGGAGAGTGCGGCATGGCCAACATCGCGACCTTCGGCGAGATCATGCTGCGGCTGTCGCCGCCGGACCGGGAGCTCCTCTTCCAGTCGCCCGTCCTGCGGGCGGGCTTCGGCGGCGGCGAGGCCAACGTGGCCGTGTCCTTGGCCCTGTTGGGCCATCGGTCACGCTGGATCTCGGTCGTGCCCGCGGGCCCCGCGGGAGAGGCGGGCCTGCGCGAGCTGCGGCGCTACGGCGTCGACACGTCGGCCGTCGTCCGGGGCGGCCGCCGGCTGGGCATCTACTTCTCCGAGACGGGCTCCGGGGCCCGGCCGTCCCAGGTCTTCTACGACCGCGAGGGTTCGGGGCTGGCCGAGGCCGGGCCGGGAACGGTCGATTGGCGGACGGCCCTGGCCGGCATGGATTGGCTCCACCTCACCGGCATCACGCCGGCGTTGAGCGCCAAGGCCGCGGCCCTGACGCTCGAGGCGGCCCGCGCGGCGAAGGCGCTGAAGATGACGGTCTCGCTCGACCTCAATTACCGGTCCAAGCTCTGGACCTACGGCCGGCCGGCGCCCGAGGTCATGCGCGAGCTGGCCGCCTCGGCCGACCTGGTCACGGGCAACGAAGAGGACTGCCAGCGGTCGCTCGGCATCGGCGCGGCCCCCGAGGTCGCGGCGGGGCGGCTCGATCCCGACCTCTACGCCGGCCTGACGGCCGAGGTCATGGCCGCTTTCCCCGGTGTCGCGCGGATCGCGCTGACCCTTCGCGAGAGCTACAGCGCCGACTGGAACCGCTGGTCGGCCGTGATGCGGAACCGGACGGGATTCCTGACCGGGCCCGTTCACGAGATCCGCCGGGTCGTCGACCGCATCGGGACGGGCGACGCATTCGCCGCCGGGCTCATCCACGGGCTGACGCGGCCGGGGGGCGGCTCGGAGGCCGAGGCGCTCGAGTTCGCCGTGGCCGCGGCGGCCCTCAAGCACGGCATCCCCGGCGATTTCAACCTGTCGACCGAGAAGGACATCATGGCGTTCGTCTATGGCGACCGGTCCGGGCGGGTCCGGAGATAGGACGGGGAGGCTGGCATGACCAAAGACGAGGTCCTCGGGCGGCTCCTGGCCGGGCGCGTCGTGGCCGTCATCCGGATGAAGGACGCGGACGGGCTGGCCGCCGCGGCCGCCGCGCTCGCGCGGGGCGGGGTGCGGGCCGTCGAGGTGACCATGACCGTACCGGGCGCGGTCGGTATCATCCGCGAGCTGGCCCGGACGAAGGGGCCGGGAGCGCTCGTCGGGGCCGGCACCGTGCTCGACGCGGCGACGGCCGCCGCGGTCATCGAGGCCGGGGCCGATTTCGTCGTTTCGCCCGTCTTCGACCGCGACACGGTGTCGGTTTGCCGGGAATCGGGCGTGGTCGTCGCGCCGGGGGCGTTCACGCCGACCGAGATCGTCGCGGCCTGGAGGGCCGGGGCCGATCTCGTCAAGGTCTTCCCCGCGACCGCCCTCGGGCCGCAGTTCGTGCGGGACGTGCGCGGGCCGCTGCCGGAGGTCCGGCTCATGCCGACGGGCGGAGTGACGGTCGGGAACGCCCGCGACTTCCTGGCGGCGGGCGCGGCCTGCGTGGGGCTGGGCACGGCCCTCGTCGACGCCGAGGCCGTCGAGGCGGGCGACTGGGCGGCGATCGAGGCGCGGGCCCGGCGGCTGGTCGAGTCGCTCGACGGGCTGTCGTAGAGGGAGAGGGCGGGGGCGGAACGGTCGCATGAGCGCGCCGCGGTCGTTCACCAGCCGGGACTTCCTGCTGGCCCTGTGCGGTTTCTTCTTCCTGTTCATGGCCGTCTCGCTCTTCTTCCTGTTCCCGGTCGTCCTCGAGTCGTTCGGCTCGAGCCCGGGCCGCATCGGCCTGATCATGGGCGTCTACAGCGTCGTGGCCATCGCCATCCGCCCGCTGTTCGGGCGGATGATCGACCTGCGGGGTGGGCGGCGGTTCGCCATCGCGGGCGCGGCGCTGCTGATCGCGACGACGCCGCTTTTCCATCTCGTGCGGGACGCCGGGTGGCTGCCGCTGGCGCTGCGGGCCGTGGCCGGCGTCGGGTGGGGCGTGAGCATGACGGCGACGATCGCCATGTGCTCCGACCTGGCCCCGGCCGACCGGCTGGCCAAGACCATGGGCGTCATCGGCGTGGCCGGGCTGGTGGCCAACGCGGTCGGGCCCCTGCTGGCCGAGGAGCTCCTGCGCGGGAGCGGCGGGCCGGGGCGGCTCTACAACGTCAGCCTGCTTTTCCTGGCGGCGGCGCTGGCCTGCCTGCTGATCGCCAGGGACGGAGTGTGCCGGACCGGGGACGAGGGGGGAAGCGGCGGGGGCGGGCGGCGTCCGGGCGGGCTGCGAGCGCTGCGGGCCGTGCCCTGGGTGCTGGCGGCCATCATCGCCGGCATGCCCGTCTTCCACGGCGCCATCCGCGGGGCCATGATCTACTTCGTGGCCGTGTTCGGCCATTCGGTGGGCATCGCGAGGGTGGGGACGTTCTTCCTGGTCTTCTCGCTGGCCGCCATCCTGACGCGATTCCGGTTGGCCGACCTATCGGACCGGAGGGGGCGGAAGACGGTCATTTTGCCGGCGGCCCTCATCATCGCCGGTAACCTGTTCGTGCTGGCCCAGGTCAGGAGCCTGCCTCTCCTGGTGGTCACGGGGTTCGTTGGCGGCGTCGGGCAGGGGCTCATCTTCCCGGCCCTGAGCACCTACATCATCGATTTCCTGGGGCGCGAGAACAAGGGGCTGGCCATCAGCCTGTACAACTCGCTCTTCGACGTCGGCATGGGTCTGGGCTCGCCGCTGTTCGGGTGGATATCGGACGCGGCGGGATACAGGTGGATGTACCGGATCGCCGCGCTGCTGTTGCTGGGAGCGACGGTCGTGTTCATGGCCAAGGCGCCGGTGACGGAGGGGCGGGCGACCTGATGAGGGCGTCGAGGCCTGCCCTTTTAAATTGAAAGGAGTCGCGCGATGTGCCAGAACGATCGGAACGTTTACGATCTCGCGGTGACGCGCCGGACCATTCGCAAGTTCCGGCCGGGAGCCGTGCCGCGGGAGCTGCTGACGAGGCTCGTCGAGACGGCCCGGCTGGCGCCGTCGGCGGCCAACGTCCAGCCGCTTTCCTACGTCGTGGTGGACGATCCGGCGCGGGCGGCCGAGGTCTTCCCGTGCCTGAAGTGGGCGGCCTACATCGCGCCGGCGGGGGACCCGAAGGCGGGGGAGGAGCCGGCGGCTTACGTGGTGACGCTCGTCGACTCGAAGCTGCGCGAGAAGATGTTCGAGTACGACGTCGGAGCGGCCATGGAGAACATGATCCTGACGGCGCTGGCCGAGGGGGTCGGGGCGTGCTGGCTGCTGTCGATCGACCGGGACAAGCTCAAGGCCGTGCTGGGCGTGCCCGACGGGTACCGCGTCGACAGCGTCCTGGCGCTGGGGTATCCGGCCGAGGAGCCGGCGGCCGAGGTCATGGCCGATAGCTGCCGCTACTGGAAGGACGAGGCCGGCCGCCTCCACGTCCCCAAGCGCCCCCTGGCGAGCGTCCTCCACTGGAACTTTTTTTAGTTGGTTAGTTGGGGGTCAGACCCCAGCTTCTCCAAATATTTCAGTAATTTACCCCAATTTCGGAAACTCGGCTTCAGCTTTGAACTCATGTTTTCAGGCCCAAAAACATGGCCTTAATTCGAGGGCATGGCGGATGATGTTTTTGGGCCTAAAAAAGGGGTCTTCAAACTGTAGGGAACTGCGAGAAACGAGGCTATCTATCAGATTACATTCGAGAAGCTGGGGTCTGACCCCCGGTTGCTGACCCCCGGTTGCTTGACCCGGTTGCTTGACAGATGCGGGGAGGGCGCATTATAAAGGAACCGCGGCGCCGAGGCGCCGGAGCACCCACATCCCATAGCGAGGTCATCATGAGAACTTCCCGTTTCGTTCGCATCGCTTTCTTCGCCGTCCTCGCCTGTCTCGTCATCGCGACGGCGCAGGCCCGGGCCGACGTCTACATGAAGAACAAGACCCACACCGACGCCTTCACGATCATGGGCCAATCCCAGCCGGCCAAGGACGAGATCATGGTCTTCTGGATGGGCGACAACAAAGCCCGCACCGACCAGGAGGGCGCCAACACCTCGATGATCTTCCAGGCCGACAAGAAGATGCTCTACATGGTCGACCACAACAAGAAGCAGTACTCCGAGATGCCCCTCGACTTCGGCAAGATGTTCGACGCGGCCATCGACGAAGAGGGCGGTGACGAGGAAGACAAGGCCCAAGCCAAGGCCATGGCCGGGATGATGAAAGGCCTCATGGGCGGGATGTCGGCCAAGGTCACCGACACAGGCGAGACTAAGAAGATCGGCAGCTGGAACGCCCGCCGCTACACCCTCGAGATCGACATGGGCGGCATGGGCAAGACCACCGGCGACGCTTGGGCCACCGAGGATATCAAGGTCGACTACGCCATGGCCTACACGATGGCCAACGGCATGATGGCCTCCATGCCCGGCTTCGAGAAGATCCTGGCCGAGATGAAGAAGATCAAGGGCGTCGTCGTCTTCCAGACGACCGTGGCCAAGGTCATGGGCCAGGAGATGAAGTCCACGACCGAGCTCCTCGAGTGCACGGAGAAGGCCGCCCCCGCCGGCCACTACGACCTGCCCGCCGGCTACAAGAAGGTCAAGGGCTTCGGGCGGTAAGTCCGGCCGCGCCGGCCTAGACGCCGTCGCCGGAGTACTTCGCGAGCAAGGTCTTGCGGAGCGAGCGGTAGAGGGCCACGAGCTTTTCCATGCGCTCGACCGTTAGGCCGGTCAGGTAATCCGCGGCGGCGGCGCGACCGTCGGCGCCGCCTTTCAGGAGCGCTGCGGCCTTGGCGTCCACGGCGGCCTGCTCGTCGAAGAAGGCGGCCTCGACGGGATCGCGGGCGGCCCGGACGTCGCGCATGGCCGGTTGCCAGCGCAGGAGCATGAGCTTCTCGACGAAGTCCACGGCCCAGCGCGCCGAATCCTCGCTGAACTCGCGGAAGTCGTACGTCTTGTAGAGCGGGGAGACGTCGGTCACGCCGGCGTAGACGGGGACGTAGGGGCTCACGGACGGGTTGTCGACATAAAACCAGTAGATGCCCCCGACCGCGTCCGGGAGCCAGGACCGCAGCTGAGCGACCATGCCGTAGCCCTGGGTGGCGACCGTCCGGTGGTGCCGGACGCGCAGGACCTTCTCCATGTCGGCGGAGATGAAGGGCGAGGCCATCGGGCTCTTCTCCATGCGGCCGCCGCCGGCCGGGACCATCCAGGCCGGGTCCCAGGTCATGTCGTAGATCGTGTCCTCGAAGGCCGAGCGCTGGAAAGCGATGATGTCCCGGACGCCGATCTTGCGCTCCGGCTTGAACGACCATGGGTAGAAAGCGGCGCCCTCGAAGGGCTGGGCGTAGATCGTGCCGGGCCCGGCGGCATCCTTGAGAGCCCGTTTGGGCCAGGGCTTGAGGTTCGGGGCCAGAGTGCTCGTGACGAGCCACATCCGGCTGAGGTTGCCCTCGCGCACGGGCGGCGCGTAGGCTTCCTGCCAGACGAAGGGCCGGCCGCTCTTGGGATCGTACCAGCCGCGCTCGACGGCCTCCCGGACGACGTTCGGCGAAGCCAGCGTGTCGGGGCTCTTGAGGTCGATCTCGCGGATGCGGAAGTAGTTGGCGATGACGACGACGTGGTCGTCGGGGACGCGGCGGGCCACCCAGATGGCCCCGGGCTTGCCGCCGCCGGGCGCCCAGTCGGGCCCGACGCTGCAGATCTCCATCGTCCAGAGCTCGCGCGGGTCGGCGACGCAGAGGGCCTCGGAGCCGCCGCAGGAGGGGAGGAAGCCATAGGTCTCGACGAGCGAGCCGATGAGCTTGACGGCTTCGCGGGCCGTAGCGCAGCGCTGGAGGGCGAAGACCTGGGCCTGTTCGACGGTCATGATCTGGCGGGTCAGGCCCTCGACGTAGGGGACGTCGAGCTCGGGACGCTGGGAGCAGGTGCTCTCGCCGATGGCCAGCTGGCGCTCGTTCATCTGCGAATAGCCGGTGTGGAAATAGGTGAAGGTCCGCTCGACTTGGGGGATGCGGCCGATGACCTGGCCGAAGTCGCCGAGGGGCAGGGCGCGGCGGTCGTCCTCGGCGCCGAAGTAGACCATGCCCCAATGGACGTCGGCCATGGCGCCTTTAGGGAAGGTCCGGCCGGGGACGACCTGGATGCGGCACTCGCTGCAGCAATCCGAGTGCGAGGTGATGACCGAGCCGTCGACCGTGGCCAGGCGGCCGGCCCCGATGACGGTGCAGCTGTCGAGCTTGGCGGTCTGGGAGGGGGCGGCGGGCGGCGGGACATGCGCATCCATGTAACCGCGGATGGAGGGATGGATGGCGGGGGTGGCGGCGGCGGGGGGTGGGGCCGGGACGGAAGCGATGATAAGAGCGAGAACGAAGCCCCCGACCGCGATAGCCTGCTTTGTCATTATCTCCTCCTTGGGGTCAGACCCCAGCTTCTCGAATGTTCCCTTATACTTAGCACCTAAACGGAGGGCCTTCCAATCAATAACTTTAACCTTTTTGGGGCCAAAAAGGTGGAACTTGGGCTCCTTTGACGGCTGAAGGACCCCTCTGTCCCAAATTCGATGTTTTTGGCCCTAAAAACACGCGATCTAAGCTGATGGGAATGCCTCGTTTTTGACCTAAATTGCTGATTCTATTCTCAAAGATGGGGTCTGACCCCGAGGGCGAAACCGCCGCCGGGGGCGAGCCGCAGGGTCACACTGTCTGCGGCGGCGACCGCCTTTTTCGAAACCGCCAAACTCGTCCCCTCCGTCGCCGCGTCGGGCCCGTCGGCGTAGATCTCGGCCTCGAAGGCGCCCGCTCCCAGGAAGTCCAGCCCGATCTCGACCTCCCGAGCGTCCCAGTTCGTCAGGCCGCCGACATACCATTCGGCGCCCTTGCGCCTCGCCACGACCACGAATTCGCCCGGCTTACCGGCCAGCACGCGCGTCTCGTCCCACACCGTCGGGACGCGCTCGATGAAGGCCATCCCCGGCTGCCCCTCGTACGCCTCCGGATAGTCGGAGACCATGACCAGCGGGCTCTCGTAGACGACGTACATGGCCAGCTGATGGGCCCGCGTCCCCTGCGTCATCGGCGCGATGTCCCGGGCCTCGAACTTCCCGCGCGCCGCGTTGCGGAAGCCGCCCGGCGTGAAGTCCATCGGACCGGCCAGCATGCGCGTGAACACGATGTTGACGTCGTGCTCCGGGGTGATGGACTCGCTCCACTTGCTGTACTCCAGGCCCATGACGCCCTCGCGCGTCAGCAGGTTCGGGTACGTCCGCCGCAGGCCCGTCGGCTTGTAGGCGCCGTGGAAATCGACCGTCAACCGGTGTTCGGCCGCTTTCCGGCAGACCTTCTCGTAATACGCGACCATCTCCTGGTCGTCGCGGTTCATGTAGTCGACCTTGATGCCGGCCGCGCCCCACGTCTCGTACAACGCCATGGCCTCGTCCATGACCCGGTCGAGGGCCCGCCACTCGACCCACAGCAGGGTCTCGACGCCCTTCGCCTTCCCGTAGGCGATGATCCCCGGGATGTCGACCTCGGGCCGGTGCTTCAGGATGTCCTCGATCCGGCCGTCGGCCGACATCGGCGCCCAGCCGGCGTCGACCAGCATGTACTCGAGGCCGTGCCGGGCCGCGAAGTCGATGTAGTGCTTCATCGTCGCCGTGTTCATGCCGGGCTTGAAGCCGACGCCGGTCGCGTGGCTGCCGGACCACCAGTCCCAGGCCGCCTTGCCCGGCCTGATCCACGCGGTATCGCCGACGACGCAAGGCTCGCTCAGGTTGAGCACGAGATAGTTCCGCTCGATGAACCGGGCCGGGTCCGTCCCGACCATCACGACGCGCCACGGCGTCCGCAGCGGCGCCGTCCCGACGACCGCCCGGTCGAACCCCCGCCGCGGCGGCACCGAAAGCCGCGCCTCTAGCCCGTTGGGCACGCCCGCCGCGCCCGCCAAGTAAAGTCCCGCGTAGTCGGTCAGGTCGGCCTCGAGCAGGGCCGCCCACAGCCCGGCTTCCGGCAACTCGACGAGGAGCGGCGTGTGGATGAGCGACGCCGGCTTGATCGCCGCGAGCGGCGTCCACGCGTACGGCCCCTCGTTGCTGGTGTCCCAGCGACCCAAATTGAGCGCCAGGGCCCGCGCCTCGCCGGCGAAGTAGAACCCGGTCGACTCCGCCGCCAGGGCGTACTCGCCGACGGCCTCCTGCTTCGGCAGGACGTAACGGAACGCGACGCCCTCGTCGTAGGCCCGCAGCACGACGTCGATTCGCCGCCCCGGCGCGTTCTTCTCGCGCAGCGACACGACGAGCTCGTTGTACCTGTCCGGGACCGTCCGCAGGGCCCCGAAGGCGTTCTCCCAGGTCGTGTCGTGCGACCGCGCCTCCGTCCCCACGACCTCGAGATCGCGTCCGAGGGCCTGCGCCCCCAGCAGGTCGAGCCCCATCGGCGAATCGACGAGGACCGGCGCGCCCTTGTAGGTCATGCGGTAATAGAGCCGCTCGCCCTCGGCGTAGGGCCGCGGCTTGGCCGCCATCGCCAGCGCCAGCGCGAGGCTGCCGTTCGGCGACGCGACCGATAGCGCCGGCGCGCCGGCGCCGCCGCCCCGGCCGCAGGCGATCGTCGCCGCGGCGGCCGCCATCGTGACGACAAGGGCGAGGAGGGCGAGGAACGCCCCGGAACGGAACAGGCTGATCTTCGTCTTGAACATGGAAAGCCTCCGGTCGGTACGGTCGTTCCCGGCCATTCTATCCCCGCCAAAACGGGGACACAAGACCCATTACCCCTTTTCTTCCCGCCGCTCCTTGACTTGTCCTCGCCGCGTGTGCTAATTCAGCGGGTAACAGCGGGGTCACATGTTCTGCAACGCCTGCGGCTCTCCCATTCCCGGCAAAGCCCGCTTCTGCGGCCAGTGCGGCGCCCCTCTCGCTTCGCCCGCTCCCGCTGCCGCCGGCCCCGCCGACCGAGCCGCCGCCCCACCCCTCGGCGCGCCCGCCCCGTCCTTCTCCCTCGATCCCCGCGACTTCGAGCACCCCTCGATGCAGCGGATGAACCAAATGCTCCGCGGCTCGCTCGTCCTGCGCAAGTCCGCGGAGAGCCTGTCGCGCAAGGTCGGCAAGCCCTGGTACGAATCGACCTTCAACAGCATCCTGGCCACGGACAAGCGGTATCCCCGCGTCCTCGAGCTCGGCCGCCTGGCCGCCCGGCGCCTCGGCGCCCCCCGTCTGCCCGCCTTCTATGTCGAGCTCGACCGCGGCTACCAGTCCGCGACCTACGGCACCGACGACGACGCCTTCGTCAACGTCGGCGCCTTCCTGCCCCGCTTCCTCAACGACGAAGAGCTCCTGTTCGTCCTCGGCCACGAGATCGGCCACCTCGTCAGCCAGCACGCCCTATGGACGACGGCCAGCATGTTCCTGGTCGGCCAGCAGCGGTCCAACCTCATGGCCGAGGGCCTCGTCGGCCTGCTGTCCAATCCCCTCAAGGTCATCGAGGGCGGCGTCGAATCGGCCGTCTCCAACTGGATGCGCGTGGCCGACATGACCGCCGACAGGGCCGCCCTGCTGGCCGCCGGCGGCTTCGACGTCGCCAAACGGGCCGTCTTCCTCCTCCATCTCCGCTCGCGCCGCGAGCTCTCCGAGATGGACATCGACGACTGGATCCGCCAGGCCGAGGCCCAGGACCAGACCATGACCAAGGTCAGCCAGATGATGACCTCGGCCACGCCCTACCTCGGCAGCCGCTTGGTCGCTCTGCGCGACTTCGCCGCCTCTCCGGCGTACGAGGCGCTCCGCCGCCGCGTGGAGACGGAAAGCGGCGCGCCGCTCGACGGCCTGTTCGACGAGAAGGGATATCTGAAGAAGTTCCGGCCGCCGAAAAAGGCGCCGGGGCCGGCCCGGCCCGCTCCGCCGCCCGGTGCGAAGGTCCGTCTCCTCGAAGGCACCTGCCCGACCTGCCGGGCCCCGTTCACGTTCCGCCTGGTCGCCCGGCCCGCCGAACCTTGGCTCGACATCCCCTGCAAGTCCTGCGGCGGCATATTCCGCCTCAGGCTCGATAGCATCGAACCTCAGTCGTAGGGGCTTCCCCCGAGGAGGGCGACATGGCCGATCCCGACGACGCCGGCCGCGACCGTGGCGAGGAGCCGCCGGCCGTGGACGATCTCAAGGTAAGCGACATCGAAGAGGACGCCCCGGCGGACGAACCCGGAACCGCCGACGGCGGGGGACCGCCCGAGGTCGTGCCCCGCGTCGTCGAGATCGAGGACCGCGGCACCGGCGACGGCTCGAGCCTGTGGGCCAAGGTCGACCGTAACGGCGACGGGCTCGGCGACGCCGACGTCCAGCTCGGCAAGACAAGCACGGGGACCTACTACGGCGACATCGACCAGGACGGCTACTCGGAGGGCGTCGCCAACGACATCGACGGCGACGGCCGCCTCGATACCGTCGACACGACGGGGCGGGGTTCGTCGGCCGACACGGTCGGCGCGGAGCAGATCGTCGATCCCGCCGACGATCACCTCGTCGATCACGGCGCGGCGGACGACGACGATGATGGCCTTTCGTCCGGCGCCGATCACGACGCGGGCGGCTCGTCCTCCTCCTCGTCGTCCGAAGCCGACGAGCCATCCGGATCGGGGAGCGACGACTCCGGTTCGTCGTCCTGGGGGGACGCCGACAGCTGAGCTAGACCGCGAACAGGCTTTCGGCCTGCTTGCGGAATCCCCCGTGGGACAGCGCCTGCCAGACCGGCGTGCCCCGGTGGAGCAGGAGCTCTCCGGTCTCCAGCGCCGCCACGACCGGGAACTCGAAGGCCATCCAGTGCTTCGGCCAGTGCGAGCTCAGGAACTCGACCACGCCCGCCTCGGCCGAAGGGACGGCCAGGACGGGATAGACGAGGAGCTGCTGGACGGCGTTGCGCGCGAGAAAGCCCTTCTTGCCGACGGCAGCGTCGAAGACGGCTTTGCTGTAATCCTTGACGTAGGACGCCGTGGCCGGTCCGTCGAGGACCTTGACGCCGCAGACCGCCGTGACCATGCCGACCTGCATCAGCTCGAACTTCTTGCGGCGCAGGAAGCGGTCGAGACCGAGCACCGCGGGGGCGTCGATCGCCTCGAAGCCGGCCGCGGCCAGGCGCCCGTCGAGCGCGGCCAGGTAGGCCGCGGCTGAGGCCGAAGCGGCCCCGCCGGGGCGTCCGCCCGCGCCAGCCTCCGGGCCGGCTCCCGTCGAGGGGGGCGCGGTCGACCGCCCGCAGGCCGTGCAGAACTTGGAATCCGCCGGGACCTTGGCGCCGCACTCGTTGCAGAAACGCGACGGTCCGCCGCCGGCGGCGGCCGTGTCCGGGGCCGCGGGCAGGGGAGGCGGGGCCGCCAGCTTGGCCCCACAGCCGATGCAGAACTTGCCGTCGTCGGGATTGTCCAGGGCGCAAGTCGGACAGGCGATCATGGCTTCTTCTCCCTCAGGCCGCGGCGGCCTTCCGCTCTTCCTGGGTGACCAACCGGTAGCCGTAGGCGCCCGCGGCCATGACGGCGCCGTTGATCAGGATGAAGACGATAGAGCCCTTGAGGCCGCGGACGAAGAAGATGAGCCCCAGGACGGCCATCGCCGCGAACAGCCACTTGGCGTACTTGAGCTCGCCCTTGGCGACCAGCGTCGAGGCGTAGATATTGCCCGCGGCCAGGCAAGCGTCGAGGATGATCAAAAACCACTGGGTGTCCGCGCCCGGGAGCTGCCCCGCGTAGGGGCCGAAGGCCGCTTTCATCCGGGCCAGCTCGGTATACATGAGGAACAGGGCGATGCCGTAAAGGCCCGCTCCGGCGAGCAGGAGCTGTTTGATGCGCTGGACACCCTCGCCCAGGGCTTTGGGCTTGGGGGGGATGGGCGGCCCGCCCGCGCGTCCTTGACCGGCGCCGCCGGCGGCTCCCGCTCCGACCGGCTTGCCGCAGCCCATGCAAAAACGGCTGCCTTCCGGGCTCTCGGCCCCGCAGGTGGCGCAGCGCAGGGGAACGGGCATCTTGGGAAGAGCGGCTCCGCAGCCGGCGCAGAACTTGCTGCCGGGCGGGTTCTCGGTTCGACAGGACGGACAGGCGCTCATGGCTCCCTCCTCTGACTTCGGTTGGCCGGATTATATCCCCGTCAAATGGGGGATACAATCCCCCGAAAAAAGGGCATTGGTATTGTGTCCCCATTTTATGTTATCTCCTCGGCCAGGAGGCCGTTATGACCGGATCGTGCATCGCCCGTCCCGCCCGCCCCGCCCGCCGCCACGTCCCCGTCTCCTCACCGCTCTTTCTCGGCGTCCTTGTCCTGGCCGCGGCCGCCCTTCCTGCCTGCCGTCCCGTCGAGACCGGCGTGACGCGGCTCGACCGCGACGGCGCCCGATACACGCTGCGCCTCGACGGCCAGCCCGTCGTCGCCTTCACCGTCCCCGCGCTCGGTCCGGCCGGCGCGCCCCGGGTCGACATCGCCGATCTGGACGGTCCTGAGAAGGGCTGGCGGCGCATCCGCCTCGTTTGGGACCTCGACGGGCCGGTGTCCCAAGACGAGCTCGCGGTCCGTTTCGACCTCGCCTTCGAGCCCGAGCTGTGGTGGGCCCCCCACCTCGCGCCGGAGGAAGGCACCGTCGTCGCCCAGCACGTCTTCCGTTCGCCGGCCCTGATCGCCGCGGCCGGCCCGCGCGTGCTGACCGTCGTCCCCGATCTCGACATCGCCGGCGCCCGGCCCGAGAATCCCTGGTTCCTCGACCTCGACGCCCCGGGTCGCGCCATGGCCATCGGCCTGTCGAAGACCGAGGTCACGGAGCACGTCCTTTTCAAAAAGGTCCCCGGGCAGGTCTTCCGGCCGGGCCGCGTCGAGCTGGGCTTCTTCATCTCCGCCTCCGTCGATCCCCATCCCGTCAAGGACCCCTGGGCCGGCGCGGCGTCCTTTCTGTGGTCGCGCTGGGGCCGTCCCCTCTACGCGAAAGGCGAGCCCATCCCCGGGCCGCTCCACACGTACGTTCGCCGGACGTACGACTGGGCCTTCCGAGGCTGGGCCCCGTTCGTCTGGCAGGAGTTCGAGCTCGGCGGCCGTCGCGTCGGCGCGCCCCAGTTCATCGTCAACGTCTCCCAGTCGCCCAACTCGCCCGGGCCGTGGTTCCAGCGCGAGTCCCTGTCGATCTGGAACCAGGCCTGGTTCTCGTCCCTGCGGAGCGCCTCGGGCCTGTTCCGTTACGCGCGGGCGACGCTCGACGAGGGGCTCATGGCCAAGGCCCGGCTGACGAAGGAGCTGGCACTGGCCGCGCCGGTCACCGACGGCCTCTTCCCGTCCGTCATCGCGGCGCCGAACGAAGAGATCGCGGTCGACGGACGCAAGCTGCTCCGGCCCCGGCCGTGGGGCGAGGCCCGCTGGACGAATTCCGACCGCACGCCCGTCGAACACGGCATCACGGCGGACTGGTACCACGTCCTCGACATGAGCGTCACGGCCCTGCAGATGCTGCGCTGGCACGACGAGCTCGAGAAGGACGCCCGCCTGCTCGAGTACGCCCGGGCCTACGGCGAGCGCCTGCTGCGCCTCCAGGACGGGGCCGGTTTCTTCCCCGGCTGGCTCCATCCCGAGACCCACGCCCCCGGCCCGGTCATGAACCGGACGCCCGAATCGAGCCTGAGCGCGACGTTCCTGTTGATGCTCGCCGACACGACGGGGGAGCCCCGCTTCCGGGCGGCCGCCCTGCGGGCCCTCGACGCGGTCGTCACGGACATCGTGCCGCACGGCCGGTGGCTCGACTTCGAGACCTTCTGGTCGTGCAGCGCCTGGGGCAAGGACCGCTACCTCGACCGCCCGGTCGAGCGCAACGCTCTCTACAAGCAGAACACGCTGTCGATGTTCTGGACGGCCGAGGCCCTGCTCGCGGCCTGGCGCGCGACGGGCCGCGCCCTCTACCTCGACTGGGGACGGCGGACCCTCGACGAGCTGTCGATGGCCCAGCAGGTCTGGCAGCCGCCGTTCATCCACGTCCCCGCGCTCGGCGGCTTCGGGGTCATGAACGCCGACGGCGAGTGGAACGACTCGCGCCAGAGCCTGTTCGCCGAGCTCTTCCTCGACTACGCCGACGCGACGGGGGAGACGGCCTACCGCGAGCGCGGGCTGGCCGCCCTCGAGGCCGGCTTCGTCATGATGTACTGCCCGGAGAACGCCAAGGTCAAGGCCATGTGGGAACGCGTCTATCCGTGGTTCGGGCCAGACGATTACGGCTTCACCATGGAGAACTACGGGCACGGCGGCCGGACCAGCCCCGAGGGCGAGGGCATGGGCGTGTTCACGATCTACGACTGGGGCAATGGCGCCGCGGCCGAGGCCGTCCTGCGCGTCCTCGACCACCGCCCGGAGCTAAAACGCGAGCTTGATCCCCAGCGATAGCTCCAGGGAGTAGAGCTTCAGCATGTCCTGGGCCAGCGGGTCCGCGTCGCGGATGGGAGCGGTCCGCGGCAGGTCCTCGAGCCAGGTCTTGACGAGATCGTAGCGGGCCTTGACGCAGGCGGCCAGACGCGGCGAGAGACGCCACTCGAGCCCGCCGCCGAGCTGGAGCGCCAGGCGGTCGACAAAGTCCCGGCGCCCGGCCAAGGCCTCGTCGTCGGGAATGTAGCCGACGATCGCGAATCCCAACCCGACCAGGGAGTAGGGAAGGACGCGGCCTCGGCAGAACGGATACCAGTGGTGATCGACGAGGACCGTGGTCGAGGCCATGCGTCCCGCGGCCAGCCCGGGCCGGACGTCGGTCGCCGCGGCGCCGGCGACGACGGGCACGCTGAAGCGCTCGACGAGGACCTCGACCGCGGCGTGCCGGCCGGTGCGGAAGAACAGGCCGGCGCCGAAACGCGGGCCCCCGCCGAAGTCGCCGGCGCCGTATGTGGCCAGGCCGAAGTCCACGACCGCCCCGACCGACCGCCGGGCCGAAAGCCCGTCGCCGGGGGACGCGACCGCCGGGGCCGGCCAGGCCAGGACCATCAGGGCGGCCAAGAGCGCCAGAGCGGCCGCCTTGAGAACGTCCGCGGGCACCGCGCTCCCTCTTTCGGACATGTCGTCGTTCTTTATCGAGACCATGTTCCCCTCCGCACTAGAACTGCCAGGTCGCGAACACCCGGGTCTCAAGGAGATGGCGGGAGCCCGGTTCGTCGACCTCGAAGACGTAATCGCGGCCGCAGTACTCGGCCGAGAACCCGATCCCCGTCCGCCTGAAGACGGGAACGCTGACCTGGGCATGGAGGATGTCCCAGTGTTCCCGCCCGGGCCGGCTGCCGACGACACGGAGGTTGAAGAGCGTGTAGTGCCGCCAGCCGGCGGACAGGTATTCGTAGCTCTTGGCCTCGAGGCTCAGCTCGGCGGCCGCGGTGACTCCGGTGGCGAGGTTGTAGTTGCGGCGCTCGCCGGGCACATTGGCGAAATCGTCCGAGCCGCCGAGCCCGAGCCAGCCCGCCCGGGCGGAAGCCGTCAGGCGCGCGTCGGGGCCCGGCCGGAAGGACGAGGTCCAGCCGGCCGTGAACGAGGAGCCGCAGACCCGCATGGTGTCGATACCGTAATATTCGTACTGCTGATAGAGGCCGGCGAAGTGCGCCGCGCCGCGCGGGCCTTCCCAGCGCTTGCCGACGAGCGCGCCCTGGATGGCCAGCGACAGGTGGGGCTTGTCCGGGCCCCAGCGGAGCCGGCCGGCGACCGTGAAGACGTCGTAGGGCCGTCCCGTCCAACCCGCGCCGGCCGGATCGCCGTAGCGCAGCGTGAAGCCCAGGACGGGCGCGGTCCGCGTGCCCGTCAGGCTGGCGCTGCGGGTGATGACGGGGCCGGTCAGGACGAGCTCGCCGTCGAGGATACGCCCGAGATCGGGGCTACCGGGCAGCCAGGGCTCCGCGTCCTCGCGGCCGTTGAGGAGGCGGTTGACGCCGCCGACGGGATCGAGGACGGTCCCGACAGCCTCGCGCCAGACGCGGCCGAGCCCGCGGGCGCTTTTCTTACGGACGAGGGCGGAGAGACGGTAGCCGACCTCGCCGATGGCGATGCCGCCCGTCGAGGTCGTGATGAGATCGTTGATGGAGGGCCGGTACTTCTCCATCATGACCTCCCACATCAGGCTGCCGCCGATGGCGCAGAGGGACGATCCCCAGAAGCCGAGGCCGTTGGCCCGGCCGGCGCTGTAATAAAGGTAGCCGTGGTAGGGATGGTGGTAGAAGTTGACGAAATACATGCTGCGGTCCCATTCCCAGCCGTCGCGGAGGTTGTCGCGGACGGTCTCCCAGCTGATGTAGGAATAGGAGGCGTTGCCGACATAGTGGAGGAAGGCCCAGACGCCGAAGTTGAGGCCGGCGACCTCGCCGGCGGCCAGGAGCGGCTTGGGGTGGAACCGGAGGGCGGCGGGCGGCGGGGCGGGCGAGGCCTCAGGGCCCGCGGCGCCGGGGGCAGAGACGGATACGGGGACGGCCGGGGCCGCGGGAGCCGGGGACGGGCTCCGGGCGGGCGGGCCGAGGTTAAGAGCGATGCTGAGGGCGAGGGAGGGAACGAAAACGGTCCAGGCGTTCATGGGATTCCCCCTGTCGCGGCATTCGGTCGGTCGTCTTGTCGGTCTTTCATCTCGGTCCCATCATCGGCCGGGGCGTGGGGAGAATTGTCAAAGGGTTGTGAAGATTCCGTCAATGTCCGGGGCCGTCCTCTCGTCGCTTGACGGGCGGGGCGGGGCTGGTCCATAGTGGGGCGGCGCGTGGGCGCGCCGATCACTCGGACCGGCGCGCCGAAGCTCGATCGAGGAGGCGGACATGGGTGTCGGAGAACGGCTCGCGGTAACGGCGCTGGGCGTTTGGCTGGCGGTGTCCAGTTGGGGCTGCGGGCGGACGGGCGAGCCGGCGGCCGGGGGGAGCCGGCCGGGCGAGGGGCCCGGGGCCCTCGCGGTCCTCGATGCGCTGTCGCGGCCCGACCTCCTGCCGCGCTTCCGCGACGGAATCAGGACCGGGATGGTGTCGAGCTACGACCGGAGCGGCGGCAACGACGACGGTTTCAGCGGCAAGTATTCCTTCGTCCGCAAGGAAGCGGGCGGCTTGGTCCTGGCCGACCTGGCCGGGCCGGGGGCCATCACCCGCATCCACACGCCGACGCCGACCGAGGACATCGTCGAGTTCTATTTCGACGGCGAGGCCGAGCCGCGGCTGCGGTTGAAGGTCGTCGAGCTGTTCGACGGCACGCGGCCGCCGTTCGTCGCGCCGCTCGCGGGATGGGGAGGCGGCGGATACTTCAGTTATGTGCCGCTGACCTACCGCAAGTCCTGCAAGATCGTGCTGCGCGCGCAAGCGTTCCAGTTTTACGACATCAACTACGCCGTTTTCCCGGCCGGGACCGAAGTGCCGACCTACGAAGAACCGGCGTCGCCGGATCTCGCGGAGCGGCTCGAACGGGCCGCGGCGCTCCTGCGGCGGACGGGGTCGGACGTCGGCGACGCGATGGCCCCGGCGGGGGCGGCCGACGCGGTGACGGAGCTGACACGCAAGTCAGTCAGGGTCTCGCTCGCCGCGGGGACGGCCGCGACGATCTTCGAGAGCCGCCGGCCGGGACGGATCGTTGGGCTGCGGCTCGGTCCGGCCGCGGCCTTCGCTGGCGATGGGCGCGACATCCTGTTGAGGGCTTACTGGGACGGCGACGCGGAGCCGGCCATCGACGCGCCTGTGGGCGACCTCCTCGGCTATAGCTTCGGCGAGCCCGCGGCCCGGTCGCTTCTGTTCGGCACGGCGGAAGACGGGCGCGGGTATCTGTACTTTCCGATGCCGTACGAGCGGTCGGCCCGGATCGAGCTGGTCAGCGAGCGGAGCGGAGGAGCGCCCGTCGAGGTCGAAGCCGAGATCGTCACGGTGCCAGCGGGCAAGGGGCCGGACGAGGGCCTTTTCTACGCCAGATGGCGGCGCGAGAACCCGTGCGTGACGGGGCGGCCGTTCACCTATCTGCGCGCGGCCGGGCGCGGCCACGTCGTCGGGGTCGTCCTCCAGGCCCAGGGCCTCGAGTCGGGGCACACGGGCTTCTTCGAGGGCGACGACCGGGCCGTCATCGACGGAGAGCTGGCCGTGCCGGGGACGGGCTCGGAGGATTCCTTCAACGGCGGCTGGTACGACGTGCCCGGGCGGTGGGAGAAGCGGCTGTCGCTGCCGCTGAGCGGCTGCCTCGATTACAAGAAGCCGCTGGCCCGGACGGGCGGCTACCGGCTGTTCCTGAACGACGCCTACGCGTTCGCGAGGTCGATCGATCACACCATCGAGCACGGCCCCGAGGGCAACGTCGTGCCGACCGACTACGCGAGCGTCGTGTACTTCTACGCGGACGGGCGGCCGGAGGGCCTGGAGCCGGCCCGGCCGGCGGCGGAGCGGTGCGTGGCGGGGCTCGACCGCGTCGTCTTCGTGCCCGGCTGGAGCGTGCCCATCCATACGACCTCGTTCGGGAACGCGACTTTCGCCAAAGCGGTGGTGACGGCGGGTGACAAGAGGGTCCGCGTCTTCTCGATGAGGACGGCCGGAGCCGACATCTTCGGCCCCCACCACGTCGCCTTTGTCTGTGACCTGCCGGAAGGGGGGAGCTACCGGGTTTTGATCAAGGCCGTTCTCGGTCCCGACCAGGGCATCGTGCGCGTTTACGAGAGGGACCGGCCGGCGGGGCGAGCCGTCGACCTGTTCGCGGCCGTGAGGGCCGTGGGCGAACCGGTCGAGCTCGGCGTGTTCGCGCTTGAGAAGGGCGATAACGTCCTTTACTTGAACCTGGTCGGCGCGAATCCCAAGGCCAAGGGGATGGGCATGGACTTGGCGGAGATCATCTTCGAGCGGGGGAGATGAGAGAAGGCAGGCCGGGGCGATTTTGAGGTTTTGACCCCGAAAAAAGTGAAAATAGGGCCGTTTTTAGGCCTTACGGGAGAGGTAAGATGAAGAAAAATATGGAGAAGCTGGGGTCTGACCCCAAACGAAGAAAGATCGAGCCGTTCTATATCGTGGTCATGGCCGTGGTGGCAGCGCTGCCGTTCCTGCTGGTACGTTTGTTCGGCCCGGGGGCGGCGACGGGGGGCGGGACCAAGCCGCCGGCGCCGGCGCTCGAGATGAACATCTCGGACGAGGGCGCGGCCTGGGCCGCCGAGACCCTGGCCGGGCTGACGCTCGAGAAGAAGATCGCCCAGCTCGTCACGTCCGACATCGCCGGCGGCTACATCGCCGACGGCGACCCGCGGCTCGAGCGCTGGTTGTCGCTCGCCCGCGACCACGGCCTGGGGATGTTCGTCCTCTACGGCGGGACGCCGCGCGACGCGGCCCACCTCCTCAACCGCCTGCAAGGGGCGGCCGAAGTCCCGCTCCTCATCTCGGCCGACTTCGAAGGCGGGCCGGGCCAGCAGATCGTCGGCGCGAGCGAGTTCCCGGCCAACATGGCTTTCGGGGCGGCCGGTTCGGAAGACCTCATGTACCGGGCCGCCTCGGCCGCGGCCGTCGAGGGGCGGGCCATGGGCATCCACCTGACCTACACGCCCGTCTGCGACATCGCCTGGGACCCCGACAATCCGGCCGAGAGCGTGCGGTCGTTCGGCGGCGACCTCGACCGTCTCGACCGCATGGTCAAGGCCTACGTCCACGGCTACCACGACCACGGCATGCTGACTTCGGCCAAGCACTTCCCGGGCCGGGGGGACGTCCGGAACATGCCGGCCAATCCGGGCTGGGCCTGGATAGACAAGCCGGCCGCCGCGGTCGAGGCCCAGGAGTTCCGGGCCTTCAAGAGCGGCATCGACGCCGGCGTCGACTTCGTCATGACCGAACACATCGCCGTGCCGTCCGTCGCGGACGGGTCCGAGCTGCCGGCGAGCGTCGAGGGCAAGCTCGTCTCCGGATGGCTCAAGGGCAAGCTGGGCTTCCGCGGCATCGTCACCTCGGACGACCTCTGGTACGACCACGTCGCGGCCCGGTTCGGGGCCGAGGAGGTCGCGGTCAAGGCCTTCGAGGCCGGCCACGACGTCATCCTCAAGCCCAAGGACCCCGTGGCGACGATCGCCGCGCTGGCCGCGGCGGTGCGGTCGGGGCGGATCGCGGAGAGCCGCGTCGACGAGGCCGTCCGCAAGCTCCTGACGCTCAAGGCGCGCCTGGGACTCCACAAGCACCGGTTCGTCGACGAGGGCGCCGTCGGCGCGTCGGTGGGGACGGCGGCCCACGCGGCCCTGGTCCAGGAGGTCGCCGACCGCTCGCTGACCATGCTCAAGAACGACGGGGTGGTCCCGCTCGCGGCGGGTGCGGCGCCGCGGCTGGTCAATATCGCCGTGCAGAAGGCCGCCGACGATCCCATGCCGGCGCTGCTGGCCGGGAAGCTGGCCGCGGCCTTCCCGGGCGCGCGGAGCTTCGCGCTGCGGCCGGAGCTCGATCCCGCCGCTTACGAGACGGTCTGGAAGGCCGTGGGCGAGTCGGACCTCGTAGTGCTCTCGCTCTTCGTGCCCCGCAACCGCATGGGCGATCCGGCGCCGTTGCGCGAGGCCGACCTGGCCCTCCTGAAGAAGATCATCGCGGCCAAGCCCAAGGCCGTTGTGGCCATGTCCTACGGCAATCCCCAGCTCATCCGCCGCATCCCCGAGGTCGCCGCTTTCCTGGTGGGCTACGGCGAGCGGGGCTGGTTCGGCAACCAGGCCGTCTACTTCGATTCGTTCATCAAGGCGCTCAAGGGCGAGCTGAAGCCGGCCGGCCGCCTGCCCGTCCGGGTGGGCGACATCTACGGCATCAACGCCGGGCTCTGAAAATGGGGACGTTTCTATTTTATTTTTTCATCTGATGAATACAGGATGAATAAAATAAATAGAAACGTCCCCATTAATTAGATCGGGAACAGGCGGACCATGACGACGCCGTGGCGGGCGACGTAGGCCTCGAAGGCGCCGTCGCGGACGCCCACGTCCTTCTGGCGCCAGAGGTCGCGGACGCGGCGCGGGCCTGAGAGGCCCAGGTCGCTCCACGACGCCGTGACGGCCGCCAGCCCCTCGCCGCGGTTGAAGAGGCCGACGGCGAGAGAGCCGTCCTCGAGCTCGCGCGCCCAGACCTCGACGTCGCCGTCCTTCGTCACGCGCCGGCCGGGCTTGCCGAGCGGGTCCTGGTCGACGTCGATGATCTCGTCGTTGGTCAGCAGGCCGAGAGTGAAGTCGTCGAGCCGCGTGATGTCGCCGCTGAAGATGAGCGGGGCGGCGACGAGCGACCAGAGCGAGACGTGGGTGTACTGCTCGTTGGGGGATAGCGGCGAGGCCTCGTTGCCGCCCTCCTTGCGGTCGGCGACGAAAGCCGAGCTGAGGATGCCGATGAGCAGGTAGTCCGGGTCGTTCCAGCCCCCCGGCCCGCCGTAGCGATGGAGCTCGTTGGCCGAGTAGACGTCGAAGCCGTCGCGGAAGAGGTTGCCGACGACGTCGTGGCCGAGGTCCCCGGCCGTGCGCCAGCTGTGGCCGCCGACGGCCCGGCCCCACTCCCAGACCCGGCCCATGCCGTACTGGCAGAGGTTGAGGACGATGTCGCGGGGCTGGGCGGCCAGCAGACCGCTGATGCGCTCGTAGGGCCGGCGGAGCTCGTCGAGGTCCGTCTCGTCGGCCGTGTCGCCGTAGGAGCACCAGTCGTACTTGAGGAAGTCGAAACCCCACTCGACGAAGCGGCGGACGTCGAGCTCCTCGTAGCCGGCGGCGGCCGTGAACCCGGCGCAGGTCCGCGGGCCCGGCGAAGTGTAGATGCCGGCCTTGAGCCCCTTGGCGTGGATGTAGTCGGTCATGGCCTTCATGTCGGGGAAGTAGGCGTTGGCGTTGATCATGCCGCGCGCGTCGCGGGGCTCGCCGCGGCGGCCGGGGTCGTCGGACTCGGGCCGGACCGACCAGCAGTCGTCGATGTTGACGTACATGTAGCCGTGGTCCATCATGCCGCTCGCGACCATGGCGTCGGCGGCCGACCGCATGATGGCGTCGCTGACGCGGTTCTCCCAGACGTACCAGCTGTTCCAACCCATGTGGGGCGTCAAAGCCAGGGTCGGGCCGCAGACGATGCGGAACGGCCTCGAGGTCGTACCGAGGGCGTTGGCCGCCGTGAGGACGACGTCGGTGGCGCCGGGCGTCGCGAGGGCGCCCGTGATCTGTCCGGTGGCCGTATCGAGGACGAGGCCCTCGGGCAGGCCCTCGACGCCGTAGGTCATCGGGCGGTCGCCGGTCACGGGAATGGTGAAGAGGAAGGGCGAGCCGGGGCGGACGCCGAAGACGCGGGCGCCGTTGATGCGGGGCGCCGGGCCGGGTTTGGGCGTCAGGACGAGCCGCGGCTCGGCGGCGGACTGGGCGAAGGCGGCGGGAGGGACGATCGCGATGGCGGCGAGGGCGATGGCGATGGAGATGGCGAGCGCGGCGGCGGTTCTCTTCATGTCCGGTCCTCCTTGGTATCGTTCCCCCGGATTATAAACGAAAACCGGGGGATTGGTATTGTGCCCCCGATTTTGTTAATCTTAACGACCGGCCATGGAGAGGAGACACCCCATGCAAAACCCCCGTCGGCTCGTTCCCGTCGTCGTCTGCCTGATCGCGGCCGCCGCGCTGTTCGCCGCCGCTCCCGCGCAGGCCCCGCTCAAGGACCCCTACGCCCCGGACAAGGTGGAGCCGGGGTCGGTCGAGGCCATCGCCAAGTTCACGACCGAGCCCCGCTTCGGCAACCCGTGGGTGGCCTACCTGCCCGACTCGGACACCGTGCCCTCGCCCATGGACTACCTCGGCCGCGTCGTCGGCGCCGCCGGCGAGCTGTCGTCGGTCTCGCAGATCTACGGCTACTTCCGCAAGCTGGCCGAGACCTCGCCGCGAGTCCGGCTCCAGACGATCGGCAAGAGCGAGGAGGGGCGCGACATCCTGCTCGCGGTCATCGCCGACGAGGCCGGGATCCGCGATCTCGACCGGCTCAAGGCCGCCACGGCCGCGCTGGCGGACCCTCGCAAGACATCGCCCGACGAGGCCGAGGCCCTCATCGCCCGGGCCCGGCCCGTCTATTACTTCAACGCGGCGCTGCACTCGACCGAGCTCGGCTCGGCCGAGATGGTCATGGAGATGGCCTACCGGCTGGCCGTCTCGGACCAGCCCATGATCCAGCGCATCCGGAGCGAGGTCCTGGTCCTCATCAACCCCGTCTCCGAGCCCGACGGCCGCGACAAGCAGGTCGACTGGTTCTACCGCTACCTCAAGGGCAAGACCGATTTCGACGCCCTGCCGCCCGTCTCGCCGCCGTATTGGGGCTTCTATGTCTTCCACGACAACAACCGGGACTCCCATCAGGAGGCCCTGCAGCTGTCGAAGGCCGTCAGCCGGATGTTCTTCGAGTACCATCCGCAGGTCGTCCACGACCTCCACGAGTCGCTGCCGCTGCTCCAGACCTGGAACGGCACGGGGCCGTTCAACACGAACATCGACCCCATCCTGCTCAACGAGTGGTTCGCCATGTCGTTCGCCGAGCTGGGGGCCCTGACGTCGGCCGGCATGCCGGGGGTCTGGACGTGGGGCTTCAGCGACGGTTGGGAGCACGTCTTTCTCGATTCGATCGCCGTCAACCACAACAGCATCGGCCGCGGCTACGAGACCTTCGGCAACGGCACGGCCGAGACGGTCGAGCGCGTACTGAGGCCGAACGAGGAGCGTTACGCGGGCCGGCCGGCGACGAGCCAGGAGTGGTACCGGCCGATGCCGCCGCCGCGCAAGTTCATGTGGTCGCTGCGCAACAACACGAACTACATGCAGAGCGGCTGCCTGGCGGCCCTCGACTACACGGCCAAGCACGCCAAGGAGATGCTGCGCGACTTCTACCGCAAGGGCTGGAACGCGTGGCAGAAGGGCGTCAAGGGCGGGCCGTACGCCTTCGCCATCCCGGCCGAGCAAGGGGACCGGCGGCGGGTCGCCGACATGGTCGATCTGCTCGTCGCCCACGGCATCGAGGTCGGGCGGGCGGCCGAGGCGTTCAAGGTGGCGGAAGGGGAGTTCGCGGCCGGGACGTACGTCGTACGGCTGGACCAGCCCTACCGCGGCTACGCCGTCGACCTGCTGACGCCGCAGAATTTCCCGACCGACGCGGTCTACGAGCCGTACGACGACGTGTCGTGGGCGCTGCCGGTCCATTACGGGCTCGAGGCCAAGCGGATCGACGACGCCAAGGTCATGGACGCGGCGGTCGTCAAGCTCGAGCCGGTGGGCGCGGGAGGAGCGGGCGGGGCGGGAGCGGCGAGCGCGGCGGCCGGGACCACCGGAAAGGTCGAGGGCAAGGGCCCCGTCTACCTGCTGAAGGACACGGGCCAGGAGGGCGTGTTGGCGCTGCGGGCGCGGCTGGCCGCGTTCCGCGTCGAGATCGCCGAGAAGCCGTTCAAGGCGGGCGAGGTCGAGTACCCGGCCGGATCGTGGATCATCGCCGACCAGAAGGGGCTGGCGGAAGCGCTGGCGCGGGCGGCGGCGGAGCTGGCCCTCGATTTCGCCAGCGTCGCGGCGGTGCCGGAGGGCGTCGCCAAGCACGCGTCGCGGCTGCCGCGCATCGCGGTCTGGCACACCTGGGCCGACACCGAGGCCGTGGGCTGGATCCGCTACGTGCTCGACCGCGAGAAAGTGCCCTATGCCTACATCCGCGACGAGGACGTCAGGGCCGGGCGGCTGCGCGAGAAGTACGACGTGCTCGTCTTCGGCCACAACTATCTCGGGCTCCAGGACCAGATCCACGGCATCGACAGGAAGTTCGGGCCGATGGCCTACCAGAAGACCAAGGAGACGCCGAACCTGGGCGTGCCCGACGCGTCGGCGGACATCACCGGCGGCATCGGCTGGCTGGGCGTCGTCAAGCTCGAGGAGTTCATCCAGGCGGGCGGCGTGTTCATCGCGTTGGGCAACGGGTGCGCCCTCCCGCTCGAGGGCGGGCTGGTGCGGGACGTCTACCGCAATCGCGGGTCGTTCTTCACGCCGGGCTCCGAGCTGCGGGTCAAATTCGTGCGGACGGACCACCCGCTGGCCTACGGGATGAGCGAAATGACGTCGGTCTTCAGGAGCGGCATGCCGGTGTACGAGGTCGCGCGGGCGTCGCGCGGGAGCGTCGTCATGCAGTGGGGGACCAAGCTCCGGGCCGAGGACCGGGAGGAAGAGAAGCCGGGTGAGGGGGGTGGCAAGACGGAAGCGAGTGGCGCGGCCGGGTCGGGAGGAGCGGTCGGCGCGGCGTCGGCGGAGGCGGCCAAGAAGCCGGAGCCCAAGATGCTCGTCAGCGGCGCCCTCAAGGGCGAGGACGAACTCCAGGGCCGGCCGGCCATCATGGACTTCGCCGTCGGCAAGGGTCGGGTCGTGACATTCAATTTCAATCCTATCCACCGCGACCTCAACCGCTCCGACCACCGGCTGCTCTGGAACGCCCTCTTGAATTGGGATTCCCTCGGGGTCAGACCCCAGCAAGTCAAATAGAAACAGGAAGTTAAGTCCAAAATAGCTGGTCAGCTACAGTTTGAAGACGATGTTTTTAGGGTCAAAAAAATCGAATTAGGATCATTGCCGACTTCTCTTTCGGAGTCGGAGAAGTTCGATGTTTTTGGCCCTAAAAAAGCGTTCTTTATTGCTTTGAAGGCACTCTGAATCTAGGATAAATGTAAGAATAGATTGGAGAAGCTGGGGTCTGACCCCGATCAAACTCGCTGGGCGCGTCCGGGGACGACGCGATCGGATGAACGGATAGCGCGGGTCGTTAGGGATCGGCGGTCAGGTCCCCGATCGGACGAGAAAGATATAGTCGAGCCCGAAGCGGGCGCCGGGGCGGGCCGCCGGATCGGCCGCGAGGGCCCGGACCTCGAGCGTATTGTCGCCCTCGGCGAGGTCGAAGACGCCGAGACGGGCCCGCGTCCAATCGAGGCTCTCCGAATAACAATCCCAAGGCCCGGTCCCGCTGCGCCGGCCGTTGACCGCGAACTCGAACCGGCCGGAATCGGGCGACTCGCAGAGATTGAGCTCGACCGCGTAGCGCCCCGCTCGGAGGACCGTGAAGTGGACCACGAGCCGGCCGCCGGGCTTCGCCCCCGACCAGACGAGGTGCTCCGCTCCTGAGCAATTGGCCAGCCGCTCCCGGCCCGCCTCTCCGCCGTGCGCCGCGCAACGGAGCGCCTCGCCCTCGAGCGGCTCGAGCATGTCCGCGCGCGGGCCTAGATCGACAGGCGCAAGAACCGCCGCGTTGACCGTGACCGGTCCCGGCGTGCCGGGCGCCGCGTACCAGTAGACGACCTGGGCCCAGGTCGGGACGCACGGCATCCAGTGCCAGACCTCCTGGTCGAAACGGACGGACGCGCGGTACGGCAGGGCGTCGAGGACGTACCAGCGGTTGAGGCTGATGTGGCCGCCGCTCGCCGGGCCGTCGACCCGCGTCTGGGCGTGGTAGGGGCGCGTGAACGGCCGGTTGTCGCCGTAGGCGTACCCGTAGTCGTCCTCGGTTCCCGTGCCGAACGTGCTCGGGAAGGGCTCGCCGTCGATGGCGATCTTCTGGTCGCCCTCTCCCCACCAGATGAGCCCGTCGTTGGCGATCTCGTAGACCGTGCCGACGACCTTGCCTTCGCCCGTCGTGTCGAGCACGTTCGTATCGAAGGGCGGCCAGGAGCGGCGCGTGAGGGTCCGCCATTGGGCGCGGAGGTGGTAGCTCCGGTCCGTGAACGCGCGGGCAGCGACGCGCAGGTCGAGCTCGACGGTCAGCGGCGCCGGTCCGCGATTGACCAGGTGCAGGTCCATCGAGCGGGCGAAGGGCATGGGCAGCCGGCTGGTCATCCGCCCCGTCCCGTCGACGGTGAAGAACATGTTCTCGTAGGGATTGACGCCCGGGCCGGAACCGAAGAAGTCACCGAGCGGCACGGCGATCGAGGGCTCGCCGTCGAAGGCGATCTCGATCCCGAGGCAGCGGTACGCGTTGTGGGCGCGAAGGGGATCGGTCCAGGGCCCGTCCTCGCGGGTGCCGATGACCCGGGCCGACCATTCGAGGACCGTCCTAGCGCCGTCGACGCGGGGGAGCGAAGCCGTTCCGCCGGGCGCGACGGTCAGTCGTGCGACGACCCGATCGTCCCCGCTCGTCGGGCTTTCGTCCGGGACGACCGCCTTCGCCGGGGCCGCGAGCAAGCGGGCCGTTCGGGCCGCCGCGGCGGACCAATCCGCCGCTTTGCCCGGGTCGAACGTCTCGACGACGGTGCCCGCCTCGTAGGTCCGAAAGCCGATCTCGTAGTAGAGCCGGAGGGGGCGGGCCGTCTCCTCGACCGTGATCTTGAGCGACGAGGCGTAGGGGAGGGGGAAGTAGAGGTTCCCGCCCGTACCGCTGATGTAAGAGAAGTCGGGGCCGAACGGCTCGCCCAGCCCCTTGAACAGGTCCGCGAGCGGGAGGGCCAAGCGGGGCGCGGCCTCGCCGTCGAAGTAGAACCGGGCCGTGTTCCCGAGGCCGGGATTGGCCGACCAGAAGCGGGTGATCGTCCCGGGCCCGGTCAGGTCCGCGAGCACGTGTTCCTTGCGGCCGTCGGCCGTCGACTCGGTCCGAACGTATTGGCCGACGTCGCGGTTGGCGAACCAGCCGGAGTCGTCGCGGCCCTTGTGGCTTTCGCGGTCGTAGCTCGAGGCCTGGGCCTGCTTGAAGAACGGCTCCGGGCGGCGGGCGAGGGCGTTAAGGTCGACCATTTCTCCGAGGAGGGACTCGACCGTGATGGGCGAAATGCGAGGGCGGCAGGCCTTCGCCGGACCTAGGCAAGAGGACGCGAGTACGGCCAGGCAGAGGATCGTGAGGACCTGGATGAGCCGATGCCGGGACTCCGTCGAACCGCGTTGGTCGTTCATATCGGCCGCCTCCGTCGTGTTTTCCGTCATTTTGCCCCTTAGCGGGAGGCGGTTTCAATGAGAAAGTTGGGCGCACGGCGCGAATTCGACCTTTTTGCCGTTAAAAAGATGCGAAATATTGCTTGGGAACTATCAGGAAGGATGGTTAAGACCAAGATAATAATAGAGAAGCTGGGGTCTGACCCCAATTAGAATCCAATGACGAGGGGGAGGCCGAAGCAGAGGACCGTCAGCTGGTATTCGTGGAGGAGCTGCTCGCTGGCCAGTCCGGCCGGCCTCAGAGACAAGCTCGAGCGGATGACGCCGACGTAGGGCAGGATGTGGGCTCGCTTACCGACCGAGAACTCCCTGTAGAAACCCAAGCCCAGCGTCATCGACTTGAACTTCATCCGCCAAGCGTATTCTTCGTGCAGCGACGAGAACACGTCGCCGTTCTTCCGGCCCATGAACACCGATAGGGCGACGGCCGGCGGCCCGGACGGGCCATGCTCGAATCCCAGCGGCGGCAGCACTCTCCCGATCGTCCGTAACGCGGCCTCCGGCCATGAGCCGCCATCCTCGTCCGCCGTATGTCCCGAGGCGGCGGCATCGTAGCTGTGGCCGGCCTGTGGGAAGGCGAAGTCCGGGCGTGACGCGCCGGGAGTATCCGTTGTTCCGGACGTCCCCTCCGACCCCGCTGCTGTCTTCGCGACCGAGGCATCGCGTCCCGGGCCTTCCGCCAGCGTGAATGCCCGCGTCTCCCGCGCCGTCGCGCCGCCGACGGTCCGAGCCGTGGCGATGACGATCGCGGCCAGCTCACGCCGGCCCGCGATCTCGGAGGGGCGCTCCTGCCCGTCCTTTCCGTCCTCTCCGGATGTCCCCGCCCAGGCCCCGGCCGCAAGCGCCCAAGCGCCCGTCAAGGCCAGGGCGAGGGCGAGCACAGAGGGACGAGGCGACGACGATCCCCGCCCGCGACGGCCGAACAGCGCCCTTTTCATAGCCCTGCCAGTCTGAACCTCCCCTGTCCCTGAGACCATCCCCTCCGGGGGTGATTGAAGGGGGGAAATCATATATAATCCGGCTATCTCGTCCGGAGGTGCGCTATCATGACCCGACACGCCTTGATCGTCCTCATCGGCCTCGCCCTCGTCGCCGCCGTCTCCTGCAAGTCCGGGGACGGCACCGGGGCCGCGCCCGATCCCGAGACCGCCAAGGCCATCGAGGCCGCCGCGGCCGCCAACGCCGGCAACCCCTTCTTCCAGCCCTACGGCACGACGTTCGAGGTCCCGCCCTTCGACAGGATCACGAACGCCCATTTCCTGCCGGCCATCGAACAGGGCATCCGGCTCGAGAAGGCCGAAGTGGACGCCATCGTCGCCAACCCCAAGAAGCCGACCTTCGAGAACACCGTCGCCGCCCTCGACCACGCCGGCATCTTCCTGTCGGAGGTCAACGCCGTCTTCGGCGCCCTGCAGGGGGCCCACACCAACGACGAGCTGCAGGCGTTGGCCCGCAAGACCGCGCCCATGCTGGCCTCCCACAACGACGACATCGGCCTCAACGAGGGCCTGTTCGCCCGGATCAAGGCCGTCTACGACAAGCGCGACAAGCTCGAGCTCGGTCGCGAGGAGCTGTTCCTGCTCGAGAACACCTACAAGGACTTCGTCCGCGGCGGCGCCCTGCTCGACGCCGCCGGCAAAGCCCGCCTGCGCGAGCTCAACCAGGAGCTGTCGCTGCTGTCCGTCAAGTTCGGCGAGAACGTCCTCGGCGAGACCAACGCCTTCAAGCTCGTCATCGACAAGAAGGCCGACCTGGCCGGGCTGCCGCCGTCCGTGGTGGCCATGGCCGCCGCGGCCGCCAAGCAGGCCGGGCTCCCGGAGGGCCGCTGGCTCTTCACCATCCATGTGCCGAGCATGACGCCGTTCCTGACCTATTCGGAGCGCCGCCCGCTTCGCGAGTCCCTCCACCGGGCCTACTTCATGAAGGGCGACAACGGCGACGAGCGCGACAACACGGAGAACGCCGTCAAGATCGCGAGGCTGCGCGGCGAGAAGGCCCGGCTGCTCGGCTACGCCAGCCACGCCGCCTTCGTCCTCGAGAACAACATGGCCAAGACGCCCGAGCGCGTCGACGCCTTCCTCAAGGAGCTCTGGGACCCGACCCTCGTCAAGGCCCGCGAGGAGGCCGACGCCCTGCAGGCTCTGGCCGACCGCGAGCTCGGCGCCGGCAAGATCGAGATCGCCTCGTGGGACTGGTGGTACTACACCGAGAAGCTCCGCCAGGAGAAATACGCCCTCGACGAGGAGGCCCTGCGGCCCTACTTCAAGCTCGACAACGTCCGCGACGGCATCTTTCTGCTCTGCGAGAAGCTCTACGGACTGAAGTTCGTCGAGCTCCCCGACCTGCCGCGCTACCATCCCGAGGTCCAGGTCTTCGAGGTCCGGGAGGCCGACGGCAGCCACGTCGGCGTCCTGTACATGGACTTCCACCCGCGGCCGAGCAAGAGGAGCGGGGCCTGGTCGGGCGCCTTCCGCCGCGCCTCGTACGAGAAAGGCGTGCGCGTGCCGCCCATCTCGACCATCACGTGCAACTTCACGCGCCCGACGGCCGACGCGCCGGCGCTGTTGTCGACCGACGAGGTCGGGACGTTCTTCCACGAGTTCGGCCACTCGCTGGCCACGCTGTTCTCGCAGGGGCGTTACCGCGGCCGGACCGTGGCCCGCGACTCCGTCGAGCTGCCGTCGCAGATCATGGAGCATTGGGCTTTCGAGCCGCAGCTGCTCGACCACTACGCCAAGCACTACCGGACGGGGGAGACCATCCCGGCCGAGCTCGTCGAGAAGATGGACAAGAGCAGTCTCTTCAACCAGGGCTTCATCACGGCCGAGTACCTGGCCGCCTGCATCCTGGACATGGCCTGGCACACGGCGCCGCCGGCCGAAGGCGTTGGGGCGCGCGAGTTCGAGACCGAGGTCATGGGCCGGTTCGGGCTCATCCCGGAGATCCAGCCGCGCTACCGGTCGACCTACTTCAGCCACATCTTCAGCGGCGGCTATTCGGCCGGCTATTACGCCTACATCTGGTCCGAGGTCCTCGACTGCGACGCCTACGAGGCCTTCAAGGAGAAGGGCATCTTCGACCGGGCCACGGCCGAGTCGTTCCGCAAGAACGTCCTCGAGCCGTTCGGCACGGAGGACCCGATGGTCCAGTACGTCCGTTTCCGCGGCGCCGAGCCCAAGATCGATGGCCTGCTCAAAAAGCGCGGGTTGGACAAGCGGGGTCAGACCCCAGCTTCTTGAACAGGATCAGTAATTTAGACAGAAATTCGGGCCCCAAAACAGGCCAATTTGGGTGTTTTTGGGTCCGAAAAACGCCCATTTAGCCTCCCTTCTGGAAGGGGGCGAATTGGCTTTTTTTGGCCCTAAAAAGCTTTAAATTGCGGCGGCCTCAGGCCTAAAAATCGACCTAAGTTATTGAATACATTCAAGAAGCTGGGGTCTGACCCCCACCTATAGAACCCCGGAGGCTTCCGGCTGGTAGAGGACCGCCTCGACCTTGATGACGCGCTTGCCACTGGGCACGGCCCATTCGAAGACGTCCCCGGCCCGGTAGCCGAGCAGCCCCATCCCGAGCGGCGCCAGCACCGAGAGTTTCTTCTGGTCTATGTCGGCCTCGTGCGGGAAGACCAGCGTGTATTCCGAGACCTCGTTCGTCTTCATGTCACGCATCCGGAAGCGCGTATTCATGGTCACGACATCGGCCGGGATCTCCCGGGGCTCGACGATCACCGCCCGCTCCAGCTCCTTCTGCAGCTCCGCCAGATGCTCCTTGTTCGGTCCCGCCTGGATGGTCGGGGACATCAGGATGTTGGTGAGCTTGTCCCTGTCGACGGACGTGATGTAGATCCTGTGATCGGCGGTCATGGCACCCTCCGGGTGGACAGTCGTATCCCCTTGGGGAACGCGTGGATTAGTCTATATTCTATCACAGTCTGGGTCAGGAATCACCAGCCCCCTTTGACGGCCGCGACGCCCCCATCTTGACAGACGCCCGCCGCCGGACCGAAAATCGGGCCATGAAAGCCATCGTCGTCTACGAATCGTACTGGGGCAACACGGCTTCGGTCGCCAAGGCCATCGCCGAAGGCATCGGGCCGGACGCCCGCGCACTCTCCACGACCGAGGCCACGGCCGCGGCGCTCGCGGGCGTCGCGCTCATCGTCACCGGCTCGCCCATCATCGCCTTCGGCCTGCCGAGCGACAAGACCCGCCGGGACATGCAGGCCCGGCCCGACAAGAAGGCGCCGTCCCCCCCAGACCTGTCGCATCCGCCCATCCGGTCTTGGATCGAGGGACTTCCCGGATCGGGCGCGCCCGCCGTCAAGGCTGCCGCTTTCGAGACGGGATTCAAGCTGTCCCCCGGCGGGTCGGCCGCCAAGATGCTCAAAATGCTCGGTTCTCTCGGCTACGCGCCCGTCGCGAAGAAGCAGCGCTTCCTCGTCCAGGGCTCGTACGGACCGATGAAGGAAGGCGAACTCGAGCGGGCCAAAGCCTGGGGCGCCGAGCTGGCTAAAGCGGCCGCCTGACAGAGTTAGAATTCTCTGTCGTCGCGCTTGCAGTAATAGTTGTACGGGCTGATGTCGAGCCCGCCGAGGTAGATCTCGCCCCGGTCGGCCTTCTTGAAGGACTCGTGCGTCGGGAAACCGTAGAGGATGGGGATGACCTCGTCCTTCTCGCGGCAGTAGGGACAAACGACGTCGAGCTTCTTGGCGCTCCCGCTCCGCTTGGCCGTCCGGTGGCCGCGCAGATGCCCGTTCCCATGGCCATTCGCGTGTTCACAGTGCGTGTTCATCGTTCACCTTCCTTCGAGTGCTCCCACTTCTTTTCGCCCTCATCTTAATTCCCGCCAATTAGCCTTCCATCCCCGCGGGGGGTGAAAAGAGGGGTGGTATTTCCCGCCCGCGCGGATGACGGCCGGGCGCCGTCCATCCGAACGCCGCCGCCCGGTTTGCCCTCGCCCCCCTCGCGGTGTATAGTCCCCGATGTCGGGACCGGCGCCCATGCGCCGAGGAGGGGGTTGGCCCGCGATGAAACTCGAGACCTCGCGGACGACGGAATTCGAAGGCTACCGCATCGAAGATGTCGTCTTCCGCGGCGCCTGCCTGCCTCACGACCGCGCGGCCTTCGAGGAAGTTCGCATCGCCCTCGAGGACCTCATGCGCGCATGCGATCCCGCCGCCGTCCTGCTCGATCTCCTAGACGTCGATGATATCGTTATCGACGACCTCCGCGAGCTCGTAGGGATAGCCGTCGGGACCGGCCGGCCGCGGGACCCGCGGATCTGCGCGTTGGCCGTGAGGAACATCGCGGTCATCAGGAGCGACCGCACTCTGGTCCACGACCTGCATATCCCCGCCGTTCTGTCACGCGGGTCCGTTAAAACTTGGGTTATGGACGACCTCAAGGCTCGCCTCACGTCGAGGGATGGGAGGCCTCACGGCCGCCGGCCGGTCTATTTCCCGGAAAAGCCCTCTCTGTTGCCCGCTAGGTGGGTCGAGCGCCTGGATGAGGGCTCGAACGCCGAATGCCTATGGCGGATGGGGGAACCGTCGATCTTCAAGCTGAGCCGCGACCCGGCTTATCACGGCTATCGGTTCCTCTGGCGCCGGAGCTTCGACCCGCCCATCGCCGTCCGCATCGAGATCGAGCCGGCGAGAACGGGCTCCCTGACGGCCAAAAAGCTCTCGGGCCACGCGGGCTTCCAACCCGGCCGGCTGATCGACCGGCGCGCCGCCGCCTTGACCGGCGAGACCGTGAGGGCTGTCCTCGAGGGACTCGAGCGCGCCGATTTCTGGCATAGCCGCATCGCCGACGACAGAATGGGGATCGACGGGGCCTACTGGATCATCGAGGGCGCCAAGAACGGGGCCTATCGCGTCGACGAGCGCTGGTCCCCAAAGGAGGGCCCTTTCCGGGAGACGGCGCTTCTCATGCTGAGCCTTTCGGGGCTGGATGTCGGCCGCGTCTACTAAGGTCTCTTGACAGCCGTTCGGCGTAGCGGATAATGCTGCCGAGGGAACGACATGCTCGGCGCCATCGCGGGGGACATCATCGGTTCGGCCCACGAGTTCGGCCTGACCAAGACTAAAGACTTCCCCCTTCTCGGTCCCGAGTGCGACTTCACCGACGACACCGTCATGACGGTGGCCATCGCCCAGGCCATCCTCACCGACGGCGACTACCGCCGCGCCGCGCTCGACTTCGGCCGGCGCTATCCCGGCCGCGGCTACGGCGGCTCGTTCCAGCGGTGGCTCGCGTCCCCC
Source organism: uncultured Eubacteriales bacterium (assembly GCA_964523615.1). Lineage (GTDB taxonomy): Bacteria > Acidobacteriota > Aminicenantia > Aminicenantales > Saccharicenantaceae > RBG-16-66-30. Next base: position 1,039 of record CAZFZU010000014.1, on the reverse strand, counting down.
GTCCCCCGACCCTACGGCAGCTACGGCAACGGTGCCGCCATGCGCGCGAGCCCGGTCGGGTTCGCCTTCTCCTCGGTCGACGAGGTCCTGCGGGAAGCCGGGCGCAGCGCCGCTTTCAGCCACGACCATCCCGAGGGCGTCAAGGGCGCCCAGGCCGCGGCCCTGGCCGTCTTCCTGGCCCGCACGACGCGCGACAAAGCCCTCGTCAGAACGGAGATCGCCTCGCGATTCGGCTACGACCTCGACCGCACGGTCGACGCCATCCGCCCGGCCTATGGGCACGTCGAGTCCTGCCAGGAGACCGTTCCCGAGGCCGTCATCTCGTTCCTCGATTCGACCTCGTACGAGGATGCCGTCCGGAACGCCGTCTCGCTCGGCGGCGACGCCGACACCCTGGCCTGTATCGCCGGCGGGATCGCCGAGGCGTTCTACGGCCCGGTCCCGTCCGAGATCCTGGCCGGGGTCCGCCAGTGCCTGGCGCCGGAGCTTTGGGACATCGTCGAGCGATTCTACCGGACGTTCCGGCTGCCCCTCTGAACGCGGGAATTCCCGCAGGCCGTTGACAACGTCGCGACGCGGGGCTAGAAATATTCCCGGACCATGAAAAGATCCCGGAAGAAATCGGCCGAGCCCCTGTCTAAGAGGACGCGAGGAGGGACATCGGTGTTCGGCAAGAGCCATCACAACGTCTACGTCGTCTACCTGAAGAACCCCGAGGGGGACGGCCGGGCCGGCTACTACGTCGGCATGACCGGGCTCACCCCTGAGAAGCGCTTCGAGAACCACAAGAACGGCATCAAGGCCGCGTCCGTGGTCAAGAAGTTCGGCGTCCGGCTCGTGCCGGTCCTCTACGATCACCTCAATCCCATGTCCTTCGGCGCGGCCAAGGTCATGGAGGTGGAGCTGGCCGAAGACCTGCGCAAGCGCGGCTATCTGGTGTTCGGCGGGCACTGAGCCCCCGGCGACCGCTTCTCCGAATTAGTTGACTAATCCCGGACTCCGGCTATACCATTCCGGCCAGGGAACTTCATGAGGATCT
>CAZFZU010000013.1:11254-56252 GCA_964523615.1 uncultured Eubacteriales bacterium | reverse complement strand
TCATGCCCGGCCGCCGCTACAGCGACGGCCTCCACCAGGCCCTCGAGGCCAAGGAGCGGGTCAAGGTCGAGGAGGAATACCAGACCCTGGCCTCGGTCACCTTCCAGAACTACTTCCGCATGTACGCGAAACTCGCCGGCATGACCGGCACGGCGGCCACGGAGGCGACCGAGTTCCGCCACATCTACGGCCTGGACGTCGTCGAGATCCCGACCAACCGGACCCTCATCCGGCTGGAGAATCCGGACGTCGTCTATCGGACCGGCGAGGAGAAATGGGCCGCCGTGGTCGAGGAGATCGTCGAGCTCGCGGAGAAAGGCCGGCCGGTCCTCGTCGGCACCATCTCCATCGAGAAGTCCGAGCACCTCAGCGCGCTCCTGCGGCGCAAGAACATCAAGCACGTCGTCCTCAACGCCAAGTACCACGAGCAGGAGGCCCAGATCATCGCCCAGGCCGGGCGCGTCGGGGCCGTGACCATCGCCACCAACATGGCCGGCCGCGGCGTCGACATCCTGCTCGGCGGCAATCCCGAGTTCCTGGCCCGCGAGCAGCTCAAGAAGTCCGGGGTCGACCCGGCCCAGGCCGCGCCGGAACAGCTGGAAAAGGCCTTGGCCGAGGTCAAGGCCGTCACGGAGAAGGAGCACGAGGCCGTCATCGCCCTGGAGGGCCTCCACGTCCTGGGCACGGAGCGGCACGAGGCCCGTCGCATCGACAACCAGCTCCGCGGCCGCGCCGGCCGCCAGGGCGACCCCGGCTCGTCGCGCTTCTACCTGTCGCTCGAGGACGACCTCATGCGCATCTTCGGCAGCGAACGCATCTCCGGGCTGATGGCCCGCATCGGCATGGGCGACGGCGTGCCCATCGAGCACGGCATGATCACCCGGGCCATCGAGCGGGCCCAGAAGCAGGTCGAGGGCCAGAACTTCACCGTCCGCAAGCACCTCCTCGAGTACGACGACGTCATGAACAAGCAGCGGGAGACGATCTACGGCCAGCGCCGCAAGATCCTCCACGGCGAGGACCAGCGCGAGTACTTCCTCGGCCTCATCGACAACCTCGTCGACTGGATGCTCGACACCCACGCCAACAAAGAGGCCTCGCCGGAGGACTGGGACCGCGAGGGCCTGCGCCAGGCCGTCATGGCCCAGTTCGGCCTGGACCTCGAGACCCTGGCCATCCCCTGGGACACCGTCGTCCACGAAGGGCTCCGGGAGGCCCTGGTCAAGGGCCTGGTCGGGGTCTTCGAGGCCAAGGAGAAGCAGCTCGGCCCGTTCATGCGCGACTTCGAGCGCATGATCCTGCTCCAGGTCATCGATTCCCAGTGGAAGGACCACCTCCTCGAGATGGACCACCTCAAGGAGGGCATCGGCCTGCGCGGCTACGGCCAGAAGGACCCCCTCATCGAGTACAAGAAAGAGGGCTTCGAGATGTTCCAGTCCATGCTCGACCGGATCGAGGAGGACGCCGTGCGCTACCTCTTCCTCATCCAGCCCGTCGCCGACCAGCCCGCGCCGGTCCGGCGGCAGGCCCCGGTCTATTACCAGAAGCCGCAGGGGCCGTCGGGCCAGCGGTCGAAACAGGCCCGGGCCATGATCCCGGGCAAGCGCCACAAGCACTGATCCGTTCCGACGAGGAGGAGCCATGCTCGACGAGAAGATCCGGGAAGCCCTCACCTTCGACGATGTCCTCATCCTCCCGGCCAAATCCGACGTCATCCCCCAGGACGCCTCGGTCAAGACCCGCCTCAGCCGCCACGTCACCCTGAATATCCCCGTCGTCAGCGCGGCCATGGACACCGTGACGACCTCGCGCATGGCCATCGCCCTGGCCCAGCAGGGCGGCCTCGGCGTCGTCCATCGCAACCTGTCCATCGAGAGCCAGGCCGAGGAGGTCGACAAGGTCAAGCGCCACGAGAGCGGCATGGTCGTCGAGCCCATCACCCTGCGGCCCCAGGACCGCATCGGCCGGGCCCTCGAGGTCATGAAGGAACACCACATCTCGGGCCTGCCCATCACGGACGGGGCCAACAAGCTCGTCGGCATCCTGACCAACCGCGACATCCGCTTCGAGAGCCGCTTCGACCTGCCCATCGAGAAGATCATGACCCGCAAGCTCGTCACGGTCCCCGTCGGGACCTCGCTCGAGGAGGCCGAGAAGGTCTTCCACGAGCACAAGATCGAGAAGCTCCTGGTCGTCGACGAGCATTTCCACCTCAAGGGCCTCATCACCTACAAGGACATCCTCAAGCGCATCCAGTACCCCGACGCGGCCAAGGACGGCTTCGGGCGGCTCAGGGTCGGCGCCGCGGTCGGCGTCGGCGCGGACTTCATGGACCGGGCCCGGGCCCTGGTGGCGGCCAAGTGCGACGTCGTCGTCGTCGACAACGCCCACGGCCACTCCCAGCGGGTCCTGGACACCGTCCGGGCCCTGAAGAAGGAGTTCTCCGGGCTGGAGGTCGTGGCCGGCAACATCGGCACGGCCCGGGCGGCCGAAGAGCTCGTCGACCTCGGCGTCGACGCCGTCAAGGTCGGCGTCGGCCCGGGCTCCATCTGCACGACCCGCGTCATCACGGGCGCCGGCATCCCCCAGATCACGGCCATCGCCGACGTCGCCGCGGTCTGCGGCAAGGCCGGCGTACCGGTCATCGCCGACGGCGGCATCAAGTATTCCGGCGACGCGGCCAAGGCCATCGCCGCCGGGGCCGACTCCATCATGCTCGGCAACCTCCTGGCCGGGACCGACGAGGCCCCCGGCGAGGTCGTCATGTACCAGGGCCGGGCCTACAAGCGCTACCGGGGCATGGGCTCCCTGGCGGTCATGAAGGAAGGCAAGAGCGGCGACCGCTACCAGCAGGACGGCCAGACCAACGTGACCAAGCTCGTCCCCGAGGGCATCGAGGGCCAGGTCCCCTACAAGGGCAGCACGACGGTCATCGTCCAGATGCTCGTCGGCGGCCTCAGGGCCGGCATGGGCTACGCCGGCTGCCGGACCATCGAGGAGTTCAAGGCCAAGGCCCGCTTCATCAAGATCACCCAGGCCTCGCTCAAGGAGAGCCACGTCCACGACGTGGTCATCACCCAGGAGGCCCCGAACTACCACCTCGACTAAGGGGCGGAGGAGGCGCGACCGTGACGGATATGGCCCTCAAGACGATCCTCGGCGGGCTGTTCCTGGCCGCAGGGACTGCGGCCTTCCTGACCATGATGTCGCTCATGGGCCGGCCCGGGCGGACGGACGACACGGGCAAGGGACGGCGGGTCCACAAGATCTTCGGCTGGCTCTACCTGGTCCTGCTGGTCCCCCTGGCCTACTTGGGCGTCGCATTCGTCGGCGAGATGGGCGACGGCATGTCGACCCGCGGCGCCCTCCACGTCCTCCTGGCCGTGACGCTCGTCGCGGTCCTGCTCGTCAAGGTCCTCGTCGTCCGCGTCTTCAAGGGCTTCGTCAAGAACGCCCCGGCCCTGGGCATGGCCCTGTTCGTCCTGACCCTGGTCGTCTACCTCATCTCGGGAGGCTTCTTCCTGGTCCAGGCCCTGGCCGCGAAATAGGCGCTCCCGCCCCGCTCCCGGTCACTTGATACCAGCGATGCGGTTGCCCTCGTCCATCAGGACGACCCGGGGCGCGAAGCCCTCCATCCCGGCTTCGTCCATGTAGCCGTAGGCGGCGATGATGATGATGTCGCCGACCGCGACCTTATGGCCGGCGGCGCCGAAGACCCCGACGGCCCGCGAGCCCCGCTCGCCGGAGAGGAGGTAGGTCGTGAAGCGCTTGCCGTTGGTCACGTTCCAGACCTCGATCCGCTCGTAGGGCCGCAGCCCGGCCGCCTCGAGGAGGTCCTCGTCGAGGGACAGGCTGCCCTCGTAGCCGATGTCGACGTGGGTCACCGTGGCCCGGTGGACCTTGGCGCGCAGGAAGGCTCTCAGCATGGGGCTCTCCTCAGACGGCGATGCGGACGTTGTCGATGAGCCGGGTCGAGCCGACGAAGGCGGCCACGGCCACGAGGACCGGTCCGCGCATCTCCGCGACGGGCTCGAGGGTGCCGGGGTCGACGGCCTCGACGTAGTCGATCCGGGCCAGGGGTTCGGCCTCGAGGACGGCCCGGATGCCGGCGACGACCTTGGCCGGGTCCCTCTCCCCCGCCGCGACGGCCCGCTCGGCCCAGCGCAGGCCGATGGACAGGGCCAGGGCGGCCTGGCGCTCCTCGGGCGAGAGGTAGGCGTTGCGCGAGCTCAACGCCAGCCCGTCGGGTTCGCGGACGAGGGGGCAGGTGACGACCTCGACGCCGAGGTCGAGGTCGCGGGCCATGCGCTCGATGATCAGGACCTGCTGGGCGTCCTTGGCGCCGAAGAAGGCCAGGTCGGGCCCGACCGTCTCGAAGAGCTTGAGGACGACGGTGGCCACGCCCCGGAAGTGGCCCGGCCGCGACCGGCCGCAGAGCTTGTCCTGCAATCCCTCGACCTCGACGTAGGTCCGGTATCCCGGAGGATAGACCTCCGCCGCGGGCGGGTGGTAGAGGACGTCGACGCCGGCCCGTTCCAGATAGGCCGCGTCCTTGGCCAGGTCGCGAGGGTACTTGGCCAGGTCCTCGTTCGGCCCGAACTGGGCGGGATTGACGAAGATGCTGACGACCGTGACGTCGGCCCGCGTCTTCGACTCGCGGACGAGGCTGAGATGGCCCTCGTGGAGATAGCCCATGGTCGGGACGAAACCGACGCTCTTCCCGGCCCGCTTCCACCCGCGGGACAGGGCCTTCATGCCGGCCACGGTCTCGACGAGGATCATCGCCGGCCTCCGCCCTTGGCCGCCGGCTTGGCCGGTTCGCGGGCCCGCTTCGGGGCTAGCTCGGCGGCGACCTCGGGCCGGAGATGGTAGGAGGTGGCGTCGTCCGGGAAGCGGCCGGCCCGGACGTCGGCCGCGTAGGCCCCGACGGCGACGCCCATGACGCCGTGGAGGTCGGCGTAGCGCCGGACGAACTTGGGCATGTAGCCGGTCGAGTAGCCCATGACGTCGTGGAAGACGAGGATCTGGCCGTCGCAGGCCGGCCCGGCCCCGATGCCGATGGTCGGGATGCCGACGGCCCGGGTGACCAGGGCGGCGACCTCCACCGGGACCGACTCGAGGACGACGGCGAAGGCCCCGGCGGCCTCGAGCGCCTGGGCCTCCTCGACAATGCGGCGGGCCTCGGCGGCCAGCTTGCCGCGGACCTTGTAGCGTCCCAGGCTGAGGATGGATTGGGGCGTCAACCCGACGTGGCCCATGACCGGGACCTCGGCTTCGACCATGGCTTTGACGAGCTTGAGGCGCTTGGCCGAGGCGCCCTCGATCTTGACCGCCGAGGCCCCGCCCTCCTTGAGGAAGCGCGAGGCGTTGCGGATGGTCTCGTCGGCCCCGAGGTGGAACGAGAAGTAGGGCATGTCGCCGACGACCAGGGCCCGGCGCACGCCCCGGGTCACGGCCCGGGTGTGGTGGAGCATCTCGTCCATGGTCACGGGGACGGTGTTCTCGTAGCCCAGGACGACCATGCCCAGGGAGTCCCCGACCAGGATGAGGTCGACGCCCCGCTCGTCCAGGATGCGGGCCGTCGGGAAGTCGTAGGCCGTCAGGCAGACGATCTTGGGCCCCACGGCTTTGCGGGCCTGGAGCGAGGGGATGGTGGTCTTCTCGACCGGCGTCTCGGTCATGGGTCCGTCCTTTCTCCCCACCCCGCCGATCGCGGGGTTGAGGTAAAGCCGCGTTCCGTTCCGGGGCTCCCGGTCCCGGCCCCGCGACGCGGGGTCCGGGCCGCCTCGACGCCCCTAGCCTTTCTTCTGGCCCTTGCCCCCGTAGCTCTGGGGGACGTAATAGAGCGAGCCCTTTTTCATGTCGCGGATCTGGTCGAGGAGATCGAGGACGTCCTCCTCGCGGCCGAAGTCGATGTCGTCCGCCTTGACGACCAGGAGGGGCGCCCCCTGGTAGTTGAAGAAGAAGTAGTCGAAGGCCTCGACGATGTCCTCGAGGTACTTCTCGGAGATGTTCTTCTCGACGGAGTCGCCCTCTTTGGCGATCCGCCGCGTCAGCGAGCCCAGGGAGATCTGCAGGTAGATGACCAGGTCGGGCTTGGGGACGCGCTCGGACAGGATGCCGTAGATCTTCTCGTAGACGAGCAGCTCGTCGTCCGACAGGGTCTGGTAGGCGTAGATCTTGTCCTTCTCGAACAGGTAGTCGCAGATGATGCGGTCGACGAACAGGTCCCTCTGGAGGAGGCGGGTCTGCTGGTTGTAGCGGTTGGCCAGGAAGACGAGCTGGGTCAGGAAGGCCGAGCCCTCCCGCTCGTTGTAGAAGTCCTTGATGTAGGGGTTGCCGGCGTTGTCGAGGACGACCTTGCCGCCGATGCGCTGGGCCAGGACGTTGGCCAGCTGGGTCTTCCGGGAGCGGAAGACGCCCTCGACGGCGATGTGCTTGAACGGGATCTCGAGGGCGCTCTTCATGGCCATGGGCAGCCGGTTAGGTTATAGCCGAACTCTGACTGTAAGTCAACGACCCAGGCGCACCGGCCGGGCGCGGCGGCCGGTCCCCGCTCAGGCCTGGGCGGGCGGCGGCCCCTGGGGGACGACGATCCAAGCCACGATGTAGAAGAAGGTCATGGGCAGGAGGGCCGTGACGAAGGCCAAGCCGACCAGGACCAGCCGGACGATCGAGACGTCGATGTCGAAGTATTCGGCCAAGCCGCCGCAGACGCCGCCGAGCATCTTCTGGCTCACCGACCGGTAAAGCTTTTTCGCCATTGTCGTTCTCCTCTCTCGGGGGCTTGCGGCCCTCCACCCCATTATACGGATTTTCCGCCCCTCCGGACCGGAAAATGGGGACGTTTCTATTTATTTTATTCATCTTGTCGTTCTTCTTGGACCGGATCGATGCGGACGGCCGCCCCCCCTGAGCGCCCCCTGGGAATGCCTTGACTAAAACGGGCCCTCCGTTTAGGATGGGGATGGATTTTTACATCTCACCCGGAGGACGCAGACATGAACGGTTGGACCGGCCAGATCCTGAGGGTCAATCTGACCTCGAAGACCCATAAGACCGAGTCGTTCAGCGAGGAGTTCGCCCGCAAGTGGATCGGCGGCCGCGGCTTCGCGGTCAAGATCCTCTACGACGAGCTGGCCCCCGGCGTCGATCCCCTCGGCCCGGACAACAAGTTCATCGTCGCCCTCGGGCCCATCGCCGGCATCCCGGCCCCCAACACCGGGAAAGCGGTCGTCGCCGGCAAGTCCCCCAGCACGGGCGGCTACGGCGACGGCAACCTCGGCACCCGGGTGGCCGAGCAGCTCCGCAAGGCCGGCTACGACGTCCTCATCGTCGAGGGCCGGGCGGCCGAGCCGACCATGCTCTTCATCGAGGACGACAAGGTCGAGTTCCTGCCCGCCGGCGAGGTCTGGGGGCAGGGCACCTACGTCACCAACGACTGGATCTACGCCAAGTACGGCAAGAGCGTCGGCGTCCTCAACATCGGCCAGGGCGGCGAGAACCTCGTCCGCTACGCCGTCGTCCGCAGCCTCGAGGGACGGGCCGGCGGCCGGACCGGCATGGGCGCGGTCATGGGCTCCAAGCTCCTCAAGGCCATCGTCGTCAAGGGCACCAAGGCCATCCCCCAGGCCGATCCGGCCGGCATGAAGAAGGTCGGCTACGACGACCTCCGCGAGGTCAACCGCATCGACAAGAAGACCGGCTGGTCCATCCAGAGCACCAACGGCGTCCTGGCCTGGTGCAACGAGGTCGCCGCCCTGCCCGTCCACAACTTCCGCCGGACCCACCACCCCGACGCCTGGAAGGTCGATGGCGAGCGCCTCAACAACGCCCGCGTGGCCACCTACGGCTGCCCCAACTGCACCATGCGCTGCGGCATCACCATCCACGACGACGAGGGCCGCGAGTCCGAGCTCGACTACGAGAACGTCGCCCTGCTCGGCCCCAACCTGGACATTTTCGAGCTGGCCCCCATGGGCTCCCTGAACTATCTCTGCGACGACTACGGCATCGACACGATGTCGGGCGGCTGCGTCATGAGCTTCTACGCCGACGCCGTCGAGCGCGGCGCAGCCCCGGGGGCCATCCGCTTCGGCGACGCTCCGGCTTTCAAGACGCTCCTGACGGACATCGCCCTGCGCCGGGGCGAGATCGGGAACATCCTAGCCGAGGGCTCCCTGCGGGCGGCCCGCAAGTTCGGCCACGGCTCCGAGGCCTACGCCATGCAGGTCAAGGGCCTCGAAGTCGCCGCCTACAACTGCAAGTTCATCCCCGGCATGGCCCTGGCCTTCGGCGTCTCCCCCATCGGCGCCCACCACAAGGAGTCCTGGGTCATCACCTTCGAGCTCAAGCAGTCCGTGCGCGAGTCTTACGGCCCCGAGAAGGCCCAGAAGGTCATCGACCTCCAGCGCATCCGCGGCGGCCTGTTCGAGTACATCGTGGCCTGCCGCTTCCCCTGGATCGAGAACGGCTGGGAGCTCGAGCACTACCCCAAGTACTTCAAGCTCGTCAGCGGCCTCGACTGGACCCTGCAGGACTTCTGGACCGTCTCGGACCGCATCTACTCCCTGATCAAGCTCTTCTGGCTCCGCGAGTACCCCCAGACCGACCGCACGCTCGACTACCCTCCGGCCGTCTGGTTCGACCCGGCCAACGCCGATACCGACGGGCCCATCGCCGGCCAGCACCTCGAGTATGACAAGTACGACGGGCTCCTCCAGCACTATTACGACCTCCGCGGCTACGACCAGCGGGGCATCCCGACCAAGGCCACGCTCGAGCGCCTGGGCACCGCCGAGGAGGGCCGGTCGGCCGAGAGGTACGCCAAGCTGACATGAGAGTCACCGTCAAGCTGATCGGCCCGTTCGTCCAGCTCTTCGGCTTCAGCGAGAAGGCCCTGGACGTGCCGGCCGGGACGACCGCCGACGACCTCATCGGGCTCGTCAGCGTCGACCGCTCCCGTCCCAAGATCGTCACCCGCAACGGCCGGGCCGTCGTCCCCGGCGAGCCGCTCGCCGACGGCGACCGCGTCGTCATCTCCCCGATCTACTCAGGCGGTTGATAGGAGGCCGGTCATGACCGAAGCGACCCTCCGGGCCCTCGAGGGCCTGCGCGACCTCGCCACCCTGAAGTGGTATGTCATCCCGCTCCTGGCCATCGTCTTCTACGTCTACGCCCGGGAGATCAAGGACGCCCGCCGCTCCGGCAACTGGGACGCCGTCCTGGCCGGGCTGACCCTGTTCGGCATGGACTTCTTCAACGAGACCTGGAACGGCTGGGTCCTGGCCCTGACCGGCCGGTCGGCCGTCTGGACGGCCCCCGGCGACACGGCCCTGCGGACCATGGTCGGCTGGAACATCGAGATCATGTTCATGTTCGCCCTGGCCGGCCTGGTCTACTACCACACCCTGTCGGACGACCCGAAGGAGAAGGTCCTGGGCCTCAACAACCGCTGGTTCTGGGCCGTCGGCTACGCCGCCTTCTGCGTCTTCGTCGAGGTCCTGCTCAACATCGGCGGCCTGCTGATCTGGGAATACCCCTTCTGGACCCGCTCCTTCGGCGGCATTTGGCTGATCTTCCTGTTCGGCTATTTCGAGTTCTACGCCGCCATCATCTTCGTCCTGGGCCTCAAGACGCGGGCCCGCCGGGTCCTGGCCGTGGCCCTCATCTACGCCGTCCCGGTCCTGATGAACGTCGTCGGCTTCGGGCTCCTGGGCTGGCGCTACTAGGCCGGCCGTGATCCACCCGGTCCTCGTCGGCGGGCGCTGGCGGGAGGCTCGCGACCCGGCCGGGGACTTCGGCCCCGTAGATCCGTCGACCGGCGAGCCCATCCCGGAAATCTACCCCGTCTCCTCTTGGCCGGACCTCGCGGAGGCGCTCGAGGCCGGGGCCGCGGCGGCCGCGCCCCTGGCCCAAGCCGGGCCTGATCGCGTCGCCGCCTTCCTGGAGGACCTCGCCGGCGGGCTCGAGCGCCGGGCCGACTCCCTGGTCGCCGCGGCCCACCGCGAGACGGGACTTCCGGCCGAGCCGCGCCTTCGCTCGGTCGAGCTGCCCCGCACGACCGGACAGCTCCGCCAGGCCGCCGCGGCCTGTCGCGAGCGGTCCTGGCGCCGGGCGACCGTCGACACACGGCTCGGCCTGCGCTCCATGCTGGCCCCGCTCGGCGGCCCGGTCGCGGTCTTCGGGCCCAACAACTTCCCCTTCGCCTTCAACGCCGCCGGCGGCGGCGACTTCGCCGCGGCCCTGGCCGCCGGCAACCCGGTCATCGCCAAGGCCAACCCCGGCTCGCCGGGCACGACCCGGATCATGGCCGAGGCCGCCGCCGAGTCCCTGGACCGGGCCGGCCTGCCGGGCGCGTCCGTCCAGGCGGTGTACCACTTCTCGCCCGAGGACGGCCGGCGCCTCGTCTCCCATCCCCTGCTCGGCGCGACGGGCTTCACCGGCGGCCGGACAGCGGGCTTGGCCCTCAAGGAGGCCGCCGACCGGGCCGGCAAGCCCATCTATCTCGAGATGTCCAGCGTCAATCCCGTCTTCATCCTGCCGGGCGCGCTCCGGGAGCGCGGCCCGGACATCGCGGCCGAGCTCTTCGCCTCGTGCACGGCGGGCAACGGCCAGTTCTGCACCAAACCGGGGCTCATCGTCCTCATCGCGGGGCCTGAGAGCGAGGGGTTCCTCGCCGCGCTGCGGGCCGCCTTCGACGCCGCGCCGGCCGGGGTCCTGCTCGGCCGGGGCGTCCTGAAGGGCTTGGAGGCCGGCGCTGCCCGCCTGGCCCGGCTGGGCGCCCGGCTCGCGGCCGGCCAAGCCCGGCCGGAGGGCCCGGGCTTCCGCTGGCGCCCCGCCCTGTTCGAGGTCGGCGGAGCGCGCTTCCTTGAAGAGGCGGCCGGTTTCCAGATCGAGTCGTTCGGCGCCCTGACCTTGGCCGTCGCCGTCCGCAACCTGGGCGAAGCCGCGGCCGTCGCCGCGAGCCTCGAGGGCCAGCTGACGGCCGGTGTCTACAGCGCCCGCGACGACTCGGACGAGGAGGCTTACGCGGCCCTCGAGCCGGTCCTCCGTCTCAAGGCCGGCCGGCTCCTCAACGACAAGGCGCCGACGGGCGTGGCCGTCTCGCCGGCCATGGTCCACGGCGGCCCTTACCCGGCCTCGGGCCACCCGGGCTTCACCTCGGTCGGGCTGCCGGCCGCCATGACCCGGTTCGCGGCGCTCCTCTGCTACGACAACGTCCGGCCGGACAGACTGCCCCCCGAGCTGAGGGACGCCAATCCCACGGGAACGATGTGGCGGCTCGTCGACGGCGCGTGGACGCGCCGGTCGCTCTGAGCGGCGAGACCGCCTTCCGGGTCAGCGGTAAAGGCAGAGGTAGGCCGCGTCGGCCCCGACCTTGAGCTGGAACTTCTCGCCGGCCGCGACCGTGAAGCTCTGGCCGGCTCCGTAGTCCCGATAGGCCGTCTCCCCCGGCAGCTTGACCGACAGAACGCCCGAGACGACGCTCATGATCTCGACCGTCGAGGTGCCGAATTCGTAATCGCCTGGGGCCATGACCCCGACCGTGGCCGGCCCGTCGGCCGTCCCGAACGCCAGCGACTTGACCTTGCCGTCGAAATACTCATTGACCTTGAACATGTTTCCCTCTCATCTTCATCAGGAGCTCGATGACCAGGTTGGCCTGCATGGCCGCGACCAGGGCCACGCGGGGGGCCATGGGGCTGATCCCCCGGGGACACTGGCTCGAACCATCGCCGCAGACGTAGAGATTGCCCATGCGCCGGGTCCGCAGCCGGCTGTTGCCGCCGTAGCCGGCCAGCCCGGAGGCCGCGACGATGGGCCGGCCGGGGAACTTGGCCAGCGAGGCCTCGATGAGCATCTCCTTGGCCGCGGCCTTGTCGAAGGCCTCGACCAGGACGTCGACGCGGGCGAAGACCGCGGCCGCGTTCCTGCGGTTGAGGCGGACATCGTGGACCTCGTACAGGGAATAGGGATTGATGGCCAGGAGGTTCCCGCGCAGGGCTTCGACCTTGCGCTCGCCGACCTGGTCGAGGAAGTACTGCTGCCGGTTGAGATTGGACGGCTCGACCCGGTCGAAGTCGGCGATGACCAGGCGCCCCACGCCGGCCCGGGCCAAGGCCACGGCGACGTTGGAGCCCAAGCCGCCGGCGCCGGCGATGCCGACCGAGCTCCGGCGCAGGACGGCCAGCACGTCCGGGTCGCGCCGGGCGAAATAGGCCCGGGCGAAGGCGATCGTCCCCGGCTTCGGCGCGGCCTTCATGGCTTGGCCGGGGCCGGGGTCTTGTCGCCGGCGCGGTCGATGACGAGCGAGATCCGGCCCGGATCGGGATCGATCCCGCTCAGGGACGTGACCATGCCCAGCACGGTCTTCTCGATGAAGGTCCGGACGAACGGGTTGAGGTTGACCTCCCGTCCGTCGACTTCGAGCCTGATGTCGGCCATATCCTCCTCCTGGGCGAGAATGAGGTCGCAGAGCGGCCCGACGTCGTCGGGCCCGAAGACGGGGACGTTCGCTCCGCCGGCGAGGGGAGCGTCCGCGACGAGGGCCAGGAGCTCCTCCGGCCGGCTCACCGGGATCTCTGCGATGCCGGCTCGCAGGACCTCGATCTTGCGCGTCCCCCGGACGTCCTTGCCGCCCTCGATGAGGACCACCGCGGCGCCCGGGAAGAGGCGGCGGGCCAGGGCCCGGGCGTCCGGGCCGGGCGCGTCGGCCAGGGCGGCCCAGCCCTCCGGGGAGACCATGGCCACGCCCTCGGCGCCGGCTGCGGCGAAGGCGGCCGTGTCCTTGCCCTCGGTGTCCAGGGCGAAGCCGTGGGAACAGCGCTTGACGGCCGCGACCCGCAGTCCCCGACGCCGGAGCTCCCCGACGAGGCGGACGACGAGCCGGGTCTTGCCGCTCCCGGAATAGCCGACGACCGCCGCGATCCTCATCGCGCTCTAAATAGCATAGGGCCCGGGGCGTGTCAAAGCGGGCCGCCCGCGGCCGGGCCGGACGGGCCGGCCCTTACTGCCAGGCGACCTTCATGTTCTCCGGGCCGCGGGCCGTGACCTCGGGCCGCAGGTCGAGCTTGAGGAGCCCGGGCCTGTTCCCGATGTCCATGGCCACGCGGTAGACGAGCTCCGAGACCCTTTCCATCTTGACGTAGTCGGCCTTGGCCTCGACGTCGCCCTCGGTGTGGTAGTCCTCGGTCGTGCCGCAGAAGAACCACACCCCCGGGATGCCGTAGCGGATGTAGGGGTACTGGTCGCTGCGGAAGAAGAAGCGGTCGGGATGGCCGGGCGCCTCGAAGGTGTAATCCAACTTGAGCTCCGGCCCGGGCTCCTTGTTCATCGCCCGGATCGAGGCGTCGAGCTCCGAGCTGAGCTTGTTCGAGCCGATGAGGTAGAGATGATCGGCGGCGTTGCGCGAGATCATGTCCAGGTTGAGGTTGGCGCTGATCTTCTCGACGGGCACCGGGCAGTGTTGGACGAAATAAAAAGAGCCGAGGAGCATGAGCTCTTCGGCCGTGTTCCAGACGAAGACGACCGAACGCTTGGGCGGGGCCAGGAGCACGGCTTCGGCGACCTCGAACATGCCGACGACGCCGGAGTTGTTGTCGTCGGCGCCGGGATAGACGCGGCCCTCGCGGGGCGCGAGGTGGTCGTGGTGGGAGGTCACGGTCAGGAACTCCCGCCGCAGGACGGGGTCCGAGCCCTCGACATAAGCGACGACGTTGAAGGCCCGATCGCGCCGGGTCGCCGCGACGAGGTCGATGTCGAGGCGCCGGCCGGGAAGTCTTTTCGCGGCGACCGGCCTCCCCTGCCGCAGGTCCTCCGACCAGCGGGCCAGGTCGTCCGGGGAGACGCCCAGGAGGGCCGCCCCGGCGGCGTGCCGGACCTCGACCTGGAGGAAGGGCCCGGGAGAGGGGCGCGAGGCGGGCGCCGCCCCGGGAGCGGCGTTGTCGATGTCGAGGACCCGCGTCCTTTGGGGCAGGTCGAAGCTCAGGCCGCCTTCGGCCAGGCGCTTCTCCCGGGCCTCGTCGACGATGGTGACGACGGCCGCGGCGCCCTTCTCGCGCAGGGCCGCGGACCGGCCGTTGAGGAGGCGGCGGTTCTCGGCCGGCTTGAGCGGATGGCCGGCGGACAGCGTCGCCTCGAGCAGGACGGCGACCTTGCCCTCGACGTCGAGGCCGGCCAGGTCGTCCCAGCCGAGTGCGGCAGCGGAAAGGCCGTAACCGACGAAAACGAGCTCGCCCGAGGCCCTCCCGGTCTCGAACCAGCGGCCGGCGGTGGCGTCGTCCGGGAACGCGAAGTCCCGGCTCCCCGAAGAGGCGCTCAGGCGCAGCCGGGAAGCGCCCGGGACCACGGACGTGATCTCGACCGGGACCTCCTGGAAGTAGGAGCCGCCCGGCATGAAGGGCAGGAGGCCGAGCCGTTCGGCCGTCAGGGCGATGTACCTCGAGGCGATGTCCTGCTCGACGGAGGGCGTGGGCCGGCCGCGGAACTCCGGGGCGCTGAGGAACTTCAAGTGGAAGGCCATGTCCTCGGCCCTGATAACCTCGAGGGCTTTGGTCGTGGCGTCCCCGGCGCAAGCCGCCAGGAACAGGGCCGGAACGGCGGCCAGGAACAGGGGGAAAAGAGCTCGTTCGCGCATGCGGCCTCCTCGCTCGAGGGATGGAGAGATCCTTTGGTAACGCAACCGGCGGGCGAAGTCAACGGGGCCCTTGCAATCCCTTCGGGACGGCATATAATCCCCTCTTTCACCGCCGCGAACCGGAGTGAGGCCGCCATGAACATCTGGAAGACCAAGTCGCCGGCCCAGATCGCCGACGCCGCCGAGCACACCCAGCTCAAGAAGAACCTGACCGCCTTCGACCTGGCCGCCCTCGGCATCGGCTCGGTCGTCGGGACGGGCATCTTCGTGGCCACCGGAGAGGGCGCCCACCTGGCCGGCCCGGGCGTCCTGCTGTCCTTCATCATCGCCGCCGTCACCTGCGGCTTCTGCGCCCTGACCTATTCGGAGCTGGCCTGCATGTTCCCCGTCGCGGGCAGCACCTACTCCTACTCCTACGTCGCCTTCGGCGAGGTCATCGCCTGGATCATCGGCTGGGACCTCATGCTCGAATACCTCGTCTCGGCCAGCGCCGTGGCCTCCGGCTGGTCGGGCATCTTCATGGGCCTCATGGAGAGCGCCGGGCTGAAGCTGCCCAAGGCCTTGATGACGACCCCCCTCGCGGGCGGCATCATCGACCTGCCGGCCGTCGTCATCACCCTGCTCATCACCTGGGTCCTGTTCATCGGCATCCGCGAGAGCGCCAAGATCAACAACATCATCGTCCTGGTCAAGGTCGCCGTCATCCTCCTGTTCATCTTCCTCGGCGTCCGGCACGTCAACCTGGCCAATCTCAAACCGCTCATGCCGTTCGGCTGGAAGGGCGTCATGGCCGGGGCGGCCATCATCTTCTTCGCCTACATCGGCTTCGACGCCGTGTCGACGGCGGCCGAGGAGACCAAGAACCCTAAGAAGGACGTCCCGCTCGGGCTGATGATCTGCCTGGGCGTCGTCATCGTCCTCTACGTCGCCGTGGCTTTCGTCCTGACGGGCATCGTGCCCTTCAAGCAGATCGTCGTCGACAACGCTCTGCCCGGGGCCCTGGCCAGCATCGGCATCCGCTGGGGCGGCGCGCTGGTGGCCACGGGGGCCATCATCGGCATGGTCTCGACGCTCCTGGTCACGCTCTACGGCCAGATCCGCATCTTCATGGTCATGGCCCGGGACGGCCTGCTGCCCGCCGCCTTCGCCAAGATCCACCCCAAGCACAAGACCCCCCATATCTGCACCTGGATCACGGGAGTCGTGACGGCCCTCATCGCCGGCCTCTTCCCCCTGCCCATGATCATCAACCTGTGCAACATCGGGACGCTGTTCGCCTTCATCCTGGTGTCGGTCGGCGTCGTCGTCCTGCGGCGGACCCGGCCGGAGGTCGAGCGCAAGTTCCGGACGCCCTGGGTCCCGTTCACCCCGCTCGTCACGGTCGTCTTCTGCTTCTACCTGATGGCCAGCCTGCCGGGCGTGACCTGGGTCCGGTTCGGCATCTGGCTTCTGGCCGGCCTGGCCATTTACTTCATGTACGGCTTCCGTCACAGCAAGATCCAGAAGGAAGCCTGAGACCGGGATTGACAGGCCCCGGCCCGTTTGCTAATCTGCGCCTTCGCTCCGAGTCGTAGGAGCTAAAGCCCTATCGGCCACGCCCTCCGACCGTCAGGGATGAGCGGGAAACGGCTCATCCTTCCATCGTGAAAAGGAGGATCCCGTGAGCTCATCCCTGCGCGCCGGTCCTCTCGCCCACCGAGCCACCCTCGTCCTGCTGGGCGTCGTTCTCGTCCTCTCGCGGGCCCTCGCGGCCCAGCAGGCCTCGGCCGAGGACCAAAAGCCCAAGACGGAGCAGGACAAGCCCGTCCGCATCACCGAGGAGATCCGGGTCGTCGGCAAGGCCCCCAAGGACGCGCCGCTGGCCACGGTCACGACCGTCGTGGCCACGGACATCGCCAAGCTCAAGCCCCGGGACCTGGCCGACGTCGTCAAGTACGTCCCCGGCGCCCTGGTCACGTTCGGCGACAAGGACACCTACTCCCTCAAGCTGCGCGGCATCGGCTCCAACCGCATCGCCCTGCTCGTCGACGGCGTGCCGGTCTACGAGCCCTACTTCTCGACCTTCGACCTGAAGACGGTCTCGGCCGGCGGCATCGACACCCTGCAGGTGACCAAGGGCCCGTCCTCGGTCCTCTACGGCCCCAACACCCTCGGCGGCCTGGTCAACGTCATCACCCGGCGGCCGTCCGAGCGGCCCTACCTCTCGCTCACCGGGAGCTACGGCGACAAGGCCACGGCCGGCGTCGGGGCCGACGGCTCCTGCGCCTGGAAGCGCTTCTCCCTCGCGGCCAGCGCCCTCTACCAGTCCTCCGACGGGTTCTATTTCCCCGACCCGGAGAGCGGCCGGATCCTGCGGGCCAACGGCGACTACGAGCGCCTCAACCTCAGCGGCAAGCTCTACTACACGCCCTCGGACCGGACCGAGATCATGGTCGGCGCCGGCACTTACCGGTCCGCCTACGGCATGCCCCCGGCCCTGTTCACCCAGCGAGCCCGGTACTGGCGGTTCCCGAAGTGGGACCGATCGAGCCTGAGCGCCGGCGGCTTCACCTCGCTCGGCGGCGACGCCGTCCTGCGCTTCCGCGGTTTCTACGTCAATTATGACAATACGCTCGATTGGTTCAACGACCCGGCCATGACCGAACTCGATTCGTCGAGCACGTACGACAATTCGTCTTACGGCGGGTTCGCCCTGGCCGAGGCGCCGGTCGGCGACCGGAACACGCTCAAGGCCAGCCTGCTCTATCAGAAGGACGTCGCCCGCACCCAGGACGACACCGGCCTGCCCTGGGAGCGCTACGACCAGGGCACGGTCTCGGCCGGCGTCGAGGACGAGCTCCGGCTGTCCGGCCGGTGGAAGCTCATCGGCGGGCTGAGCCTCGACCATATCGACAAGTTCCAGGGCGGCGACAACAACACCTCGCTCAATCCCCTCGTCGGCGTCAAGTTCACGCCGACCGAGGACCTCGACTTCCACGTCTCCTTCGCCCGCAAGTCGCGCTTCCCGTCGATGCGCTCCCTGTACTCGACGAGCTCGGGCAATCCGGACCTGCTGGCCGAATCGGGCACCTGCCTGGAGTTCGCGGCGACCTGGAACGGCCCCGTCTACCTGACCGGGACGGTCTTCTTCAACCGTTTCCGCGACTTCATCGACAGCGTCGTGCTCGAGGGCGGCACCCGGCTGTACGTCAACATCGGCCGGGCCCATATCTACGGCTTCGAGCTCCAGGCCCAGAAGAAGATCGTTTGGCTCGAGGCCACGGTCAATTACACGTACCTCGATCCCAGGAACGACACCGACGACCGGCCCCTCGACGCCCAGTCCAAGAGCAACCTCAACTTTGACATCTCGGTCCTGCCGGCCAAGGGCCTGCGGGCGGGGTTATACGGGCTGCTTGGCTCGAAGTCGTGGTGGTGGAACACCCGGACGAATCCGGCCACATTGCTGACGATCCCCTCCTACTTCAACCTGGACGGCATCGTCAGCTTCGAGCTCCGCGACCGCTACCAGCTCTTCGTCAAGCTGGGGAACATCTTCGACCACGACTTCTACACCGAGCCGGGCTTCCCCTGGCGCGGGCGGTACTTCGAGGTGGGGCTGCGGCTCGACGTGCTGAAGTGACGCGCGGGAAGGCGCCCCTAACATGGGGACATGTACCGAAGGTCCGTGTCCCCGTTGCTACAGCCCGAGCTCGGCGTCGATGCCCTGCATGGCCGCGATGGCGATCGACAGGAACTCGTCGAGCTCGAGGCCGAGGTTGCGGCACTCCTCGATCTCCTCGCGGCGGGCACCCTTGGCGAAGCTCTTTTCCTTGTAGCGGCGCTTGAGGAACTCGAGGTCGATGGCCTTGAGCTTCTTTGTCGGGTGCATGAGCGTCGCCGAGATGATGAGGCCCGTCAACGGGTCGACGGAGTAGATGGCCCAGTCCATGGGCGAGGCGCAGGGCACCTTGCCGGCGTGGGCCTGGACGGCGTGGACGACGGCCTCGTCGATGCCCTTCTCACGCAGGATCTTGACCGTCTCGGTCGTGTGCAGCTCGGCGCTCATGCCCGTCATCTCGTAGTCGAGGTCGTGGAGGATGCCGGCCAGGCCCCAGGGCTCGGGGTCGTGGCCGAGGCGGACGGCCAGGGCCCGCATGCAGGCCTCGACCGACAGGCAGTGCTTGACGAGGTTCTTGTTCGACATGTGGGTCTTGAGCAGGGCCAGGGCGTCGTCGCGGGTCATGGGCGCTCTCCTTTCGGAAGGGGGATTCTACGCTTTCCGCCAGGCCTAATCAACCGCCCCGGCGCGCTTCGACGCTCCCGCATCTCTTTCCCTGACCCGCCTCAAGCCTTCCGATAGCTCTTCTTCCAGGGTGAGCTCCTGTTGGACAGGTGGTCGGCCAGGGCCCGCCGGAGCGTCTCCGCGGCCAGTTCGGCGCAGTGGACGTCCGTTTCGGGAAGGCCGCCCAGGATCTCGAGGATGCCGCGCGCGTTCACCGCGCCCAGGGCCTCGACGAAGGTCCTGTTCGTCGCCAGCCACGTGGCCGCGGAGCCGCAGACCATGGTCGAACCGCAGCCGTCCGTCTGAAAGCCGCAGGCGACGACGCGGTCCCCGTCCAGGCGCACGGTCATCTCCATGGTGTCCCCGCACGTCCCCGTCACCCGGGCGTAGCCGTCGGGGCCGTCCAACAGGCCGAGGTTGCGCGGGCTCTTCCAGTGGTCGAGCACGGTCGGACCGTAGTTCCGCAGGATCTCGCGTTCCGTCTCCTCCTGGAGTTTGCGGAAGGCCTCCCGTAATGCCTCGTCGCGTTCTTCGTCGCTCATGACAGTCGCTCCCTGACCCTGTCCCAGATCCCGCGGACCCCGCGCGCCGCGGGCCCCTCGGAGCCTTCGACCAAAGGCAGGCCTTGGGCGACGGTCCGCAGAACGCCCTCGTCGAAGGGGATCCGGCCGACGACGGGGATCGCCTGCCCGGCGCACCAGGCCTCGATGCGCTCCGCGTTCCCCGGGTTGATGTCGAACTTGTTGACGGCGCACGCGGCCCGGACCTCGAAATGGCGCGCCAGCCCGGCGATCCGTTCCAGGTCGTGGACGCCGGAGGGCGTCGGCTCGGCCACGATCAGGGCTAGGTCCGCCCCCGCGAGCGAGGCGATGACCGGGCAGCCGGTGCCGGGCGACCCGTCCATGATCAAAAGACCCCGGCCGTCCCTCTCGCCGATCTCCCGGGCTTTCTTCCGGACGAGGGTGACGAGCTTCCCCGAGTTCTCCTGGGCGATGCCCAGCCGGGCGTGGACGAACGGCCCGAACCGGGTCGTCGAGACGAACCACTCGCCGGAGACGCAGGGCTCCATGAGGATGGCCGCGGAGGGGCAGACGCGGGCGCACAGGCCGCAGCCCTCGCAGGCCAGGGGATCGACGCGGACGATCCCTTCGCCGTCCTCGGATATGGCGTCGAAGCGGCAGACGGGGCGGCAGCGGCCGCAGGCCGTGCAACCTCTCGCGTCGACCCGGGCCTTGGACCCGCCGACGAACTCGTGCCGCTCCAGGATTTCGGGACGGAGGAGTAGATGGAGGTTGGAGGCGTCGACGTCGACGTCGGCCAGGACGGCGTTCGTCGCCAGCGCGGCGAACGACGCGGAGAGGACGGTCTTCCCCGTCCCGCCCTTGCCGCTGATGACGACCAGCTGTTTCACGGCGCCTCCGCCCCCCGCATGGCCTCGAACAGGGCCAGTAACCTCCCCGCCCAGGCGGGATCGAGATCGAGCAGGGTATCGCCCCGCGAGTAGGCCTCGGCGATCCGCCGGTCGAACGGGATGGTCATCAGGACGGGGATCTTCTCCCCTTCGGCGAAGGTCAGGAGCCGGGCGTCCCCCTCCCCGCCGTCCGCGCGGTTGATCAGGATCCCCCGCGGCAGGCCGAGCGCCTTGGCGGCGCCGGCGGCCAGCTCGAGATCGTGGAGCCCGAAAGGCGTCGGCTCGGTGACGAGAAGGACGAAGTCGCTCCCCCGCATCGATTCCACGACCGGGCAGCTCGTGCCCGGCGGGGCGTCGACGACGGCCGTCCGTCCGGCCGCCCGGCGCTTCTTCAAGGCCCTGATCAAGGGCGGCGACAGGGCCCGTCCGATGTCGAGCCGGCCCTGCAGGACTTCGATCGTCCCCGCCCGTCCCGATTCGACGACACCGAGCCTCTTGGGGACCTCCCGGATCGCCTCGCGGGGACACAGGAGGGCGCAGGCCCCGCAGCCGTGGCAGAGCTCCTGGAAGACGAGGACGGCTTGGGGCACGACGGCCAGGGCGTTATAGGCGCAGACCCGGGCGCAGAGCCCGCAATGGTCGCACAGGCCCTCGTCGATCTCCGGGACGAGGATCGCGACCCCCTCGCTCGCCTCGATCCGGGGCTTCAGGAAGAACTGGGCGTTGGGGCCCTCGACGTCGCAGTCGAGGAACTGGACGGCCTGGACGCGGCTCAAGGCCAGGGCCAGGTTGACGGCGACGGTCGTCTTCCCGGTGCCGCCCTTGCCCGAGGCGACGGAAACGGTCAGACCCATGGGACCCTCAGTTGTAGGCCTCCATGATGGCCCGGTCCTCCTTCATGAGGTCGCCGGCGAGCTCGGCCATCCTCATGTTGTCCCAGAACGGGAGCTTCTTGTGGACCTCCAGGTACTTGAGGGGGATGGGATGGGTGCCGACGACCACGGGCAGCCCGTAGCGCGTCTCGATGAATTCCTTGAACTGGCGGATGCGAGGGCAGGGCGGGTAGCCGACGACGAGCCCGGTGGCCAGGTGGATGACCTCGGCCCCGTTCTTCTTCATCTCCTCGGGCACGTATTCGATGTTGCCCCCGGGGCAGCCCCCGCAGTAGGAGTACCCGACGACCTCGAGCGGCTCCTCCTTGGGATAGCGGGAGAAGGCGCCGACGCGTTCCCGCACGGAACGGAGGCACTTGCCGCCGCCGCAAGTTTGATAGCGTCCGCAGATGACGATGCCGATCTTTTTCATGTGCTCCTCCTGTGAGCGACTCCCGGTCAGGATACCGCGCCGGCGACGATCTTGTCCACGATTTCCGTGAAGGCCCGGCCCGCGTCCGTCCCTTCGGCCTCGATGACGAAGGGGCGCCCGGCGTCGCCCGAAACGACGATCCGCGGATCGATGGGGATGCGGCCGAGGAACGGGACGCCCATCTCGGCGGCGGCCCGCTCCCCGCCTCCGGTCTTGAAAAGGTCCGAGGTCTTCCCACAATGGGGGCAAACGAACCCGCTCATGTTCTCGACGATCCCCAGGACCTTGAGCTCGAGCCGCTGCGCGAAGACCACGGCCTTTCGGGAATCGAGAACGGACACCTCTTGCGGGGTCGTGACGATGACCGCCCCCGTCGCGGGGACGAGCTGGGCCACCGAAAGCGGCTCGTCGCCCGTGCCCGGCGGCGAGTCGATGATCAGCCAATCGAGATCGCCCCACTCGACATCGCCGAGGAACTGCTCGATGACTTTCATCTTCATGGGACCGCGCCAGATCACGGGGCTGTCCGGCCCCTGAGCGAGGAAGGACATGGACACGAGGCTCAGGTTCTCGCGGACTTGAACGGGGCGGATGCCGTCCTCGGTCCCCTCGAGCTTGCGCCCTTCGACGCCGAGCATCTTGGCCAGGTTGGGACCGTGGATGTCGACGTCGAGGGCTCCGACGCGAAGACCGCTCTTGGCCAGGGCCAGGGCCACGTTCACCGCGACGGTGCTCTTGCCGACCCCGCCCTTGCCGCTGAAGACGAGCAGCCGGGACTTGATCCGTCTCAGTCTCTCCGCGATCTTCGGGTTCTCTTGGAACAGCGCCACGGTTCAGCTCTGTTCCAAGGCCTCGAGAGCCTCGCGGACGGTGCCGCCGTCGATCCCGATCACCCGGACCCCCGCCGCCTCCAGGACCCGGGTCGCGTTGGGGCCGACCTGGCCGGTCAGCAGGACCGAGGTCCGCCGGGCGGCGACGAGCTGGGCCGACTGGATGCCCGCGCCGTGGGCGGCGCCGGCTTGGGCGTTGGCGACCGCTTCGACCGCGCCGGTCGCCGGATCGACGAACAGGAAATACGGGGCCCGGCCGAAGTGGGGATCGATCTCGGCGTCGAAATCCGGGCCCTTGGCCGAGACCGCGATCAGGCCGCTCCCGGGCGGCTGAACTCCCGGCGCGGGCGGCGCGCCGGGCTCGTGCCGGCAGCCGCCCTCATGGTGATGGCCGTGGTCGCAGAGGTCCCGTCCCGGTTCGAGGGTCCCCCGCATGTAGCGGTCGACGATCTCGTCGACGGGGCCTTCGACGCCGATGACCGTTTCGATGCCGTTCTCGGCGAACAGGCCTTGGGCCCGCGGCCCCATGCCGCCCGCGATGATGGCCTTGACACCCATCTCCGCGAGGTATCCGGGGAGGAAGCCCGGCGCATGCCCGGGATTCGGGACCTCCCGGCGCTCGACGATCCGGCCGTTCTCGATGTCGATCAGGGTGTAAGAAGGGCAGCGTCCGAAATGGGCGGATACGGATCCGCCGTCCGTGGAAATGGCGATCCTCATGGGTGCTCCTGTCGTGTCCGCCGGGATGGGGGCCGGAGGCCGTGGCCCGCCGGCGCCGTCCCGGGGCTTATTTCTGTTCCTTTTTCGTGGGGCCGGTTTTTTTCAGCTCGGCCTGGCGCTCCCGGACGCGGCGCAGCTCGGATTCGAGGAACTGGGCCTCGTCGGCGAGGGCCGCGGCCTCTTCTGCGGGCGGAACGGCTTCGGTGCCGTAACCTACGGGAACGAAGCCCCAAGCGCCCGGATGGCGGAAGCGGCGCCCCCGGCCCATACCCAGGCCAAGGCCCATACCGCGTCCGTAGCCCCTGCCGACGCCCCGTCCGGATCCCATTCCCGGACCGGCGTTCATGAAACCCGGGACGCCGCAGCCGGCGCAGTAGCCGGCTCCCCGGCCCGTCCGCGGCCCGGAGCCCCAGGGTCCCGTGCGGTCACCTGCTGGCATGATGTTGTCTCCTTTCGAGGGATGTTCTATGGCTCAACGGCATTTTTCGCACAATCCCAGGAACTCGATGTTGTGGTCCTGGATGACGAAGTTGTATCTCTTGGCCAGCGCCTCCTCCGTCTTTTTCACCAGTTCCAGCTCCTCCCCGACGAAATCGCGGTAATCGACGATCCGGCCGCAGCGGGTGCAGATGAGGTGGTGGTGGTGGTCCTGCTTGTCGACGCTTCGGAGCTGGTAGCGGCCCTGGCCGTCGCTCGAGGTGACCTTTTGGACCATGCCGAGGCGGTGGAGCAGCTCCAGGGTGCGGTAGACGGTCGCCAACCCGAGGCCGGAAGACCCCGGCTGGAGGGACGCGTAGATGTCCTTGGCGCTGAGATGGCCGCGGTCCCGGCTGAGGACGTCCAGGATGGACTCGCGGGCGGCGGTCCACCGGCAGACGTTGGCCCGGAAATGATGCTGCCAATGATATCTACTCGGCATCGGCGCTCCCTCGCTTATTATTGATAACCATTATCATTATCAATATAGGCCGGCGAGCCGGCCGTGTCAAGAGGTCAAGGGATCTTTTCCGGAACCGGGGACCGGCCGGATCGACCCGCCGGTCAACGGGACCGGAGGAAGACCAGCCGCTGGCGGCCGGTGTCCGGGTCCTCGACGGCCAGGACGACGAAAGGAGGCGACCAGACGGCGCCCGCGGCGAGCGGGCCGCGGGCCTCGTACCGGCCGACCCGCTCCCCCGTCCGCGGGTCCAGGGCCACGACCGTCGGCGAAGCCGAGGAGATCAGGACGGCTGGGCCGGCCGCGACCGGTTCGTGGACGACACGGGACGGGACGCTCTCCCAGGATAGGATCGAGCCGCCCCGAGCGGAAAGGACATAGACGACGCTGTTCGAGGCCGCCACGACGAGGCGGCGGCCGAAGACGAGGGCCGGATGGAGCGGCGCCCCCTGCAGCTTGCGCTCCCATTCCAGCCGGCCCGTCGCCAGGGACAGGCAATAGAAGGTTCGTTCCGCGTCCCCGAAATAGACGCGCCCGCCGGCCACGACGGGATCCGCAGGGATCGCCCCTGCCGCCTTGAACTCCCAAAGCCGCCGGCCCTCGTCATCGCCGGCGACGAGCAGCCCGCCGGAGTTGACGGAGATCGTGCTTTTCAGCCGGCCGCCGGAGTCGCGGACGAGCCCGGGTCCGGCCGTGCCCGCGCCATCGAGCGGCGGGGAGCCGGGTCCGGCGGCTTTGTCCCGCCGCAGGACGGTCCGCGACGGGATGACGACTTCCGTGAGATAACCATCGCTGTCGAGATAACGGTAGATCCCGTCGCTGGCCCTCGGCTGGCCGACGACGCGCCCCGGGATCTCGAGCGATCCGGCCTCGGTGAGCGGAAAACGCAGGGGGAACGGATCGGCGAGCCGACGGTCGGCCGTCACCGAACAGGCCGTGACCGTTAGGACGGCCGCGGCGAGGATCGCGCCTCTCCTGATCATGACCATCGTGCGGCCGCTATTATATACTAAGTACGGGGACACGTACCCTGTACATGTCCCCCTGTCCCACGAACGGGGACACGTACCCCGGCAGATGTCCCCTCATCCCGGCCGCTTTTGCGCCAAGCGCCGTAAACTGGTATCATCTCCGCCGAGAGCCGGGCATGGTCAACTACATCCTGCTGTACAAGATCCGCCGCATCGTCAAGAAGATCCTCAAGGACAAGATCGCCGACGACGAGATCG
Organism: uncultured Eubacteriales bacterium; assembly: GCA_964523615.1. Classification (GTDB taxonomy): domain Bacteria; phylum Acidobacteriota; class Aminicenantia; order Aminicenantales; family Saccharicenantaceae; genus RBG-16-66-30. Next base: position 30,918 of record CAZFZU010000013.1, on the reverse strand, counting down.
CCACGACCCCCAAGTCGTGCATCGGCTGCCTGGCCGACGACATCAGCTGGGAGATCTATTACCTGCTGAAGGACAAAGAGGACAAAGACGCGCCTCCGCCTCCCGGCGAGAGCTGACCCCCGGCCTAGTCCGGCTTCCCCGGCCCCTCGGCCTTTTCGCCGGTGGGACCGCCGCCCTCCCCCGGCGGGTCGTCCCGCTTCCCGGCCTTGAGCCGGGCCTTGAGGCCCTCCCACCATTCGATGCGCTTGCGGACCTCCTTCTCGAAGCCCAGGTTCCCGGGCTCGTAGAAGCGGCGGCCGCGCAGCCGCTCGGGCATGGTCTCCATGTCGGTCGTCGACAGGGCGCTGTCGTGGGCGTATTTGTAGTCCTGGCCGTAACCGATCTCCTTCATGAGCGAGGTCACGGCGTTGCGGATCTGCATCGGCACGGGCTCGTGGGGGCTGCGCTCGACCTCCTTCTGGACCGCGCCGTAGGCGACGTAGACGCGATTGCTCTTGGGGGCCGTGGCGAGATACACGACGGCCTCGGCCAGGGCCAGCTCCCCTTCCGGCGTGCCCAGGAAGTCGTAAGCCTCCTTGGCGTGGAGGGTCAGGGCCAGGGCCTGCGGGTCCGCCAGGCCGATGTCCTCGGAGGCGAAGCGGACCAGCCGCCGGGCCACGTAGAGCGGGTCCTCGCCCGAGGCCAGCATGCGGACGAGCCAGTAGAGCGCGGCGTCGACGTCGCTGTTGCGCAGGCTCTTGTGGAGGGCCGAGATGAGGTTGAAATGCTCCTCGCCGGACTTGTCGTAGAAGAGCGTCCGCTTCTGGAGGGCCTCCTGGACGTTCTCCATGGTGATGGTCTTGGTCCGGGCCAGCCCGGCGGCGATCTCGAGGGTGTTCAGGGCCCGGCGGGCGTCGCCGTTGGCGAAGTCGATGAGCATGTCTTGGGCGGCCGGCTCGATCGACAGGCCGAGGGCGCCCAAGCCGCGCCCGGCGTCCTCGAGGGCATCCTTGAGGATATGGGCCAGGGCTTCGCGGTCGAGCTCCTTGAGGACGAGGACGCGGGTCCTCGACAGGAGCGGGGCGATGACCTCGAAAGACGGGTTCTCGGTCGTCGAGCCGAACAGGATGATGTCGCCCTTCTCGACATAGGGCAAGAAGGCCGCCTGCTGGGCCTTGTTGAAACGGTGGATCTCGTCGATGAACAGGACCATGGGCCGGCCGAAGAGCTTCTTCTGCTGCTCGGCCCGGGCCATGAACTCCTTGACCTCCTTGATGCCGGACAGGACGGCGCTGAAGAACTCGCAGGGCAGGTCGAAGTGGCCGGCCAGCATCGAGCCGAGGGTGGTCTTGCCCGAGCCGGGCGGCCCCCAGAAGATGATGGAGACGAGTTTGTTCGACTCGATGAGCTCGGCCAGGAGCTTGCCTTTGCCCAGAATGTGGTCCTGGCCGTAGACGCGGTCGAAGGCGCGGGGCCGCATGCGCTCGGCGAGCGGGGTGTGGGCGGCGGCAGGCTCCGGGGGTTTTCTGCGGCCGGCGGCGGGGGTCATACCGCCCGGATTATATCACATCCGCCGGGGCCCCCGCGCCTTGACCGGACGGGCGGAAAAATGCTAATGTGGCCCTCCCGATGGCCGAGAAACAGGATCCCGCCAAGACCAAGCTCGTCTACAAGCTCGACGAGGTCAGCCGGCTGACCGGCGTGGACGCGGCCACCCTGGCGAGCTGGGAAGAGGAGTTCCCCTTCCTGAGCGCCGGGCTGACGGGGAGCGGCGAGAAGTTCTTCCGCCAGCAGGACGTGGCCATCGTCGCCCGGGTCAAGGAGCTCATGGCGGCCAAGTCCCTGACCATGGCCGGCGTCAAGCGGAAGATCGAGGACGAGTTCGGCCTGGCCCATTCGAACCCGGTCCACCCGGAGAGGCTGCGCAAGGCCTTGAACAACGTCCGCGACGAGCTCCAGGACATCGTCGCCTCTCTCGAGGAGGGGGGCGGGAAAAAGCGTCGGAAATAGTCGAAAACGGCCCTGTTTCTGCTATAATAAGGGACCCTGGTCCGGGACGTGGCGCAGCCTGGTAGCGCACATGCTTGGGGTGCATGGGGTCGGCGGTTCGAATCCGCCCGTCCCGACCATTTTTTTATCATCCGGCCGGAGGCGCTCATGAAGATCGGCGTTTGCGGCATCGCCTGCGAAGCGTGTCCGCGGATGATCGGGAGCACTTGCCCCAACGGAGACGCCGGCTGCCGCCCCAAGGAGAATCCCTTCTGCGCGATCGCCACATGCGCCCTTCGCAAAGGGATGCGGTTGTGTTTCGAGTGCGCGGAGTTCCCCTGCGAGACGACGAAACAGGGGCCGGTCGCTTTCGGCTACTGCCAGTACATCTCCGGAAAGAACTGAGGGGACGGGGAGGATCGGGATGTCCGCTATGAAGAAAGACAAGAGCACCGAGGATCTCAAGGGCCGGGCCCTGGACCTGGCCGGGCTGGTCGGGTACCAGGACGGGGCCATCGTCAGCCGCGAGGTCGTCAGCCAGACGGCCGGCACGGTGACCGTGTTCGCGTTCGACGAGGGCGAGCAGCTCAGCGAGCACACGGCCCCCTTCGACGCCATGGTCGTCGACCTCGACGGCGAGGCCGACATCGTCATCGGCGGGACGCCCCACCGGGTCAAGCCGGGCCAGATGATCATCATGCCGGCGGGCATCCCTCACGCCCTGAAGGCCGTGAGCAAGTTCAAGATGCTCCTGGTCATGATCAAGAAGCCCGCGTGAGCGGACAAGCGAAGGACGGGGCGCGGCGCGCGGGCGACGCGAGGCCCATCATCCTCCTGACCAACGACGACGGGTTCTATCGCGAGACCATCCAGGTCCTCTTCCGCCGGCTTGGGAAGCTCGGCCGGACCTATGTCGTGGCGCCGGACCGGGAGCGGAGCGCCTGCTCGCTGGCCGTCACGCTGAGACGGCCGCTGCGGGCCCAGAACGTCAAGCCACGGGTTTGGGCGGTCGAGGGCACACCGGTCGACTGCGTCTATTTCGCCCTTCAGAAGTTCCTGCCGCGGCGACCCGACCTCATCGTCTCGGGCATGAACCCGGGACCGAACCTGGGGCAGCAGGACATCAACTACTCGGGCACGGTGGCCGGGGCCATCCAGGGGACGTTCCACGGCATCCCCTCCATCGCGGTCTCGCTGCTGGCGGACGCGAAGGGCCGGTTCGACCTGAGGCACGCGGCGGGGGTCGTCGAGGAGGTCGCGGCGGACGTGTTGGAGCGCGGGCTGCCCGAGGGCGTCGCCCTCAACCTCAACATCCCGCCGCCGCCGGTCAAGGGCGTCAAGGTCACCCGGTTGGGCTGGAAGTTCTACGACCCCGAGATCATCGAGAAGACGGACCCGCGCGGCTCGTCCTACTTCTGGATCGGCACGGGGACGCCGCGGCGGGTGGGCGACGCGGGCACGGACGTCATGGCCGCCCACGCCGGATACATCTCGCTGACCCCCCTCCACACCGACATGACCGCAGCGGGCGCGCTGCGGGCGCCGGAACTGAGGCGGATCGCCCGGCTCCTGTCCCCCGCCAAGCGGTAAGGCCGGGCGCGTCACCTCTTCGACTTGCGGTGCCGGACGTACTCCACGGCGATGGGCGCCGTCGAGACGAGGATGATGGCCAGGATGGCCAACGAGAAGTTGGCCTTGACGAACGGGATGTTGCCGAAGAAATAGCCCGCGCCGACGAGCAGGACGACCCACCCCACGCCGCCGATGACGTTGAAGGCGATGAACCGGCCGTAGGACATGCGGCCGATGCCGGCGACGAACGGGGCGAAGGTCCGGATGATGGGCACGAAGCGGGCGATGATGATGGTCTTGCCGCCGTGCTTCTCGTAGAAAGCGTGGGTCCGGTCGAGATATTCCTTCTTGAAGAAACGGGACTTCTCCCGGGTGAAGACCTTGGGGCCGACGAAATGGCCGATCCAGTAGTTGACCGTGTCGCCGATGACGGCGGCCGCGGCCAGGACGAGGAGGAGCCAACCGAGGTCGAAGGCGCCCAGCGCGGCGAAGGTGCCGGCGGCGAAGAGCAGGGAGTCGCCGGGCAGGAACGGCATGACGACCAGGCCGGTCTCGACGAAGATGACCGCGAACAGGATGGCGTAGGTCCAGGCGCCGAACTGCTGGATGAGGGCGCTGAGGTGCTTATCGAGGTGGAGCGCGAAGTCGAGGACGGACTTGAGGAATTCCATGGCCCCCTACTATACCCGGCCGGGACGGGGGAAGCAAACGGGTTGGACGACGGGATAGAGGACGGATGTGTGTTTTTGACCCTAAAAACATCAAAATGCGAAGGCGGCCCGCCTGAAAGATGGCCGTTCAAAATGGCTAACCAGCTCATTATATTTGACTTGCTGGGGTCTGACCCCGTATCATAAACCCATGAAGAGGAAGGCGGAGCTGGTCGAGAAGGCGCTGGCGCGGCTGGCGCCGCAGGAGACGGCCTGCGCGCTCTGTCCCCGGGACTGCCGCGTGGACCGGACCCGGGGGGCCGGGGGCGTCTGCCGCGCCGGGAGCCGGGCCTCGGTCTCCCACGCCCTCCTGCATTTCGGCGAGGAGCCCGTCATCAGCGGCAAGGCCGGCTCGGGCACGGTCTTTTTCGCCGGCTGCAACCTCAAGTGCCTGTTCTGCCAGAACTACCAGCTCAGCTGGCTCGACGAAGGGACGCCGGTGGCCGACGCCGCGCTCGCGGACATGATGCTCGATCTCCAGGCCCGGGGCGCCCGCAACATCAACCTCGTCTCGCCGAGCCACGTCGTCCTGCCCGTCCTGCGGGCCCTGCGCCTGGCCCTCGAGGGCGGCCTCGAGGTCCCGCTCGTCTGGAACTCCAACGGCTACGACAGTCTCGAGGTCATCCAAGCCCTGGAGGGGATCGTCGACATCTACCTGCCCGACCTCAAGTACGTCTCGCCCGAGCTCTCCCGCAAGTATTCCGCGGCGCCGGACTATTTCGCCCGGGCCTCCGAGGCGGTCAAGGAGATGTCCCTGCAGCAACCGGCCCTCGACCTGGGGCCCGACGGGACGGCCCGCCGGGGCCTCGTCGTCCGTCACCTCGTGCTGCCCGGAGCGGTCGAGGACACCCTGGCGGTCCTCGACTGGATCGGGAAGAGCTTGTCCCCTTACACCGGGCTGAGCCTGATGAGCCAATACCACCCCTGCTTCCGGGCCCCGGAGGAGATCCATCGCGGCGTAACGGCGGAGGAGTACGGCCGGGCCGCCGAGGCGGCCCTGGCCCTCGGCCTCGACCACCTCTTCCTCCAACCCGAGCCCTTCGAGGCGGACGAGCACCTCGTGCCCGATTTCCGGAAGGACGAGCCGTTCCGTTGGAAGTAGGCCGGCCCTACTTGGCGGCGGTCGCGTAGGCGGCCGGCTTCGGCAGGCGCGCCGGGGCGACGCCCAGGGCGGCCGCGAGCTCCCCGAGCTTGGCGTGGACGGCGGCGACGCCCTTCGGCCCGAGACGCAGGACCTGTTTCTGGGCCGGGCTCAGCCCCTCGAGCGCCGGGTCGGCCATGGCGTAGCTCAGGACCTTCTGTTCCAGCAGGACCGGCCCGTCGACGACCGGGGCCTCGAGGACCTCCCCCATGGCTCTGACGAGGGTGTCGTCGAAGTCCATGCCGGGATAGCCCAGCTCGGCGTAGGCCTCCTGGAGCAGGGGCTTGACCGCCCGGTAGAGCCGGGCCGCGGCGGCCGCGTCGAGCGACCGGACCACGGCGACGACAGGCTCGTAACGGGCGTATGAGGCGGGGTCGACGAGCGTGCCTGTCCGCGTCCGGGCCACCCGGAAGCCTCCCTTGGGCGAGAAGAACCCGATGTGGGACTTCGGGCTCAGTCCGTTGGCGACGTTGTCGACCGCGACGACGAAGGTCCGGATGAGGTCTTTGGAGAGGAGCCAGCGGGCGAATTCGGGTTCGGCCGACAGGATCGCCGCGAATTCCCGGACGGCCGCGTCGCTCGCGTTGAGGCCGACCGCGGGAAAGGGCAAGGCCTCCCCGCCCGGGACCGCCGGTGCGGCCGTCTCCGTTGCCGGAGCGGCCGGCTCCGAGACCGCGGCCGTCTCGGGCGCGGACCGGTCCGGCTTCTTCACAAAAATGAAATAATACAGGGCCACGCCCGCGGCCAGGACGCCCAACAGCGCGGCGGCCAGTCCCCAGACGCCCCTTTTCTCCCCGTCCTCCCGGTCCTCGTCGGCCCCGTCGTCCGGTCGCAGGTCGTCCATGTCCCCCCTCATTTGACCTTGACGATCTCGATGCGGCCGTTCGGGGCGCGCAGGACGATGTTCGGCCCGCCCTGCCCGATCCAGCCCTTGACCGTGGCCGCGGGCAAGGCCTGGCCGAGGTCGAACTCGCTGCGGACCAGGCCGCGCGGCGCGTCGGCCTCGACGATGGCCCCCGCCCCGGCCTCCAGCCGCAAGACGATGTCGCCCCGCCGGCAGGTGATGAAGAGCGAGTCCTCCTCGCGCAGGTCGAGGACCTCGACGTCGGCCGCGCCGGCGCCGACCGTCACGTCGATGGCGCCCGAGAAGTTCTCGACCTTGAGGTCGCCCTGGTCGAGGGAGGCCTCGAGCCGTCCGAAGATGTCGGCCACCCGGAGGTCGCCCTCGCTGAGCCGCAACCCGGTCAGGACGACGGACTGGGGCGCGCGGACCCGGTAGCCGACGGCGGGAGGCGTCCCCTCGCCTTCGAAGGTCCGCGTCCGGACCAGGACGCCCCGGCCGGTCTCCCGGACCTCGACGTCCGGAGCGGGCCGGCGGTACGAGGACGAGCGGTCCCCGCCGGCGGCCGTGGCGACGACGTCCACTTCGTCCCGGTCCCAGCCGGTGATCTCGACGTTGCCGTAATCGTTCTCCAGGGTCAGGGAGCTCCCCGACCGCAGGGGGACGGACCTCCGGAATTCGGTCCCGCCCCAGCTCCGGGCCGGGGCCCGTTCCTCCGTCCGGCCCGCCTCCGTCCGGTCGCGTTCGGGTATCCGGCGCCAGCCCTCGTCGTCGCCGGGATGGGGCAGAATGAGGCAGGCCGCCGCGAGCGCCAGGCCCGCGGCGCCCAGGATGGCCGACAATGCGGTTCGTTTCATCGTTCGTCCCTCCCCTCGTCGGGTTCGGCCCTATTATACAACAACGGGCCGCGGTTCAACCGAAGCGGCCGGTGATGTAGTCCTCGGTCCGGGAGTCGCGGGGGGCGGTGAAGATGAGGCGGGTCTCGCCGATCTCGACGAGCTCGCCGAGCAGGAAGTAGCCCGTGACGTCCGAGACGCGGGCCGCCTGCTGCATGTTGTGGGTGACGATGAGGATGGTGTAGCGCTTCTTGAGCTCGGCCATGAGGTCCTCGATGTTGGCCGTGGCGGCCAGGTCGAGGGCCGAGCAGGGCTCGTCCATGAGCAGGATCTCCGGCTCGACGGCGACCAGCCGGGCGATGCACAGGCGCTGCTGCTGCTCGCCCGAGAGGCGCAGGGCGTTGTCGTCGAGGCGGTCCTTGAGCTCGTCCCAGAGGTGGACGGCCTCCAGGCTGCGGGTCAGCTTATCGTCGAGCGTCCTCGGGTCGCGGACGCCGTGGACCCTCAGGCCGTAGAGGACGTTGTCGGCCACGCTCAGGGGGAAGGGATTGGGGCGCTGGAAGACCATGCCGACCTTCTTGCGCAGGGCCAGCAGGTCCACGCCGGGGGCGTAGATGTCCTCCCCGTCGACGATCACCTTGCCGGTGACCCGGACGTCCTCGATGAGGTCGGTCATGCGGTTGAGGGAGCGCAGGAAGGTCGTCTTGCCGCAGCCCGATGGCCCGATGAGGGCCGTGATGCGGTTCCTCTCGATATCCAGGCCGATGCCCCGGAGGGCCTGGAACTTCCCGTAATAGAAGTCGAGGTCGCGGACTTCGATGATGGCCATGGCCCTATCCGAACCGCCCGCGGAGGTAATCGTCCGTCCTCTTGTCGTCGGGGGCGGTGAAGATCTTGGCCGTCGGGCCGATCTCGACCAGCCCGCCGTTGAGGAAGAAGGCCGTGCGGTCGGCCACCCGGGCCGCCTGCTTGGTGTTGTTGGTGACCAGGACGATGGTGTAGTCCTTCTTGAGCTTGCGCAGGGAGTCTTCGATCTTCATCGTCGAGATGGGGTCGAGGCCCGAGGTGGGCTCGTCGAGCAGGATGAACTCCGGCTTGACGGCCAGGATGCGGGCCACGCAGAGCCGCTGTTGCTGACCGCCGGAGAGCTTCTGGCCGCTCGTCCCGAGGCGGTCCTTGACCTCCTCCCACAGGCCGCCCTTCTCCAGGCTGTCCCGGACGATGGCCTCGAGCTCGGCCCGGCCCCGGATCCCGGCCCTCCGGGCGCCGAAGGCGACGTTCTCGAAGATCGACCGGGGCAGGGGGACCGGCGTCGCGAAGACCATGCCCAGCTTGCGGCGGAGCGCGACGACGTCGACCTCCGGGGCGTAGATGTCTTGCCCGTCGATGCGGATGGTCCCCTCGTGCCGCGAGCCGCGGACGAGGTCGTTGAGGCGGTTCAGAGCGCAGAGGAAGGTCGATTTGCCGCTGCGGGCCGGGCCGATGACGCCCAGGATCTCGTTGCGCATCACGTCGAGGTCGAGCCCGGCCAGCTTGCGGACGCCGCCGAAGGACTGGCCGAAGCCCCGGACCTCGATGGCGACGCCGCTCACGAAAACCTCCGGATGAACCGGTTCATCAGGTAGTAGGTCAGGATGTTGATGCCCAGGATGGCGATGATGAGGATGGCCGCCGTGCCGTAGGCGTTGGGCGCCGAGATGCCCTCGCGGGCCAGGATGTAGAAGTGGACGGACATCGTCCGGGTCGAGGAGAACAGCGACGTCGGCATCCGCAGGGCGCTGCCGGCCGTGAAGATCGTGGCCGCCGTCTCGCCCAGGCTGCGGCCGACGCTGAGGACGATGCCCGTGGCGATGCCCGGCAGGGCCGACGGCAGGACGATGCGGGTGACGGTCTGCCACTTCGTGCTGCCCAGGGAGAAGCCGACCTGCCGGTAGGCCGGCGGCACGCTCTTGATGGCCTCTTCGGAGGTCCGGATGATGGTCGGCAGGAGCATGAAGGCCAGGGTCAGGCCGCCGCTCAGGATGGACCAGCCGAACTTGAGCTTGGTGACGAAGAGGATGAACCCGAACAGCCCGAAGATGATGGAGGGGATGCCGGCCAGGCATTCCGCCCCGAAGCGGATGACGCGCGTCACGGGCCCGCCCCAGGTGTACTCGGTCAGGTAGATGGCCGTGCCGATGCCCAGGGGGGCGGCGATGAGGATGGCCAGGGCGGTCAGGGCGATCGTCCCGACGACGGTCGAGAAGATGCCGCCCGCCTTGCCCATGTCGACCGGGTTGGCCGTCAGGAACTCGAGGCTGATGGCCGGCAGGCCGCGGCGCAGGATGAAAACGATGATGAACAGGAGGACCGCCACGGTGATCAGGGTCAGCGTCCAGAGGACGGTCCGGGCCGCCCGCTCCTCGATCCGGGGGCCGAGCCGCCTCATGGCTGCTTCCTCCGCTTGGCCGAGGTGGCGTTGGCGATGGTATTGAGGATCATGATGATGACGAACAGGACGACGCCGGTGGCGAACAGGGCCTCCCGATGCTCGCCCGTGGCGTAGCTCATCTCCAGGGCCACGTTCGAGGTCAGTGTCCGGACCGGGGCCAGCAGGGACCGCGGGATCTCCGCGGCGTTGCCGGCGATCATGATGGTGGCCATGGTCTCGCCGATGGCCCGGCCCATGCCCAGGATGATGCTGGCAATGATGCCCGAGCGGGCGGCCGGGAAGAGGACCATCTTGACCGTCTGCCAGCGGGTCGCCCCCAGGGCGATCGACCCTTCCCGGTAGGACGGCGGCACGGCCTGGAGCGAGTCCACGGAGATCGAGATGACGGTCGGCAGGATCATGATGCCCAGGACGATCGAGGCGGCCAGGACGGACAAGCCCGGCCCGCCGAAGGTCTCGCGGATGAACGGCACCAGGATGATGACGCCCATGAAGCCGTAGACGACGGAGGGGATGCCGGCCAGGAGCTCGATGACCGGCTTGATGATCCCCCGGACGCGCTTGGAGGCGAACTCCGTCAGGACGACGGCGCAGGCCAGGCCCAGGGGGACACCGATGACCAGGGCCCCGGCCGTGACGGCGAGAGAGCCCACGATCATGGGCCAGAGCCCGAACAGCTTCTCGGAGGGATACCAGTCGGAACCGGCCAGGAAGCTCTTGAGGCCGTATTTGGCCATGATCGGCGTGCCCTGGCCGACGATGAACACGGTGATGACGACGAGCACGCTGACGGCCGAGAAGGCCACCAGGAGCAGGGCCAGGCGGACCAGCCGGTCGTTCCGCTCGAGCCTGTTCTTCGCGCCCCCGCTCACGGTCCCCTTCCTTCCCTCCCGGGCCCGGTCACCGGACCGGCAGGAGGCCTTCCTTCTTGATCAGCTCCTGCCCTTCGGGCGACAGGACGAAGTCGATGAAGTCTTTGGCATGGCCCTCCGGTTCGCCCCGGCTGACGAACAGGAACGGCCGGACGAGCGTGTAGCTCCGGTTCTCGATGTTCTCCTCGGTCGCCGCGGCGCCGTCGAGCTCCAAAGCCCGGACCTGTCCGTCGACCAGGCCCAGCGAGATGAAGCCGATGGCATAGGGATCGTGGGCCACGATCTCCCGGACGGTCCCGTTGGAATCCTCGGTGATGGCCCCCTTGAAGATGCGGGTCTTGCCCATGACCAGCTCCTGGAAGGCGCCCCGCGTGCCGGACCCCTCCTCTCGCGTGACCACGGTGATGGACCGGTCCGGGCCGCCGAGGAACTTCCAGTTCCGGAGGTCGCCGGCGAAGATCTGCTTGATCTCGGCCAGCTTGGCCCCCCTGACGGGATTGGACGGATGGACGATGAGGGCCAGCCCGTCGCGGGCGACGACGATCTCGACCAGGTCCTTCTCTTCGCCCTTGAGGTCGCGGGAGGACATGCCGATCTGGCAGGCGCCGCTCTTGCAGGCCTGGATGCCGGCGCTCGAGCCGCCGCCCTGGACGTTGACCCCGTAGTCGGGGTGGGTCTCCATGAAGACCTCGGCCCACTTGTCCGCGAATGGCTGGATGCTGGTCGAACCGGCCAGGGTCAGGTCGGCCCGCTCCCCGCTCCTCCGGCAGGACGGCCAAAGGACGATGCAGAGGGCGAGGAGCGCGGCGGCCGGTCGGGACCTCATAGGAGCGGATTATACCTTAAGACGGGAGCGGCGGGAAAGCCTATTCGTCCTCGTCGAGCTCGCGCATCCGGGCCTCGAAGCCGGCCTTCTTGGCCTCGTGGTCCGCGGTCAGCTTCTCCAGCTCCTCGAGCAGGCCGTCGACCGCCTTCTTGGTCCGGTGCATCTCCTTGGACACCTCGACGACCCGGGCGCCCTGCCGGCCCTCGGAGGCCTTGACCAGCTCGCCGTTCAGGCGCTTGAGGCAGGCGTCGTGGGCCTCGATCTCCTTCTCCACGGCCGTCATCCGGGTCTCGAGGGGCCGCAGGGCCTTGGAGCGCTCGGCCACGATCTCGGAACGCAAGCGGCGCATCTCCTTGGGAGTGCCCTTGGGGCGCGGGGCGGACGCCTCCAGCCGGGGCGGAGGGGCCGCGGCCAGGGAGCCCTGGATGAGCTCGTCGCGCCAGCCGACCTTGTCCAGGAAGCGCTGGTAGCCGCCTTCGTAGACGACGACGTCGTCGTTGTCGAAGACGACCAGCCGGTCGGCCAGGGCGTGCAGGAACATCTCGTTGTGGGTGACCATGACGACGGCCCCGTCGAAGGCGTCGATGGCCTCGAGCAGGGCGTCGTTGGACTCGATGTCGAGGTGGTTGGTCGGCTCGTCGAGCAGGAGCAGGTTGAGCGGCGTGGCGATGAGCTTGCCCAGCAGGACCCGGCTCTTCTCCCCGCCCGACAGGACCTTGACCCGCTTGAGGGCGTCGTCACCCTCGAACATCATGCCGCCGGCGATGAACCGGGCCCGTTTGGGGTCCCCCTCGGGGTCGGCCGAAGCGATCTCCTCGAGGACGGTGTTGGACTCCGACAGGGTCGCGATATGGGTCTGCTCGAAGTAGCCGGGCGCCACCGACTGCGGCGCGTCGACGGTGCCCGACAGGGGCGCCAGGTCGCCGGCGATGAGCCGGAGCAGGGTCGTCTTGCCCCGGCCGTTGCGGCCTATGACGAAGACCCGGTCCTTGGCCCCGATGCTGATCGAGAACCGCCGGATGAGGGGCCGGTCGGGCGTGTAGCCGAAGGTCAGGTCGCGGACGTCGAGGGCGTACTTGTGATAGCCGGGGGCCTCGGCGAACGAGAACTCGAGGGTCTTGACGGCCTCGAGCTTGTCGCGCTTCTCCATCTTCTCGAGCGACTTGACCCGCGACTGGACCAAGCCGCCGAGGCGGGCTTTGGCCCGGAAGCGGGTGATGAACAGGTCCATCTCCTTCATCTTCCGCTCGTCGTTGATGCGGGTCTTCTCGTAGATCTCCTCTTCGGCCGCGATCTGCTCGTAGTACTTGCCCGTGTCGCCCTCGACCTTGCGGACCTTGCGGCGGTGGATGCCCAGGACGTGGGTGACGACGTTGTCCATGAAGCTGCGGTCGTGGGTGATGAGCAGGAGCTCGCCCGGCCAGCCGCCCAGGAACCGCTCCAGCCAGCGGATGGAGGTGATGTCGAGGTAGTTGCTGGGCTCGTCGAGGAGGAGCATCTGGTGGTCGCCGACCAGGACCTTGGCCAGGTTCAGGCGGACCTGGTAGCCGCCCGAGAGCTCCGCGGGGCGCTTCTCGAGGTCGGCCGCCTCGAAGCCCAGGCCGGCCAGGACCTTCTCGACCCGCCAGATCTCGTTGGGGGCGTCGGGCGGCAGGGCTTTGGCGCCCTCGGCCAGGACGGTCGGCTCGGTGAAGCGGATGCGCTGCTCGACGTAGCCGATGCGGTACTTGCGGGGCTTGGTGATGGTCCCGGCGTCGGGCTCCTCCTCCCCGGTGATCATGCGGAACAGGGTCGTCTTGCCGTGGCCGTTGCGGCCGACGACGCCGACGCGCTCCTTGCGGTTGACCTTGAAGCTGACGGAGTCGAACAGGCCCTGCTTTCCGTAGCTCTTCGAGAGATTGTCGACGACGATCATAGACCGGGACCTCGCGTTTTTTCGGACGACTATTATAGCAGACGGACGGGGAATTACTTCCGGACCGGCTCCCCCGCCACGGTCTTGGTCTTGTGGGCCCCCTTGGTCACGTGGACCCGGAAGCCGTCCTCGCCGGGCAGCCAGGCCTCGGAGAGGACGTAGACCGTGATGTACTCGGTGTAGGAGGGGGCGAAGTCGCCGACCTCGTCGAAAACGAGCTGGGGCCCGGCCGGCGGCGGCGACGGCGGGGCGATCCGCTCCAGGACGGCGACCAGGGTCTCCTTGCCCGAGCCCTCGTGGCGCAGGAGGAGCCCGCCGTCGGCCGTCTTGGACACCGCGTACGTCCCCGCGGCCAGGCTCTTGCCGGCCGCCTTGATCGGGAACGGGACCTTGAACGTGGCCTGGGCCAGGGCCGGGACGGCCGCGGCGCCGGCGAGAAGAGCCAGGGCGGCCAGGGCCAGGATCCGTTGTCTCTTCATCTCGGGCCTCCTTGTCAGACGGTGACCTCGGCCGGATAGGCCGGGACCGGGTCGGGCGCTTCGGGCACGCCGCTCTTGACGGCCTCGATCATGGCCTCGACGAAGGTGTCGATCTCCTCGAGCGTCGTGTAGACGTTCGGCGAGATGCGCAGGGCCTGGTAGTCGAAGACCGAGTTCGGGGGCGCCCCGCCGACGAGCGGGACGCAGATGATCCGGTACTCGTTGCGCAGGAAGGTGGCCAGCTGGCGGACGTCGATGCCGTCGATGTTCACGGCCATCACTCCCCAGGCCTGGGGCGGCTCGCTGGTGTCCGACAGGACCTTGACCCTGGCGTAGGGCTTGAGGGCATCGACCCAGCGCATGTTGAGATAGCGCAGGCGGGCGGCCTTGCGGTCGGCCCCGATGGCCTGGTGGAAAGCCAGGGACTCGCCGAGCGCGGCCCGGATGGCCCAGGGGTGGGTCCCGATCGACTCGAACTTGCGGATGTCGTGGTCCTGCTGCTCGGGCGCGGCCTGGAGGGGCCAGAACCGGGGGATCATGTCCCTGCGGACGTAGAGGCAGCCGTTGCCGAGCGGGGCCAGCAGCCACTTGTGGAGGCTGACGCCGTAGGCGTCGCACTCGAGGTCGCGCAGCTGGAACGGGAACTGCCCCAGGGCGTGGGCACCGTCGACGATGGTCACGATGCCCTTGGACCGGGCCAGCCGCGACAGCCGCTTGACCGGGAAGAGCTGGGCCGTGAGATTGGTGATGTGGGTGAAGTGGAAGACCTTGGTCTTCGGCGTGATGGCCTTCTCGAACATGTTGTAGAGGAAGTCCTGGGTCGCCGGCACCGGGAACTGGAGGCGGGTGACCTTGATGCCCTCGCGGCGCATGCGCTGGTCCCAGGTCGTCAGCATGCGGGGGTAGTCCTGCTCGGTCGTGATGACCTCGTCGCCGGCTTCGAGGTCGATGCCGTTCTGGGCGATCTGGAGGGCCTCGCTGGCCCCCCGGGTCAGGGCCATCTCCTCCCGGTCGCAGCCGAACTCGTTGGCCATGCGGCGGCGCAGGGTCTCGCTGTTGCCGGCCACCATGCCCTGGTAGTGGACCGGCAACATGTTGATCATCTCCATGTACCGGAAGGTCGAGTCCAAAGCCACGCGGGGCATGGGCGCGGTGAAGCCGTTGTTGAGGTTGATGAGGGACCGGTCGAGCTTGAAGGCCAGCTGGATCTCGCGCCAGTAGAACTCGTCCTTGGCCACGTCCTCGGCGGTCCGCCCGGCCATCGACTGGGAGGCCTCGTCGATGCGGGCCAGGCGCGACGGGTCGAAGGCCACCGAGGCCGCCCCGAAGGCGCCGACCGTCCTGACGAACTCCCTCCGGCTCCAGGATCCGCGTCTCTTCATGGGAACTCCTCTCGCGTGACGGACGTGCGGCGCGCGGCGCCGACGGGATTGTAATTCAGGTTTTGAGAAGCCGTCAAGGATCCGCTATAATCGGACCGGAATGGACGATCGGGGGAGATCGCGAAGCCGCCGGTTCGCCTTGGTCGCCCTATGGTCCGTCTCGCTGGCCGCCTGCGCCGCGGGACCGGCCCGCCCGCGAACGAGGCCGACGCCGGCCGCGGCCGCGGAGCGCGTCGGCCCCTGGGGCATCACCGTCGCCCTCTACGCTCCGGCCCTCTACGGACCGGAACGCGCGCTCGGCGATCTCGTCGGGGCCTACCGCCTCGGCCTCGAGGACGGGAAGCTCTTAAAGGCCCGGCTGCTCGTCATCAAGGCGCAACGGCGTCTCGAGCTCTGGGTCGGGAAGCGGATGGTGAAAGCCTACCGGGTCCAGCTGGGCATCGTGCCTCACGGGGCCAAAGAGCGTCAGGGGGACCGGAAGACGCCCGAAGGGGATTATTTCGTCTGCGCCCGCTCCAAAAGCGCTTACTACCTCGCCCTCCGCATCTCCTATCCGAACCGGACGGACGCGCGCCGGGGACTTTCGGAAGGGCTGATCGGCCCCCGGGAATCGGAGGAGATCGCAGGCGCGCTCGCGGCGGGCCGCTGCCCGCCCCAGCGTACGAAGCTCGGCGGGGACCTTCTCATCCATGGCTGGTCCCCGGAGGACGCGGAGGAGGTCGCCTTGGCCTACAAAGCCGCATCCGTTCCGCTCCGGAAGGGGCTCCGCCCCGGCGATGTCGATCCCGCGGCCGTGAGGGAGGAACAGGACTGGACGGACGGGTGCATCGCGCTCTTCAATCCGGATATCCGGGAACTCTACGAATTCGTTCCCGACGGGACGCCGATCAGGATCGTGGCGGACGGGCCGATCACTCCCCCTCGACCCGATCGTCCGTCGAAAGCCTCCCGCTCCGGGCGTCAGTAAGGCCGCGCGGCAGGGCGGTCGCCGTACGTGATCAGGTCGTCGAGGCGGATGGCCTCGTCCGGCCTCGGGTTGAGCAGCTTCAGTTTGAGCGTGTGCCGGCCGCCGTCGAGCTGGTAAGCCCAGGCGACCTCGAGCCGGCGGACGAGATCGTCGACCGGCATGGCGACGACGACGGGGACCCGGTCGTCGAGCCCGATCTCGAGCCGGTAGACATAAGCGTCCGTCCCATGTTCGGCCATCTTGGACGGCCCACCGGTGAGGACGTAGCCCGTGCCCTCGAAAGCGATCTCGGCCGTCGTCTCCAACCGCAGCCCGACCCGCCGCCGCTCGACGGGGTGCATGCCCGGGAAGCTCGTCTCGAGCCGGACCGGCTCGATCGGGCCGGCCGGCAGGCGGACCGTCTCCCCGTCGACCTCTCCCCCGTTGCGTCGGACCATCTCCAGGGCCTGTTCGAAGCTCGTCTCGTAGACTCTTTCGAGGGACATCGAGGTGTAGGGGAAAGGCTCCGCTTCGATGGCCTTGACCGGATCGCGCCAGGCCGCGGGGATGCCGTCGCACCCCAGCATCGTGCCCAGGACGCCGCCGGCGGAAGCGGGATTGCAGTCGGAGTCCTGCCCGCAGCGGGCGGCGATCTGCAGGGTCCGGCCGAAGTCGCCGCCTCCGTAGAGCAGGCCGATGACGATGTAGGCGCCGTTGACCCGGGCGTCGATGTTGCCGGGATGGAAGACGAAGTCCGGGCAGCCGGTGTCCTCGGCCCACTTCCGCTCCACTTCGAACCAGGCCTTCTTCCAGTCGGCCGGGTCGGCCTCGTGGCAGGCGACGACGTCGCGGACGCAGCGGGCGAAAGACGAGCCCTCGGGCAGGACCTCGAGGGCCTTCCGGACGACGTATCCGACGTCGTCGCTGACGAAGGCCAGGCTGTAGAGGGCCGCCACGTAGACGCCGCCGTACCAGCCGTCGCCGTAATTCATGATGTGGCCGACGCGGTCGCAGACCTCGGCCCCGGCGTTGACCATGCCGGGGCTCATCAGTCCGGCGAAGTCGGCCTCGATCTGGAAGTCGATGTCGTCGGCGTGGGGCGAGTTCTTCCAGTGGCCCGAATCGGGCGGCAGCAGGCCGTTGAGGATGTTGTACCGGGCGGCCTGGTTGGCGTGCCAGAGGGGGTAAGGGGCCCGGGCGAAGGCCAGGGCGTGGCTGGCCGCCGGCGCGTCGATCCCCTCCCGGGCCATGACCTCGACGAAGGTCAGGTCCATGTAGACGTCGTCGTAGAGGCCGGGCGAGCGGGCGAAGCGCTGGGCGACGAGGCCCTCGCTCCAAGGGATGGGCTGGTAGTCCGGGATCATCGCGCCCGGGAAGCGGAACTCGGTCGGGCCGCCGAAGGTGCAGCCGATGACCTGGCCGGCCCAGCCGCCCTTGATCTTGTCGAGCAGGGAGGCCCTGGTCAGCTCGGTCCGGGGCGAACCGGGCCCGCCCGTCGCGGCGGGCCGCCGGCACGCGGCCGCCGAAGCGGCCGCGGCCACGACGAGGGCGAGGGCCACCGTCTTCCGGACGTTCATTTGGCCGGGAGCCCCATCTCCGCGACGATGTGCGAGGCACCCGAGAACTTCTCCGTCACCCAGAGGACGTAACGGATGTCGACGCTGATCGAGCGCTGCAGCTCGGGGATGACGTAGTAGTCGCCGATGACGCTCTCGTAGGTCATGTCGAAGATGATGCCGATCTGCTCGCCCTTGGCGTTGAGGGTCGGCGAACCGGAGTTGCCGCCGGTGACGTTGGTCGTGTTGAGAAAACAGGCCGGGACGTCGCCGAGACGGGCATCCGCGTAGGGACCGAAGTCCCTGGTCCGCCAGAGGTCCTTGACCTTGGCCGGGACGCGGAACGGGAACTCCCCCGTCTCCTTCTCCACGACGCCCTTGACGGTCGTCTGCGGCAGATAGGAGACGGCATCGCGCGGCTGGTAGCCCATGACCGGGCCGTAGGTGAAGCGGATGGTGCCGTTGGCGTCGGGCGCGTAGGCGCCCTTCTTCATCTCCAGGATGGCCGCCTCGTAGGTCTTCTTGAGGTCGGCCCCTTCCCGGCCCAGGCCCTTGCTGTCCTCGCGGGCGACCTTGAGCTCGCGCTCCATGTCCGCCGCCAGCTTGAGGAAGGGGTCGTCGACCGCGGCCAGGGCCGCCGGTTTGAGGCCGAGGAGATCGAGCCGCCGGGCCGGGTCCTTCAGGACGGTCTTGTCGTACATGGCGTCGACCCGGGCGGCCACGTCGGCCTCGCTCCCCGCGATGAGGCCCTTGAGGGAAGCCGGCCAGGCGGCCTCTTCGGGATGGGCGGCCTTGAGCCGCCCGAGGGTCCACTTCAGGAGCTCCCGGTCCGTGGCGAAGACGTAGCCCCGCTCGGCCAGCTGGATGCCTTGCTTGATCCGGGGCAGATTGCGCTCTTGATAAGCCATCTCCCGGTCTTTCTCGGGCTTCTGGAGCTCGGGCACGGCCCGGACGATGGTGTAAGCCTGGTTGAGGACGGTCGAGCCGCCGAGGACGCCGTTGAGGAGCTCGGTCCGGGCCCCGAAGGCCTTCTGACGGGCCAGGAAGGCCTCGAGGGCGGCCGGCGCGGCGCCGTACTTCGCGGTCCGGGCCGGGTCGGCGGCGATCCAGTCGAGGAGCTCCTTCTCCTGGGCGGCCTTCTTGTCGACGAGCCCGTACTTGACGAAGCCCTCGAGCTTGCCCTGCCGGTTCTTCAGGCCGTTGTAGAGGCCCTTGACCAGGCCGGCGTAGCGGATCTCGACCTCCTTGTCGGCCCGGCCGGCGGCCTCGTAGAAGGCGATGAGGTCCTGGGTGTCCTTGATGCGGGCGGCCATGTTCTCCTGGTCGGCCTCGAGCTCGGCCAGGGCGTAATTGCGGTAGGTCCGGCCGGGATAGCCCATGACGAAGGTGAAGTCGCCCTCCTGGAAGCCGTCGAGAGAGACCTTGAGCCAGACCTTGGGCCTGTAGGGGACGTTGGACGGGCTGAAGTCGGCCGCCGTGCCGTCGGGCGCGACGTAGGCCCGCAGGAACGAGAAATCGCAGGTGTGGCGCGGCCACATCCAGTTGTCGGTCTCGCCGCCGAAGTTGCCGAGGTCCTGGGGCGGGGCATAGACGAGGCGGACGTCGCGGATCTGCTTGAACGTGAACAGGTAGTAGGCGTTGCCGCTGTACATCGAGGCCAGCGTGCAGCGCACGTCCGGCCCGGCCTTCTCGCCCGCGGCGACCAGGGCCTTGGAGGCCTTGTCGAAGGCGTCGTAGCGCTGGCGAGGGGTCATTTTGGGCTTGAAATAGGCCTCGACCTTGGCCGTGACGTCCTCGTAGCCGAGCAGGACGCCGACCGTGTAGCCCTGGGCCGGGATCTCGTCGCCCCGGGTCCGGGCCAGGAAGCCGTCCGTGATGTAGTCGCGGTCCTTGCTCGAAGCACGCTGGATGGCGCCGTAGGCGACGTGGTGGTTGGTCAGGACGAGCCCCTCGGGGCTGACGAACTCGCCCGTGCCGCCGCCGAGGTTGACCACAGCGCTCATCAGGCCTGTTCCGTCCGTCTTGTAGAGGTTGCCGGGATCCATTTGGAGCCCGAGGGCCTTGAGATCGAGGGCCTTCATCTGGTGCGGCATCCACATGCCGTCGTCGGCGCCGGCCGTGAGGGCCAGGACGAGGGCCAGGGCCATCAGGGCCATCGTTCGGGTCAGCTTGTTCATGGGACCTCCTCA
>CAZFZU010000013.1:7179-11154 GCA_964523615.1 uncultured Eubacteriales bacterium | reverse complement strand
GGTACGTGTCCCCCTCCGGATCAATACAATTCATAGAACCGGAACTTCCGGTTGAGGGCCTTGACCAGCTCCATGATCCAGAGCGGCAGGGTCGAGAAGACCATGATCGCCCCGAGGTCGACCAGGCCCAGGGCCGTCGTCTTGAAGATGGGCTGGAGGAACGGCGCGTAGATGACGGCCATCTGGAGCGTGAAGGACAGGATCACGGCCCCGACGAGCTGGGGATTGGTGCCGAATTTCAGCTTGAAGATGGACTCCCTCATGCTCCGGCAGTTGAAGGCGTGGAAGAGCTGGCTGCAGGCCAGCGTGGCCAAGGCGACGGTCCGGGCCATGTCGAGGCCCTCCTTCTCGTACAGATAGACGAACAGGAAGGCGCCCAGGCTGCAGGCCGCGACCAGGGCGCCCTGGAGTCCGATGAGCCAGGCCCGGGCCCCGGTGACGACCGGCTCGTCGGTCTTCCGGGGCGGCCGCTCCATGATCTTCGGATCGACGGGGTCGACGCCCAGGGCCAGGGCCGGCAGGCCGTCGGTGACCAGATTGACCCACAGGATCTGGATCGGCAGGAGCGGCACGGGGAATCCGGCCAGGGCGGCCACGAACATGACCAGGATCTCGCCGAGATTGCAGGACAGCAGGAAGTGGATGAACTTGCGGATGTTGTCGTAGATGCCGCGGCCCTCCTCGACGGCGGCGACGATGGAGGCGAAGTTGTCGTCGGTGATGACCATGTCCGAGACTTCCTTGGTCACGTCCGTCCCGGTGATGCCCATGGCCACGCCGATGTCGGCCTCCTTGACGGCCGGGGCGTCGTTGACCCCATCGCCGGTCATGGCCGCGACCTCGCCGCGCTTGCGCCAGGCCCGGACGGCCCGGAGCTTGTGCTCGGGCGAGACCCGGGCGTAGACGGCCACCTGCTCGACCGCGGCGTCGAGCTCCCCGTCGCTCAAGCGGTCGACGTCCTCGCCGGTCAGGGCCCGGGAGTCGATGCCGTAGAACCCGAGCTCCCGGGCGATGGCCACGGCCGTGTTGCGGTGGTCGCCGGTGATCATGACCGTGCGGATGCCCGACGTCCGGCACTTGGCCATGGCCTCGCGGACCTCGGGCCGGGGCGGATCGATCATGGCCACCAGGCCGGCGAAGGTCAGGTCGCGCTCGATGGCCTCGGCGGCGTACGAGTGGGGCTCCTGCTCGAGGGTCCGGTAGGCCACGGCCAGGACCCGCAGGGCCTGGTCCGAGTAGCCGTCGTTGGCCTTCATGATCCGCTCGCGGTCGGCCTCGGTGAGGGGCCTCTCGGCGCCGTCCTCCAGGATGGCGACGCAGTCGCGCAGCAGGAGGTCGGGGGCGCCCTTGGTCAGGGCCACGAGGTCGCTGCCGTCCCGGCGGACGATGGTCATCTTCTTGCGCTCGGAGTCGAAGGGGATCTCCTCGACGAGCTCGTAGGTCTCGGCCTCGGCCGCTTTCCAGATGCCGGCCTTGGCGGCGGCGCTGAGGATGGCGATCTCGGTCGGGTCGCCGAAGACCTTGGTCCGGCCGTCCTCGCTGCGGAGCTCGGCGTTGTTGCAGAGGACGCCGACGGCCAGGGCCCGGCGGAGATCGGGATGGGCGCCGGGATCGACCGGCCCGGCCGCCGTCCGGAACTCGCCGGACGGCTCGTAACCGGTGCCCGTGACCTCGTAGGCGCCCCGGGAGGTCCAGACGGCCCGGACGGTCATCTCGTTCTTGGTCAGCGTGCCGGTCTTGTCCGAGCAGATGACCGTGGCGCAGCCGAGCGTCTCGACCGAGGGCAGCTTGCGGATGAGGACGTGGCGCTTGACCATGCGCTGGACGCCCAGGGCCAGGGCGATGGTCACGACGGCCGGCAGGCCTTCGGGGATGGCGGCCACGGCCAGGCTGACCGAGGTCAGGAACATGTCGAGGAGCTTGCCGCCCCGCAGGATCTCCAGCCCGAACACGATGGTGACGAGGGCGAAGCACAGGTAAACGAGGACCTTGCTGAACTCCTCGAGCTTGCGCTGGAGGGGCGTCGTCTCCTTTTTGATGCCCTGGATGAGGCCGGCGATGCGGCCGAGCTCGGTCTGCATGCCGGTCTCGACGACCAGGGCCCGGGCCTTGCCGGAAACGACCGACGTCCCCATATAGAGGATGTTGGCCCGCTCGGCCAGCGGGACCTCCTTCTCCTCGAGGGCGATGTCGGTCTTGGCGACCGGCGTGGACTCCCCGGTCAGGCTGGCCTCCTGGACGGCGAAGTTCGAGGTGTGCCAGACGACCCGGCTGTCGGCCGGGACGTGGTCGCCGGCCTCGACCTCGACCAGGTCGCCGGGGACGAGCTCGCGGGCCGGGACGACGAGGGCCGAGCCGCCGCGGACGGCCTTGGCGTTGGGCGCGGACAGGCGCCGCAGGGCGGCCAGGCTCTTCTCGGCCCGGTACTCCTGGACCAGGCCGAGGATGGCGTTGAGGATGACGATGGCCAGGATGGCCACGGCGTCCACCCATTCCTTGAGGAAGCCCGAGACAAGGGCGGCGGCGATGAGGACGCCGATCATGAGGCTCTTGAACTGGTCCAGGAAGATGGCCAGGGGGCCGCGGCCCTTCTTTTCCTGGAGCTCGTTCGGGCCGAGCGCGGCCAGCTTGCCGGCCGCGGCCTCCGGCGACAGGCCCGACTTCAGGTCCGTCTCCAGCTTGCGGGCGACCTCATCGGTCGCGAGATGCCACCAGTGCGTCATCGTCCAGACCTCCGGTCAGATCGGAAAAGCGAGGCGGTATTATACCTTTTCCCGGCGGGCCGGGACAGAGGGGCGGGCAGTGCTTACTGCTTTTTCTTGGCCGTCCAGGGGAAGGCGCCGAAGTCGCCGGCCTGGACCTCGCCGGTCATCGCGTCGCCCTCGACCTTGCCCTTATAGGTCAGCGCCATCTCGCCCTGGGGGCCGCTGAGGAGCACGGTCCATTCGATGTCCTGGCCCTTGACCGTGCCCTCGCCCGTGATCTCCATGCCCATCACAGTCGACGAGAACTTGATCTTGTCGCCGTCCTGGACGAAAGTCGCGTCGGCGGGCATGTCGCCCTGAGGGGTTTGCGTGGTCATCTCCCAGACGCCGGCCACATCGGCGGGCTTGGCCGCGGGGGCGTCCTGGGCGGCCAGGGTCCCGATCGCCGCCAGGGCGAGAAGGGCCATCAGCGGGAAGCGGAAGCGCATGTCGGTCTCCTTTCCGGTTTCGTCGGCCCCTACTCTTTACAACAGGACCGGCGCGCCGTCAATATCGGGCCGGGGCCTTTCTTTTCGGCGGCCGATTGTGTATAATGGGCCGCTCACGTCGGGGAGTAGCGCAGCCTGGCTAGCGCACAGCGTTCGGGACGCTGGGGCCGTGGGTTCAAATCCCACCTCCCCGATCTGTTCTTCTCTCGGACCATGATCATCAAGACCCTATCCGCGACCGCGGGCTTCCGCGCCGGCGACGGCTCTTTCCTCAAAGAGCTCCTGCATCCGGCCAAGGAACCGGCGGCCGTCGGCTACAGCCTGGCCCACGCCGTGGTCGCGGCGGGCCGGCGGACCCTCCCCCATCGGCTGGAGCAGGCCGAGGTCTATTACATCCTCGAAGGGCGCGGCCGCATGAGCGTCGGGGACGAGACCGCGGAGGTCGGGCCCGGCCAGGCCGTCTACATCCCCCCACAAGCCGTCCAGTCCATCGAAGCCCTCGGGCCGTCGGACCTGGCCTTTCTCTGCATCGTCGATCCGGCCTGGACGGCCGAGGGCGAAGAGATCCTCTGAGGGACGGGCGCCGGGGGACGAAGGGACTGGCCATGAGCGAAGGACCCCTGGACCTGCCCCCGCCCCTCGCCCCGCCGCCGTTCTGGCAGCGGGTCGCGGGCCTGCGCCGGCGGATGAGCTGGAAGCAGGCCTTCACCGCCCTGAAGTACCCCAACTACCGGCTCTGGTTCTGGAGTCAGATGTTCTCGATGTTCGGGACCTGGATGGAG
>CAZFZU010000013.1:3363-7079 GCA_964523615.1 uncultured Eubacteriales bacterium | reverse complement strand
CTACCGGCTCTGGTTCTGGAGTCAGATGTTCTCGATGTTCGGGACCTGGATGGAGGCGACGGCCCTGGGTTTCCTGGTCTACGACCTGACCAAGTCGCCCGCCTATCTCGGCCTGGTCGGCTTCGTCTCCGGCATCCCGACCTGGCTGTTCATGCTCTACGCCGGGGCCATCGCCGACCGCATGCCGCGACGGAACCTGCTCGTCGTCACCCAGACGGCCATGATGTTGCTGGCGTTCGCCACGGCGGCCTTGACCTTCCTGGGCTGGATCCGGCCCTGGCACATCCTGGTCATGGCCTTCGGCCTGGGCACGGCCAACGCCTTCGAGGCCCCGGCCCGGCAGGCCTTCCTGCTGGAGATGGTCGACCGCGAGGACATGACCAACGCCATCGCCCTGAACTCGGCCATGTTCAACACGGCCATGGCGGTCGGCCCCGCCGCCGGCGGGCTCATCTACGGCTTCCTCGGCCCGGCCTGGTGCTTCGCCATCAACGGGGCCACCTTCATCGCCGTCATCGCCGCGCTCCGGAAGATGACGCTGGCGCCGTTCGCTCCGCCCGCCCGCCGGACCTCGGCCCTGGCCGACATCCGCGAGGGCCTGCGCTTCGTCGCCGGGCACCCCCTCATCCGGACCATCATAGGCCTCATCGGCGTGGTCGGCCTGTTCGGCGTCTCCTTCGTGACGCTCTTCCCGTCCTGGGCGGTTAGGGCCCTGCACGGCGACGCCCGGACCAACGGCTTCCTGCAGTCCTCCCGCGGCCTCGGCGCGCTCGTCGCCGCCCTGCTCATCGCCTCGCTCGGCCGGTTCCATTTCCGGGGCCGGCTCCTGACCGTCGGGACCTTCGCCCTGCCCGTCGCCGTGGCCCTCTTCGGCCTGGTCCGCTGGCTGCCGCTGGCGCTGCTGTTCGCCTTCGCCTCGGGCCTGGCCCACATCCTCATCTTCAACCTGGCCAACGCCCTGGTCCAGACCCATTCGCCGGACCCCCTGCGCGGGCGCGTCATGGGGGTCTACACGATGACCTTCTTCGGTTTGATGCCGCTCGGGGCCCTCTGGGTCGGGGTCGCGGCCGAGCACGCCGGCCAGCCCGCGGCCATCCTCGGGGGCGCGGCGGTCATGCTCGGCGCGGCGGGGGCCCTGGCCGTGTTCATGCCGCACCTGCGGCGACAGGCCTGAGCCCGATTTCGGGCAGGACCCCGTCAAGCCATTTCGGCCAGGCGGTACTTCCGTTTCCCCAGACCGATGCGCTCGGCGTGGGCCAGCTGCGACGACCAGTCGATGTCGTAGCCGGCGCGCAACGGGTCTTTGCCCCCGCCCTTGGCCACGAGCAGGTCGGCCGTGGCCTGATCGATGGCCACGGGATCGAGGGAAGCCAGGATGCCGATGTCGGGGACGATGGGCTTGGGCGCCTTGGCCATGCAGTCGCAGTCCTTGGTCACCCGGGTCAGGAAGTTGAGGAACACGGCTTTGCCGGCGAAGTGCCCGAGGACCCGGAGGGCGTACTCGGCCATCTTCTCCTGGAGCCGGAGCGAATCCTCGTCCCACTTCATCTTGATGGCGCCGTGCTTGCAGACGACCAGGCACTCGCCGCAGCCGACGCACTTGGCCGGGTCGATGACGACGTGGCCCTCGGCCTGGACGATGGCCGTCTCGGGGCAGAAGTCCATGCAGACGCTGCAGTTGCGGCACTGCTTGGCGTTGACCCGGGGGTGGGTGACCGAGTGCTGCTCGAGCTTGCCGGCCCGCGAGGCGCAGCCCATGCCGACGTTCTTGAGGGCCGCGCCGAGCCCGGTCTGGACGTGGCCGGTGACGTGGGTCAGGGCGACGAGGGCGTCGGCGTCGAGGATGGCGCTGGCGATCTTGGACGAGGCCGTGCGGGCCTGGGCGCCGCGCGGCTCGTGCTTGTCGCGGCCGATGAGGCCGTCGGCGATGATGACCGGCAGCCCGGTGATCTCGGGAGTGAAGCCGTGGGACCAGGCCAGCCGGAGGTGGTCGATGGAGTTCGAGCGGTTGCCGACGTAGAGGGTGTTGGAATCGGTCAGGAAGGCGTGCGAGGTCCGCTGGCGGATCTCCCAAATGAGCTTGACCAGCCACTGCGGCCGGATGTAGCCGGCGTTGCCGGCCTCGCCGAAGTGGATCTTGAGGGCGGTGAACTCGCCCTCGGCCAGCCGGTCGTTGAAGCCGGTGGCCAGGTAGACGCGGCGGGCCTTCTCGGCCAAGGACTCGGCGGGCTCGGCGGAGTCGGCGGCGATGAAATGGACCGTGGGCGGCGTCGGGCTCGGCATGGTACGTCCTTCCTTCAGCGGGCGTTGAGGACGCCGTCGACGGCGGCCCGCCCCGTCCCGGGCGCGACGGCGCGGCCCAGGCCGGCGAGCGTGCGTTCGACGGCCTCGATGGCGGCGCGGACCTGGGCCGAGGTCAGGTTGCCCATGTGGCCCATGCGGAAGACCCGCCCGGCCGTGGGGCCCAGGCCGCCGGCCACGACGACCCCGTTGGCGGACAGGCCGGCGCGGAAGGCCCCGTCGTCGACGCCGTCCGGATAGCGGACGACCGACAGGGTCGGGGCGAAAAAGCTCGGGTCTGTGAAGAAGCCGAAGCCGAGGGCCTCCAGCCCGGACCGCAGGGCCTCGGCGAACAGCTCGTGGCGCTCGAAGCGGTCGTCGAGGCCCTCCTCCATGATGATCCGGGTGCCCTCGGCGAAGGCCCGGACCTCGTTGACGCAGGGCGTCGAAAAGTACTTCGCCGGGTCGCGCATGACCGGCAGCCAGCGCAGGAGGTCGGAGTAATAGGCCGGGACGGAAGCCATCCCCCGCCGTTTCTCCATGGCCATCTCGGACAGGACGAGGACGGACAGGCCGGGGGGCGCGCCCAGGCACTTCTGGGCCGCCGTCAGGACGACGTCGAGGCCCCAGGCGTCCATGCGCTCGGGGACGCCGCCGGTGGCGCAGACGCCGTCGACGATGAAGAGCGAGCCCGTCTTCTCGAGGACGGCCGCGTACTCCTCGACGGGGGCGCAGGCCCCGGTGGCCGTGTCGACGTGGGTGCAGACGACGACGTTGAAGCTCTTGGCCTTCAGCCGGGCGTCGAGCTCTCCCGGGGTCACGGCCTTCCCCCACGGGCACTCGAGGACGTCGTGCTCGAGGCCGAAGGCCCGGCAGATCTGGGCCATACGGTCGCCGAAATAGCCCTGGGACAGGACCAGGACCCGGTCGCCCGGGGCCACGGTGTTGAGCAGGGCCATTTCCATCGACAGCGTCCCGGCCCCGGAGACGATGAACGGCTCGCCGCTCTCGGTAAAGACGATGGCCTTGAGGTTCTCGCAGGCCTCCTTGAGGTCGCGGGCCATCTCGGGGCTGACGTGGGAGACCGTCGGCCGGGCCAGGGCCTCGAGGATGCGGGGCACGACCGGGCTCGGGCCGGGGATGAGGAGCAGCTTGTCGTCGGTCATCGGGGTCCTCCGGGGGCGAAGTCCCGTCCATTGTGACCAATCCCCTGCCATAAATCAAGAAGCCCTGAAGCCGCTCATCGGCTCATGCGACGATCCGGTAGGTCACGCCTTCGAAGACGATGATGAGGTCGCGGGCTACGGAGAAGTACTTCGCCAGGCCGGGCTTGGCGGCGAGGAGCCTGTAGAACTCGTCCGAATCGAACGCGATCTCCGTCAGGCGAGCGCCTTGCGTGTACTCGCTGTCGGTCCAGACGCCGTCCTTAAGATAGA
>CAZFZU010000013.1:0-3263 GCA_964523615.1 uncultured Eubacteriales bacterium | reverse complement strand
AGGCGAGCGCCTTGCGTGTACTCGCTGTCGGTCCAGACGCCGTCCTTAAGATAGAAAGTCTTGTCCTCTTTGTAAAGGATACGCTCGGAGACGGTCTGGGCGGGCCGGTCCTCGTTCTTGAAGGCCAGGGTCGCTTTGGCCGCCCGGACGGCGCCCGCGCCGCCCACGACGCCTCCCAGGACGGCCTCGCGGGCCGCCGGCGCCGCCGCGTCGAGGCTTTCGGCCTCGCGCTCCGTCACCAGGAACGACGTGTACGGCGTGACGATGCCGTACTTGAGCCCGAGGCGCTCGATCTCGGCCGTGAGCTCGGGGTCCGAGCCCCGCAGCCGTATCTCCTCGAGCAGGTCGCCGACGCGCCGGGTCGCCCACAGGCGCGGCAGGAAGGGGAAGCGGCCGCCGGAGCCCGTCCGGACGCCCTCGATGACGAAGCGGCGGACCTGGCCGCCGGCGCGGCCGGTCAGCACGGCCGTGACCGGGCCGCGCCCCGTGTAGCGCCCGACGAGGACGAGCTGGGAGCCCTTGAACAGGTCCGGCAGGACCTCGGGGTAGACGCGGCTCGTCTCGACGCCGCGGAACTCCACGGCCAGGTCGGACAGGACGGGCGAGGCGATCTTCTCGTAGAAGCCCGATAGGGCCCGCTCGAGGTCCTCGTCCTCGCCGACGTAGACGGACGTGCCGCGGTGGTCGGTCGCGACGCGGTCGAGGAGCCGGGTGTTGACGTCGTGGCCGACGCCGAAGACGAAGACGCGCGAGCGGTGGACGTCGGCCTTGGCGGCGTTGGCCAGGATGTCGGCGGTGTCCGTCGTCCCGGACGTCGGCAGGCCGTCGGTCAGGAAGAGGACGTAGCCGGGGCGGTCGCCGCCCCGCGTCCGGGCCAGGGCCGCGAGCAGGGCGTCGTTGATGTTCGTGCCGCCCGTGTCCTCGATGGCCTCGACGAAGGCCAGGGCCCGGCCGACGTTCTCCGGCGTGGCCGGCACGAGGGCGTCGGTGAAGGGCGTGACGCCGTCGTCGAAATCGACCAGGGTGAAGGCGTCCTCCCGGCCGAGGTGGCCGAGGATGAAGCGGGCCGCCTCCTTGGCCTGGCGGATCTTCGTCCCGCTCATGCTGCCCGAGCTGTCGAGGACGAGGACGACGTCCTTGGCCACGACCCGCTCCCCCGCCGCGGCGAACCGGGGCGAGGCCAGGAACAGGAAATGGCCGCCGTCGGGCCCTTCCTCGCCGAGGAAGGACAGGCCGACGTCGTCGGGCGACAGCGAATAATAGAGGAGGAAGTCCTTGTCCGGACGGACGTCGCGGGCCTCGTAGCCGGCGACGACGGACCCGGGGCCTTCCCGGCGCACGGAGACCTTGTGCGAGGGCGAGTAGACATTGACGATAGGGACCGGGCTCGAGACGCGGACGGCGACGCCGACGTCCTCGAGGGGCTCGCTCGAGAACCGCTCGGTCCCGAGGGGATAGAGGTAGCGGACCAGGCCGCCCTCGGCCTTGAGGACCTCGGTGTAGGAGACCTGGACGCGCTTCTCGCCCCGGGCCGGGATGGGATAGACCCGGGCCCGGAAGAGGTCGCGGCCGAGGTATTCGAGGAGGCCGGGGTCCTTCATGCGGCGGACGATGTCCTCGTAGGTCCGGCGGGCTTCGGTGCTGGAGAGGACCTCCCCCTCGATCCGGCGGTCCCCGACGAACATGGCGAAGCCGGAGACCGAGGCGCCCTCGGGCACGGGGAAGATGTAGGTCCCTTCGATGTCGCGGCCGGACGGATTGAGGAAGACCTGGTCGACGGAGGTCCGGGCGACCTGCCCGTCGATCTCGACCTTGACCCGGTGGTACTTGACGCTGAGGGTCGGAACGGGCTCGCCGGGCCGGCGGTCGGGGATGATGAAGCCGTCCGCGCGCAGGGGCGCGGCGGCGGCCAGGGCCAGGGAAAAGGCCAAGACAAAGCCGGCGAGGGCCGTCCGGGACCGGCGGTGAACGGGGCTGTTCATGTTCGTCCTCCTCGAGGGGCCCGGCCGCGGGCCCGTCATCCCCTACTACAACGGAGGACCGGGGTTTGTTCCATTCCCGGTGGGAAGGGTCAGGCGGGGATGAGCGACTCGAGGCGGTCGCGCAGGGAGGCGACGTCGCGAAAGACCTCGACGGGCAGGCCGTCGAAGAGCTCCGGCTCGTCCGACAGGAGGAAGATGGCCCCGATCCCGGCGTCGAGCGCGGCCAGGACGTCGAAGCGGGTGTCGCCGACGACGCCGCAGGCATCCGGGGCGAGCCCGAACGTCCTCAGGACCTCGAGGAAGGGGGCCCCGGACGGCTTCCAGAGCCCGCTCTCCCGGGTCACGACGCAGTCGAACGAGAGGCCGAACTTGCCGAGCAAAAACTCCGTGTTGCGGCGGGAGTTGTTGGTGACCAGGGCGGCGGCCAGGCCGCGCGCGCGAAGCAGGGCCAGGAGCTCGCGGACGCCCTCGCGCAGGACCGAGGCTTCCGTCTGGGCGGCTTCGTGGGATTCCAGAACAGCCCATTTGGCCGCCCGCTCCGGCCCCTCGAGGGCGTCGAGGTAGGCCAGGATGGAGGTCTCGCCGGTGCCGAGCTCGGCCCGGATGCCGGTCCAATCGTAGTCGTTCTCGACGACGGTCCCGTCGAGGTCGAAGATGACGCCGCGGAGCTTCACGGGGCCGTCACTTCTCCTTGACCCGGCCGACCTCGAACAGGGGCTCGCCCTCGTTGCAGGGCGGCGTGCCGATGACGTAGAGGAGGATGCCGGTGAACGGGGCCCGGACGTCCGCCGTCCGTTCGCCCCGGTAGTCCGTGACCGTGCCGACGATCTGGCCCTCGCGGACGTGATAGCCCATCTCGACCCGGGGGCGGAAGAGGCCGTTCCATTTCGAATAGACGACTTCGTACTTGTCGATCCAGACGGGGTCGTCGACGGGCTCCGGGCGGCCGTCGATCATGCCCAAGAGGCGCATGACGCTCAGGGAACCGTGGACGTTGCGGGCGACGGACTCCTCGTCCGTGCGGCCGAGACAGCCGGCCTCGGTCGTGATGGCCGGCTTGCCGCGGAGGATGGCCGTGTTGCCCAGGTATTTGGAGTCCTTGGGATCGCGGCCGCGGGTGTCGTCGATGATGATGTGCGTCAGGCCGAAGGCCAGGGCCAGGTCCTTGGAGCGGGCGTCGAAGGCCGTGTCGCCGCTCGTCATCCAATAGGTGTACGGGATGAGGGCCTCGTTGCCGTCGCCGCAGTGCATGTCGACGAGGACGTCGGCCCGGTCGACGAC
>CAZFZU010000012.1:61778-63949 GCA_964523615.1 uncultured Eubacteriales bacterium | reverse complement strand
AGTCAAAGATCTTGCCGGGGTTCATGATGCCCCGGGGATCGAAGACCTTCTTGATGCCCCGCATGAGCTCGATCTGCCGGTTGTCGAAGACGAGCGGCAGGTAGGGCTTCTTGACCAGGCCGATGCCGTGCTCGCCGGAGATGACCCCGCCGCGGCGGCGGCAGTCCTCGAAGATCTCCCGGCGGACGGGATCGGCCTTGCCGCGCCACTCGCTCTCCGGGATGGGGACCATCGTCCCGTTCTCGTAGCGGGCCTTCATGATGTGGGTATGGACGTTGCCGTCGGCGGCGTGGCCGAAGGTCGGCAGCCACAGGCCGTGCCGGGCCGCGATGTCCCGGACGGCCCGGACGTGCCCGGCCACCTCGGCCCGGGGCACGGCGATGTCGAGGATCTCGACCGTCCCCGACTTGATGGCGTCGTAGATCTGGGAGCGGATGGCCAGGACCTCCTCCTGCTTGCTGGGGGTGTCGGCGATGAAGACGTCGATGGCCCCCTTCTCGCAGCAGACCTCGGCCACGGCCTGGGACAGCCGGTCCATCTCCTCGTCCGAGGCGGCGTCGAGGATGACCAGGAGGTGGGTCCGGCCGAGCTTGGTCGGCCAGGTCTTGCGGATGTGGGCCTCGGTCAGGACGATGGGCTCGATCTCCAGGAACTCCACGGCCAGGGGGACGATGCCCCGCTTCATGATCAGGGGCACGGTCTCCAGGGCCGGCTCGAGCGCGTCGAAGGGGACGACGAGCGAGCGCGTCTGGCCCGGCCGGGCCTTGAGGTGGAGGACGATCTCGGTGACGACGCCGAGCGTGCCCTCGGAGCCGATGACGAGGTGCATGAGGTTGTAGCCCGTGCTCGATTTCTCGAGCTTGCCGCCGAGGCGCAGGACGTCGCCGGACGGCGTGACCAGGGTCAAGCCGCGGACGTAGGTCCGGATGGTCCCGTACTTGACGGCCCGGCTGCCGCCGGCGTTGGTGGCCACCAGGCCGCCCATCATGGCGCTCTCGTCGCCCGGGTGGGGCGGGAAATAGAGCCCGGCCTCCTCGACCGCCCGGGCGAAATCGGACAGCCGGACGCCGGCCTCGGTCACGGCCATCTGGTTGTCGGCGTCGACCTCGAGGACGCGGGCCATGCGCTCGAGCGACAGGACGATGCCGCCACGGACGGGGACGCAGCCGCCGCACAGCCCGGTCGCCCCGCCGCGCGGGGTGACCGGGACGCCGTGCTCGTTGGCCAGCCGCAGGACGGCGGCGACCTCCTCGGTCGAGCCCGGCTTGACGACCAGGTCCGGGTCGCGGGCGATCTCGCGGAGAGAGAACTCGTCGTGGCCGTAGTCGGCCGTGCGCTCGGGATCGGAGTCGACATGGGCCGCTCCGACGGCGGCCTCGAGGGCGGCCCGCAGGACGGGAGGGATCGTCGCGGACATGGGCTACTCCTTGCCGCCCGTCCGGACGAGCTGGACGGGCAGGCCGATCATGATCTGGGGACGGCCTTTGTAGAGCTCGACGAGGCCGGTCGCCTCGAGCGTCCGGCCCTCGAAGTCGAGGGAGCCGGGCAGGGTCTTGAAGACCTCGAGAGGGATGGCCGCGTCGAAGGCGGCCCCGTCGGCCTCGAGGAGGTGGAAGCCGCCCCGTTTGAACTGGCGGCGGCAGCGGAAGCGCACGGTCAGGACCTCCCCCGTTCGCCCGGCGGCGGCCTCGGCCGCGATGACCGGATAGGGCTCGTCCCGCCACAGGCCCCGGCCGGCCCGGCGGGCCTCGGCCTCGGCTTCCCGCAACTCGCGCCGGATCCCCTCGTCGAACGGGAACTTGAGGAAGGCGTGAGCGTAGCCGTCCCGGACGAGCCGGACGTTGAAGCTCTCCCCTCCCTCGGTACGGACGAAAGCCAGGAGCCGGCCGTAGTCGTCGCGCTCCTCGGGGCCGCGGACGAGCTCCACCGTGGTCCGGTAGAGGCGGCTGAAGGCGTAGCGCTTGGCCAGGAAGGCCAGGAGACGGACCGGCTCGCGCTCGTCGTCGAGCTCGGGCGTGTCGACGCCGATGAGCCGGACCTTCTCCTCGCCCAGGCCGTGGAGGCGGACCCTGATGGTGTCGCCGTCGTAGACCGAGGTCACCAGGCCCTTCAGGACGTCGCCGGG
Organism: uncultured Eubacteriales bacterium; assembly: GCA_964523615.1. GTDB lineage: Bacteria > Acidobacteriota > Aminicenantia > Aminicenantales > Saccharicenantaceae > RBG-16-66-30. The sequence continues at coordinate 61,824 of CAZFZU010000012.1, read as the reverse complement.
GCGGGCCTTGGCCCGGGACGGGGCCTGGGCCTGAGGGATGCCGGCG
>CAZFZU010000012.1:12769-61678 GCA_964523615.1 uncultured Eubacteriales bacterium | reverse complement strand
GGGATGGGCCGGAACATGGCCAGGTCCTCGAGCCCCATCTGGGACGGGCCGTCCTCGCCGATGCTGACCCCGACGTGGGAGCCGCAGAGCTTGATGTTGGAGAAGGAGTAGGCGGCCATGCGGACCTGGTCGTGGGCCCGGGTCAGGAAGGCGGCGAAGGTGGCCATGAAGGGGACGTAGCCCTTGGCCGCCAGTCCCATGCCGACGCCGACCATGTTCTGCTCGGCGATGTAACCCTGGAAGGCCCGGTCCGGGAGGGCCTCGAAAAACTTGTCGGCGTAGGTCGAGTTCTTGACGTCGCCGTCGACGGCCACGATCCGCGGATCGACCTTGGCCAGGTTGAGCAGGGCGTTGCCGTAGGCCAGGCGGGTGGCCGTCTTCTCCGTGTAGGCCGTCCGCGGGAAGCCCATGGCCACGACGGTCTTCCTCTTCCGGAACGGCTTGGGCTTGTGGACGAAGCGGCGGGCGTCGACCTCGGGCGCGGGCCCGAGCTCCTCGAGGGCCCGGGCCAGCTCGTCGGCCTTGAGGGGCTTGCCGTGCCAGCCGTTGCGGTCCTCGATGAAGCTCACGCCCTTGCCCTTGAGGGTCTTGGCCAGGACGGCGGTGGGCTTGCCCTTCTTGCCGGCCCGCTGGAGCGCCGACAAAACCTTGTCGATCTTGTGGCCGTCGACGGCGACGGCGTCCCAACCGAAAGCGGCGAACTTGCGCCTGAGAGCGGCCAGGTCGTGGCCGTGCATGGTCCAATCGGACTGGCCGAGCCGGTTGACGTCGACGACGGCGACGAGGTTGCGGAGCTTCCAGTGGGCGGCCGCCGCGGCGGCTTCCCAGACCTGGCCCTCGGCGCACTCGCCGTCGCCGAGAAGCACGAAGGTGCGGCCCGGCGACTTGTCCAGGCGCTGGGCCAGGGCCAGGCCGGCGCCGACCGACAGGCCCTGGCCGAGGGAGCCGGTAGCGGCCTTGATCCAGGGCATGCGGGGCGTCGGGTGGCCTTCGAGATCGCTGGTGATCTTGCGCAGGTCGAGCAGGCTCTCGGGCGGCAGGACGCCGGCTTCGGCGTAAGCCGCCCAGAGCAGGGGGGCGGCGTGGCCCTTGGACAGGACGAACTCGTCGGCCGCCGGGTCGCGCGGGTCCGCCGGGTCCCAGCGCATCTCGCGGAAGAACAGGCAGGCCGCGAGGTCGGCCGCGGACAGACAGGTCGTCGGGTGCCCCGAGCCCGACGCCGTGGTCATGCGCAGGGAGTGGATGCGGAGGCGGGTCGCGATCTTCGTGAGATGGTCGGTTCTGGCCATGGGGAGGTGCTCCTTACAGGATGGGCCAGGCCTTGGGCAGGAAGACCTGCTCGTAGAGGGCCATGGCGTAGCGGTCGGTCATGCCGGCGATGAAGTCCCCGACCCGGACGATCTCCGGGTCACCGGCCGGATAGGGCCGGATGTATTCCAGGGGGCGCTCGGTGATGTAGCCGAAAAGGTCGGTGATGATCTTCTCGGTCTTGCGCAGCTCGTCGCGGGCGGCGGAGTTGAAGTAGACGTTCTGGTAGAGGAACTCGCGGAGCTCGACGACGGCCTTCATGATGCGGTCGCTCATGGCGATGCGCTCGAGGCCCGCGGCCAAGCTGGCCTCGACGACGTCCAGGACCATGCGGTCGATGCGCGTCGCGTGCCATTTGCCGAGGACCTTCACCAGGCCGGCCGGGATGTCCTCTTCCCCGATGATGCCGGCCCGCAGGGCGTCGTCGACGTCGTGGTTGACGTAGGCGATGACGTCGGAGACCCGGACGATCTGGCCCTCGAGGGTCGAGGGCATGTCCTCGGCGTCCTGGTCGAAGATCTCGCCCCGGCCTTTGGAGTGGCGCTGGATGCCGTCGCGGACCTCGAAGGTCAGGTTGAGGCCCTTGCCCTCGTACTCGAGCTTCTCGACGACCCGCAGGCTCTGGTCGGCGTGGTGGAAGCCGAGAGGCAGGAGCTTGCGCAGGGTCTGCTCGCCGGCGTGCCCGAACGGGGTGTGGCCGAGGTCGTGGCCGAGGGCGATGGCCTCGGTCAGGTCCTCGTTGAGACGGAGGGCCTTGGCGATGGTCCGGGCGATCTGGGAGACCTCGAGACAGTGGGTCAGCCTCGTCCGGTAGTGGTCGCCGAACGGCGACAGGAAGACCTGGGTCTTGTGCTTGAGGCGGCGGAAGGACTTGGAGTGGATGATGCGGTCGCGGTCGCGCTGGAAGTCGGTGCGCAGGACATGTGGGGCCTCGGGCCGGACACGGCCCCGGGAGGCTGAGCTCAAGCAAGCCTTGGGCGAGAGGACCTGGCGCTCGGTCCTTTCCAGCTCTTCGCGGATGGTCATCATGGTTCTCCGAAGGAAGGGCCGATTATAACCCAGCCGCGGACGGGGTCAAACCTCCTTTTTATCACTTTCGCCACATCCCTCCGATCGCGAGAAGGCCGTCCCGGCCGGAAAAGTGATAAAAAGTAGGTTTGACCCCCTCTATTTGCTAAAATGGCCCCGATGAGCGCCATCGCCGCCAACGTCAGGGCCGTCCTGGCCGAGCTGCCGCCCGGCGTCGAGCTGGTGGCGGCGGCCAAGACCCGGACCGCCGCCGAGGTCCTCGAGGCCGTCGAGGCCGGCGTGCGCGTCGTCGGCATGAATTACGTCCAGGAGGCGGCCGCCCTCCTGCCGGAGATCGGCCGGCGGGTCCGCTGGCACCTCATCGGGCACCTCCAGACGAACAAGGCCAAAAAAGCCGTCGAGCTCTTCGACCTCGTCGAGACCGTCGATTCCCTCGACCTCGGCCGGGAGCTCGACAAGCGGGCCGCCGCGGCCGGCCGGTCGCTCGACATCCTGGTCGAGGTCAACAGCGGCCGCGAGCCTCAGAAGGCCGGGATCATGCCCGACGACGCCGAAGCCCTCGTCCGGGCCCTGGCCGCCCTCCCCCGCCTGCGGGTGCTCGGTCTCATGACGATGGGGCCGTTCGAGGGCGACCCCGAGGACTCCCGCCCCTATTTCAAGGAGACCCGCCGCGTCTTCGAGTCTCTCAAGGCCGCCGCCGTTCCGGGCATCGAGATGCGGCTGCTGTCGATGGGCATGAGCCATTCCTGGCGGGTGGCCGTCGAGGAGGGCGCTACGCTGGTCCGCCTCGGCACGGCCCTGTTCGGACCGCGGGCCTAGCCCCGCCGGGCGGGATCGTCCGCTCCGTCGACGAAGCAGTCGCGCTCCTCGAGCAGCTCCCGGGCCGCCTGTATCCCTTTGTCGGCGACCCGGAAGGACTTGCAGATGCGGCCGTCGACGAGCTCGAGGATGCGGTCGGCCTTGAGGGCGATCTCCCGGTCGTGGGTGACCATGACCAGGGTCGTGCCGAGCTCGCGGATCATCCGGGTCATGACCCCCAGCACGGCCGAGCCCGTCTCGCGGTCCAGGTTCCCGGTCGGCTCGTCGGCGAAGACGATGCGCGGCTCCAGGGCCAGGGCCCGGGCGATGGCCACGCGCTGCTGTTCGCCGCCCGAGATCTGGTTGGGAAACTTGTCCTTGACCGGCAACATGCCCATCTCGCGCATCAGCCCGAGGGCCCGGTCGACGGCCGCGGCCGGGGGCCGGCCCCGCCCGATCCAATGGGGAATGAGGATGTTCTCCAGGGCCGTGAACTCCGGCAGGAGGTAGTGGAACTGGAAGATGAAGCCGATGTGGGCGTTGCGGTAGGCGGCGTAGGCGTTGATGTCGCCGGCCGAGAAATCGCGGCCGTCGACGGCGAGGGTCCCGGCCGTCGGGCTCTCGAGCAGGCTGACGATGTTGAGGAGCGTGGTCTTGCCCGAGCCCGAGGGCCCGATGACCGCGGTCAGGGCGCCTCGCTCGAACGAGACGTCGATGCCGTGCAGGACCTCGGTCGGCACGACGTCGCCGAAGCGCTTGACCAGGCCGCGGGCCTCGATGATGTCAGCCATTGCGGATGACCTCGATCGGGGACAGCCGGGAGGCCTTGCGGGCCGGGATGACCGAGGCCACGGCGGCGCCCACGACGGCCAGGACGGCCGGCGCGACCAGGTTGAACGCGTCGATCTCGAGCCCGAAGGTCCCGGGCCCGAAGAACCGCAGGAAACCCAGGCCGATGCCGTAGCCCAGCCCGATGCCGAGGACCGAGCCGGCGGCGCCGAGGACCAGGCCCTGGATGAGGAAGATGCGGGCCGCGCCGCGGTCGTCGACGCCCATGGCCTTGAGGATGCCGATCTGGCGCGACTTTTGCACGGCGGCGATGCCCAGGACCGAGGCGATGCCGAGCGAGACGGCGAAGAGGACGAAGAACTGGATGAGCCCCGACGAACCGCTCTGCGACCGCAGGGCCGTCAGCAGCTCCTTGTTGCGGGACTGCCAGGACTCGAACTTGACCCGCGAGAACTCCCGCCGCAGGCCGGCGGCGATGGCCTCGGCCCGGAACGGGTCCGCGACCCGGACCTCGACGGCGCTGATCCCGTCGAGGCCGAGGAAGCTGCGGGCCCGGTCGAGCGACAGGAAGACCAGGGCGTTGGCCTGGACGGCGCCCAGATCGACGATGCCCTCGACGGTGAACGTCTCTCCCGTCCCCTTGCTGTTGCGGACGAAGAACCGGTCGCCGAGGTCGAGGCGGAGCTTGTCGGCGACCGATAGCCCGACGAGGGCCGCGTCGCCGCCCAGGCCCGCCCGGCCCGAGCGGAGGTTGCGGTCCAAGCGGTAGACGCGGGCCCCCTCCTCGGGCAGGATGCCCTTGATGGCCACGGTCTCGGTGGCCCCTCCCCGCTCGATGAAGCCCTGGCCCCCGGCCACCGGGCAAGCGGCCTCGACGCCGGGGACCGTCTTCAGGAAGTCGTAGTACGGGCGCCAGGACAGGACCTCGGTCAGCTCGGAATACGGCACGCGCCGCGAATCGACGGTCCGCCCGTCGCCGGCGAGGAGGCTCGTCGGCAGGTTGTCGGGCGGCAGGAGGAAGATGTGGGGGGCCGAGCCGACCGTTCGCTCGATGAGGCTCTCCTGAAGCCCGCCGATGAGGGCCGACAGGAAGAACTGCACGGCCACGCCGACGGCGATTCCGACGAGCAGGAGCACGGACTGGCCGCGCCCCTTCAGGAGGAAGCGGAAGGCGATGTGCGTCTCGTACGGCCGGACGATCATCACTCCCCGGTGGCCGTGGGCCCCGCCACCCGGCGGCCCGGCTTGATGCGGCGGGGCGAAGCCGCCGCGCCGGCGTCCAGGACGACGGTCCCGGCCTCCAAGCCCTCGACGAGGACCCAGCGCTCGCCGACCGGCTTGAGCGCCGCCGGGACCAACTCGGCCCTCTTCCCGTCCCACCGCCACACGGCCCCGCCGGCGGGGCCCTTCTTGGCGAACCGCGCGGGCAGGGCCAGGGCCCTCTCGAACCGGGCGGCCAGGATCTCGGCCCGGCCGGCCATCCCGGACTTGATGAAGGCCGGGGCGTCGATGAGCCGGATGCGCAGCTCGCAGGTGTTCTTTTCCTTGTCGATCTCGCTGCAGACGTAGGACACTTCGCCGCGGACGCGGTCGCCGGGATAGGCGTCCATCGTCACCACGGCGGGCAGGCCTTCCTTGAGAAAAGGCACCTCGCGCTGGTCGACGTAGAGGCCCAGCTCCCAAGGGGCCCTTTCGACAACCGTGAAGGCCGTCGTGGCCAAAGTGGCCTTCTGGCCGGCTTGGACGTGGACCTTGAGCACCGTCCCGTCGAAGGGCGCGGCGACGCGGGTGTTCTCCAGGTTCCGCCGGGCCAGGTCGAGCTGGGCCCGGCCGATGGAGACCTGGTACTCGAGGTCGGCCAGCCGCCCGCTCCGCGAATAGCTCTCGAGCTCGAGCTTCTGCTGGTTGTACTGCGACAGGGCCCGCTGGTATTCCTTCTCGGCCTTCTCCAGGTCGGCCTTGGACACGCCGCCGGCGGCCAGGAGCTCGGTGTAGCGGTCGCGGTTGAGCGCGGCCTGCCTGAGGTTGACCTCGTACTCGTTGAGCTTCTCCCCCAGGTTCGGCAGGACCTCCTCGCGGGCGTTGCGCAGCTTGAGCTCGGCCGAGCGGAGGTTGTCGGCGCTGATGGCCAGGTTGCGCTCGGCGTCGAAGTCGTCGATGCGGGCCAGGACGAGCCCCTTCGTCACCGCGTCGCCGTCTTCGACGGCCACCTCGCTGACGATGCCCTCGCGCAGGAAGGTCAGGTCGAGCGGCCTGGGATAGTCGACCGTGCAGTTGGCCAGGATCGTGTAATCGAGGTCGACGGGCTCCAGGACGTAGGAATCGACCGCCGTCCGCTTCGTCGCCCCCCGGACGAGGAACGCGGCCAGGGCCAGGACCGCGGCGGCCGCGATCACCGCGCCCTTGGGCCGCCGGCGGACCGGTCTTTGCGCTCCGTCCATCGGTCATTCCTCCGTCGCGCCGTCGGCGCCCGGCTCCAGGGCCGGGACCTCGGCCCCGGCGTCCAGCGCCTCGGCCTCCCCGATCCCCTTCAGCCGCCTCAGGTCCTCGATCTTGCGCAGGGACCGGTCGAGCTTGTCCTTGCGCGTCCCCGTCATCTGGCCGAACTCCTTGCGGGCGGACTCGAGCTTCTCCCCCATCTTGGCCATGGCCTCGGTGAACTTCCCCCACTCCCGCTCGAAGTTCCTGACCAGGCCGAGGATCTCGCCGGCCGTCTTCTCCATGCTGAAGTTGTCGAGCGATTGCCGGATGATGGCCAGGATGGCGAACAGCGTGAACGGCGAGCACAGGATGACCTTGCTCTTCAGGGCCTCGTCGACGAGGCCCGGGTCGTTCTCGTTGATGAAGGCGTAGACCTGCTCGTTGGGGATGAAGACCAGGACGTAGTCGAGCGTCCTCTCCTCGGGATTGATGTAGTCGCGGGTCGTGACCTCCTTGATCCGGGTCCGGACGTCCCGCAGGAACTGGGTCCGGTGGCCTTCCCCGGCGGCCTCGTCCCCGGCCTCGAGGTAGCGGAGGTAGCTGTTGAGAGGGAACTTGACGTCCATGTTGACCTTCAGGCCCTGGGGCAGCCGGAAGGTGTAGTCGGGCCGCGAGGCGGCCAGGTCGAGGACCGTCTGCTTGATGTAGTTGACGCCCTCGACGAACCCGGCCAGCCGCAGGACGTCCTCGGCCATGCGCTCGCCCCATTGGCCGCGGGCTTTGGTGCTGACGAGGGCCTGGCGGAGGTGGTCGGCCGTGTCCTGGAGCCGCGTCGTCTCGCGGGCCGCGGTCTTGAGCTGGGCGTCGAGCTGGCCGTACTGGCGGGCCCGCTCGGCCTCGAAGCGGGCCACGAGGTCCTGCATCTTCTGGAGGTCGCCCTTCATAACGGACAGGTTCTGGTCGATGAGCTGCTTCTTGGTCTCCAGCTCCTTGGCGCCGACCTGCATCCGGCCGTCCAGGTTCTCCCGGGCCAGCTTGAGCAGCTCGCCCGTGCTGGCCTTGAGGGCCTCCTGCGACAGGGCCCCGAAGCTGTCGCGGACCCGGGCGATGAGGGCCTCGAGGTCCTGGACCTTCGCGGCCTCGGTCTCGCGGGCCAGGGCCAGGGCGATCTCCCGGGTGTCCTTCTTGCGGATGAGGTGGACGACGAGGACGACCAGGGCCCCGAACACGGCCCCGCCGGCGAACAGCCCGATCTCCGTCATGGCGGCCTAGACCAGGATCCCCTCGGCCCAGCCGAGCTTGACCAGCTCGATGCGGGCCGGGTCGGCGACGCCGAGGTGATGGCGCGTCTCGGCCAGCGCGATGTGGTGGGGGGTCATCGGCAGGGGCCGGTCGTCCCCGAAGTGGGCCCGGCGCTTGGCCTCGATGATGCGCAGCCCGACGGCGTCGGCGGCCACGGGATCGCGGCTGACGATGAGGCCTTTGTACTCCCAGACGTAGTCCTTGGCGTAGTTGTGCGGCCCGACGCTGTGGAACAGGGGCGTGAACATGACCAGGACGTTGAGCCGGGTCTTGCCCTTGACGGCCGGCAGGTCCCAGATGGCGGCCAGGTCGGCGCAAGTGTCGCCGTGCCAGGCCGAGGGCTGGGGCGTGAACATGATGTAGTTCTTGATCAGGCTGCCGACGCCGGACCAATGGTGGGTCCGCATGGGCCGGGCGTTGACCAGGGCGGTGGCCCTCTGGAAGACGGGATGGCGGAGGACGCCGCGGTCGTCGATGCCGATGTCGGCCTCGGCCACGCCCGCGTCCATGACCCGCCGCTTGATGGCCTGCTCGACCTCGGCCGTCGTGGGGATGTAGCGCCAGGCATTGGTCTTGATGCCGACGACGTCGTCGGGCCGGATGAGCGCCTTCCAAGCCTTGCCGATGTCGGTCTCGCCGAGCAGGGCTTTGACGCCGTCGTCGAGCATCCGCTGGACGATCTCGGCCGGCGGCGCGCCGCCGGGTCCGAGCGGGGCCGGGTCGCGGACGAGGACGACGCGGACCTTGTCGGCGGCGGCGGCGGGGGTGACGGCGGGCGGGGCCGGATCGCCGGCGAGGCGCGGCAGGACCGCGCCGGCCAGCGGGGCGGCGGCGGCGGTCTTCAGGAAATCCCGGCGGGTGAAGGTCTTGGTCATGGTCGTGTCCTCCTCTCGGATGTTCAACGAACGGCCCGGCCGCGGGCCAGGGCGAAGACGGCATCGATCCGGTCCCGGGCTTCCTTCTCGGAGGCCGCGTCGAAGACGACCGACACGAGCTCCCCTCCGGAGCGGACGGCCGTCCACCGGCCGTTCTCGGTGCGCAGGACGCCCTTCTCCCCCGCTTCGGGAAGATAGGCCGCGGCGAACGAGTCCCGGGCCCGGGCCGCGGCCCCGGGCGAGCCGTAGGCCGCGACGAGGAGCCGGGCCGTCCCGTAGGGGGCCAGGACGGCGTCGGTCTCCGGGCCGAGGAGCAGGATGTTGGCCTCGGCGACGAAGAAGTGGTAATTGAGGACGGCGTGCGAGTGGAAGAAGCGGACCCGGCCGGCCTCGAGCCCGCCGGGCGGCAGGAGCGCCAGCAGGGCCGGCTTCTCCCCCGTTCCCGGGATGGCCGAGGCGACGCGCCGGCCGAGCTCGAGGACCAGGGCCTTGGTCTCCGGCGTCTCCTCCTCGGCGTAGACCGACACGAAATAGCGGTCCTTCCAGAACGACAGCAGGCCGGATTTGTAGGCCGAGCCTTGGCCGGTCGCCACGTCCTCGCCGTCGAGGTCGTGGGTGAAGACGCCGAAGGCGTCCTCGGCCGAGCCCATGTCGAAGGCGTCGACGACGATGTCCGGGCGGCCGTCCTTGTGGAACCTACGGGCCACGAGCCGGCGCATGTTGTAGGAACGGTAGACCTCGCCGGCGCCGTCGATGTAGTCGAAGACGGTCTCGGCGTCGAAGACCTGGTCGGCCTCCGAGAGCCAGGGGCCGGCCGAAACGGGGATGAAGGAGGCCAGGAGGCGGGCGTCGGGCGACTGAGGTCCGCTCATCAGGATACCCCCTCCCATCCACCAGGCCAGGACGGCCGCGAGGACGGCGACGCGCTTCATGTCGTCCGATTGTACCACGGCCTCACGGGGCGGACAAGGAAACGGTCCGGCCGCGGCCGTCGTTTGCAAATTGGGACGTTTCAGGGAATAATAGTCCGGAAGGAGAGCCGTATGCCGAAGCGCCGCACCCCCGCCGCCGCCGCCGTCCTCGTCCTGGCCGCGTTCCTCGCCTCCTGCCAGACCAAGGACGACTCCGACGTCACGCCCGTCGACATCCCGGCCGAGTCGATGCCCTACGTCGTCCTGGCCTGGAACGACCTCGGCATGCACGAGATCAACGCCACTTACGAGGCCGAGGTCTTCCTGCCTCCCTACAACACCCTTTGGGCCCAGGTCGTCCGGCGCGGCGACCCGCCCCAGATCGTGACCTCCGGGGTCACGGTGGAGTACGCGCTCGTCGACAACACCTCCTCCTACGGCAAGACGACCGCGGACCCGGTCCGCGATTACCGGGGCTTCTGGGACGACTCCTTCGACCTCTTCGGCGTCGCCCTGGCCCCCGACACCGGGCTCAACCTCGTCGACCCGGGCGTGAACAACGGCCTCACCGGGGCCATGCTCCTGAAGGGCGACCATTTCCAGGCCGACGGCATCCCCGTCGTGCCCCTCAAGGACGACAACACCTGGGAGCCCTACCAGGTCGCCGAGATCACCGTCCGCGACGCCTCCACGGGGGACGTCCTGGCCCGGACCCGGGCCACGGTGCCGGTCTCGGACGAATGGGGTTGCGCCGCCTGCCACAACGGCGACGACGCCGAATCGGTCCTGGCCACGCACGACGAGGCCGAGGACACGACCTTCGTCGAGGACGGCGCGCCCGTCCTCTGCGCCGACTGCCACGGCTCACCGGCCCTCGGCCAGACCGGCGAGGGCAGTTCGGGCTTCTATCTGTCCAAGGCCGTCCACGGCTTCCACGCCACCCAGACCGGCATCACCTGCTACAGCTGCCACGCCGGGGCCCAGACGCGCTTCCACCGGAGCACGGCCCACACCGACAACGACGGCAACTGCACCAACTGCCACGGCTCGCTGACGACGCTGACGACCATGATCTACGCCGGCCGGGTGCCCTGGGTGGGCGAGCCGGCCTGCGTCAACTGCCACACCTTCGTGGCCGAGGTCGGCACGGGCGACGCGCTCTACCGAGACGCGTCCGGCCACGGCGGGATGGCCTGCCCGGCCTGCCACGGCAGCCCCCACGCCCAGGTCCCCTCGAACGAGCCCACCGATCACTACATGTTCACGCAGTACCAGAACAAGGCCGTGCCCCTCGGCAGCTGCAAGGTCTGCCACGCCGGCTCGAAGGGGGGCGGCATCAACGGGGTGGTGGGCGCCCACGGCGGGACCCAGGCGACGTCGTGCCGGGTCTGCCACACGGGCTCGATCACGACGAACGACCCGTCCGGCTTCCCCCACCGGTTCCAGGGCCGGGTCCGCTAGGGGCCGGCCCTCCGGACGGCCGCGCTAGCGGGCCGTCCGCCCGACGTACATCCTCATGAAGCGCAGGGCCTCGTCCGCCCGCCGGAAGACGGGCACTCCGGCCGCCTCGAGATGGGCGGCCAGGGGGTCGTAGAGCGCCCCGGCGTCGATGTTGACCACCAGCGGCTTCGCCGTCGACCGGAAGATGTCGATGGCCCTCGAGGCGAAGCTCCCCGGCGCGGCCAGGTCCTCGGCATGCCCCGGTCCCGGAGGGAGGGTCTGCATGGCCCGGGTCAGCGGCACGTTGGACAGGACGGCGCAGTCGACGCCGGGGTCCTCGACGAAGGCCCGGGCGCTCTCCGCGAAGGCGGCGTCGTCGGCGACGGGCGTCACGTCGAGGGGATTGTGGACGTCGAGGAGCCGGTCGATGCCGAGGGGCCGCAGGCTCTCGAGAATGCGCTCATGCGTCGCCGGGGAGAAGACGGCCAGGTCGAGGCCGTCGCCGTCCTTGAGGTTGTCGGCCATCATGACGCACTCGAAGCCGGCGTTGCTGATGAGCCCGACCCGCCGGCCGGCCGCGGTCCGCCCTTCGAGCAGGGACAAGCCCTTCATGAAGCTCTCGAACGCGAACAGGTCCTCGGCCACGACGGCGCCGGCCCGGGCGCAGAGGGCCTTGAAGACGCCGTAGTCGCCGGCCACAGAGGCCGTGTGGCTCGAGGTCGCCGAACGGCCCTCGGGGCTTCGGCCGGCCTTGTAGACCAGGACCGTCCGGCCCGAGGCCGTGATCTCGCCGATGGCCCGGGCGAAGGCCAGGCCGTCGCCGGGCTTGAAGCCCTCCATGTAGACGAAGAAGTTCCGGACGGCGGGATCGTCCTTGAGGTAGCGGAGGTAGTCCGAGGCCGTCAGGTCGAGCTGGTTGCCGAGCGAGACGGAGTAGACGGGTTCCAGGGCCGGCATCTTGCTCATGCGGCAGATCATGAAGGCCCCGCTCTGGCTGATCATGGCCGAAGCCGTGCCGGCCGTGGCCGGCCGCGGCAGCTTGTGGCCGGGGATGAAAAGCGTGTCGTAGCGGCCCGGCTTCGAGACGACGCCCAGGCAGTTGCCGCCGTTGACCACGGGGGTCGTGCGGCCGGAGCGGCGGCCCTCGGCGAGGAGGCCGCGGATGCGGTCCTCGATGGAGGCCCCGCCCTCCTTCTCCCCCATCCCGCCGGCGATGAGGATGACCGAGCGGGCCTTGCCGTGGGCGACGAGGTCCTCCATGACGCCGGCGCACAGGTCCGCGCCGAGGGTCAGGACGAACAGGTCGACCGTCTCGGGCATGGCGGCGACGCTGGGGACGCAGCGGCAGCCGTCGATCGCGTCGAGGCCGGGCTTGACCACGGTGATCCGGTCCGGCGGGAACCCGGCCTTGAGGATGTTGGCCAGGATGACCCGGCCGATGTTCATCTTCTCGGAGACGCCGATGATGCCGATCGACGCCGGCCGCAGGAGGCGGCCGACGCCCTCGACGGGGCGCTCCGGCAGGGCCGTCTTGCGGCGGGAGAACCGGCAGACGCCGTCGAGGGGCACGAGGCGGCCGCGCCGGACGACGAACGGATTGACCTCGGCTTCCTCGAGGACGAACGGGGTCCCGGCCGCGTAAGGCGAAAAGGCCGCGGCCAGGTCGCGGAACCGCAGCAGCGTGGCCACGAGGGCCTCGGGGGCCGCGAGGGGCGGACGCCCCCGGAACGGGGCGGCCACTTTGCCGAAGAAGGCCAGCGGCTCGAGCAGGGCCCGGGCCCCGGCCTCGTCGAGGAGGTGGGCCGAGGCGATGCCGGCGGCCCGTCCCTCCTTGAGCCGGGCGTTCATGTACTCGACGTCGAGGCCGCCCGAACCGACGGTCAGGACCGGGCCGAAGTCGGGCGAGTGGCGCAGGCCGAACAGGATCTCGGAGCCGAAGCCGGCCTCCTCGAAAGCGACTTTCTCGACGACCAGGAAGCCGCGGACGGACTCCCGGACGGCCTTGCGGTCGGCGGCCGGGGTGCGGGCGGCGACCGTGCGCAGCATGGCCTCGCAGGTCTTCCGGACGGCCGCCGAAGAGGCCTCGCAAACGGCGACGCCGCCGACGTCGGACTTGTGGATGACGCACGGCGAGACGATCTTGACGACGACCTTCGGCGAGCCCAGGGCGGCCAGGCGGGCCCGCGGGACGCGGCCGTCCGGACCGGCCAGGACATGGCGGGGCGTGGCGACGCCGGCCTCGCGCAGGACGGCGTAGACCTCGGGCTCGAGCAGGAAATCCCGGCCTTCCTTCTCGGCCTTTTCGAGGATGCGAAGGGTCCGGGGCCAACGGGTCGTCATTGGCCGAGGGCCGCCCGTTTGCCCAGCTCGAAGGCCTTGAGGTTGGCGTCCAGGACCGTCGGGCCCCGGCCGCGGAAGAGGTCCTCGATCGTCCGCCGGAGCGAGGCCTCGGCCAGGATGAGGCTGGGCGCGGCCGCCCCGAGCAGGACGATGTTCTGGGCTTTGACCGTGCCGGCCTCCTTGGCCAGCTTCTCGGCGTCGACGACGACGGCCCGGGGCGCCTTGCGGACGGCCGCCAGGACGGCCTCGACGTCGGGGTAGTCGGGGATGTTGCGGAAGGGCGTCGAGCTGGTGACGACGATGCCGTCGGGCCGGAGGTAGTCCAGGTAGCGCAGGGCCTCGAGGGGCTCGACGCTGAGGACCATGTCGGCCTCGCCCTTGGGGATGAGGTCGCTCCAGATGGCCCCCTTCGAAAGGCGCATGTGGGACTGCACGGCCCCGCCCCGCTGGGCCATGCCGTGGACCTCGGCCTGCTTGAAGGACAGGCCGTCGGCCAGGGCGGCGTTGTCGATGACGTAGGCGATCGACAGGATGCCCTGCCCTCCGACCCCGGCCAGGATGATGTCCTGCTTCATGGCCTAGCTCCTTTTCTTCCGCTGTTCCTGGACGCACTCGCGGACGGCGACGACGACGGACAGGCCGCGGTGGTCGATCTCCTCCCGCAGGACCTGGACGTTCTTGTCATGGTGCTTGGGGAGGGGCTCGATGGTCCGGATGCGCTCCTTGGGCACGCCCAGCCCCTCGACGAGCCGGAGGAGGCGCTCGCCCGAGCCGTAGGTCGGCTGGCCGCCGGTCATGGCCGTCGTCGCGTTGTCGAGGATGACGACGGTCATGTTGGCGTCGGCGACGGCCGCGCCGAGCAGGGGCGTGATGCCCGAGTGGGCGAAGGTCGAGTCGCCGATGACGGCCACGGCCGGGTGGAGGCCGACGTCCGACGCGCCGCGGGCCATGCTGACGCTCGCCCCCATGCAGACGCAGCTGTGGATGGCGTTGTAGGGCGGCAGGGCGCCCAGGGTGTAACAGCCGATGTCGCTGAAGACGTTGGCCCCGGCGGCGCCCTCGAGGACCTTGTTGAGGGCCTTGAAGGTGTCGGAGTGGGGACAGCCGACGCACAGCTGGGGCGGCCGCCCGGCCAGCGGCAGGCCGCTCGCGGTCAAGGCCGGGAGCGGCGGCAGGCCGAGGGCGCCCCGGACGATGTCCGGCGTCAGCTCGCCCGAGGCCGGCAGGGTCCCGTCCGTCTTGCCGCGCACGGTCTTGCCGGCGATGCCGAAGAGGCCTTTGAGCCGGCGTTCGATGAAGGGATAGCCGTCCTCGAGGACCAGGACCGTGTCGACGCTCTCGACGAGCCGGCGGACGAGGCCCTCGGGGAGGGGGTAGGTCGAGACCTTCAAAAAGGGCGGCGGAGCGGTCTGGCCGGCCACGGCCTCGCGGAAGTAATTGTAGGCGACGCCCGAAGCGATGACGCCGAACGCGCGGTCCCGGCCGGCGGTCTCCAGGACGTTGAACCGGGAAGCGTCCGAGAGCCGGACCATCTCGGCCTGCAGGTCGAGGAGCCGGGCGAAGCGCCGGCGGGCGTTGACCGGGAGCAGGATCCAGTCCTTGGCCGCGCCCTTGCGGAGGGGGTTCTGGGGCCGGGGCTCGCCGACCTCGACGGCCGAGCGGCTGTGCGAGAGCCGGGTGACCATGCGGAGGAGCACCGGGACCTCGAGGCGCTCGGACAGGTCGTAGGCCTCCCGGGTCATGTCGTAGGCCTCCTGGTGGTCGGAGGGCTCGTAGGCGTAGATGTGGGCGAACTGGGCGTAGAAGCGGCTGTCCTGCTCGTTCTGCGAGCTGTGCATGCCGGGATCGTCGGCGCTGACGACGACCAGCCCCCCGTTGGCGCCCGTGATGGCCGAGTTCATGAACGGGTCGGCCGCGACGTTGAGGCCGACGTGCTTGAAGGACACGAGGGCCCGCTTACCGGCGAACGAGGCCCCCAGGGCCTCCTCGTAGGCCGTCTTCTCGTTGACCGACCAGACGGCCGTGAAGTCCTTGGTCTCGGCCGCCTTGCGGACGAGGAACTCCAGGATCTCCGAGGCGGGCGTGCCGGGATAGGAATAGGCCGCCGAGAGGCCGGCGTGGACGGCCCCCAGGGCGACGGCTTCGTCACCGAGAAGGATCTGACGGGGCATGGGCGTTCCTTTGCTCGTGGGATCGAGAGAGCGCTAGGATACCCATTCGCCGCGGAGGGTGTCAAGGCGGCGGGTCCGCCCCCCTTCCATAACTACTAAATTGATAATTCCTATCAATTCGAGTTGATATTGGGAGAAAAGCCATATAGAATGGGAACAGGAGCCCGCGATGATCAGATTATCCACCAAGGGGCGCTACGGCACGCGCCTCATGCTCAACCTGGCCCGCCACTTCGGCAACGGCAGCGACGCCGTCATCCTCAAGCGCATTTCCGAGGACGAGCGCATCTCCATCCGCTACCTCGAGCAGATCATCATCCCCCTCAAGATCAACCGCCTGGTCAAGAGCATTCGCGGCGCCGGCGGCGGCTACACCCTGGCCCGGAGGCCCGAGGACATCAAGCTCAGCGAGATCCTCCACGCCCTCGAGGGCAACTGCTGCCTCGTCGAGTGCGTCGAGGACGGCGCCTATTGCGAGCACCTGGAGTCCTGCCCGACGTTCGAGATCTGGAAGGGCGCGACCGACCTCTTGAAGGACTATTTCGACGGCATCACCCTCAGGGACGTGGCCATACGGGCCGAAAAGAAGGCCAAGAAGGCCCGCTCCAAGGCCCGCTGACGCCTCCCCCCTCCCGCCCGCCGGCGGGGCCCCGATCACGATTTTCCAAGGCCATCGAAGAAGGCCGGCCAGAACGGGTCCTGCTCCGGGATGGCCAGGGATTCCGTCCGGCCGTCGCAGCGGACGATCGTCCGCCGGCGTTTGTCCGCGACGACCCGTCCGATGACGGAAGCGGCGATCCGCTTCCGCTTGAGCCGGGCCAGCAGGGCGGCGACGCGCCGCGGCCGGACCGTCGCGAGCAGGCTGCCCTCGGCGATGGCCTTGACAGGATCGATGGCGAAGGCTTCGCAGACCATGCGGACCTCGTCGGGATAGACGAACAGCCGCTCGTCGACCTCCATGCCCACGCCGCTGGCCGAGGCGATCTCGTAGAGCCCGCCGGCCACGCCCCCTTCCGTCGCGTCGTGCATGGCCGTGACCCCGCCCGAGGCCGCCGCCGTCAGGGCGTCGGCGACGACCGTGATGGACGCGGTCAACGCCTTGGCCTTGGCGACAAGGGAGGCGGGATAGCGGGCCCGGAGCTCCTCCTCGCGCAGGCAGGCCAGCAGCGCGGCCGTCTCGATGGCCGGGCCTTTGGTCAGGACGACCGCGTCGCCGGGCCGGGCCCCGGCCGGCGTGACGACGTCCTTCTTGCGGGCCAGGCCGAAAACGGCGATGCCGCCGATGGTCGGGGCGGTGAAGCCCGGATAGAAGCCGGTGTGGCCCCCGACGATGGCGATGCCCAGGCCGCGGGCGGCCACGTGGATCGAATCGACGATCCGCCCGACGTCGGCCCGGCCGGTCTCGGGCGGCAGGAGCAGCGTGTAGGTCATGTAGCGCGGCGCGACGCCCATGACGGCGACGTCGCTGGCCCCGATGTGGACGGTGAACCGCCCGAACGTCTCGAGCGGCAGGCGGGGCATCGTGAAGATGGGGTCCTCGGCCACGACCAGGGCCCGGCCGTCCCCGATGTCGATGACGGCGGCGTCGACGCCCGTCCGCGGCGGGACCAGGACCGAGGGATCGCGCCGGCCGAACCGGCCCTGGATGAGGGCGCGGAAATCGGCCTCGTCGATCTTGCCGATCTTCATGGAGGTCCTCCGGCCTAGACGGCCAGGCCGGCCTTGCGCTCGGCCGCCTCGATGGTGTTCATCATGAGCATGGTCACCGTCATCGGGCCGACCCCGCCGGGCACCGGCGTGATGGCCGAGGCCTTGTCCTTGACGGGTTCGAAGTCGACGTCGCCGACCAGCCGGAAGCCCTTGGCCGCCGCGGCGTCGGCGACCCGGTTGACCCCGACGTCGATGACGACGCAGCCCGGCGGGACCATCTCGGCCTTGATGGCCCGCGGCACGCCCATGGCCGCGACCAGGATGTCGGCCTGCAGGGTGAACTTGGCCAGGTCGGGCGTGGCGGTGTGGCAGACGGTGACCGTGGCGTTGGCCCCCTTGCGCTTCTGGATGAGCATGGCCGCCAGGGGCTTGCCGACGATGTTGCTCCGGCCGCAGACGACGACGTGCTTGCCGTCCGGTCCGTAGCCGCCGCGGACGAGGAGCTGGACGACGCCGTAGGGCGTGCAGGGCAGCGGGCAGGGCTCGCCGCGCAGCATCTTGCCGACGTTGACGGGGTGAAAGCCGTCGACGTCCTTGTCCGGCGAAATGAGGCCGATGACCTTCTCGGAGCTGACGTATTTCGGCAGCGGCAGCTGGACCAGGAAGCCGTTGTAGCGGTCGTCGCGGTTGAGGCTGTCGACCTGGCGAAGGATGTCCTCCTCCGACGAGTCGGCCGGCATCCGGATGGTCGTTTCGAACATCCCCAGCTCTCCGGCCGCCTGGGCCTTGGCCGTAACGTAGGAGACCGAGGCGGGGTCCTCGCCGACGAGGACGACGGCCAGGCCGGGAACATGCCCTTTCTCCCTCAGGCGGGCCGTCCGCTCCTTGAGCTCCGCCCGGATCTGGCTGGAGACCTCTTTTCCGCTGATGATCGTCGCCGGCATGGTGTCCTCCTGTGGCGTGTGGTGTGGGCGGTCTCCCCTACCATAAAGAAAACGCCCGGCCCGGTCAAGGGCACAGGCGCCTCTGTCCCGGCGGTCCACACCGGCGTCGCGGCGGACCGGTCCAACTTGAAATGACCGGTCCGGGCGGGTATAATCCCTGCCGACCTGGGGGGCCGGGATGAGCGTTTTACGGAGGTCGAGAATGAGAGTCGGGATCCTGACGGGCGGCGGCGACTGCCCCGGGCTCAACGCGGTCATCCGGGCCGTGACCCGGAAGGGCATCGTCCACTTCGGCTACGATATCCTGGGCATCAAGAACGGCTGGCTCGGGCTCATCGAAGGCAAGATCTTCCCGCTCGACCTGAGCGCCATCTCGGGCATCCTGCCGCGCGGCGGCACCATCCTCGGCACCTCGCGGACCAATCCCTTCCGGGTCGAGGACGGTGTCGGCAAGATCTTCTCCCAGGTCGAGAAGTTCGAGCTCGACGCGGTCATCGCCGTCGGCGGCGAGGACACCCTGGGCGTGGCCAAGAAGCTCTTCGACAAAGGCCTGCGCTGCGTCGGCGTGCCCAAGACGATCGACAACGATCTGGCCGGGACCGACTACACCTTCGGCTTCGACACGGCCGTGTCCATCGTCGCCGAAGCGCTCGACCGCCTGCACACGACGGCCGAGGCCCATCACCGGGTCATGGTCGTCGAGGTCATGGGCCGGCACGCCGGCTGGATCGCCGTCGAGGGCGGCCTGGCCGGGGGGGCCGACATCATCCTCATCCCCGAGTTCCCCTTCGACATGGACGACATCTGCGTCCAGATCCAGAAGCGCCGCGAGCGCGGCAAGATGTTCAGCATCGTCGTCGTGGCCGAGGGCGCCAAACCGCAGGACGCCAGCCTCATCACCCAGTCGGGCGAGAAGGACGCCTTCGGGCACGTCCGCCTGGGCGGCATCGGCAACATGATCGCCCGCGAGATCGAGATGCGCACGGCCATCGACACCCGGGTCACGGTCCTCGGCCACATCCAGCGCGGCGGCTCGCCGACGGCCTTCGACCGCATCCTGGCCACCCGCTTCGGGGTGGCCGCGATCGAGCTCGTCCACAAGGAGACGTTCGGCCACATGGTCGGCCTGCGGGGCAACCGCGTCGTGCCCGTCCCGTTCGAGGAGGCCCTGGCCGAGCCGAAGACGGTCGACGCCGAGCTCTACGAGATCGCCAAGGTCTTCTTCGGTTAGGCCGGGGAGGCCGAAAAGGCTTGATCTTAAACGACTTGACGCCCGAGGGGGATTGACATCCCGGTCCGGGCCGTGGTAGCCTTCCCCCCGCCAGGAGGCGCCAAGACATGACCCGGAAGCTCGCTCCGCCCCTCGCCCTTTTTCTCGTCCTCGCGACGGCCGCTCCCCTCGCGGCCGACATCCGCTTCGAGCTCGGCTTCGGCTGGACCCTGGTCCGGCCGAGCATGAACGCGACCTACCTCAACCGCTACCAGCCCGCCTTCGCCCCGCCCGAGCGGTTCATCGCCGGCCTGGCCGAGCAGACGGTCCGCTTCCGGGGCCGCACGACCTACGGCTTGAACGGCTATTTCAACGTCCTGTTCACCGAGACCGTCGGGCTCCAGGTCCTGGCCGACTGGCACCGGCCCAAGCTCGGCGGCGCGAACGGCCCGTACGCGATCAGCGTCAGCTTCACGGCCTTCGAGCCGGAGACCTACGCCGACGAGATCGAGTGGGGGTCGTCGACCGGGAACATGACCACGACGGCCTTCAGCCTCAACGCCCTGGCCCGCTTCCGGGTCGCCGACGACCTGTCGCTGAGCGTCTCGGCCGGCCCCAGCGTCTTCCACTTCGAAGGACAGGCCGGGCACATCGGCTACACCTTCTTCGACCTGGCGCAGAACGGCGACGAGTTCCTCCTCAGCGGCGGCACCTACCGCATGGTCGTCGACTTCGGCCCGCAGACCAAGTACGGCGCCAACCTCGGCGTCGAGGCCGCCTACGAAGCCTTCCACAACGTCATCCTGGCCGTCGATCTGCGCTATTACGCGGCGCCCAAGACCCCCCTGCGGCTCCACGTCGTCGAGGACGAGATCATCGCCCGGCCCATCGACGAGATCGAGGCCGCCATCGGCCTGGGGACGCTCGACGTCGATCCGTCCTACCTGCGGGCGGGATTGGCCCTCCGCTTCGTCTTCTGAGCCGGCTCAGAACCGGGCCCGGCGGAGCCGGAGCGAGTTGGCGACGACCGAGACCGAGCTCAGGGCCATGGCCGCGGAGGCGATCATCGGATCGAGGCGCAGGCCCAGGAACGGATAGAGGACCCCCGCCGCGACCGGGATACCGACGACGTTGTAGGCGAAGGCCCAGAACAGGTTCTGCCGGATGGTCCGGATGGTCCGCCGGCTGAGCTCCCGCGCGGCCACCACCCCCTGCAAGTCGCCGGAGATGAGGGCCACGTCCGCCGAGGCCATGGCCACGTCGGTGCCGGTCCCCAGGGCCACGCCGACGTCGGCCCGGGCCAGGGCGGGAGCGTCGTTGATGCCGTCGCCGACCATGGCCACCCGCCTCCCCTCTCCCTGGAGCCGCTGGACGACCCCGGCTTTGTCGCCCGGCAGCACCTCGGCGACGACCTCGTCGATGCCGGCCGCCGCGGCCACGGTCCGGGCCGTCCGGGCGTTGTCGCCGGTCAGCATGACGATCCTCAGGCCCTGGCGGCGGAGGCTGTCGACGGCGGCGCGGGCGCCCGGCTTGAGGGTATCCGATAAGCCGAACAGGCCGGCCAGCCGGCCGTCGACCGCGGCGTAGGCGGCCGTTTTCCCTTCGGCGGCCAGCCGGGCGGCCTCGGCAGCGAGCGGCGCGAGGTCGACGCCGGCCGAGGCGACCAGCCGCGGGCTGCCGACGAGGACGCGCCGTCCGCCGGCCACGGCCTCGACGCCCATGCCCTCGAGGGCCCGGAACTCGTCGACCCGCTCCGGCCGGAGGCCCGCGGCGGCGGCCCGGCGGACGACGGCCCGGCCGAGCGGGTGCTCGGAAGGGGCCTCGACGGAAGCGGCCAGGCGCAGCAGGTCCTCGACGGCGACGCCGGGCGCGGCCGCGACGTCGGTGACCTCCGGCCGGCCCTCGGTCAGCGTGCCCGTCTTGTCGAAGACGACCGTGTCGACCTTGTGGAGGGTCTCCAGGCTCTCCCCGCTCTTGATGAGGACGCCCCGCTCGGCCCCCTTGCCCGTCCCGACCATGATGGCCGTCGGCGTCGCCAGGCCCATGGCGCAAGGGCAGGCGATGATGAGGACGGCCACGAAATTGAGCAGGGCGGTGACGAGCCGGGGCTCGGGCCCGAACAGGGCCCAGGCCGCGAAGGTCAGGACGGCGACGCCGAGGACGGCCGGAACGAAGACGCCGGCGATGACGTCGGCCAGCCGCTGGATGGGGGCCTTGGTGCCTTGGGCCTCCTCGACCAGCCGGATGATGCGGGCCAGGGCGGTGTCCTCGCCGACGCGCTCGGCCCGGAACCGGAAGCTGCCCCATTTATTCATGGTGGCGCCCACGACCGGATCGCCGGGGGCCTTGTCCACGGGCAGGCTCTCGCCGCTGATCATGGACTCGTCGACCGACGACCGGCCCTCGACGACGACGCCGTCGACGGGGACGGACTCGCCGGGCCTGACGACGAGGATGTCGCCGGCCCGGACGTCCTCGATGGCCGTCTCGCGCTCCCCGTCGGGGCCGACGACGCGGGCCGTCCGCGGCCGCAGGCCCATGAGCCGCCGGACGGCGTCCGACGTCCGGCCCTTGGCGCGGGCCTCGAGCAGGCGGCCGAAGAGGATGAGGACGATGATGACGGCCGAGGTGTCGAAGTAGACCTGGGGCGCCACGCCCGCGAGGGCGAACAGCCCCGGCCAGACCGTCGCCGCGACGCTGAAGAGATAGGCGGCCGAGGTGCCGACGGCGACCAGCGTGTTCATGTTCGCCTGGCCGTGTCTGAGCGCGCTCCAGGCCCCTCGATAGAAGCGCAGGCCGAGGACGAACTGGACGGGGGTGGCCAGGGCCCAGAGGACGAAGAAGTCCTGCAGCGGGGCCGGCCACCAGGGGAACCAGTGCCGCATGCTGCCGAGGAAGATGACCAGCGCCACGGCCCCGCCCCACACGACGTCGCGCCGGAGAGAGCGGTACTCGGCGTCGCCCGTCCCCTTGGTTTCCGCGGCAGTCTCGGCCACGCCGTAGCCGGCCCCCCGGACGGCCGCGACGAGGGCTTCGCGCCCGGCCGACGACGGATCGACGACGACGATGGCCTTGGACGTGGCGACGTTGACGGCGGCCTCGCGGACGCCGGGGACCTTGCGCAGGGCCCGCTCGACGCTGGCCGCGCAGCCCGCGCAGCTCAGGCCCGTCACGGCCAGCTCGACGCGGACGCCGGCTCTGTTCTCGGGATCGGTCGTCATGTCGGCCTCCCGGCCCGGTCGGGGGCTCAATGCGGGCAGCAGGCGCCCTTCTTGTCCTTCTTCCTCGTCGACAGACCGAACGGGACGTAGGCCGGGCAGACCCCGACGAGCGTGGTGATGACGAAGACCGCGGCCACGACGGCCAGGACGACGGCCAGCGTGCCCTTGACGGCGTGCAGGATGAGCAGGACGGCGATGACGGCCGCGGCGGCGAGCCGCAGGGTGCGGTCGAGACCTCCCATGTTCGTCTTCATGCGGACCTCCTTCGCGTGCGGGGAATTATAGCATATTCATCATTCTAGCATATTCCCTAGTAATTAACTAGTATATCCCCCCGCCGGGTTGCGCCGGCCGGAGGTTTGTGCTACTTTAGGGGGGCTCGAAACCTCAAGGAGACGACCATGTCCGGACATTCCAAGTGGGCCTCGATCAAGCATAAAAAGGCCGCGACCGACGCCAAGAAGGGCAAGATCTTCACCCGCCTCATCCGCGAGATCAGCATGGCGGCCCGGTCCGGCGGCGGCGACCCCGACAAGAACGCCGCCCTGCGCAAGGCCATCAACGACGCCAAGGCCGCCAACATGCCGGCCGACAACGTCAAGCGGGCCATCATGAAGGGCACCGGCCAGCTCGAAGGAGCCACCTACGAGGAAGTGTCCTACGAGGGCTACGGCCCCGGCGGCGTGGCCGTCTTCATGCAGGCCGTCACCGACAACAAGAACCGGACCGTCTCCGAGATCCGCCACATCTTCCAGAAGTGCGGCGGCCAGATGAGCGAGAAGGGCTCGGTGGCCTGGATGTTCAAGCGCATGGGCTACATCGACGTCGAGAAGGCCAAGGCGTCCGAGGACATCCTCATGGACATCGCCCTGACGGCCGGGGCCGACGACCTCAAGGACGAGGGCACCCTGTTCGAGGTCACGACCTCGCCCGAGAAGTTCGAGGCCGTGCTCGAGGCCATCAAGAAGGCCGAGATCGAGATCGCCGCCTCCGAGGTCGGGTTCCTGCCCCAGAACTACGTCAAGGTCGAGGGCAAGGAGGCCCAGCAGGTGCTCCGCCTCGTCGAGGAGCTCGAGGACCACGACGATGTCCAGTCCGTCTCCTCCAACTTCGACATCTCCGAAGAGGAGATCGCCGCCTTCTCGCAGGCCGGGTGACGCCCGGCGGCATCCATGCGGGTCCTCGGGATCGATCCCAGCCTCCGGTCGACGGGCTTCGGGATCGTGGACGAGGACGGCGGCCGGCTCGTCCCCGTCGCCTACGGGATCATCGCCCCGACCGCCAAGAGCCCCCTGCCCCTGAAGCTGGCCGAGATCAAGTCCGAGCTCGAAGGCCTCATCCGGTCCTACGCCCCGGCCGAGGCGGCCATCGAGAACGCCTTCTACGCCCAGAACATGAAGACGGCCCTGACCCTGGGCCAGGTCCGCGGGGCGGTCCTGGTCGCGGTGGCCGAGACCGGCTGCGCCCTGGCCGAGTACTCCGCCCTGGAGATCAAGAAGGCCGTCACCGGCTACGGCCAGGCGGACAAGGACCAGGTTTTGACCATGGTCCGCTCCCTCCTCGGCCTGGCCGACGACGACGTCCCCCTCGACGCCTCCGACGCCCTGGCGGCGGCCATCTGCCACCTCAACGCCCGCCAATACCGGGCCAAGATCGACAGCGAGGACGCGACATGATCGCCTATCTCAAAGGCACGCTCATCCACAAGACCCCCGGTCACGTCGTCGTCGAGACGGGCGGCGTCGGCTACGCCGCGGCCATCCCCGTCTCGTCCTTCGTCCGCCTGGGCGAGGTCGGCGGCACGGTCGAGCTGCTCGTCCACACCCACGTCACCGACGACGCCATCGCCCTGTTCGGGTTCCTGTCCCAGGACGAGAAGGACATGTTCCTCAAGCTCATCGGCATCTCCGGCATCGGCCCCAAGCTGGCCATGAACGTCCTGTCGGGCATCGCCCCGGACGACCTGGCCGACGCGGTCCGGGCCAGCGATGTGGCCCGCATCTCGCTCGTCCCCGGCATCGGCAAGAAGACGGCCCTGCGCATCACCATGGAGCTCCAGGACAAGCTCGACAAGAAGGAGAAGCTCCTGGCCTCGAAGGGCTCGCCGGAGAAGGAGGACCTCCTCTCGGCCCTCCAGAACATGGGCTTCCGGCGGAAAGAGGCCGAACGGGCCGCCGACCAGACCCTGGCCGCCCACAAGCCCGGGACCGAGTTCGAGAAGCTCCTCCGCGACTGCCTCAAGCGCCTGGCCAAGATCTGAAGGAGAGGTCCCTCATGCAGCTGGACGATCGGATCAACTACATCGTCTCGGGGCTCGAGCGGTCGGGCACGTCCCTGCTCATGCAGGTCCTGCGGGCCGGCGGCGCGCCCTGCGCCTTCGACACCGCCTCGCGGCCGCCCGACGACAACAATCCCCGCGGCTATTTCGAGCTCGAAGGCGGCAAGATCATCAGCCGCCTCCGCGACGGCGTCTTCCCGCTGGCGGATTTCCGCGGCCGGTTCATCAAGGTCACGGCCTACGGGATGCGGTTCCTGCCGCCCGGCCGGTACCGCGTCATCTACACCGAGCGCCACATCGACGAGGTCCTGGACTCCATGGAGAAGATGGCCAAGGTCGAGGACCCGGACCGCGAAGGCACCAAGACGGCCTTCGTCAAGCTCAACGAAGCGACCAAGGCCGGCCTGGCGGCCCGGACCGACGTGGACCTCCTGCTCGTCAGCTACAACGCGCTCGTCGGGGACCCCGGGTCCGAGGTCCGGCGGATCGCCGCCTTCCTCGGCCTGCCCGGCGTCGACGAGGCGGCCATGGCCGCGGCCGTCGACGCCAAGCTCCACCGCAACCGCCGCGCCTAGTCGGGCCCCGTCCTTGCGGCGCGTCCGGTCTTGAATTAGAATACCCCGGAGCGACACCGATGCCCGCCATCCTCAGCCCCATCCGCACCCGCGAGGACGTCCTGTTCGAGGACAGCCTCCGGCCGCGGTCGTTCGACGAGTTCGTCGGCCAGGACAAGGTCAAGGCCAACCTCAAGGTCTTCATCGAGGCGGCCAAGAAGCGCGGCGAGCACCTCGACCACGTCCTCCTCTACGGCCCGCCCGGCCTCGGCAAGACCAGCCTCGCTTACCTCATCGCCAAGGAGATGGGCGTCGGCATCAAGCCCACGGCCGGCCCGGTCATCGAACGGACAGGGGACCTGTCGGCCATCCTGACCAACATGCAGGCCAAGGAGACCCTGTTCATCGACGAGATCCACCGCCTGCAGCCCTCGGTCGAGGAGATCCTCTACTCGGCCATGGAGGACTTCAGCCTCGACATCGTCATCGGCCAGGGGCCCGGGGCCCGCAGCCACAAGCTCAAGATCAAGAAGTTCACCCTCATCGGGGCCACGACCCGGGCCGGCCGCATCACCGCCCCGCTGCGCGGCCGCTTCGGCATCATCCACCGCCTCGACTATTACAGGGACGAGGACCTCAAGAAGGTCATCCAGCGCTCGGCCGGCATCCTCAAGGTCAAGGTCGACGACGCCGGGGCCGGCGAGATCGCCCTGCGCTCCCGGGGCACGCCGCGCGTCGCCAACCGTCTCCTGCGGCGGGTCCGCGACTACGCCGACGTCAAGGGCGGCGGCGTCATCACGGCCAGGGAGGCCCAGCGGGCCCTCGACCTCATGGAGGTCGACGCCCTGGGACTCGACGACGTCGACCGCAAGATCCTCTCGACCATCGTCGAGAACTTCGGCGGCGGGCCGGTCGGCATCGGCACCATCGCCGCGGCCATCGACGAGGAGAAGGACACCATCGAGAGCATCTACGAGCCCTTCCTCATGCGCATCGGCTTCCTCGACCGGACCATCCGCGGCCGGGTCGTCACGCCCAAGGCCTACGCCCACCTCGGCTACGAGGCCCGGGAGCCGGGCCCGCGCGGCCGGGCCGCCCGACCGGCCGGGCAGAAGAAGCTCTTCAAGGACTGAGGCCGCGCCGACCGCCATGCCCTCCGGCCCTCCCCTCCGCGTCGCCGATTACGACTTCGGGCTGCCGCCGGAGCTCATCGCCCAGCGCCCCCTCCCCCACCGCGACGACTCGCGCCTGATGGTCGTCGACCGCCGGACGGGCGCGCTCCGCCACGGCCGCTTCCGCGAGTTCTCGGGACTGATGGCCGCCGGCGACGTCCTCGTCCTCAACGACACCCGGGTCCTGCCGGCCCGCCTCTGGGGGACGAGCGGCGAGGCGAAGATCGAGTTCCTGTTCGTCCGGGAAACGGGCGCGCCGGGGACTTGGGAGGTCCTCTGCCGGCCGGCGAAAAGGGTCCGGCCCGGCGATGTCGTTCGTTTCCCGGGCGGCGTCTCGGCCGAGGCGGCCGGGCCGGCCGGGGAAGGCCGGCGCCTGCTCGACTTCGGACCGGCCGACGTCCGGGCCCTGCTGCGGGAGCGCGGCTACGCCCCCCTGCCCCCCTATATCAAGAGGGCCCGCGAGGACGAGAGCGCCCGGCCCGGCGACATCGATCGCTACCAGACGGTCTTCGCCAGGAAAGAGGGCGCCATCGCCGCCCCGACGGCCGGGCTGCACTTCACGAAGGGCGTTCTGCGCGCCCTCGGCGACCGGGGCATCGACGTCCGCCGGGTCACCCTCGACGTCGGCCTGGCCACCTTCCAGCCCGTCCGGGCCGAGCTCGTCGCCGACCACCGCATGCTCGAGGAGACCTATGCCGTCACTCCGGCCGCGGCCAAAGCGATCAACGCGGCCAAGACCGAGGGCCGCCCCGTCACGGCCGTCGGCACGACCGTGGTCCGGACGCTCGAGAGCGCCTGGGGCGACGGCGCCGTCCGCTCCGGCCGCGGCGCGACTTCGCTCTACATCACTCCGGGATTCCGGTTCCAGGCCGTCGACCGGCTGCTGACGAACTTCCACCTGCCGCAGTCGACCCTGCTGATGCTCGTCTCGGCCTTCGCCGGCTACGAGCTGACGATGGCGGCTTACCGGGAGGCGGTCCGGGAGCGCTACCGCTTCTTCTCCTACGGCGACGCGATGCTCGTCGTCTAGATCGGTCTCCCGGCCGGCTCGACCGTTCCGAGGAGCTTGACCGTCCCCTTGATGACCGCGTCGGCGCCGGCGAGCTTGGCGTCGATCGCGATCGTGTGCTTGCCTTCCCTCAACGGGGGCAGGGGCTTCCCGATCTCGACCGCCCCGGTCTTGCGGCCCTTGTCGTCGTAGATGAGGAGGCGCGCCGAGCCGTCCCAGACCAGCGACTGCCCTTTCTTCAGGACGGCCGGGACGTCCGCCCGGAAGAATCCGTCGAGCTCGAGGGAGATGTCCCGGGCCTCGGCGTCGTCCCCGCCCGCGAGCAGGAGATGGAGGTGCAGGGGCCGGGGCTCGGGCCCGGTCTCGAAAGCCCACTCGGACCCGGCCGGCTGGCCCGGTTGGAGGACCTTGCGGACGTGCTCGAACCGGAGCTTCTCGAAGCTCCTCAGGGTCCAGCGGCCTTCCCCGGCCTTCTCCAAATGGAAGTCCCTCTCGGGGTCCTTGAGACGGGCCCTCTGTTCGTCGCTGAAGGCGCCGCTCTCCTTGGCCTCCTCCCAGGTCCGGATGGCCTCGACGATGGCCTCGGTGGCCGGATTGTCGCGGAAGGTCTCGTATTCGGCCACGAAGGCGTAACCGGCCCGGTAGCCGGCGGCCCGGGCCGCCATCCATTCGATGTCCTCGAGCCGGGTGTCGGGGGTCATCAGGAACCAGCCGAGCATGTTCGGCATGTAGTTCCGCTCCAGGAAGGGCTGGTTGTCGAAGCGGTACGTCGACTGGCTCTCGCGGAAGCTCGCGTACCAGGGCTCGCCCCAGTTGATGTAGCTGTTGAAGTGCCAGTAGTAGTGGCCGATGTTGCTCGAGCCGTTGACGACCGGGTGGCCGACCCGGCCGAGGAAGGCCTCGACGAAGTGGACGTGCCCGAAGTCGCCCCGGCCGAGGTAGCAGGTCCCTTCGTGACCGTCGAAATCCATCTGCGACGCCCCGGTCTCCCCGAAGAAGCCGGCCAGGTTCCGGATGAGCTCCTCCTGCATCGGCCAGTCCGGGAAGAAGGTCTTATAAGGATGGTCCATGAGCATCCGGACCTCGCCGCCCCGGTCGTGGGCGGCGGCCGGGGTCCCGAAGGCGCCGCGGACACAGTCGGTCAGGGTGTAGGGGCCGGTCCCGGCCACGTCGCGGAAGCGGACGATCTCCGTGCCGATGAGGACGCTCTTCAGCGTGGAGGGCCGCCGGAACAGGTCCCCCCGGTCGACGGCGATCTCGGTGGCGGACGCGTCGACCTCCCTCAGCAGCCGGGCGGCGCCCGCGCCCATCAGCCCCCGGTTGGCGTCCGTGGTCACGAACGGGTCGTTCGTGGTGATGAAGTTGGTCAGGGTATGGGCGCCGACGCGAAGGCCCAGGGCCCGGCCCTTGTCCACGCAGGCCTTGAACCCGGCCCGGCCGTTCGGAAAGCGGTCCTCGAGCAGGTCGAAGTGCCCCCAGGTCCGGAACGGACCGCTGTGATAGAGCGCCGGAAAGCCGAGCCGGCGGGCGTACTCGAGCAGGGCGTCGACCGTGGCCTCGCCGAAGTCGGCGATGAGGTAGGGCCGGCCGGGGGCCTTGGAGGTCTTGATCCACTCCCCGTCGATCATCGGGTGCGGCAGGCCCTCGGCCTCCTCGATCACGCCGATGAGCGGCAGGACCCGGTCCGGCGCCGCGCCGAACAGGGCCAGCGCGCTACCCTCGAGCCTGAAACCCGGCAGGGCCCCGACGGGCACGTCCTTGTACTGGTCCCAGACCGGGATCGTCCGGGCCCGGGCCTGGTTGACCGTGAAGGCCTGAAGGCTCGAACCGTACGGCTCTTTGGTCGCCGTCGTCCGGCCGCCCGTGGTCCCTTCGGCGTTGACCAGCTTGCCGCCGCAGGTCTTCGTGTTCAGGGTCTGGATGCCGATAGCCAGATCGGCGTTCCGGACGACGCCGACGACCTCGCCGACGGTTTCGCCGATCGTCGTCGGTATCGGCCCCCAGAGGACGGCGTCGATCCTCTCCGGCCGGACGGCCTCGATCAGCTCGAACTTGAGGTAGCCCTCTTTCCGGGAGGCCCGGACGGTCAGGGCGACGCCGCCGTCGAAGGCGAAGGTCCACAGGTCTTTGACCGATGTGAGGGAGACCGGGGCGCGCTCGGCGCCGCCGGCGTCCCTGACCCGGACGAGGTGCCCGGCGACGCCCTCGGGGAGGTAGTTCCGTCCGGTCCGGGGATCGGCCAGCCGGACGACGGCGCCGCGGCCGTCGAGCTCGAGCCGCAGGCCGGCGCTCTCGAGGACGGTCTGGGCCGCCGTCCGTGACGCGCAGACCAACCCCAAGCCCAGGACCATCGCGGCCTTCGCGCGCCTGCCCATGACCGGCCTCCTTTCGCGCCTTCGCGGCGGGCCCCATCTTAGCACAGCCCGCCTCTCGAAACCCGGCTTTGACAACTTTTTCCCGCCTGCATTATCATAGGCGCCGGACAGTCATGGACGTCAAGGACCGTATCGCCGCCGCCGTCGAGGAGCGCCGCGACGACATCCTCGAGCTCAGCCGCCGCATCCACGCCGCGCCCGAGCTGGCCTTCGAAGAGCACGCGACCTCGCGCCTCCTCCGGGAGACCCTCGCGACCGAGGGCTTCGATGTCACCGAGAACCTGTCGGGCTACTCGACGGCCTTCCGGGCCGTCCGGGCCGGCGGCGACACCGGGCCGCGCGTCACCTTCACGGCCGAGATGGACGCCCTGCCGGGATTGGGCCACGCCTGCGGCCACAACATCATCGGCGCGGCCGGGGTTTATGCCGCGATCGTCCTCGGCGCCGTTCTTCCCCCCGGCGCGCCCGGGATCGTCGAGGTCGTCGGCACGCCGGCCGAGGAGAAGGGCAGCGGCAAGGTCCGCCTCGTCCGGGACGGCGTCTTCGCCGGCTCGGCCGCCGTCCTCCAGATCCATCCCCACGCGCTCGATTCCGTCGTCTGCCAGGCCATGGCCCGCCGGACCTTCGTCGTCGAGTTCTTCGGCCGCAAGGCCCACGCCGCGGCCGCGCCCGGGGCCGGGGCCAACGCCCTCGACGCCCTGGTCCACTTCTACCACGCCGCCGTCCTGCCGCGGACGAAGCTCGCCCCGGGGACGCTCTTCCACGGCGTCATCGAGGCCGGCGGCGAGGCGCCCAACATCGTCCCCGACTACGTCCGGGGCCGGTTCTCCCTGCGGGCCGACACCATGGCCAAGCTCGACAGCCTGGCCGGGCACGCCGCCTGCCTGGCCCGGGACGCCGCGGCCGCGACCGGCTGCCGGGCCGAGATCTCCGAGCCGGGCCCCGGCGTCACGACCTTCAAGCGCAACGCTGCTTTGGAGGACCTCTTCGCCGGACTGTTCGAAGAGCGCGGCCGGCTGGGGCCCCGCCGGTTCCGGGACGCCTACGGCTCGACCGACCTGGCCAACGTCTCTTGGGCCGTTCCGACCATCGAACCGATGGTCAAGGCCTCCGACGCGCCCATCCACACCGAGGACTTCGCCCGGGCCGCGGCCGGAGAGGGCGGCCAGCGGGCCCTCCTCGACGGCGTCTACTTCCTGGCCCGGGCCGGCTTCCGCCTGCTCACCGAGCCCGCGCTCCTCGCAGAGGTCCGCCGGGACTTCCGGACCGCCGCCGAATGACGATCACCCTGTCCGACGTCCTCGGCCCCGGCCGCGACGGCCGTGTCGTCCTGACCGATTCCGGGCTGGGCGGCCTGTCCATCTGCGCTGGGCTCGAGCGGCGCCTGCGCGGCTTGGGCGGCGGGCGGCGGTTCGATCTCGTCTACGTCAACGCCTGGCCCGACGAGGCCCGCGGCTACAACGACCTGGCCGGCGAGGACGCGCGGGCGGCCGTCTTCGACCGGGCCCTGGCGGCCATGGCCCGCTACCGGCCCGATCTCCTCGTCATCGCCTGCAACACCCTGTCGGTCGTCTACGAACGGACGGCCTTCGCCCGCTCCCCCGTCGCCCCGGTGGCCGGCATCCTCGACGCCGGCATCGCCCTCTTCGCCCGGGCCCTCGGCGAGGACGCGGCGGCGGCGCTCGTCCTGTTCGGCACGAAGACGACGATCGGGTCGGGCGAGCACGTCCGGCGGCTGGCGGCCCGCGGCGTCGATCCCCGGCGGGTCCGCGCCGCCGCCTGCCACGGACTGGCCGCGGCCATCGACAAGGACCCCGACGCCGAAGCCCTGCCCGGCCTCGTCCAGGCCTGCGTCGCCCGGGCCCTCGAGGGCGGCCCGCTCGGCCCCGCGCCGCTCGCCGGGCTGGCCTGCACCCACTACGGCTATGTCACCGGCGAGTTCGGCCGGGCTTTCGAGCGTCTGACCGGCTCGCCCGTCCGGGTCCTCGACCCGAACGGGCGGCTCGTCGCGGACCTGACGGCCGGCCTGGACGACGACGCGCCCGCCGGCGGCGGCGCAACGTCCATCACCGTCGAGGTCGTCTCCAAGGTCGCTCTCGCCGAAAACCAGCGCCGGGCGGTGGCCCGGCGGCTCGAGCAGGTCTCTCCCGCGACGGCCCTGGCCCTCGCCGGTTATACCCACATCCCCACGCTATTCTGAGGAGATGCCCATGAGGATCCTGCTGCTGACCGGCCCCGGCGGCGACGCCCAGGGCTGGGGGGACATGAAGGTCACGGAGTCCGTCCGCCAGGCCTGCGAATCCCTCGGCCACCCCACGCGCGTCGCCTTCGTCGACGACGAGGCCGGGTTCCTCCGCCTCGTCGACAAGCCGGACTTCGACATCGCCTGGAGCGCCCTCTACCACATCACCCCGAACGAGGCTTTCATCGGGCGCAACGCCGAAGGCCTGTGGGTCGCCGACGTCTTCGACGAGCGCGGCATCCCCTACATCGGCTCCGACAGCCGGACCATGAAGGCCATGATCGACAAGTTCCGGACCCACGAGATCCTGGCCGCGGCCGGCGTGGCCGTCCCCGCCCACACCCTCCTCCGCTCCGGGGACGACGCCGCGGCCGTCACCTACCCCGCTTTCGTCAAGCCCATCTGCGAGTCCCGCTCGGTCGGCATCTCCGACGAGAGCGTCGTCCACGACGAGGCGGAGCTCCGCCGCCGCGTCGCCTTCATCGAGAAGGAATTCGACGAGCCGGCCCTGGTCGAGGAGTTCCTGCCCGGAGACGAGTACACGGCCCTCGTCCTCGGCAACGGCCGGACGCGCGAGGTCCTGCCGGGGCAGGTCACGGTCGAGGACAGCCACTTCCGGAACTACCGCATCCTGAGGAGCGACCTCCGCGGCGTCGGGCTGACCAAGGTCGGCCTGGCCGGGGAGCGGACGGGGGAAGCCCAGGCGCTGGGCGACGCCGCCGCCGAGGCCATGGGCTGCCTCGACCACATCCGCATCGACATGCGCGTCGACCGGGCCGGCCGGCTGCGCATCATCGAGGTCAACGGCATCCCCGGCCTCAAGCCGCACAAGAGCTGGTCGCCCCAGATCTACACCCTCTACCACGGCTCCCCGCTCGGCGAGGACGAGGACTACCGGCGGCTCATCGGGGTCATCGTCGACGCGGCCGGCCGGCGCTACGGCCTCTGAGCCGGGGCCCCGGACACGGTCCGGGTGAACCACTCCCGGACGACCCGCGTCAGGGCGGCCGGGACGGGCGGCGTCTTCACGGCCATGAAGCGTGTCAGGGCGTCCCGCCAGAGCTCGCGGTGCTGCAGGGTCGTGACGCGGTTGCGGAACATGGCCGCGCCCTTGCGGGGCTCGGTCTCCATCCGCTCCAGGATGCCCCGGACCTCGGCCTTGAAGCCCTCGGGCCCGTAGTAGGCCAGATAGGCCTGCCAGGCCGCGTCCACCCCGCCCCCGGTCCGCAGCGGGCGCGAGATCCGCTCGAGCGTCCGCCGGAACTCCACCGCTTCCGTCCCCCGAAGCGGGCGAAGACCCGACTCCGAGACGCGGTAGGGATGGACGGCGTGGGAGGCCAGCCGGCCGGCCCGGACGCGGAGCTCGAGCAGGAAGCCGGTCTTCCGGTAATAGAGGTCGGAGAGCTGGAAGAAGGCGAAGTTGCCCAGGCTGTAGGCGATGAGCCGGCCGCGCCTCGTCTCGATGCCCTGCGGCACGTGGGGGTGATGGCCGACGACGGCGTCGGCCCCCGCGTCGGACAGGGCCCGGTAGGCGGCGACGACGTACGGCGGCGGGAAGGGGATGTACTCGAGCCCGGCGTGGGCCACGACGACGACGAAGCGGCCGCGCGCCTTGGCCCGGCGGACCTCGGCCGCCAGGCGCTCGACCTCCCAGCCGCAGACGCCCGGGCCTCCCCTCGAAGCCGTCAGGTCCTCGCCTTCGCCGAAGGCCAGCACGGTGACCGGGGTGCCGGCGACCGTCAGCTCGAGCGGACGGGCGGCCTCGTCGAGGGTCAGCCCGGCGCCCACGGTCCGGAGGCCGGCGCGGCGGAGGACGCCGAGCGTCTCGCGGAAGCCCTCGAGACCGTAGTCGAAGACGTGGTTGTTGGCCAAGGTGGCCACCTCGAACGGGACCGCCGTCAGGCCCGTGACGTGGCGCGGCAGGCCCTTGAAGACGGCCCCGCTTTTCCAGACGGGCCGGCGGGCCGCGGTCAGGGCGCACTCGCAGTTGACGAGGCGCAGGTCGGCCGCCCTCAGGACGGGCAGAAGGTCGCCGTACGCCGCTTCGGGCGCCCGGCGAAAGACGGGCTCGAGGGCCCGGATGGGGGCCCAATCGGCGGCGACGACGATCGAGACGGGCCGCGTCATCGCGTCCGCCCGGCGACCGCCGTGGCGTGAGATCTGATCAAGGCCAGCGTCGAGGCGTCGGCGTCGTAGACGGAATACCAGCCGGCCGGTTCGTGGGGCGGGTCCCCCACCCAGGACATGCCCGGCCGGGCCTCCCCCGCCCAGGCCCAGAAGTTGTCGCCCTGACACGGGCCGCCGCCGGCAATGGACTCCTCGACGAGCCCGTAGAGGGCCGCGTAGAAGAGGTCCTTGGTCGCCGTCGTCGAGGCCGGATCGAGGTTGTTCTTCTTCGTCGCCCAGTCCCGGGCCAGGCCGAACTCCTCGAGGACGAGGGGCTTGCCCAGGGCCCTGGCCTCGTCGGCGAGCTTGCGGAAATAGGCGGCGGCCCGGGGCTCGGCCACGGCCTTGTACGTGGCCGGCCGCCTGGGATCGTACCAGCCCCAGTTCTGGGGCCAGATGTGGATGGTCGCGTAGTCGATGCCAGGCGATCTGTGGGTGGCGGCGAAGTCCTGGTCCGGCTCGCCGGGGGGCGCGCCCTCGGAACCGGTCGTGACCAGGTGGTTCGGGTCGAGCGAATGGACGTAGGCCGCGGTCTCGTCGATCCAGCTCTGCGGGTAGCGCCGCGGCTCGTTGGCCAGCTCCCAGGAGAACACGGCCGGGTCGTCCCGGTACTTGCGCCCCGTATAGGGATTGGTGCGGCCGACGACCATGGCGATGTGGTCCCGGAATCCGTCCTGGCATTCCTGGTATCCGTAGAACCTGGCGACGTAGGCGATGAACGTCTCGTAATCCCCGGGATAAGGGATGGGCGACTTCTCGTGCCAGGAGACGTACTGGGCCATGCCGCCCGACCACTGCCAGAAGTTGTTGAGGACCATGACCGCCCTCATCCCCCGCCGGCCCATCTCGGCCAGCAGGAAGTCGAGGCCGTCGAGGACGCTGCCGTCGTACTCGCCGGGAGCCGTCATCAGGGCCGGGACCATGCGGTAGGGCTCGGTGTTGGGACCCTCGGACGAGGCCATGATCCGGAGGTTGGTGACGCCGAGGTCGCGCAGCCGGTCGAGCTCGCGCAAGAGCCGGGGCCGGTCGCCGGAAGGGCCGTCGACGGCCAGGTTCATGCCCTGCCAGAAGTTGGCCCCGACGAAATGGTGGGGCTTCCCGTCGAGGGCGAAGCGGCCGTCCTGGACCTTGACGAAGGGACCGGCCGCGGCTTTTTCCACCGGCGGCGCGGGGGCCGCCGTCCGGCCGCCCTTGCAGGCCCAGGACCCCAGGCTCACGAGAAGGACGAGGAGGACGGTCGTCTTGCGCATGGCGTGCTCTCCCTCCGGGGGCGGATGGAGGGATGATAGACCGCGGCCGATCGGGATGTCAACACGGACGGCCGGGCGGAGGAGGCCTTCCTCACCACTTGTGGAAGACGAAGAAAACGGCGGCCATGATGAAGGCGAAGCCGACGATATAGTTCCACTTCAGCTCCTCCTTGAGGTACAGGACGGAGAAGCCGGCGAAGACGACCAGCGTGACGACCTCCTGGATGGTCTTCAGCTGGGCAGCCGAGAAATGTCGGTGTCCGAGGCGGTTGGCCGGGACCTGGAAGCAGTATTCGAGAAGGGCGATCGACCAGGAGATCAGGACGACCTTCCAGAGGGCCGTGTCCTTGAACTTGAGATGCCCGTACCAGGCGAAGGTCATGAAGACGTTGGAGACGGCGAGCAGGGCGACGGTGGCCATGGCGGATGGTCCTCTTCATCGGGCGCTTTGCGGGGGGGGATATCCAGGCCCCGGCGGACGCCGGGGCTCGCGCGAAAGGCTCGAAAGGCGGCCATGATACGCTTCCGAGGCCCCGCCGTCAAACCGCGCCGCCTTGACTTCCCTGCCCGGGGGTGACTACACTCCCCAACCGCGGATCCCCCGACAGGAGGTCGTCCCATGGTCCCGAATCCGTTCCCCCGGAACACCCTCGCGGCCGCCGTCCTGGCGGCCCTGCTGATCCCGGCCTGCACGAGCGCTCCGTCCGGCGCCTCGCCGGCCGGTCCCGCCGTCGTGCCGGCCCCCCTCTCGCTCGAAGCCCGGGCGGGAGCGTTCACGATCGGACCGGCCACGCGGCTCCTCGTTCCCGAGGACCAGCCCGGTGCCGTGCCTGTGGCCGCCGCGCTCAAGGACCTCCTCGACCGGGGCACGGGACTCGACCTGCCCCTCGACTCCGTTCCCGAGGCGGGCTCCGGCTCGCCGGCGCCCGCGGGGGCCGTCGTCCTGCGCCTCGAGGACCTGGCCGCCAGGCTGGGACCCGAAGGTTACCTCCTGGACGTCTCTCCCGCTAACATCCTGGTCCGGGCCGCGGCGCCGGCCGGCCTTTTCTACGGCGTCCAGACCCTGCGCCAGCTGCTCCCGCCCTCGGTCGAGCGCCCGTCGGGAGCGCCGGGGGCCGGGCCGCTGACCGTTCCCTGCGTCGCGGTCGAGGACCGGCCGCGCTTCGCCTGGCGCGGCGCCCTGCTCGACTGCGCCCGCCACTTCTTCCCCAAGGACTTCGTCCTGCGCTGGATCGACATCCTGGCCCTGCACAAGCTCAACACCTTCCACTGGCACCTGACCGACGACCAGGGCTGGCGCGTCGAGATCGAGAAGTATCCCCGGTTGACCGGGGTCGGCGCCTGGCGCGTGGACCGCGAGAGCGACCACTGGAACGCCCGCGAGCCTCAGAAACCGGGCGAGGCGGCGACCTACGGCGGCTTCTACACCCAGGACGACATCCGCGAGGTCGTCGCCTACGCCGCGGCCCGGCACATCACCGTCGTACCCGAGATCGAGATGCCCGGCCACGCCAAGGCGGCCCTCAGCGCCTACCCGGAGCTGTCGTGCACGGGCGGCCCGTTCACCGTGCCGCCGGGCGGCTATTGGCCGATCACGGACGTCTTCTGCCCGGGGAACGAGAGGACCTTCGCCTTGCTCGCGGATATCCTGGCCGAGGTGGCGGCCCTCTTCCCGGGGCCCTACGTCCACATCGGCGGCGACGAGGTCGACAAGGCCGAATGGCGGCGCTGCCCCAAGTGCCAGGCCCGGATGAAGGCCGAAAGGCTCGCCGACGAGAAGGAGCTCCAGAGCTATTTCGTCAAGCGCGTCGAGCGCGTCCTCGCGGGCCTGGGCAAGCGGCTCGTCGGCTGGGACGAGATCCTGGAGGGCGGCCTGGCCCCCGGGGCGACGGTCATGTCCTGGCGCGGCACCGCGGGCGGCGTCGCGGCGGCCAGGTCCGGCCACGACGTCGTCATGTCGCCGACCTCGCACTGCTACATCGATTACTACCAGGGGCCTCCCGCCCAAGAACCCCTGTCGATCGGCGGATACGTGCCCCTGTCGAAGGTCTACGCGTTCGAGCCCGTGCCGGCGGAGCTCACGGCCGAAGAGGCCGGGCGCGTCCTCGGCGGCCAAGTCAACCTCTGGACCGAGTACGTCGGCGAGGGCCGTCACGCCGAGTACATGGCCCTGCCGCGTCTGGCCGCCCTGGCCGAGGCCGTCTGGTCGCCGAAGGAGACGCGCGACTGGGCCGGCTTCGCGGCCCGGGTCAAAGGGCTGTTCGCCCGCTACGACGAGGCCGGCCTGAACGCCGCCCGGAGCGCCTTCCTCGTCTCCATCGGGGCCGGCGCCGGGACGCGGGCGAACAGGATCTCGGTCGCCCTGCGGACGGAGATCCCCGGCCTCGACATCCTCTACACGGTCGACGGCCGGGACCCGTCGCCTTCGTCCAAGCGCTACCGCGGGCCTTTCGAGGTCCGGCGGACCACGGAGGTCCGGGCGGCCGGCTTCGAGGGCGGGACGCGGCTCAGCCCGGCCGTCTCGGCCGAAACGTACGTCGTCCATCTTGCCTCGGGCCTCCGGCCCGCGCTAACCTCGCCCTTCAGCCCGAAGTACGACGGCGGCGGGGAGGCGGCCCTGACCGACGGACTTCTCGGCACCGAGGACGCCTCCGACGGCCGCTGGCAGGGATTCGAGGGCGCCGACCTCGAGGCCGTCATCGACCTGGGGCGGGCCCGGACCGTCCGCGGCCTGACGGCGCGCGGCCTGCAGAACATCAACTCGTGGATCTTCCTGCCGGCGGCCGTCGAGTTCGCCGTCTCCGGGGACGGCCGGGAGTTCGAGACGGTGGCCACGGTCGCGAACGACGTGCCGCAGCGGGAGGCCGCCGTCAAGGTCAAGGCGTTCGCGGCCCGGTTCGAGCCCCGGCGGGTCCGCTTCGTCCGGGTCCTGGCCCGCTCGATCGGGACCGTGCCCGATTGGCACTACGGGGCCGGCGGCAAGGCCTGGCTCTTCGCCGACGAGATCGTCGTCGAATAGTCTAATCGAGCTTCTTTTTGAACCGGGCGATGCTCAGGCCGAGGATGACCGTGCCGAGCCCGGCCAGCCAGGCGACCTGGTCCCACAGCTCCGGCCAGCCGGCGCCCCGCAGCATGATGCCGCGGATGCTGACGAAAAAGTAGCGCGTCGGGATGACCCGGGAGACGGCCTGGAAGAGCGGCGGCATGTTCTCGACGGGAAAGACGAAGCCGCCGAGCAGGATCATGGGCATGACGAAAAAGACCGTCGTGAACATGGCCTGCTGCTGGGACCTCGAGATGGTCGAGATGAACAGGCCGTAGCCCAGGGTGTTGAACATGAAGGCCAGGCAGACCACCAGCAGGACGAGGAAGCTGCCCCGGACCGGCACGGCGAACCAGAATCTGGCCACGGCCGTGACGAAGGTCGCCTCGACGAGGCCGATGAGGACGAACGGCAGGAGCTTGCCGACGATGAGCTGGTGCGGCCGGATGGGGGTGACGATGAGCTGCTCCATCGTCCCGGCCTCCTTCTCCCGGACGATGCCCATCGAGGCCAGCGAGATGGTCATGATCATCAGGATCAAGCCCAGCACGCCGGGGACCATGAAGTTGCGGCTGCGCAGCTCGGGATTGTACCAGACCCGGACCTGGGCCTCGACCAGGGCCGGCCTCGGGCCGGCGCCGCGGGACCGATCGAGCCGCTCCAGGACCAGGCCCTGGGCGTAGCGTCCGGCGATCATGTTGGCGTAATTGACGCCGATCGTCGCCGTCTGGCTCTCGGCACCGTCGACGACGATGAGGGCCTTGGCCGTCCGGCCCGCGGCCAGGTCGTCCCCGAAGCCGCGGGGGATGACGAAGGCCATGGCGGCCTGGCCGTTGTCGAGCCAGCCGTCGATCGCGTCCGGCCGTTCGACCCGGGCCCGGAGCGAGAAGTAGCCCGAATTGAGGAACTCGTCGACGAAGCCGCGGCCGGCCGCCGAGCGGTCCTGGTCGCAGACGACGACGGGGATGTCGCGGACGTCGAGATTGGCCGCGTAGCCCAGGAGCAGGAGCTGGACGATGGGCGAGACGAACAGGACCGGGAAGAGCCGACGGTCGCGCCGGAGCTGGAGGAACTCCTTGAGGACGATGGACAGGATGGCCTTCATGCCGCGCTCCCCCGCCGCCGGGGCGCCCGCTCCCGGTCCCCCCGCCCCAGCCGGACGGCCGCGCCCCCGAGCGACAGCGCGGCGAAGGCCGCCAACAGCAGGACCTGGTCCCAGATGGCCGGGAGACCCGCGCCTTTGAGGATGACGGCCCTGAGGGCGGCCAGGAAGTAGCGGCCCGGCACGAGATGGGTGATGCCCTGGACGACCGGGGGCATGTTCCGGATGGGGAAGACGAAGCCCGACAGGATGAAGGTCGGCAGCATGGTCGACAGGACGGCGATGAGGAAGGCCACGGTCTGGGTCCGGGTGATCGAGGAGATGAGCAGGCCCTGGCCGAGCGCCCCGAAGACGAACAGGACCATGGCCAGGAGGAGGAGCGGATAGCTGCCCCGGATGGCCACGCCGAAGAGGGCCCAGCCCAGGAGAAGGACGAGATGGGCCGCGATGAGGGCGATGACGGCGTAAGGGACCATCTTGCCGACGACGAGCTCGACCGGCCGCAGGGACGACAGCGACAGCTGCTCCATCGTCCCCCGCTCCTTTTCCCGGACGACCGAGAAGGCCGTCGAGATGGTCACGACGACCATGAGGATGAAGGCCATCAGGCCGGGGACGAGGAAGTTGGCGCTGCGGAGCTCGGGGTTGTACCAGACCCGGACCTCGGCCGCGACCGGCAGGGCGACGGTCCCGGCGCCCCGGCGGGCCAGGGCCTCGACGGTGACGCGCTGGGAATGGCCCTGGAGGATGGCCCCGATGTAGCCGGCGGCCGTGGCGCCGCTCATGGCGTTCGAGCCGTCGACGAGGACCTGGACGGAGGGGCTGCGCCCGGCCAGGAGGTCCTCGGCGTAGTCGGGCGGGATGACCAGGGCCACCCGGACCTCCTCCCGGGCCATGAGCGGGTCGACGGCCGCGGTCTCCGGCAGGACGGCCTCGAGGTCGAAATACTCGGTCGTGCGGAACTTGTCGACGAGGTCGCGGCTGGCCCGGCTGCCGTCCTGGTCGACGACGGCCAGGGGGATGTGCTTGACGTCGAAGTTGAGGGCGAAGCCGAACATCAGCAGCATGAAGCCCGGCAGGAGGACCATGAAGGCCAGCGATAGGGCGTCCCGCCGGATCTGGCGGAGCTCCTTGCGGACGACGGCCCGCAGGCGGAACAGGGACGCGGGGATCACGGACGGCCCTCCTCGATCTTGTGGATGAAGACGTCCTCGAGCGAGGGCACGATGCGGTCGACGCGCGCGACCGCGATGCCGGCCCGTTCGAGGCGCTCCCGGACGAGCCGCCGGCCCTCGGCCTCGTCGACGACGCCGACGTGGAAGGCCGCCCCGAAGATGGACGTGTCGACGACCCAGGGCTCCTTCTGGAGGATCTCCATGGCTTCGACGGTCCGGTCGGCGGCTACCTCGAGAATGGGGTGCCCGATGACCGCGGTCTTGAGCTCCCGCGGGCTGCCCCCGGCGACGATGCGTCCGGCGTGGATGAGCCGGATGTCGTTGCAGTACTCGGCCTCGTCGAGATAGTGGGTCGTGACGAAGACGGTCATGCCCCGCTCGGACAGGCCGTTGATGAGCTCCCAGAAGCGCCGCCGCGAGGCCGGATCGACGCCGCCCGTGGGCTCGTCGAGGAAGACGATGCCCGGTTCGTGGAGGACGGCGCAGCCGAGGGCCAGGCGCTGCTTCCAACCGGCCGAGAGCGTCCGGGTCAGGCTGCGCTCCCGGCCTTCGAGCCCGGCCATCTCCAGGACCCAGGGCAGGCGGGCCCTGATCTCCTGGGCCCGGAGGCCGTAGGCGCCGCCGAAGAAGCGGATGTTCTCGGCCACGGTCAGGTCGTCGTAGAGCGAGAAACGCTGCGACATGTAGCCGATGGCGCGCTTGACCCGCTCGGGCTCTCGCCGGATGTCGTGGCCGCCGACCGCGGCCGTCCCGGAGGTCGGGTCGAGCAGCCCGCAGAGCATGCGGATGGTCGTCGACTTGCCGGCCCCGTTGGCGCCGAGGAAGCCGAAGATGGACCCCCGGGCGACATCGAACGAGACGCCGTCGACGGCCGTGAAGGCGCCGAAGCGCTTGACGAGCGATCGGACCTCGATGGCCTTGTCGGTCACGGCGCGTCCCCCTCCCCCGCTCCCCTCTTCACTCCCCGAGGGCCTTTTCCAAGCGAGCTCGGGCCAGGACGAGGTCGATGCCGGCCTGGGACCGGGTCATCTTGGCCTGGAGCAGAAAGACCTCGGCGTCCAAGACCTCGGCGTTGAGGGCCACGCCCTGGCGGAACCGGTCCCGGACCAGGCGCAGGTTCTCGTCGGCCTGGACGACGGCGGCGGCCGCGACGGCGGTCTTCTCGCGGGCCCGGGCCAGGGCCAGGCGGCTCTGGGTGACCTCCAGCACGGCCTGGTCCTCGAGGAGGTCGCGGGCGTCGCGGGCCTGGGCCGCCTGGGCTTTGGCCTGCTCGGCCTGCCTCTTGGTCTGGCCCCAATTCCAAAGGTCGAACGAGACGGCCAAGCCGATGTCCCAGGTCCCCTTGAACCTGTCGAGGGCCGGCATGTAGCGGGGATTGGGCCGCAGATAGTAGTAGTTGCCGGCCAGCGCGACCTGGGGATAGAAGCCGGCCCGGGCCGCTTTGAGGCCCGCGTCCGAGGCCCGGACGCGGAGGTCCGCGGCCCGCAGCTCGGGCCGGTTCCGCAGGGCCCGGTCGACGAGCGCGGAAGCGGCGGCCGGCCCCGCGTCCGCGACGGCGGCTTCGGGACCAAGGGCGGCCTGGCTTTCGGCCGTGGTCGTGGGCTCGATCTCCGCGTCGAGCGGCAGCCCGATCAGGTTCGCCAGGGCCGTCCGGGCGACCTCGACGGCGTCCCGGGCGTCGATGGCCATGAGCTCGGCGTTGGACAGCTGGAGCTCGGCCCGAAGGACCTCGTTGCGGACGAGCAGGCCCTGTTCGAAGAAGGCCCGGACGTCCTTGAGGTGCTCGGCGACCTGCCGGACGTTCTCGCCGACGACGGCCTCGACCTCCAGGGCCTTGGCCAGCCCCCAGTAGGCGCTCTTGACCGCGAAGACGAGCTCGGCCCGGTCCTTTTCGAGGTCGGCGGCGGCCGAGCCCTGGAGCAGGCGGGCCGATTCGGCGCCGGCCTCGAGGCGGAAGCCGGTGAACAACGGCTGTTGGACCGAAAGGCGGAGGTTCCAGTTGTCGAAGTAGTTCTGCGAGACGACGATGGGGACCGGCGAGACGGGCAGCGTCACCTGGAAGGGCGGCACCTCGCTGAGGCGCGCGTAGCCGGCCCCGAGCCGGAACACGGGCAGGCGGCCCGCCGCGACCTCGCGGGCCCGGGCCGCGGAGGCCTCGACCTTCATCCTCGAGGCGTGCAGGGCCGGGCTCGCGGCCAGCCCGGCGGCCACGGCCTGGTCGAGCGAGAGCGGCAGCTTCTCGGCCGCCGCGGCCGCTGCGGCCAAAGGCAGGGCCAGGGCCGTCAGGACCCTGAAAAGCTTCCTGGTCATGTTCGACCTCCCGGGACCGTCCCCGCGGGGACCTGTCCCTCCTGGGTGACGGAGATGAAGACGTTCTCGAGCGACGGCGCCAGTGTCCGGAGCTGGAGGACCGGCAGGCCGGCCCCGGCCAGGGCGGCCTCGACGAGCGGCAGCTGCCGGTCCGGGTCGGCGACGACGGCGTTCAGGCGGTCGCCGAAGAGCTGGACCTCGCGGACCCCGGGCAGGTCTTTCAGGACGGCGAAGGCCCGCCGGACCTCGGGGCAGACGATCTCGACGACCGTGCCGCGCATGAGCCGCTTGACGGCCGCGGGGGTGTCGGCCGCGAGCAGGCGGCCGCCGGCCAGGAGGCCGACCCGGGTGCAGCGCTCGGCCTCGTCCATG
Organism: uncultured Eubacteriales bacterium; assembly: GCA_964523615.1. Classification (GTDB taxonomy): domain Bacteria; phylum Acidobacteriota; class Aminicenantia; order Aminicenantales; family Saccharicenantaceae; genus RBG-16-66-30. The sequence goes on along the minus strand of CAZFZU010000012.1, from coordinate 18,221 downwards.
TAGGGCGTGGTCATGACGACCGTGATACCCGACCGCAGCAGGCTCGACAGGATCTTCCAGAAGTCGCGCCGGGAGACGGCGTCGACGCCCGTCGTCGGCTCGTCGAGAAAGATGACGCGGGGGGAGGCGATGAGGGCGCAGGCCAGGGCCAGCTTCTGCTTCATGCCGCCCGAGAGACGGTCGGCCAGCCGGTCGCGGAAGGGCGCCAGCCGGGTGAATTCGAGAAGCTCCTCGCGGCGGCGGCGGAAGTCGCGGACGAGGTGGACCTCGGCGAAGAACTCGATGTTCTCGTCCACGGTCAGGTCGCCGTAGAGGCTGAACTTCTGCGAGAAGTAGCCGATCCGGCTCTTGAGGCCGGCCGGATCGGCGACGACGTCGCGCCCGAGGACCGCGGCCCGGCCCGCGGTCGGCGCGAGGAGCCCGCAGAGCATGCGGATGACGGTCGTCTTGCCGGCCCCGTCGGGGCCGACCAGGGCGAACATCTCCCCTTCCCCGATCGTCAGGTCCAGGCCCCGGACGGCCTCGACGGTCCCGAAGGACCGGGCCAGGCCCCGGGTCTCGACGGCGGGCGCGGACATCTTCTCCCCCTGCCGTTCCCTCAGCGCCCCGCCGTCGCCGCGCGGATGACGGCGTCGGCCGGCAGGCCGGGCTTGAGCGCGCCGTCCGGGTTGGGGATCTCGACCTTGACGCCGAAGACGAGCTTGACCCGGTCGTCCTTGGTCTGGACGTTCTTGGGCGTGAACTCGGCTTCCGGGGAGATGTACGTGACGCGGCCCTCGAAAGCGCGGTCGGGGAAGGCGTCGATGCGGACCTCGACCGGGTCGCCGAGGCGGACCCGGCCCAGGTCGATCTCATTGACGTAGATCATGACGTGGACTCTCGACAGGTCGGCCACGGTGAACAGGGTCGCGCCGGGCGCGACCGTCTCGCCGGCTTCGACGGCCTGGTGCGTGACGATACCGCGGGCGGGCGCGACGACGGTCGCGTCGGCGATCGTTTTGGCCAGGAGGTCGGCCGCCGCCCGGGCCTGGGCCACCCTGGCCTCGGCGGCCCGCACTTCGGCGGGACGGGCCAGACGCTCGAGCTTGCGCGCGGCCTCCGCGGCCGCGGCCCGCTGGGCTTCGGCGACGGTCAGCCGGGCCTCGGCGTCGTCCCTCTGCTTGGGAGTGACGCTCCCCGTCCGGGCCAGCTCACGCATCCGGACGGCGTCGTCGGAAGCGACCTTGAGCCCGGCCTCGGCCTGCCGCAGGGCGGCCCGGGCCTGCTGGATGTCCTCCGCCCGGGCCCCCTCGACGAGCAGGGCCAGCTGGGCCTCGGCCAAGGCCACTCCGGCCTCGGCTTGCCGGAGCTGGATGTCGAGGGAGGCATGGTCGATGGTCGCCAGGACGGCGCCGGCCTCGACCCCTGACCCTTCCCCCGCGGCCAGCTCGAGGACCTGGCCGGGGACCTTGGCGGCGACGCGGACCTCGACGGCCTCGATGGTGCCCGAGGCGGCGATGACCCCGCGCACCCTCCCGTTCGAACAGGCCCAGCCGGCCAGGACGGCCAGGCCGAGCGTCGCGAGCTTGCGGTTCATGTGGCGCCCTCCTTGCGGGGCTCGAACAGGGCCGGCGTCGCGGCGGCGAAGTCGCCGCGGCCCCGGTCCGTCAGGATGCCCTGGAAAAAGACCTTGATGACCGAGCCGAACAGGTCGGCCGGCGACCGGCCGGTGCGGCGGACCTCCTCGGGCGTGACGAGCTGCTGGACGAGACCGAGGAACATCCGCAGCAGAAGGTCGGGATCGACGTCGGACCGGAAATAGCCCTCGCGGCGGCCCGACTCGAGGATGACGCGGAAGTTCTTGAGGATCTTCTCCTGGCGGAACTCGTGGACCTCCCGCCAGACCGCCGGCGCGGCCCGCTGGATGTCGCGAGCCAGGAGCGGCCCGAAGCGGGAGATCTCCCCGGCCAGGTGGCCGAACAGGGCGGCCATGCGCTCGACGAAGCCGAGCGACCCGTCCCCGAGGAGGGCCTCGACCCCGTTCAAGACGACGGCCATGTTCCGGCGGACGACGGCCCGCAGGATGTCCTCCTTGCTCCGGAACGTCCGGTAGAGGGTGGCCTTGCTGATGCCGAGCTCGGCGGCGATGTCGTCGGCCGTCGTCCCCAGGAAGCCCCGTTCGAGGAACAGGCCGTGGGCGGCCGCCAGGACCCGGTCCTTGACGGCCCCGTCGGCCGCGGCCCGGGGCCTCCCCGGCCGCCCGGCCCGTTTTGGTACTTTGGAAACTCGTTTGGTTTTCACAGTTTCATTATAAGCCTGAAACGCCTCTTGTCAAGTCATTATTAACTAATCTCTCGTTTGCTGACCTCCCTCTCGAGGCGGCGAAGGGGATTATCCTCGCAGGTCCCCGTTGCTGGAAGGGGGGCGGCAGGGAGCCAGAGGATATCCCCGAGCCAAAGCCCGAGAGAGGGAGACCGAAGAAGGGCTCGAGGCGGCGGTCAGGCCTCGATGATCCCGAGCGGCGGGTTGGTCTTCCACTTGCCGCGGGTGAAGTCCGGGATGGCCACCGGCCGGCCCTTGGCCGCGACGCTCTGGACGCTGGCCCCGACGATGGCGCTCCAGGCCGCGGCGTCGTAGACGTCCTGGTCGAGCGGCTCGCCCTTGAGCAGGGACTGGACGAGGCGGTAGTCCTCGATGTAGTCCATGCCGCCGTGGCCCCGCCCCTCCCCTTTCGACGCGATGGCCTTCCAGAGGGGGTGCTCGTATTCGGCGGCGAAGCGCTCGAAATCGTCCCAGCGGTGCGGCTTCTCGGCCAGGCCCTCGACGTAGATGCGGTCCGGCCACTTGTGGGCCAGGCCCTTGGTGCCCTGGACCAGGTTGATGCGCGTGTAAGGCCGGGGCAAGTTGGTGTCGTGGATGAGGATGATGGTCTTGCCGAGCTTGGTCTTGATGAGGCTGGTGTTGACGTCGCCGAGGGCGTACCTTTCCTTGGCCTGCGGCGAGTCGGCCCCGAACGTGGCCACGGCGTACTCGTGCAGGCCGCGGGCCGGGCTGCTCATCGAGACCATGTAGTCGAGGGCGTCGCCGCGGTTGACGTTGAGGCACTGGGCCACGGGCCCGAGGCCGTGGGTCGGGTAGAGGTTGCCGTCGAGCTTCTCCGCCCAGGCCCGCCGCCACAGCCCCTCGCCCTCGTTGGCGAACTTGACCCCGCGCAGGTCGTGGAGGTAGCCCGCCTCGGCGTGGAGGACCTCGCCGAGGACGCCCTTGCGGACCAGGTTGAGGGTCATGAGCTCGATGCGGTCGTAGCAGCAGTTCTCCATCATCTGGCAGTGCTTCCCGTACTTCTCGGCCGCCTCGACCAGGGCCCAGCAGTCCTCGAGCGACATGGCCGCCGGGACCTCGGTCGCGGCGTGCTTGCCGTTGCGCATGGCCGCCAGGCAGACGGGGACGTGCCATTCCCAGGGCGTCGCCGTCATGACGAGGTCGAGGTCCTCGGTCTCGCACATGCGCTCGAAGTCCCGCTCGCCCTTGGAGTAACCCCGGGGCTCGGGCTGTCCGGCCTCGACGACCCACTTCTGGGCCCGCTCGACGTGGGCCGGGCGGATGTCGCAGATGGCCTTGATCTCGACGCCCTCGATGTTCAGGTAATTCATGACGTGGGCCGAGCCCATGCCGCCGACGCCGACGAAGCCGACCTTGACCGTCGGCAGGGCCGGGACGCGGAACTGCGAACGGCCCTCGCCCGGGGCGGCGCCGCGTTCCTTGGCCTCGAGGCCCAGCCCGGCCACGGCCGCGCCCAGCCCGGCCGCGGCGCCGAGCTTCAGGAAATCGCGCCGGCTCTGGTTCTTCTTCTCGTCGGTCATGGCTCCTCCTGGGAACGGGATGGGGGTCGAAGGCTCAGAATATGCGCAGGGACAGCCCCGCGACGGCGGTCAGCCCGCCGACGTCGACGGAGCCCGAAAAAGGGTCTTCTTTCATGCGCAAGGGATCGAAGGTCGCGTAGGCCAGGAAAGACAGGCGGCCGGCCAGCCGGACGGAAGCGCTCAACAGGAACCGGGGCGCCGTTCGGCTGCCGGTGAATTCCAGGTCGACCGTCCGCCACGTCTCCCGGACCCGATGGAAGCCCAGGCCGGCGCCCGCCCGGAAGGTCACGGGCCCGGCGGCGAACCGGCCGTAGGCGACGACCGGGACCGTCCGCCTCGTCAATTTGACCTCGTACAGGTCGTCCGGCCCCGAAGCCACGCCGTCGTCGGACAGGGCCGCGAACCCGGCCGTGAGACCGAACGGCCCTTTGAGGTCGAGCCAGACGTCGCCGGCCAGGACCAGGCTTCGGCCGTAGATGTCGCGATAGAGGCCGTTCGAAGGGAACATCCCGCCGGCGGCGGCCGATACGGTCAGTTCCTGGGCTCGTGCCCGGGCGACCAGGCCGAGAACCAGGACCGCGGCCAGTATGAGAGCGGGCGCCCGGCGGCTCACGGGGCCTCCGGACGGGGCGAGTCGTCGATGATGAAGTCGGCCGGCTCGATCTCGGCCGAGCGGTTGCTCTCCAGGCCGGTCGGACCGACGGCCGTGACCACATAGTAGTAGATGCCTTCGGCGACGACCGTGTCGTCGGTGAACGTCCGGCCCTCGACGGGCGCGGCGTTGAGCTTGACGTAGCCGATGTGGGGGGTCGAGCTCCGGTAGACGTTGTAGCCGGCCGCGTCGGCCTGGTCCCGCCAGCTCAGATGGACGGTGGCCAGGGAGTTGAACAGAGAGCGGTAGACCTCCCACAGGCCCATGAGGCCCGTGGGCGTGGCCGGGTAGCCGGCCTTGACCGGCTGGGCCAGTTCGGCCAGCAGTCCCAGCGAAGCCCGCGCCGAGGCGGTGAAGAAGTCCGGCTGGAGGGTGCTCAGGGTGTCGGTCGTCCGGTGGTAATAGGGGTTCGTCAGCGGATCGTCCTCGATGGCCAGCAGGGCGGGGTAGTTGTTGTCCCAGAAGGGCGAATGGTCCGAGTAGACGAAGGAAGCGTCGACCGTCTTGGTGGCCGCCAGCGGCCCGTAGTTCGCGGCCGCGCCCAAATAGAGGTCGGCCAGCCACTCCGAGGGCGGGTTGACGATGATCTGGAGGTCCTCGGGCATGGCGTCGGCGTAGGCGATCATGTCGAGGTTGATGACGCCGCGAACACGTTCGTTGGCCGCCCGGGCGGCGGCGGCGTAGGCCCGGCTGCCGTATAGCCCCCACTCCTCGGCCGAGAAGGCGATGAAGCGGACGGTGTAGTCGAGCTCGTAGGGGGCCAGGACCCGGGCCGCTTCGAGAACGGCCGCCGTGCCGCTGGCGTTGTCGTCGGCCCCGGGGGCCAGGGTCAGCCGCGTGGCCGTGGGCGAGGTCGAATCGTAGTGGGCGCAGACGATATAGATGTCGTCGGGGAAGGTCACGCCGGTCTTCTCGGCCACGACGTTGCGCGAGGTGTAGGAGCCGGCGAAGGTGAAGG
>CAZFZU010000012.1:3391-12669 GCA_964523615.1 uncultured Eubacteriales bacterium | reverse complement strand
CCGGTCTTCTCGGCCACGACGTTGCGCGAGGTGTAGGAGCCGGCGAAGGTGAAGGCCTGGAAGGAGACGTCGTCCAGGCCGAGGCCGGAGAAGGCCGCGTAGAGGGCCTCGCCGGCCGCCTCGCAGTTGGAGGTCGAGGCGTACCGGGTTTGGAAATCCTGCAGGGTCTGAACGGTCCCGTTGAGGCTCGAGGCCGTGACGAGGCCGGCCAGGGTCTCGATGAACGGGTCGGGCGGGGCGGCGGCCGGGGCGGGCCCGGTCGCGGCGATGGCCGGGCGCGCCGGCCTGACAGTCCGCGGCGACAGGGCCTTTCGCGGCAGTCCGGCCGGGACGGCCTCGGCCGCGCTCCCGGTCTCTGTCCAGAAGACGGCCGTGCCGGGCTCGACCGCGACCGCCCGGCCCGCGGCGCTCAGGGCGGCCAGGTCGCCGGGCGAGGCCGCGCCGACGACGAAGAGCTCGCGGCGGCCGGCCGTCCGGTCGAGGACCGTGAAGCGGAGGCCGCCGCGGCGCAGGCGGGCCAGGTCCGTCCCGCCGGCCAAGGCCAGGAGCGAGGTCCGAAGCTCCTGGCGGACGTCGACGCCGATCCGGGCGACGAGGGCCGGCGAATAACCCGGGCTTTTGGGGATCTTGATGAGCGCGACCGGGCCCTCGGGCCGGGGACGCGGCAGCCCGCCCGGCGCCGCCAGGACCAGGCCGGCGGCCAGGAGGACCGCGAGGAGGGTCCGGAAGGTCTTCACGTCCTCATTAAATCAGATTTAAGTCCCGCCGGTCAACCGGGTATAATCGGGGCGGAGGGACGACATGGCCAAGAGCACGCGCGTCGAAGCCGAGCCCCGCTACATGCGACGGGCCATCCGCGAGGCCCGCCGGAACCTGGACCGCCCGGACGGCGGGCCGTTCGGGGCCTGCGTCGTCAAGGACGGCCGAGTCGTCGCGGCCGCCCGCAACACGGTCCTCACCGGCGACCCGACCGCCCACGCGGAGGTCAACGCCATCCGCCGGGCGGCGAAAAAGCTCGGCACGTTCGACCTCTCGGGCTGCGAGATCTACTCGACCACCGAGCCCTGCCCGATGTGCTTCGGGGCCATCCACTGGGCCCGCGTCGGCCGGGTTCTCTACGGCACGGCCATCCGCGACGCCGCCCGGGCCGGCTTCCACGAGCTGGCCATCTCCAACGCCCGGATGAAAGAGCTCGGCCGCAGCCGCATCGTCCTCGTCCCCGGGTTCCTCCGCGACGAGTGCCTGGCGCTGTTCGAGGCCTGGGCGGACCTGCCGGGCCGACGGAGCTACTGAATCCGCTTGACAGCCGGCCCGCCCTTTCCTATAATCGCCCGGACATGGACGCCCGAGCCGCTCTTCCCGCCGCGCCCGCGGTGACGTCCGTCCGGCTCTGGAACTGGTGGGCGGTCCCAACCGCCCGATAAGTCCGTTCCCCCCGCCCAACCCCTTTCTCGGGGACGGGTGCGTCCGCGCCCCTCCCCTTCCCAATGGGCGCCCGCCGGCGACGGCGGGCCGGACAACGAAAGGAATGTGACCGCCATGCGCTTCGCATCCCGAATAGACGCTTATCTTCCCCGGGCCTTCTACAATATCAAGGCCGATCTGCCCGAGCCCCCTATGCCGCCCCTCCATCCGGCGACCAAAGAACCCCTCCGGCCCCGAGACCTCGAAGGCCTTTTCCCGAAGGGCTTCGCCGCCCAGGAAGCCGAGACCGCGCGCGACGTGCCCATCCCGGACGCCGTCCTCGAGGCCTACGCCGTCTTCCGGCCCACTCCGCTCGTCGAGGCGACGGCCCTGCGCAAGGCCCTCGACACCCCGGCCCGGATCTTCTACAAGTACGAGGGCGCCGGCCCGGTCGGCAGCCACAAGACGAACACGGCCCTGATGCAGGCCTACCTGGCCTCCCGGGAAGGCGTCGAGACCCTGGCCACGGAGACCGGGGCCGGCCAGTGGGGAGCGGCCCTGGCCTACGCCGGCTCGCGCTTCGGGGTCGCCACCCGCATCTTCATGGTCCGCTCGAGCTACCGGCAGAAGCCGGGCCGCCGGACGCTCATGGAGATGTTCGGGGGCCGGGTCCTGGAGAGCCCCGGACCGACGACCGCGGCCGGGAAGTCCTTCTACGACCGGGACCCCGACCACCCGGGCAGCCTCGGCATCGCCATCTCCGAGGCCGTCGAGGTCGCCGCCAAGACCCCCGGCGTCAAGTACGCCCTGGGCTCCGTCCTCGACGGCGTGCTCCTGCACCAGACCGTCATCGGCCTCGAGGCCGAGACGCAGATGGCCGAGATGGGCGCCGTGCCCGACACGGTCGTCGGCTGCGTCGGCGGCGGCTCGAACTTCGCCGGCCTGGCCTTCCCCTTCGTCCGCCACCGGCTCCGCCGCGGCCGGGGGACGCGCTTCGTGGCCGTCGAACCCGAGGCCTGCCCCACGCTGACGCGGGGCGAGCTGCGCTACGACTCCGGCGACAGCGCCGGTCTCACGCCCCTGCTCCACATGCACACGCTGGGCGCGGAGTTCGTGCCGCCTCCTCTGCACGCCGGCGGCCTGCGCTATCACGGCATGGCCCCCCTCGTCAGCCACCTGGCCGCCCTCGGTCTGATCGAGGCCAAGGCCGTGTCCGAAAAGGCCGTCTTCGATGCCGGCGTCCTGTTCATGCGCACCGAGGGCGTCCTGCCGGCCCCGGAATCGGCCCACGCCGTCGCCGCGGTCGTGGCCGAAGCCCTCGAGGCCAAACGGACGGGACGTCCGTCGACGATCCTATTCAATCTCAGCGGGCACGGCTTCCTCGATCTCGCTGCCTATGCCAATAACGGCGACGGCGGCGCGCCGTGAGCCCGGCCGGCGCCGGGCCCTGTGCGCGACACGGAACTCGTTGCCAACCGCGCCCGTCCTGTATTACGGTAGGAGAAGATCCGATCACCGCCCGCCCGGAGGATTGAACGACCATGAAGCGCAAGTCCCTCGTCCCGGTCCTCGCCGTCCTGTCCCTCGCCGTTCTCGGCCCCGTTCGGGGGCCCGCGGCGGCCACCCCTCCCGACCCGAACGATCTGGCCGGCCAGATCGACGCCGTCATGTCGGCGGTCTACAAGCCCGGGGAGCCCGGCGCGGCCGTCATCGTCCGCAAGGGCGGCCGGACCGTCTTCCGCAAGGGCTACGGCCTGGCCGATCTCGAGCTCGGCGTCCCCGTCGCGCCCGACATGGTCTTCCGGCTGGGCTCGATCACCAAGCAGTTCACCGCGGTCGCCGTCCTCCTGTTGGCCCAGGAGGGCCGGATCGGTCTCCAGGACGAGATCACCCGGTTCCTGCCGGACTATCCGACCGGGGGGCGCAAGATCACGGTCGAGCACCTCCTGACCCACACCTCCGGCATCCGGAGCTACACCGACATGCCCGAGTGGCTGCCGCTCTGGCGCAAGGACATGACCGTCAAGGAGCTCATCGACCTGTTCAAGGACAAGCCCATGGGCTTCGAACCGGGAACGAGCTGGGCCTACAACAATTCGGGCTACGTCCTGCTCGGGGCCATCGTCGAGAAGGCCTCCGGCAAGACCTACGAGGCCTTCCTCGAGGACCGCATCTTCAGGCCCCTGGGCCTGAAGAACACCTTCTACGACCACACCGACCGCGTCGTCCCCCGCCGGGTCCGCGGCTACGAGCGGGGCGAGGGCGGTTTCGTCAACGCGTCCTACCTCAGCATGACCCAGCCCTACGCCGCGGGGTCGCTCATGTCGACCGTGGACGACCTGGCGGCCTGGAGCGACGCCGTCTTCGCCGGCAAGCTCGTCCGCCGGGAATGGCTGGACAGGGCCTTCAAGCCCTACACGCTCGCGGACGGGGAATCCTCGGGCTACGGCTACGGCTGGTTCGTCGCCGACTTCGCCGGCCACCGCTCCATCGAGCACGGCGGCGGCATCAACGGCTTCACGACCTACGAGATGACCTTCCCCGAGGACGGCCTGTTCATCGCCGTCCTGACCAACAGCGCCGTCGAGGGCCGTGACCCCGAGCCGCGGGCGGTCGAGATCGCCTGGCGGACGTTGGGGCTCGCCCCGCCCGCCCGCAAGGCCGTCACGATCCCGCCCGCCGACCTCGACGCCGTCGCCGGCGTCTACGCCGACGCCCGGGGGCAGGAATACTGGTTCCGCCGCGAGGGCCCGAAGCTCTTCGCCCAGCGGCAGGGCGGGGCGAAGAACGAGCTCTACGCCGCTTCGGGAACGGAGTTCTTCCTGGGGGACAATCCGGCCCGTTTCACCTTCGTCAAGGACGCTTCCGGCCGGCCGGCCGGGCTGAGGATCCAGGGCCGGATCGGGCCCGCTCAGGTCTTCAAGAGGACGGACAAGCCCCTGCCGGCGGCGCGGACCGAGATCGCCCTCGATCCCAAACTCTACGACCGCCTCGCCGGCGACTACGAGCTGGCCCCGAATTTCCTCATCACCATCCTCCGGAAGGACGGGAAGCTCGTCTCGCGGGCCACGGGCCAGGCCGAGGTCGAGCTGTTCCCCGAGTCGGAGACCCGGTTCTTCCTGAAGGTCGTCGACGCCCAGGTCGATTTCCAGGTCGACGCCGCGGGACGGGTGACCGGCCTTATCCTCCATCAGGGCGGGCAGGATCTGCCGGCGCGGAAGATCAAATAGCCGCCGCCCGGGGGAACCCGGCGAGGGCGGCTTCCGTATACTCTTTTGAACCGCGCAATTCCTGTCTGGAGGCCGAAGCATGTCGTTGAAAAGAATGAGCTTGGGAATAGCCGTCCTGGCCCTCGGGGCCCTCTTCACCGCTTGTGACGAGCCCCGGGGCGGCGATTACCGCACCGAGACCCGTTCGGTCGCCCTCGAGGGCGCCTCGCGGGCCGAGGTCGGCCTGCACATGGGCGCCGGGCGCCTGCGCGTCCGCGGCGCCGACCAGGCCAACCTCCTGGAAGGCTCCTTCGAGTTCAACCGCGAGCGCCTGCGCCCCGAGATCGACTACCGCAGCTTCGACGGCAAGGGCGTCCTCCACGTCCGCCACGCCCGCCGCAACACCATCCCCTTCGGGCGCATCCGCAACCGCTGGGACCTCGACCTCAGCACGGCCGTGCCCCTGGACCTGACCATCGACCTCGGCGCCGGCGAGAGCGATCTCGACCTGCGGGGCCTGAAGCTCGAGCGGCTCGAGATCGACATGGGCGTCGGCGAGACCCGGCTCGACCTTCGCGGCCCGCGGGCGGAGAGCTTCCGGGTCAAGATCGACGGCGGGGTCGGCAGCGGGCGGCTCGTCTTCCCGACCGAGGTCGGCGTCCGGGTCAAGGTCGACGGCGGCCTGGGCTCGGTCGACGCCCACGGCCTGACCAAGGAGAACGGGGCCTGGGTCAACGCCGCCTACGGCAAAGGCGGCGTGTCCATCGAGGTCGACATCGACGCCGGCATCGGCAGCCTCGACCTCCGCTGCGAGCCTTCGGACGCGATCAAGATCTGACCGTCAGACCTCTTCGAGGCGGGCCGTGAAGTGCCGCAGGAACGGCGATTCGCGGACGATCCTCAGTCCCCGGACCTTGTCGCGGTCCTTGTAGAGCTCGACGAGGGCGTCCGCGACATAGCGCAGGTGCGAAGCCGTGTAGACGCGGCGCGGCACGGCCAACCGGACGAGCTCGAGCTCGGGATAGGTCTCCGTCTTCCCCTTGCCCGTCTTCTGCCCGAACATGACCCCGCCGATCTCGACGGCCCGGATGCCGTACTCGCGGTAGAGGGCCACCGTCAGCGCCCAGCCCGGGTACTGGGCCCGGCGGATGTGGGGCAGGAAGCGGTCGGCCAGGAGATAGACGGCGTGCCCTCCGAACGGCTTGAGCACGGGCACGCCGGCCTCGGCCAGGAGCCCGCCGAGATAGGCGACCTGGGCCGTGCGGTGCTCGAGGTAGTCCTCGTCGAGGGCTTCCTTGAGCCCTCGGGCCATGGCCTCGAGGTCGCGGCCGGCCAGGCCGCCGTAGGTCGTGAAGCCCTCGCCGATGATGAGGTCGTTCTTGATCTTCTCGGCCAGGGCGTCGTCGTCGAGGGTGACGAAGCCGCCGATGTTGACCAGGGCGTCCTTCTTGCCGCTCATGGTCGCTCCGTCGGCGTACGAGAACATCTCCTGGGCGATCTCCAGGACGCTCTTGCGGTCGTAGCCCTTCTCCCGCTTCTTGATGAACCAGGCGTTCTCGGCGAAGCGGCAGGCGTCGAGGAAGAACGGGACGCCGAAATGGGCGCAGACCTCGCTCGTCTCCTTGATGTTCCGGAGCGAGACGGGCTGGCCGCCGCCGCTGTTGTTGGTCACGGTCATCATGACCAGGGGGACCCGCCCTTTGCCCTTGCGCTCGAGGAACTTGCGGAGCTTGGCCGTGTCCATGTCGCCCTTGAAAGGGGCCTCCACGTCGGGATCGTAGGCCGGGGCGGCGGCCAGGTCCACGGCCTTGGCCTCGAGGACCTCGATGTTGGCCCGGGTCGTGTCGAAGTGGATGTTGCTGGGGACGCTGTCGCCCTTTTCGAGGAGCGCGCCGAACAGGACCCGCTCGGCCGCCCGGCCCTGGTGGGTGGGGATGACATGGCGGAAGCCGAAGACGGAGCGTACGGCCTCCTCGAGACGGAAAAAGCTGCGGGCCCCGGCGTAGGACTCGTCGCCGGTCATGATGCCGGCCCATTGGTCGTCGCTCATGGCCGAGGTGCCGGAGTCGGTCAGGAGGTCGATGGTGACCTTCTCGGCCGGGATGCCGAAGGGATTGAACCCGGCCTGCTTGAGGAGGGTCTCGCGCTCGCGGCGCGTCGTCGAGCGCAGGGGCTCGACCATCTTGATGCGGAAGGGCTCCATCGGGGGCTTGAGCTCTGACATGATTATCCTCTCTCAGAAGGCGGTCAATTTGCGGAACTGGCGGAAACGGGCCTCGACCAGGCCGGCGTCGAGCGTCTCGAGGCGGCCGACGCCGAAGTCCTCGATGGCGAACGAGGCCAGGACGCTGCCGTAGACGGCCGCCCGGCGGACGTCGCGGGGGGCGAGCCCGGCGCCGCAGCGGTCGAGGTAGCCGAGGAAGCCGCCGGCGAAGCTGTCCCCCGCCCCGGTCGGGTCGATGACGTGCTCGCAGGGGTGGGCCAGGACGCCGAAGACGCCGGCGGGGCCGAAGACGAGGGCCCCGTGCTCGCCCTTCTTGAGCAGGACCAGGGACGGGCCGAGCCGGACCAGGGCCCGCCCGGCGGCCACGAGGTTGGACTCGCCGGTGATGAGGCGGGCCTCTTCGTCGTTGGCGAACATGATGTCGACCCGGCCGAGCTCCTTGAGCAGGACCTCGCGCTGCGAGTCGATCCACAGGCGGATGGTGTCCATGGCCACCAGGGCCGGCTTGCGGAACTGGCGCAGGACGAACTCGTGGTGCCCGGGATCGAGGTTGGCCAGGTAGACGATGCGCGAGCCCCGGTAAGCCGGGGGGACCGCCGGCCGGAAGTCGGCGAAGACGTTGAGCTCGGTCCTCAGGGTCGTCCGCTTGTTGGGGTCGTCCTCGTACTTCCCTTCCCAGTGGAAGGTCTTGCCCGCCTTGACCTTGAGCCCGCGGAGGTCGACGCCGCGGGACTTGAGCAGGGCCAGGGTCTTGCGCGGAAAATCGCGACCCACGACGCCGACGATGCGGGGCTTGGTGAAGAAGCTGGCCGCGAGCGAACAATAGGTGCCCGAGCCGCCGACGATCCTCTCCCGGTCGCCCCAGGGCGTCCGGATGGTGTCGAAGGCGACGGAACCGACGATGACCAGGCTCATGGGGACTCCGGTTTCAGCGCAGATATTTGTCGACGAGCAGGGCCAGCTTCCTTCTCGTCGCGGCCGGGACGGCGGCCGGTGCGGTGACGACGGCGTTCCGGAGGGCCGAACCGCAATCGCAGGCCCGTGCTGCGTCTTCGCCGAGCGCGGCCAGGGCCTTCTTGAGGACGGCCTTGGCGCTGGCGATATTGGCCGAGAGGTTCTGCAGGACGAGCTCCACCGTGACCGGCTCCTCGGTCTCGTGCCAGACGTCGTAATCGGTGACCAGGCTCAGCGTCGCGTAGCAGATCTCGGCCTCGCGGCAGAGCCGGGCCTCGGTCGCGGCGGTCATGCCGATGATGTCGGCGCCCCAGGACCGGTAGGCCAGCGATTCGGCCTTGGTCGAGAAGGCCGGGCCCTCGATGCAGAGATAGGCGCCGCCCTTGTGGACCCGCAGGCCCAGGCCTCGCGCGGCGTCGTGGAGGACCGCGTTGAGCCCCGGGCAGACGGGCTGGCCCAGGCTGACGTGGGCGACGAGGCCCTCGCCGAAGAAGGTGTTCGGCCGACGCGTCCGGTCGAAGAACTGGTCCGGCAGGACGAGGTCGCGCGGCGGGATGTGCTCGCGCAGCGAGCCGACGGAATTCACGGAGACGATGCGCCCGACGCCGAGCCTCTTGAAACCGTAGATGTTGGCCCGGTACGGGACCTCGGCCGGCAGGAGCCGGTGACCTTGGCCGTGGCGGGCCAGGAAAGCCACCCGGCGGCCCTCGAGCGTCCCGACGACGTAGGGACCGGAGGGGACCCCGAACGGCGTCCGCAGCCGGACCTCCGTCTTGTCCTTGAAGCCCTCGATATCGTAGAGCCCGGTGCCGCCCAGGATGCCGATCGCCGCCGATGGGGCGGCTTTGGTCTTTGTCCTCGCCATGGGTACTCCTCGCCCTGATATACCCTTTCGGCGCGGCCTCGTCAACCCCCGCCCGGGCCGCCGGGCTTTGCTTTTTTCAGGGGAAATGGATATCCTAGGATGACCATGAAGTACGTCTATCTCGATGCCTCCTCGGGAGTTAGCGGGGACATGTGCCTCGGCGCCCTGCTCGACCTGGGGGTCGACCCGGCCCTCTTCGCCGATCGTATGGCCGGGCTCCGCCTGCCCGTGGCGGTCTCCGTCCGGCGCGTCCGCCGGGGCGGCTTCGCCGCGCTCAAGGTCGACGTCGACATCCGGCGGCACGATCACGTCGAGCGCGATTTCGGCGACATCGAGAGGATCGTCCTCAAGAGCCGCTTCAAGCCGGCCGTCAAGGACCGGGCGCTGGCCATCTTCCGGCGGCTGTTCGAGGCCGAGGCCAAGGTCCACGGCCGCCGGTTCCGCGAAGCCCACCTCCACGAGGCCGGGGCCGACGACGCCCTGGTCGACATCGTCGGGACCTCGTTCCTGCTCGACGAGCTGGGCGTATCGGAGGTCTACTGCTCTCCGCTCAACGTCGGCTCGGGCTGGGTCGAGACCTCCCACGGCCGCCTGGCCGTCCCGCCGCCGGCCGTGGCCGAGC
>CAZFZU010000012.1:0-3291 GCA_964523615.1 uncultured Eubacteriales bacterium | reverse complement strand
TGGGTCGAGACCTCCCACGGCCGCCTGGCCGTCCCGCCGCCGGCCGTGGCCGAGCTGCTGAAGAAGGCGCCGGTCTACGCCGCCTGGATCGAATCCGAGCTGGTCACCCCGACCGGGGCGGCCATCGTGGCGGCGCAGGCCAAGGGCTTCCTCAAGCTCCCCGAGCTCGTCTACGACCGCATCGGCCGCGGCGCCGGGACGAAGGAATTCCCCGGGCTCCCGAACATTCTGCGGGTCTATTACGGCGACGCCGCCGCCTTCGACGCGGAAAAGAGCGTCTTCGTCGTCGAAGCGACGATCGACGACGCGACACCCCAGCTCCTGGCCCACTTCATCGAGCGGGCTTTCGAGGAGGGCGCCCTCGACGCCGCCCTCTCCCCCGTCGTCATGAAGAAGAACCGCCTGGGCACGAAGCTCGAGCTCCTGGCGACGGCCGAACGGCTCGACGCGCTCGTCGAGGCCGTCTTCCGCGAGACGACCTCCATCGGCGTCCGCTATTTCCCGGTCGGCCGGCGGGTCCTCGACCGCCGCTTCGAGTCCGTCCGCGTCGACGGCGCCAAGGTCGGCCTCAAGGTGGCCACGCTCGGCGGCCGGACGGTCAACGTCCAGCCCGAGTACGACGACCTCGTCGCGGCGGCCCGCAAAACGCGCCGCCCGCTCAAGGAGCTCTCCCACCGGGCCGTCGGCGCCTACGCGGCCGGCCGGCGCGGCAAGGGCTAGGCGCGGGCGGCCGGGGCGACAAGGACATCCCATGAACACGAAGAAGATCGAACAGGGCGTCACCCTCATCCTCGAGGGCGTCGGCGAGGACCCCCGCCGCGCCGGCATCCGGGCCACTCCCCGCCGCGTCGCCCGGATGCTCTCGGAGATCCTCGGCGGCACGGAGCGCGAGGCGACCCGCAACCTCCGGACGATCGAGGACGAGAAGCACGACGAGATGGTCCTCATCAAGAACATCCCTCTCTACTCCATGTGCGAGCACCACCTTCTGCCTTTCGCGGGCGTGGCCCACGTGGCCTACATCCCCAAAGCCGGGCGCATCGTCGGGCTGAGCAAGATCGCCCGGGTCGTGGAGGTTCTGTCCAGGCGGCTCCAGGTCCAGGAGCGGTTGACGAAACAGATCGCCGACCTGCTCGACAGGCACCTCGAGCCCCTGGGCGTCATGGTCGTCATCGAGGCCGAGCACATGTGCATGTCGATGCGCGGGGCTAAGAAGCCCAAATCGATCACGGTGACCTCGGCCGTCCGCGGCTCGTTCCGCAGGAACGCGGCGACGCGGGCCGAGGCCATGATGCTCATCCGAGGAGGACCCCGAAGTGTCAACGAGCTCTAAGAAGACCTTTTACGTCACCACCCCCATCTACTACGTCAACGACGTGCCCCACATCGGGCACGCCTACACGACCGTCATCGCCGACGCCCTGGCCCGCTTCCACAAGCTGGCCGGCCGGGACGTCTTCTTCCTGACCGGGACCGACGAGCACGGCCAGAAGATCGAGAAGGCCGCCGCCGAGAAGGGCCTGACGCCCAAGGCCCTGGCGGACGCCGTCGTCGGCCGGGCCCAGGACCTCTGGAAGGCCCTGGACATCTCCCACGACTTCTTCATCCGGACGACCATGGACTTCCACGAGAAGGGCGTCCAGAAGCTATTCAAGAAGCTCCTCGACCAGGGCGACATCTACAAGGGCACCTACCAGGGCTGGTACTGCGTCTCGGACGAGAACTTCCTGGCCGACGACATCGCCGTCGACGCCGACGGCTCCAAGACCTGCCCGGACTGCGGCAAGAAGGCCTCGGTCGTCGCCGAGGAGACCTACTTCTTCCGGCTCTCGGCCTACCAGGACCGGCTCCTGAAGCTCTACGAGGAGCATCCCGAGTTCGTCCGGCCGCAGAGCCGCCTCAACGAGGTGGCCAGCTTCGTCCGGGGCGGGCTCAAGGACCTCAGCATCACCCGGACCACGGTCAAGTGGGGCGTGCCGGTGCCGGGCGACCCGAAGCACACCATCTACGTCTGGTTCGACGCCCTCCACAACTACGTCACGGGCATCGGCTACGATTGGGACATGGAACGATACGAGAAATTCTGGCCGGCCGACGTCCACCTCATGGCCAAGGACATCCTCAGGTTCCACGCCGTCTACTGGCCGGCCTTCCTGATGGCCTCGGGCCTGCCGCTGCCGCGAACGATCTTCGCGCACGGCTGGTGGCTCAAGGACGACACCAAGATGTCCAAGTCGCGGGGGAACGTCCTCGACCCGCACGTCCTGCTCAAGGCCTTCGGGCCCGACCCCATCCGCTATTTCCTGCTCCGCGAGATCCCCATCGGCCAGGACGGCAACTTCTCCCACGAGGGCTTCCTGCACCGCGTCAACTCGGACCTGGCCAACGACTTCGGCAACCTCGTCCAGCGGACGCTGACCATGATCGGCAACTACTTCGGCGGCGAGATCACGGCGCCGGCGGAGGAGACGGCCGAGGACGCCCGCGTCCGGACGGAGTTCGAGGCCCTCAAGGGCCGCGTCTTCGACCTCTACGGGGCCTGCGCCCTGAACAAGGCCCTGGAGGAGATCTGGGCCTACATCGGGATGGTCAACAAGTACCTGGCCGACCACCAGCCCTGGATCATGGCCAAGGACCCGGCCCTCAGGCCCCGGCTGGCCCGGGTCCTGCTCCAGGCCGCGGCGGCCATCCGGGGGGCGAGCTACCTCGTCTTCCCGGTCATGCCCCGGTCGGTCGAGCGCGTCTGGGGCTTCCTCAACGAGCCGAAGAAGCCCGTGGACGTGCCCTACGCGGAGATCGC
The DNA here is from genome assembly GCA_964523615.1 of uncultured Eubacteriales bacterium. Classification (GTDB taxonomy): domain Bacteria; phylum Acidobacteriota; class Aminicenantia; order Aminicenantales; family Saccharicenantaceae; genus RBG-16-66-30. The sequence continues at coordinate 491 of CAZFZU010000012.1, read as the reverse complement.
CTTCGACGGCTTCGGGCCCGGCCGCCGGGTCGGGGCGCCGCAGGCCCTTTTCCCGCGGGTGGCCCTGAAGGATTTCCTGGCCGAGGACGCGGCGGCGCCCGCCGCCCCGGCCGCCCCGGCGCCGGCGCCGGGACCGTCAAAGGAGGGTATCGTCAACATGGATATCATCACCTACGCCGAGTTCCAGAAGATGGACCTGCGCGTCGCCCAGATCCTAGAGGCCGAGCGCGTGCCCGGAGCGACCAAGATCCTCAAGCTCAGGATCGACATCGGCACGGAGCAGAGGCAGATGGTGGCCGGCGTGGCCGAGACCTACGCGCCCGAGGAGCTGGTCGGCAAGAAGCTCATCGTCATCTGCAACCTGCAGCCGGCCGTCATCCGGGGCATCGAGTCGCAGGCCATGCTCCTCGCGGCCATCACCGCGGACAACAAGGCCCTCATCCCCTTCTTCGACCGGGACATCCCGGCCGGCGCCAAGGTCAAGTAAGGGC
>CAZFZU010000011.1:9342-65776 GCA_964523615.1 uncultured Eubacteriales bacterium | reverse complement strand
GTGTCCAAGAGCTCACATCGACGACACTGTTTGGCACCTCGATGTCGGCTCATCTCATCCTGGGGCTGAAGCAGGTCCCAAGGGTCCGGCTGTTCGCCGGTTAAAGAGGTACGTGAGCTGGGTTTAGAACGTCGCGAGACAGTTCGGTCCCTATCCACGGTAGGCGTAGGAGATTTGAGGGGGGCTGCCCATAGTACGAAAGGACCTGGGTGGACGAACCTCTAGTGTACCAGTTGTCCCGCCAGGGGCAGCGCTGGGTAGCTACGTTCGGTTGTGATAACCGCTGAAAGCATATAAGCGGGAAGCACGCCCCAAGATAAGATCTCCCTCCCGCAAGGGCTGAAGGTCCCTGGTAGACGACCAGGTTGATAGGCTGGAGGTGTAAGCGCAGAGATGCGTTCAGCTGACCAGTACTAATAGACCGTGAGGCTTGACCATAAAGTTTATCAAGACAAAAAGACGGGACATGTACTCGATTCGGGGACATGTTCGAATTTCTCTTGAAATTCGTACGTGTCCCGAGAATCGGGAAGTCCGTGTCCCGGGTTTTCAACCGCTAGGTTATTAACATCGCATCAAATCCCGGTGACTGTAACGGCGGGGCCACACCCGTTCCCATTCCGAACACGGAAGTTAAGCCCGCTCGTGCCGATGGTACTGCCTGGGCAGCTGGGTGGGAGAGTAGGTCGTTGCCGGGTTTTTTTATTTTCACTCGAATAAAGGCCAGAGGGGCACGGGCCCCCAGACAAACGGTCGGTCATACACCCTCTCCTTTTATTCGGCAGGTTGGGCGCGGGCTCCGTTCATGGGCCAAGGGGAACCACGGAATCCGAATAAGAGAGGCCGCGTCCAGGGCAAGGGGACAATTTCAAGGAGAGATGTATGAACATCTATGTGGGGAACATTTCCCGCACGGCGACCGAGCAGGACCTTCGCGACGCTTTCGCGGCGTTCGGCGAGGTCCAGAGCGCGTCGATCATCAAGGACAAGTTCTCGGGCGAGAGCCGCGGTTTCGGCTTCGTCGAGATGCCGAACAAGGACGAGGCCGACAAGGCCATCTCCGGACTGAACGGCAAGGACCTCAAGGGCCGTCCCCTGACGGTCAACGAGGCCCGGCCCCGCACCGACCGGCCCCGCACGGGCGGCGGCGGCGGCGGCAGAGGCGGCTTCGGCGGCGGCCGCGGCCGGTATTGATCGCGTAACTTTATTCGAACGCCAAAGGGCGGATGTCCCGGAAGGGGCCTCCGCCCTTTTTATTTTCGGGGGGATTTCTCGGAGGGGACATGCCCGTTTCGTACGTGTCCCCGTTCAGCTGATCCCATGGGACCAAGCCGGCGTTCTGGAACAGCGCAATTGAGATATAATGCAATTGACGCCCACGACATCGGATCGGAGATCCGCGAGCGGCCCAAATGATGGATAAGCCGAACGGTCGTCATGAAGCCGAAAAGGACCGAAGCCCGGGAAGAGACCGGAGGAGCAAGAACATGATCTCCAGGATCTGGCACGGTTATACGACCAAGAACAACGCGGACGAATACCAGCGTCTTCTTCGAGAGGAGATATTCGTCGGCATTCAAAACAGGAAGATCAAGGGTTACAAAGGCATCCAGCTATTCAGAAGAGAATTGCCCGATGAGACGGAGTTCATTACGGTCATGTGGTTCGAGGCTCTTGACGATGTCGTCGCCTTTGCCGGTCCAGACTACGAGAAAGCGGTCGTTCCGCCCGTCGCGCAGAAACTCCTGGCGAGGTACGATCATCGATCGCAACATTACACCGTTCCGATCGATAACTTTAGAGCCATCTGATCCAAAAAGGGCTCTCGGTGATCCCGCTATGAGAACAGGCAGGGCCATGAAGATCAAGCCGATGGGGCTCGGGTCCTCGCTTTTGTACTTCGGGATCCCGTCGGCGATATTCAGCTTTTTCATCTACCATATCATGCAAGAGCTCCATCGGAACGGAGTCCATGATCTCGTCAACTTCGCCGTCTCCATGGTCTCCCCTTTGGCGCTGATGCTATTGGCCGCGTTGATCGCCTATCGGACCGAAGGCCATGACCTGAAATGGCCCGCGTTCGCCGCCAGGTTCAGGCTGAAAAGGATGACGAAGTCCGACTGGATATACGCCTTCGGTCTGCTCGTCGTCACGATCGCGATCTACGAAACCCTGTCTTTCACGTCTAAATGGCTGATCCAATTCAAATCGTTCTCCCCTCCGGAATTCCTTCTGCCTGCGGTCGACCCGAGGCTCGAGCAGAATATCTTTCTGAAGACCTTCATGGGCATCCCGTTGAAGGGACAATGGTGGATCGCGGCCGTCTACTTCGTGTTCTTGGTAGTCAACATCGTCGGCGAGGAATTATGGTGGCGAGGCTATGTCCTGCCCAGGCAGGAATTGGCTTTCAAGAAATGGGCCTGGATCGTTCATGGGACACTCTGGGGAGCATTCCATGTGTTCTGGAAATGGAATTTGATCGTTCTTCTGCCATCCAGCCTAGCCCTTTCCTATGTGGTCTCGAAGCGGAAGAACACCTGGATCGGGATCATCTCTCATATGGCGTTCAATAGCGTGCCTTTGATCGGGATCATCATCGGGATCATCGGGTGACTGGCCTGACCCCGCCCAGGGATCCGACCCCTAGGGGAGGTTCTCGCTGGAACGGCGGCTCAGCCGCGCGAGAGATAGGCCTCCAGCCGGGCCCGGTCCTCGTCCGAGAGAAATGTGAAATTGATCCCCATGCCCTGCATGTGGACCATCCAGACGACCCGGCCCTGGCCCTCAATGGGGCTTTCCGGCCCGTCGCCCGGGAGCCCGAACTGGAAGCCGATGGTCGATCCTTCGGGCAGCGGATTGATAGTGTCGATGTACATCCCGCCGTGGGACAGGTCGTTGATCCGCCCCTGGAAGCGCATCCCCTTATGCTCGAAGGTCACTTCCGCGATGGCGAACGACCGAGGGCCTTGCCGCTTCTCATCGTCCATTTGAACTCCTCGGCGGGATCATGGCCTCTGGCTTCCGCCAGCGCCGAACCTTACGAACGCCAGCCCAGTATACCCGAGTTTCCGGGACATAGGGAAGTGCGACGAGCGGGCCGGATCGCATGGCAGATACGGCTAGGGCTTCCGCAGGATCTTGTCCATGGCCTTGCCCTGGGCCAGCTCGTCGACGAGCTTGTCCAGGTAGCGGATCTCCCGCATCAGGGGCTCCTCGATGTCCTCCACCCGGACGCCGCAGACCACGCCCTTGATGGAGGCCCTCGAGGGATTCGGCCGGGGCGCTTCCGCGAAGAAAGTCTCCAGGTCGACCTGGTTGGCCAGCTGGGCCTCCAATCCGTCCTGACCGTATCCGGTCAGCCAACGGATGATCTCGTCGACTTCCGCCCGCGTGCGCCCCTTCCTCTCGGCCTTGGCGACGTAGAGGGGATGGACGGCGGCGAAGCTCATGGCGTAGATGCGATGCTTGGTCATGATGGGTATTGTACTCGATAGTCCGTAAAAACGGATGCGTCGAGGCCGCTAACAGGGTATGATGGAGACGGACAAGCGCCGTCGGTCCGTTCAGGCTCGAGGGGCCTGGCCCGGAACTCGTTGAGGATCGTTTGTCCGGGGAGAGCACAAGAGGCGGGCCATGGAACGTCTGACGCTCATAAAGCTTGGGACGCTCATCGTAGCGGTTTGCCTGGCTCTGGTCTTCGGATGGGGGGTGAGCGACCAGCCGCCGGCGTCTCCCGTCGTCAGCGGGCCCTACTTGGGCCAGACTCCCCCCGGCGACCGGGCGGCGCTCTTCGCGCCGGGGACCGTCTCGACGGGCCATTTCGAGCACAGCAGCCCCGTCTTCACGCCCGACCTGAAGGAGATCTATTGGAGCGTCCAGATCACGGACGAGAACGGGAGGGACACGGCCAAGCCGATCCTGTTCATGAAAGAGACCGGCGGCCGGTGGAGCCGGCCGGAGACCGCCCCGTTCGCCAAGGCCTTCGCCTGCGCCGAGAGCCCTTTTATCGAGCCGGGCGGGATGCGGCTCTTTTTTCACGCCGGTCCCGCGTTACGTTCCGAAGAGATGTCCCTCTATGACGTCCCGCGGGACGGGGACGGCTGGGGTGTTCCGGTCAAGCTGGCCGCCCCGCTCAACGAGCGTCGCATGAACGCCCAACCGACGGTCGCGGCGAACGGAACGATCTATTTCGCCGGGGATCATCGCGGCGACATCGGGCTTTACTCCGCGAAGCTCGTCGCCGGCCGGTACCTGGAGCCCGTCCCCATGGACGAGGGGATCAACGCCCGGCAGACGGAATGGACCCCGTACGTCGCGCCCGACGAGAGCTATTTCATCTTCTGCTCGTTCCGGCCGGGGGGGCACGGCAGCGGCGACCTGTATATCGTGTTCAAGCGCGAGGACGGCGCCTGGGGCCGCGTCCTCAACATGGGGAGCGCGGTCAACACCGGAGCGAACGAGCGGTTCCCGAACGTGACGCCGGACGGCAGATACCTGTTCTTCAACTCCACGAGGAAGATCCCCGGCGCGGCGGCGGACGCTCCGGGCAACGGGAACGGGGACGTCTACTGGATCGACGCGAGGATCATCGAGACGTTGAGAGCGATGGGAGAAGCCCGCTAGATCACCCCGCCGGTTTCGTCATGGGCGTTAGGACCATGATGAACGTCAGGACCAGGGCGATGAAGGCCAGGAGCGGGAAGACGACCCAGAGCGCGCGGCTGACCGGGCCGGCTTTGTCCCGCCGGCCGGCCATGACCTCGCGGTCCTCGAGGGGCGCCGCGACGGCGGCGAGCCCCAGGAGCGAGAGCGCGGCCGCCGTGATGATGAAGGCGATCGCCGTCGAGATCTCACGAACGTTCGTATGGGCGAACCCGAACAGGGCCTGAATGAGCCCCATGAGAAGCCCGATGGCTCCCGTCATGGCGAAGCCCAAGGTCCAGGCCCGGGCGCCGACGCCCCGGCCCATGAATATGGCCAGGACGACGGCACCGCCGACGACGACCAGAACGGCCGGTCCGTGGAACAGGGCCTTTCCGAGGGGCAGGGGTCCACGGCTGGTCCGGCCGGCCGTCAGGAAGACGACGGTCGCGGCGACCGTGCCGGCGAAAAGCAGATAGCCCCCGGCACGTCCCCAGGCCTGGCTCCCGCCGCGTCCGCCGTAAGCATCCGTGGTCCCGTCGTCCGCCGTCCGTGACGCGCCGTTCCCCTCGGCGAGCTTCATGGCCGGCACAAGGCAGAGGACGGCCAAGACCAGGCCGTAGAGCATGGTGACGAGGGATTGGACCATCCGGCCGGCGATGCCCCCTATGCCACCGCTATCGTTCCCCATGGCGATGGTGAAATGGAGAGCGCTGCCGAGGGCGCCCAGGATCCAGGCGTTCCGGGCCGCCGCTTCCCAGAAATAGATGGAGCGCCGGCGCTCGACGGCCGCCCCCGGCCGGCCCGCGGCGAGGCGGAAGGCCGCGCCGATCTCCCGGATCTCGAATCCCATGAGCGCGGCGGCCGCGCAGCCGAAGATGAGGAAGAGCAGTCCGACGGAGTTCATGCCTATCTCCTTGTCTGTGCCTGGTCCGGTCCGGCCGTCTTGAGGGCCGTGATCCGGTCGGCCAGGGGGCTCGAAGCGGCGGCGCCTTGGAGGATGATGCCCGCGACGAGCATCAGGACCGACAGGACCGCCCAGACCGTCCGTCCCCGCGCCCAACTCCAGGCGGCCGCCGGCGCCGGGACTTCCTCATGAGCCGCCCGAACGCGGGCGATCCGAGCCCTCATCCCGGCGGCGACTTCGGCCGGGAGGTCGTCGGCGAGGGCCCGCCGCAGCAGCTCCTCGACCTTCACGTCCCTTTCGCGTTCGGGCTTCATGATACCCCTCCCTTGCCGTCCTCTCCGGGCAGGCCGGATGACCGGCGGGCCAGGCTCCGGGCCAGGGCGGCCCGGCCGCGCATGAGGTGGACCCTGGCCGTCGATTCGGAGCAGCCCATGGCCCGGGCCACGTCGACGTAAGGCTGTTCCTCGATGACGTGGAGCAGGACCGCCGTCGCCTGCCGGCGGGGCAGGCGTCCGATGGCCTCGATGACGGCGGAGCGAAGGTCGCGGGCCTCATAGTCCCGGACCGTCGTCGAGGCCGGATCGCCGACCCGGTCGTCCGCCAGGCCGGGCGCCTCGTGCCGGAGGCGCCGCCGGTCCCTGCGCAGAACGTCGATGGCCGCCGTGACGGCGATGCGCATGATCAGGGCTTCGGGCATCGGGTGGCGGGCGACGGCGTCGCGCTTCTTCCAGACCACGGCCAGCGCGTCCTGGAGGGCGTCCTCGGCCGCCTCGCGGTGCCGGACGATGCGCCAGACGGCCCGCATCATCCGCCCCTCAACGGGCTTGACGAGGAGGTCGTAGTCGAATTCCCGGTCCGCCACGGTGCCGGCCCTTTCGCGGACACTGTAATCCAGGGCCGCGGGCGAATCAAATGCCATGCCGCCTCAGGCCTCGACGGGAGTGACGACGAAAAGGACGAAACCGACGAGGCCGCGAACGGCCTCCTCGCGGCGGCCGGCCTCGATCGCGGCCAGCGCTCCGTCGAGGAGCGCGACGCAGATCTTCTTGGCCCGGTCCATGATATCGGCTTCGCGATAGGCGGAGGACAGCTCCGCGGGCACGGCCCAGGCCTGTCCGCCGGAGGCCAGCTTGTAGGCCAGGCCGAGATATTGGCGGATCTTGTCTTCGAGCAGGCCGCCGTCGGCGAGCATCTTCCGGACGGTCTCGACCCGGCCTTTGAACTCGGCCGCGTAGGACGTCGGCGGCAGGACGAGCAGAGTGGCGTCCAGGACGCCGACCAGGGCCTGGGTGATCTCCTCCCGGCTGAAATGAGGGGACAGGGTGACGGCGCGGGCCCTCCCGATGAGCGCCTCGGGCCCGGCCTCTTGGGCCTTGAGGACAGGGGCGCCGGCGAGGAGGGCGGCGGCGGCGATAAAAGCGACGCTGACATGTTTCTTCATTGGCTGCCTCCATACCGTAACCGTCCGCGGAGGCCCCGGCGTTTACTGGGGATACGCGCTGGGCCCGGCAGGGACTACTCGGCGCGGCCGAGCTGGCCGCAGGCGGCCATCAGGGCCCGACCCCGCGGCGTCCGCAGCTTAACGTAGGCGCCGGCCGCCCGCAGCCGCTCCACGAAGGCCGTGACCTCGGCCTCGGTCGGGGTCCGTCCGGCCGGCGCCGTCCCCGGGTTGTAGGGGATGACGTTGACGACCGCCCGCCCGTTCGGCGCCGCGGCCCGCACGAACGCCGCCACGCCCTCGGCCGCGCCCGGGCCGTCGTTCACGCCCGGCATGAGGCAGTAGTTCACGGCCAGGGCGAAGTTCCGGCGCTGGGGATAGGCGGCCAGGGCGGCGGCCAGGGCTTCCAGGCTCACGCCGCGCGTCGCCGGCATGAGCTCGCCCCGCAGATCGTCGTCCGGCGCGTTGAGGCTGACCGAGAGGTTGAGGCGCTTGAGCCCGAGCGCCCGGAGACGGGCGACGCCCTCGGGCAGGCCGGCCGTGCAGACCGTCAAGTCGTCCTGGGAGAAGGCCGGGCCCGACTCGTCGAGCAGGACCGCGATGGCCCCCGCGAGGCCGTCGAAGTTGTCGAGGGGCTCGCCCATGCCCATGAAGACGACCTGGCCGATGTCCCAGCCCAAGGTCAGCCGGGCGGCCGCGTACTGGCCCACGATCTCGTCGGGCCGGAGGTCCCGCGCGAGTCCCGTTCGCCCCGACTCGCAGAAGATGCAGCCCATGCGGCAGCCCACCTGGGTGGAGACGCACAGGGTGTCCGGCCCGGGATCGACGCCCCTCCGGGCCACGGGGATGCGGACGCACTCGACGCGCCGTCCGTCGTCGAGCCGCAGCAGGGCCTTGGCCGTGGTCCCGAACGGCCCCTCCTCCTCGACGACGCGCTCGATCCGCGGCAGCCGCAGCGCGGCGCGCGCGGCCAGCGCGGACGCGGCCGCCTTGCCGACGGCTTCGGACGCGGGCTCGAAACGACCCTCGGCGAAAGCCCTCCGGTAGAGACGGCCCAGGGCCCGCGATCGCCCGCTCCCTCCGGCCAAGGCCTCGAAGGCCGGGCGGGTCAGGCCCAGGATGTTGACGCGTCCGCCGGTCTCCGTCATGCGGCCACTGTAGTGGAATCCCGGGCCCGAATCAAACCGGCGCGGTCCGGGGGGCTTGACAGCGCTGCCCTATCCTCTCCATAATGATCCCGACGGATGGCCTTTGGGGGGGACGGCGATGGGCCGAGAAGACCGTCTCGATTCGTGGAAGGACATCTCCGCCTATCTCGGGCGGAGCCTGCGGACCTGCCAGAATTGGGAGGCCCGGTACGGCCTGCCTATCCACCGCCTCGAAGAAACGCCCAAAGCCCGCGTCTATGCGTTCAAGAGCGAGATCGACGAGTGGTTCGAACGCGTCCTGCGGGAGGCCGATACCTCGCGGGCCCGGGGAGCCGCGCCCGGCGGAGCTCCCGGGCCTGGCTCGAGGGAGGACCCCGCCGACACGCCGGCGGTCAGCGCCTCGGCGGTCGCCGATAAGGCCTATCGGGCGGGCCGGAAGGCGATCGAGCGGTTCCTGGCCGTGCGCGATCCCGCCGACGCGGCCATCGCCGTCGACATGTTCGAAAAGGCCTGTCACGAGGACCCCGGCAATCCCCTGGCCCACGTCGGCCTGGGCGACGCCTATCGCTGGGACTACGCGTTCCAGGGGATGAAGCCGGACCGGCTGAAGCGCATGACCGCGCATTACGCCAAGGCCCGCGAGCTCGCGCCGGACCTGGCCGAGGCCTGCCTCGGTCTGGGCTGGAGCCTGTATTTTCCCGGGGACATCGCCGGCGCCGCCGCTCAGTTCGCCCGGGCGGCCGCGGTCAAGCCTCGCGATCCGGGCGTCGAACTGGAGGTCGGCCATTTCTTGCTCGGGCTCGGCCACCTCGACCGGGCCGTCCGGCGGTTCTCCCGGGTGCTCGGCGATCCCGCGGCCGGCCCCAAGGCCGATTGGGTCAGGGCGCTCTGCCTCGAATGGATGGGCGAATACGAAGCCGCCCTGGCCGCCGTCGAGGGACCTCTCCGGCGCGAACCGACGAGCGCCTTCCTGCGCTGCGCCCGGGCCCGGGCGATGATCCACGCGGGGAACTTGGCCGACGCGGAGGCCGAGTTGGCGGTGGCCGAGACGCTTTCCCCGGGAGGCGGCGACGTCGACTTCCACCGCGCCCTGCTCTGGGCGGCCAGGGGGGACCGGCGCAAAGCCGAGAGGGCCCTGGCCCGGCCCGCGCGGTCGACCCTTCTGCGCAACTACATCGAGACCATGGTCTACGCTTCACTGGGCGACCTGGACGAGACCCTCCACCTCATCGTGTCGACCATCGAGACCGGCTTCTCCCGGCTGGTCGCCCATGCCTACCCCTATCTCTACTTGGCGAACGCGAGGAACCGCTTCTACGACCGGCTGCGGCAAACCCCCAGGTTCGCCGACATCCTGGCGCGCCAAAAGCGACGGTACGAGGAGGAGTCGGCGCGGCTGGGCGGCCTATAACGGGCGGTCTCGGCCCATTCATGAGCCGGCGTCCATGTCCGGACACGCCGTCCCGTTATCGGACACCGGGCCGGGCCGCACCCGCCGCTCTCTCCGGGGGATCTCCCCGTTCCCGCCGGTCGCCGCCCTGGCACGGCGCTTGCATACCGCATGTCGTGAGGTATCACGAGACATGAGGCATGAAGGCGCCGGACATGATCTCTAAAGCTCTCGTCGCCGCTTCGACCAAGCCGATGATCCTGTCCATCCTCGTCCGCGGCGAGGACTACGGCTATCAGATCATCCAACGCGTCAAGGACATCTCCGGCGGGACGCTGGAGTGGTCCGACAACATGCTCTATCCCGTCCTCCACCGGCTCGAGAGCGACGGGCTCATCGTCTCGCGCTGGAAGATCTCGGACGGCGGCCGGCTGCGCAAGTACTACCGCCTCACCGACAAGGGCCGCCGGGAGCTCGAAGCCGAGCGATGGCAATGGCTGGAAGTCCACAACGCCCTGGCCCGCCTCTGGGACCCCCTCCCGGCCCGGGACTGAGCCTCCGCGATCCGAAACGAGGAGTCGACCATGTTCGATCCGGAAAAAGCGATCCGCGACTGGCGGAAGTCCCTCCGGAAGAGCCCCGCGCTCGGCGAGAGCGACATCGCCGAGCTCGAGAGCCATCTTCGCGACGACATGGACAGGCGCACCGCCGCCGGCGCCGACCCCGAGTCCGCCTTTCGGGCCGCCCTCGCCCTCTCGGCCGGGCCCGAAGACCTGGGCGCCGAGTTCGGCAAAAGCCGGCGCCGCCGCGGCCCCCGGAGCGCCCTCCCCGGCCTTTTTCCCGCCTATCTTCGCCTGGCCCTGCGCCGGACGGTCATTCACAAAGGCCATTCGCTCCTCAACGTCCTGGCCCTGACCGTGGGCCTGGCCGCCTGCGGGCTCGTTCTCCTCTATATCCGCTTCGAGACGAGCGTCGACGCTTTTTATAAGGACGCCGAACGGACCTATCGCGTCAACCTCTACCGCAGATCGGCCCAGGGCGAGGAGATCGTGGCCGGCAACTACACGCCCCTCGCGCCGGCGCTCAAAGAGCGGTTCCCCCAGGTCGAGGCCGCCGCCCAGGTGTTCTCCGGCGGCTTCGAGCCCCAGCCCGTCGTCTATCGCGACAAGGCCTTCAAGGAAGCGAACATCTTCGCCGCCAACCCGGACCTCCTCCGGGTCCTCGACATCGCCCTCCTCCGGGGAGATCCCGCCGACGCCCTCGCGCGGAGGGGGACCGTCCTTCTCTCGGCCCGGATCGCCCGCAAGTACTTCGGTCCCGAGGACCCTCTCGGCAAGAAGGTCCGCGTCAACGACAGGGACTGCGAGGTGACGGGCATCGTCGCCGACCCTCCCGGGAACACGCAGTTCCAGCACGATATCGTCATGTCGGCCCAGACCGAGATCGAAAGGGAGGAGTTCCTCCAGGGCTGGCGCCCGGGCATAGCCGGGACTATGACCCTCGTCAAGCTCAAACCCGGGGTCGATCCGGCCGGCTTCGAGGCGCTCATCCGCGACCTGCCGCGCGAATACGCGGCCGAGGAGCTCCGGAAACTGGGGGCGGTCAATCGGATGGTCCTCCAGCCGATCCGGAAGCTCTACCTCTACGAGCCGACGGCCGAAGGGCTCGTCCCGTCGCCGCGTCTCGTCTATCTCTACGTCTTCTCCGCCATCGCTCTCCTCATCCTCGTCCTGGCCGGCATGAACTTCGTCAACCTGTCCACGGCCAGGGCGATCCGCAGGGCCGGCGAGGTGGGCGTCCGCAAGGCGGCCGGCGCGACGCGCCGCCAGCTCGTCCTCCAATTCCTGGGCGAAGCCCTTGTCACGGCCGTTCTCTCGCTCGTCCTGGCGGCGGCGTTGGTCCTTCTCGCCCTGCCGGCCTTCAAAGCCCTGGCCGGCGTGGCCATCGAAGAGTCCGCCCTTCTCGATCCGGTGACGGTCGCCTCCCTCGCCGGGCTGACCTTCTTCGTCGGCATCGTCTCGGGCCTCTTCCCGGCCCTGTTCCTGGCCTCGTTCCATCCCGTCGTCGTCCTCAAGGGCCGACTGCGGACCGGGCCGAAGGGCGTCGCTCTGCGGCGGGCCCTGGTCGTGGCCCAATTCGCCATCTCCATCACCCTGATCATCGCCACGCTCATCGTCGCCGGCCAGGTCGGCTACATGCGGGGCCAGCCCCTCGGCTTCGCCAAGGAGCAGAGGCTGGTCATCAACTTCCGCACCTGGGGGATGCTGGAGCAGAACTACGAGGCGGTGAAGACGGAGCTTCTCCGCCATCCCGCGATCCTCGCGGCCACGGCCTGCTCCGGCGTCCCGGGCAAGGGCATTAACCGGACCTATTACTACCCGACGGGGCTTCAGGCCGAGAAGGGCCAGGCTTTGCGCAGCCTGCGGGCCGATCACGATTTCTTCAGGGTCTTCGAGATCCCGGTCGTGGCCGGGCGGCCGTTCCGGAGGGACATCGCGACGGACACCTACGGCGCGCTCGTCCTCAACGAGCAGGGGGCCAAGGCCTTTGGCTGGGCGACGGCGGAAGAAGCCGTCGGCAAGACCATGACCGACCGGCCGATCCCCGTCGTGGGCATCGTCAAGGACTTCCACTGGTGGGGTCTGCAGCGGCCCATCGAGCCCATGGTCGTCCGGGTCGCGCCGGACCTGTTCCGGTACATCGCCATGAGGGTCGACACCAAGGACCTCGCGGCGACGATCGCTCACGTGAAGTCCGTGTACGACCGGCTCTATCCGGGCGAGATCTTCGAGTACGTCTTCGTCGACGAGGCCTTCGACCGGCAGTACGCCTCGGAGGTCCGGATGGGCGCCCTCTTCCGGGCCTTCACGGGGGTGGCCCTGTTCATCGCCTGCCTGGGTCTTTTCGGCTTGGCCGCGTCGACCGCCGAGCAGCGCACGAAAGAGATCGGCATCCGCAAGACGCTCGGGGCCTCGGTCGCGGGCCTCGTCCGCCTGCTCAACTGGGAGTTCGCGAAGTGGGTCCTCGCGGCCAATGTCATCGCCTGGCCGGCGGCCTATTTCGCCGGCCGCAAGTGGCTGGAGAATTTCGCTGTCCGGATGCCCATGCCCTGGGGGCTCTTCGCGCTGGCCACGGTCCTGGCGCTGGCCGTCGCCCAGTTCACGGTGAGCTGGCAGTCCGTCCGCGCCGCCATGGCCAATCCCGTCGACTCTTTACGGTACGAGTGAAGTCCCGAGCGGGGACGCGCGCCGGATGGGGGACACGTACCAGAGGGACATGTCCCCCCGATGATTCGCTCGGAAGCTACTTGATGTTCTCCCAGAGGACGTTGACGATCTTCCACTCGCCGCCCGCGCCTTTGGCCAGAGTGAGGTAATCGATGAATTGGGAACAGTCGGACCGGACGACGGCCATGGTCTTGGTCGTATCGAGGATGGTCACCTTGATATCGCGCTTATCGGCCGGGACGCGGCTCCCGCCTCCCCGTTTGGTGAACTCGACCATCTGATCTTTCGTCAGGTTTGTGAACCTTTCCTGGCCCGTCTGGGAAACGACTTCGAGCAGCCTCTTGGCCAGCTGCGGATGGAGGGCCCGGTCCATGCGTTCGGCGTTCCCTTCGAACCAGCCTTCGATATAGTCGAGCGCGGCCTTGCGGATGGCGGTCTGCTCGGCTTCGTCGGTCGGGCCGGGGGAGGCGATCAAGGACGCAAGCCCGAGGATGGCCAGGGAAAAGGCGATGGCGAGACATTTTTTCATGAGCGGCTCCTTTAGGGCAGAATGACTCCGTTTGTAGACACAGCAATTAACGTGCCATGGCCGTCCCCGGACGGTTGCGGATTTCCTAGGAGAAGTCATCGAGCAGCATTCCGACATGTGTCCGTTTTCGGGCGGGGCTGTCCGAATGGGGGACATGATACCTATTTCCCCAATTCCGGATGGCGGGCAGCCGAAATAACCAGGGAATCGAGTATGGTGTCCCCCTACTATTCGTAGCGGAGGGAGTCGACGGGGTTGGCCCGGGCCGCGCGCAGAGTCTGCGCCCCGACGGTCAGCGCGGCGAGGAGCACCATCGCCAGCGCAGCCAGAGCGTAAAATCCGGCCCCGAACGGCGCCCGATAGGCGTAAGTGCCCAGGATCTTTTGCGTCGCCCAATAGGCGAGGGGCAGGGCCACGACGACCGCCGTGCCGACCCAGAGCAGGAACTCGCGGGCCAGTCCCATCGTCAATCCCGAGGCCGTAGCGCCCACGACCTTGCGGATGCCGATCTCCTTCGTCCTCCGCTCCGTCAGGAACGAGGCCAGGCCGAAGAGGCCGATGCAGGCGATGAAGACCGCTGTGGCCGATAGGTAGTTGGAGACGGTCCAGATCCTCTGCTCTAAGACATACTGGCTCCGGACCATCATGTCGTCGAACAGGGCCGGCTGGGGCACGGTGTCCGGATCGAGGCGCCTGGCCTCCTCGGTGATGGCGCCGAGCGCGGCGGCCTCCGTTCCCGGGGCGATCCGGATGAAGGCCCACGACCTGGCCGAAGGCCTGAGCTCGAACACGATCGGCTGGATGGCCAAGCGCAAAGGCCGGAAGTGGAAGTCCCTGACCACGCCGACGATCGGGCCCTCCCGCTTGAAGAGCCTCATCCTCTGTCCGATGGGGTCGGCGAGCCCCATGAGCCGTGCGGCGGACTCGTTGACGACGAAAGCGCCCTGGGCGTCGGAAGGGAAGTCGCGCGAGAACGGCCGCCCCGAGGCGAACGCCGCCTTCAGGGTCTCGAAGTAATCGTAATCGACATAGTCCCAGTTGAAAGTCGCGTTCGCGGCCGGGTCCTTGCCGGGCCAGTCGAGGGCCGACCCGAAGACGGTCGAGCCGATATTGACCGGGTTCTGCAGCCCGGCCGTCACCCCGACGATCCCGGGACGGCCGAGGAGCCCGGCCTTGAAGCTCTCGAAACCCGGGTCGAGGGCCGGGCCCAGGCGCAGGACGACGAGGCCGTTCCGGTCGAAGCCCAGGTCCTTGGACTTGATGAAGGCGAGCTGGCGGCCGATGGCCGCCGTGCCGAGGACGAGGACGAGCGACAGGGCGAACTGGAAGACGACGAGCCCTTTCCTCAACCCGGCCGAGTGGCGAAGTCCGCTCCCCGCGCGGCCGGCCAGGACGGCCCTGGCCGGGAATGACGAAAGGGCCAGGGCCGGGTAGGCGCCGGCCGCCAGCCCGGCGATCAGGGCGATGGCCAGAATGCCGAGGAGGCTCGAGGGCTTGAGCACGGCGCCGGCGGAGAGCGTTTTGCCCGAGATCCGGTTGAACGCGGGCAGGAGCAGGGCCACGAGGAGCACGGCTGCTCCGAGGGCCAGGAGGGACGTGGCCGACGATTCGCCCAGGAACTGGCGGACGATATCGCCCCGCCGGGCGCCCACGGCCTTGCGGACCCCGATCTCCTTGGCCCGCGTCGTCGCTCTGGCCGTGCTGAGGTTGGTGAAATTGGCGCAGGCCAAGGCCAGGATGAACAAGGCGGCTCCGGAGAAGAGGAAGATCGAACGGATGAGGCCGGTACCGTCGGGCGCGTACAGCCTTTTGCGGAGCAGCGGCTGGATGCGGAAATCGGTCCGCCCGGCCGCCTCGGCGAAGTGGGGGGAAGCGATGGCCGTTATCTTCGCCTCGACGGACCTCCTGTCGGCGCCGGGGGAGAGGAGGACCCATGTCTCGAAAGGATTGCCGCCCCAGTGGGTCGGCTCCTGGAACGAGGGCGCGAACTGCAGAACGAACGGAACGAGCGCGTCGAAGCGGAGCGAGGACCGGCCGGGGACGTCCCGGATCACGGCGCTGACCCGTACGTCGAATTCCCCGTTGACGCGGAGCGTCCGCCCGACCGGGTCGACGTCACCGAAATATTTAAGGGCCATGCGCTCCGTGAGGACGATGGCGAACTTGTCCTCGAGGGCCGTCGCCGCGTCGCCGCGAACGAAGGGGAAAGTGAAGATCCTGAACACGGACGGGTCGGCCAGGGCCACGGCGTCCGTATCCGAGGTCCGGTCCTCCGCCCGGATGCTCAAGCCCCGTTCGATCCGGACCCGGGCGGCCTCGGCCACTTCCGGGCACTCCGCTTTGAGCGCGGCCGCCAGAGGATAGAACGACCCCATGTGGACCATAGCGCCGGCGCCGCCGCGCTCGAACGTGTTGTAGACCTGGGCGATGGAGCGCGCCCGCTCATGGAAGCGGTCATAGCCGACTTCGTCCTGGACCCAGAGGAGGACGAGGAAGCAAGCCGCCAGGCCCAGAGCGAGGCCCCCGATGTTGATGAGGGAATAACCCTTCTGGAGACGCAGCCGGCGCAGAGCGATCCGGACGTTGTTCCATAGGAGGCCGGGCGTAAAGCAGGCCTTCTTCCATGGGAAGCGCCGTCCCGGACGGGCGGATCGTGCGTGGCCGTAGGCGGCGTCGAGAGTTCCGGCCCGCCGGAACTCCTCCTCGGCCCGCAGGAAGGCCTCCTCTTGGCTCAGACCGCCCGCCGCGGCCAGGTCCTCGACCTTGTCCCTGAGGTAGCGCTCGAGCTCGGCCAGGTCGGCCTCGTCGATCGAGGGGCTGCGGCGCATAGCCTGTTTCCATCCGGCGATCGCTTTCTCGAGGTCGAACATTTTTATTGCTCCTCCGTCGCCGGTGACCAGAGGGCCGTCAGCGCCGAGTGAACCTTGAGCCACTGGCTCCTCTCGCTCTCCAGCTCGGCCAGCCCCTGCTTGGTCAGCCGATAGTACTTACGGAGCGGGCCCCGGTCCGAGAGCCGCCATTGGGAACGGATCGAACCGTCCCGCTCGAGCCTTTTGAGGAAGGGATAGAGCATCGGCTCCGACCAGTCCAGGTCGCCGCCCGTGATGTCGCGGACCTGCTGGATGATCTCATAGCCGTAGCTTTCTCCCCGCCGTAAGATGGCCAGGATGATCGGCTTGGTCGACGCTCCCGTCAAGGCTTTCGAGATCATCTCATCTACCTCACTGCGTTAGGTACCTAATGGTGTTAGGGAGCAAGTTCCGTGCCAGCGTCACGCGGTGGGACGACGGACGGGAAGGCGGGACCCGCCTCGGCCCGGCTGTCCGCGTTCGGACGGCCCTGTCCGTTTTTGGCTCATGACCGGAAGCCTTCACCTTTTTTCGCGGGCCTGTGAACAATCCGTGCCGGTCGGGCGTACATAGATTCAGAAGGTATCTTCGCGCGCGAGGTTCACGATGGTCTCGAAACAGCTCATGGCCGCCTCGACCCGGCCCATCATCCTGGCCATTCTGGCCAGAGGCGAGGATTACGGCTACCGCATCATCCAGCAGGTCCGGCGCGTCTCCGGCGGCGCTTTGGAGTGGACCGACGGCATGCTCTATCCCGTCCTCCAGAGGATGGAGATGGACGGCCTGGTCGCTTCGCGTTGGCGGGCCGCCGAAGGGAGCCGCCCCCGGCGTTACTATCGCCTCACCCCGGCCGGGCGCCGGGAGCTCGAGGCCGAGCTCTCCGGGTGGCGGAACGTCTGGGAGGCCTTGAACGCGTTCTGCGCCCCCGCGACCGTCTCAGATTGACCGCGACCGGCCAGGAGGAACCATGTTCGATCTGGAAAAAGCGATACGGGAATGGGCCGCGACGCTTCGACGCTTCGAAGCCATGGAGGACGCCCTCGTCGCCGACCTCGAGACACAGCTCCGCGACTCTTATGACGAGCTGAAGGGGAGCGGCCTCGACGGCGAGCGGGCCTTCCGCGAGGCCGTCGCCCGGCTCGGTTCGCCCGAAACCATCGCCGCCGAGTACGGGAAGAACAGGGCCGTGGCCCTCGACCGCAGCCGCCCGTTCCGGCCGGGCCGTTTCTGGCCCGCTCTCGGCGCGAGCTATCTCAAGACCGCCTGGCGCAAGATGAAAAGGCAGAAAGGCTACGCCTTCATCAACATCGCCAGCCTGGCCGTGGGCCTGGCCGGGGCCCTGTTCATTTGGCTCTGGGTCCAGGACGAGTTCAGCTTCGACCGCTTCCATGCCAACGCCCCGGCGCTCTTCCGCGTCGAGCAGGACCAGATCGGGGGGCAGGGGACCTTCCACGTCTTCGTCACCCAGTACCCGATGGGGCCGGCCATCCAGGGCGCCATCCCCGAGATCGAGAGGTCGGTCCGCTATGCCCGGACGTCCGGACTGCTCGTCCGCTGCGGCGAGAAGGCCTTCTTCGAGGACGATGTCCGGGCGGTCGATCCGGCCTTCCTCGAGACTTTCACCTTCCCCCTCGTCCGGGGAGACCGGGCCGCCGCCCTCTCCAACCCGACCTCCGTCGTCCTGACGGAAGAGATGGCCGTCAAGTATTTCGGGGCCGAGGACCCCGTCGGCAAAACCCTGGTCGTCAACAACGTCCACTCCCTGGCCGTGACGGGCGTCGCCAGGAACGTGCCGGCCAACTCGACGGTCACCTTCGACATGCTGGTCCCGTTCGAGTTCCTGCGGACCCTGGGGACCGACATCGACCGCTGGGGGGCGAATTCCATCATCACCTTCGTCAAGCTCAAGGATCCCGGCGCGGCGGCCGCCGTCGGCGAGAAGATCACCGGCTTCCTGACCGACCTCTTCTACGACTCGGTCAGGGATAACCCCGAAGCCCTGGCCAGGGCCCGAAACGTCCGGCTGCCCCGGTACATGCTCATGCCTCTCACCGACATCCGGCTCAAAGCGGTCTTCGGGTTCGGCCAGTCCACGGGGACGCTCCAGAGCGTCAGGAGCTTCTCGCTGATCGCCCTGCTCGTGCTCCTCATCGCCTGCATCAACTTCATGAACCTGGCCACGGCCCGGGCGGCCGGACGGGCCAAGGAGGTCGGGCTGCGCAAGGTCTCCGGCGCGCTCCGGGGGAACATCGTCACCCAGTTCTACGGGGAATCGGGGCTCGTCACCGGCCTGGCCCTCGTCGCGGCCTTGGTCGCCGTGGCCGCCCTCCGCCCGGCCTTCAACGGCCTGGCGGGCAAGGAGATCCCTTTCGCCGCGCTCTTCTCCCCGTCGTTCCTGCTGGGGCTCCTGGCGGCGACCGCGCTGACGGCCGTGGTGGCGGGCAGCTACCCGTCGCTCCTGCTCTCGTCCCTGCGGCCGGCGTCCGTTTTCCGGGTCGGGGCCGCCACGCGGGGCCGGAGCCCCCTGCTCCGCCGGCTGCTCGTCACCGTCCAATTCGGGCTGTCCATCATCCTCCTCGTCGTGATGGCGGTCGTCTACCGTCAGATCGAGTTCATGAGGCACAAGACCCTCGGCTTCGACCAGGAGAAACTGGTCTACATCCCCCTGAGGGGCGAGACGCGGGCGTCCTATCCGGCCCTGAAGGCGGAGCTCCTCCGCAGCCCGCTCATCCCCGGGGTGACCGGAACGAGCCAGGTCCCCACCTACCTCTCCGCCAATTCGTGGGGGGCGGAGTGGGAAGGCAAGGATCCGGAGAACCGGGTCCTCATCGGGACAACCGAGGCCGATTTCGACTATCCCGAAACGCTGGGGATCGCCATGGCCGCGGGACGGACCTTCCGCCGCGAGCACGCGACCGACGAGGGCGGGGCCTTCCTCGTCAACGAAGAGGTGGCCCGGCTCATGGGGCTCAGTCCCCAGGACGCGGTCGGCAAGCCCTTCAGCTTCCAAGGCGTCCGGGGGCCGATCGTCGGCGTGATGAAGAACTATCACTACACGCCCGTCCAGAACCCGCTCGAGCCCATGGCCGTCGTCGCGAGGCCCGCGGCCGTGCGCTTCGCCATCGCCCGGCTCGGCGGCGGCGACGTCCCGGCCGCCATGGCCCAGGTCGAATCCGCCTGGCGGGCGGTCAATCCCCAATACCCCTTCGACGCCCGGTTCTTCGACGACGACTACGACCAGAGCTACCGGCAGTACGAGAGGATGGGAGCCATCCTGAGGTGGTTCTCCGGGCTGGCCGTGGTCGTGGCCTGCCTGGGCCTTTTCGGCCTGGCCTCGTTCCTGGCCGAACAGCGGCAGAAGGAGATCGGGGTCCGCAAGGTGCTGGGAGCTTCGTCGGGACAGGTCGTCGTGCTCCTGTCCAAGGAGTTCGCGCGCTGGGTCCTGCTGGCCAACCTCGTCGCCTGGCCGGCCGCCTACTTCGCGAGCCGGGCCTGGCTGCAGAGGTTCCCCTACCGGACGGGCGTCGCGCCGGCCCTGTTCGTCATGGCGGGCGCCGGGGCGCTGATCATCGCCCTCATCACGGTCAGCGGACAGGCCTGGAGGACGGCCCGGCGGAACCCCGCCGACTCCCTGCGCTACGAATAGGGGTACGAATAGGGGGACATGATACCCATTTCCCTATTTCCGAGCCTGGAGAGCCGGATAAAATAGGGAAATAGGTATCATGTCCCCCATTTAAGCAACCAAACCGAGGCGAATCCCGTCTGTCCTTTCGAGGGAGGCCGCCATGCTCAAGAACTATCTGAAGATCGCCCTGCGGAACCTGGCCCGGCACAAAGGCTACGCGTTCATCAACATCATGGGCCTGGCGGTCGGCATCGCGGCTAGCGTCCTGGTCATGCTCTATGTCGTCGACGAGCTCGGCTACGACCGGTTCCACCGGAATGCCGACCGGATCCATAGGATCACGGCCGACTGGTCGAACAAAGGCGACTCCAGGATCCATCAGCTCGGAACGCCCTGGATCCTGGCCAAGACGATCCGCGACAAGTACCCCCAGGTCGAGGCCCTGACCCAGATCACCGGCCCCCTCGGCGACGTCGTTCTCAGGAGAGGCGACGACCTCGCCCTCAAGGAGACCGAGGTCTTCGCGGCCGACGCTTCGTTCTTCGACGTGTTCGCGTTCCCGCTGGTGAAGGGCGATCCCCGGACGGCCCTCCGCGATCCCAACGCCGTCGTCCTGTCCGAGTCCCTGGCCGCCAAGGTCTTCGGCGAGGACGATCCGTTGGATAGGACCATCGAGGTCCAGATGACCGGAACGAGGACGCCGCACCGCGTGACCGGGGTCATGCGGGACGTCCCCCGGAACACCCATTTCCGCTTCGAGATGCTCGTTTCCATGTCCACTATCTTCCCGACGCCGAGCACGGGCTGGACCAACAACAACCACATCACCTATCTCCTCCTGGCCAGGGGCGTGACCGAGGCCCAAATGGAGGAGAAGCTGGTCGAGATCGACCGGGTCGAGTACGAGGGCGGGCGGGCGCACATGCCCTGGATCTGGACCCTGGAGCCGGTCACCCGGATCCACCTTCACTCCGACCTCGTCACGGGGAACCAGCCCAACGGCAGCATCGCCTATGTCCGGCTCTTCACCCTGGTCGCCCTCCTCATCCTCGTCATCGCCGGCATCAACTTCGTCAACCTGGCCACGGCCCGGTCGGCGCGGCGGGCCCGCGAGGTCGGCATCCGCAAGGTCGTCGGCTCGACCAAGAGGCAGCTCGTCGGCCAGTTCCTGGGCGAATCGGTCCTCCTGAGCTTCGTCGCTCTGGTCTTTGCCGTGGGGCTCATCCAGGCCCTGCTGCCCGCCTATCGCCACCTGACCGGGCGGCCCCTGGCCCTGCCTTACTTCGCGAGCCCCTGGGTCATCCCCGGGCTGGTCGGCCTGGCGCTCGCGGTGGGCGTCCTGGCCGGGCTTTATCCGGCCTTCTTCCTCTCCTCGGCCAAGCAGGCCGAAGTCCTCAAGGGCTCCCGCTACGGCGGCCGGAACCGGGGCGCGCTGGCCCTTCGCAACGGCCTCGTCGTCTTCCAGTTCGCCATGTCGGTCCTCCTCATCGTCGGCTCGCTCGTCATCGGCCGGCAGCTCGACTTCATCAAGAACCAGCGGCTCGGTTTCGACAAAGACAACGTCGTGGCCGTCCACAGCGCCGACAACCTCGGCCCGGGGCTCGACGCCTTCCGCGAGCGGCTGAAACAGCACCCGGACATCCTCGGCGTGACGGCCGTCAGCTCGCTGCCCGGCCGGGGCACTCCGAATTGGGGCATCGGGGTCGAAGGCGTCGAGAGGGAGCGGCCGCTGAACATGAACTTCATGACCTGCGATCAGGACTTCGCCGAGGTCTTGGGCATCCGCATGTCCGAGGGCCGCTTCCTGTCGCGCGAGCACCCCTCGGACGTCGACGCCGTGGTCATCAACGGCAAGGCCAAGGCGTATTTCGGGGTGCCCGAACCCGTCGGCAAGAAGCTCCGGATCTGGTGGACGCGCAAGGACATCGTCATCGTCGGGGTCATCGACGATTTCCACTTCGAGTCCCTGCACCGGGACGTCCGGCCGATGGGCTACGTCCTGCCCGAGGCCGTCGCTTCGAACCGGAAGCCCTTCCTCCTGGTCAAGGTCCGCTCGGCCCGGACGACCGAGGTCCTCGCCCACATCGGGAAGGCCTGGACGTCGCTCGCGGCCGGGCTGCCCTTTGAATTCACCTTCCTCGACGACCGGATCGACAACCTTTACCAGAACGACAACCGGGCCGGCCGGATCGTCTCCGTGTTCTCCGTCCTGGCCATCTTCGTCTCCTGCCTGGGCCTGTTCGGCCTGGCGGCTTTCGTCACGGAACAGAGGACCAAGGAGGTCGGCGTCCGCAAGATCCTGGGGGCCCGGCTTTCGTCGGTGGTCTGGCTCCATACGCGCCTGTTCATCAAGTGGGTCGCGATCGCCAACCTCGTCGCCTGGCCCGTCGGCTACTGGCTGATGGCCCGGTGGCTGCGCGGATTCGCGATGCGGACCTCGCTCGAACCCGGGATCTTCCTCTTGAGCGGGCTGGCCGCGCTGGCGGTGGCCGTGCTCACGGTCAGCTCCCAGGTCCTCCGGGCCGCCGCGGCCAATCCCGCCGACGCGCTGAGATACGAATAGTCCTGGGACGCGTACCGAGTACAAGTCCCCGAAAGGCAGGGGGACATGCCCCTGGTCCGTGTCCCCTGATCAGTGCTTGAAGCGGAGGGTGAAGACGGTCTCGCGACCGGGCTTGGAAGCGGCGCTGATCGAGCCGCCGTGGAGGCGCATGATCTGCCGCGACAGGCTGAGCCCGATGCCCGAGCCGCCTTCCTTGGTCGAGAAGAAGGGGACAAAGATCTTGTCCAGGTTCTCCGGCGGGATGCCCCGGCCGTTGTCGCGGACCTGGACGACCGGCCGGCCGCGCTCGTCGAGGCTGGCCGAGAGGGCGATCTGGGGCCGGTCCAGGCCGCGGACGGCCTCGCAGGCGTTGAGGACCAGGTTGATGAGGACCTGCTCGAGGAGCGCCGGGTCGGCCAGGACCTCCAGGCGGGCGGGGTTCGAGGACGTCTCCAGCCGGACGCCGCACTCATCGAGGCGGGGCTGGAGCAGCCGGACGACCGGAGCGAAGAGATCGGCGGCCGGGAAGAACCGGATGTCGGGCTTGGGCACGCGGGCCAGGTTGCGATACCCGTCGACGAAGTGGAGGAGGCCCTCGCTGCGGCGCTGGATGGTCTTCAGGGCGCCGCGGATGTCGGCCAAGTTCTCGGGCTCGGTCGAGGCGCAGCCCTTGTCGACCAGGCCCTCGACCGTCGCCGCCAGCGAGGAGATGGGGGTCATCGAATTCATGATCTCGTGGGTCAGGACGCGGATGAGCTTTTGCCAGGCCTCGATCTCGCGCTCCTCGAGCTCGCCGCGGATGTCCTGGACCGAGACCAGCGTGAGCTCGCGGCCACGCTGCTTGAACGCGGCGGCATGCAGCAGCAGGTGGAGCTGGTCGTCGCCCGCCTCGACCTTGACCAACTCATGGTCGCGCGGCTTCAGCCGCAGGAGCGCCGCCGCCAGCCCGGGACAGGCCTCCTCGAAGTCCCGGATGTTCTTGAAGGGCGGGATCCTGAGGAGCCGCTGGGCGGCGTTGTTGAGGAGCTCGATCTCGCCGTCGGGCTGAAAGACGACGAGCCCGATCCCGACGTGCTGGACGACGGTCTGGAGATAGAGGGCCTGCTCCTCCTTGTCGGCCCGGGCGGCCCGAAAGGCCTCGACGACCCGGGCCAGGGCGGCGTGGAGCTCCTTGAAGGAGCCGCCGAGCCGTTGGCTCCGGAAGGTCTGGGAATAGTCGTCGAAGCGGACGGAGTCGAAGAACCGGGCCAGGTCCCGGTTGGTCCGGTCGATCGTCCGGAAGAGGCCTGCGACCTGGACCGCGACGACCAAGCCGACCAGCACGGCGGCGGCGGGCCGACCGGCCCGGAAGAGGAGGTAGAAGCCCAGGCCGACGAGGGCCACGACCGAGGCCAGGCGCAGATAGACCTCGGTCCGGAATTTCCTATAGACCATGCTTCTCCAGCCGGCGGTAGAGCGCGGCCCGTGAGAGGCCCAGCTCGCGGGCCGCCTTGCTGACGTTCCCGCCGTGCTTGTCCAGGACGCGCTCGACGTGACGCCGCTCGACGTCCCCGAGGCTCGTCGCGGCCGGCGGGACCTCGGCCGGGGCGCTTCCCGCGGCGCTGAACAGGAAATCACCGGGCTCCAGCACGGCGGCGTCGGACATGATGACGGCCCGTTCGACGGCGTGTTGGAGCTCGCGGACGTTGCCCGGCCAGGCGTAGCCCCCGAGCTTGGCCAGGGCCGCCGTCCCGGCCGTCTTGAGGGGCCGGCCGTACTTGCCGCAATAGGCGGCCAAGTAGTGTTCGACGAGGAGGGGGATATCCTCGCGACGCTCGCGGAGCGGCGGCAGGCGGACCTCGATGGTGTTGATCCGGTAGAGGAGGTCCTGGCGGAACCTGTTCTCGGCGACCATCTGGTGGACGGGCCGGTTGGTCGCGCAGATGAGCCGGACGTCGATGGCCGCCGGCCGGTTCGATCCGACCCGGACGACCTGCCGGTTCTCCAGCGCCGTCAGGATCTTGGCTTGGAGCGGCAGGGACAGGTTCCCGATCTCGTCGAGGAAGAGGGTTCCTCCGGAGGCCGTCTCGAATCGGCCTGCCCGATCCTCGCGGGCGTCGGTGAAGGCGCCCTTGACGTGGCCGAACAGCTCGCTCTCGAAGAGCGTCTCCGGCACGGCGCTCATGTCCACGCCGACGAAGGCCTCGCGGTGGCGCTGGGACCGGCGGTGGATCTCGCGGGCGGCCAGCTCCTTGCCCGTCCCGTTCTCGCCCAGGAGGAGGATGCTGGCGTCGGTCCGGGCGACCTTGTCGATGGTGGCGAAGACCTCCTTCATGGCCGGGCTCGACCCCAGAAAATCACGGAAAGGCCTGTCGAGGTCGGCGCTGAGATGGCCCTGCCGCTGGCGGAGCGAGCTGGCCTCGACCCGGGAGGCCCGCAAGCGGAGGGCGGCGGTCAGGGTGGCCAGGAGCTTTTCGTTCTGCCAGGGCTTGAGGATGAAGTCCGTGGCCCCTTCCTTGATGGCCCGGACGGCCATGTCGACGTCGCCGTAGGCCGTGATGAGGATGACCACGGCCAGGGGGTCGGCGGCCAGGACCCGGCGCAGCCAGGCGAAGCCCTCTTCGCCTCCCGTCGCGCCCTTGGCGAAGTTCATGTCGAGGAGGATGACGTCGTAGGTCTCCTCCTTCATCAGGACGGGGATGCGGTCCGGGTCCTTCTCGGTGTGGACGAGGTCGACCTGGCTCTTGAGCAGGAGGCGGGCCGCGCCGAGGATGTCTTCGTTGTCGTCGACGACGAGGATCCTGCCGCTCTTACGGTCCATCGCCGGCTCCTTTCGGGACAAAGCCCTCGATCCCTCCCGACGTTGGGAACAATGCAAGTTCCATGCCCCGTATCCGCGCCCGTTTTCAGGGAGCATTATACTCCAAGTGTCCGAAAGTGAACACTTTTTGTAATAAGGACGGACACCGGCAAGATCCCTCGATGAATTCCCGGCCAGGGGCGCGCGCTCCGGCCTTGGCACGCTTCGTGCATAAAAACGGGAGTCGTTATCAATTCGGGCGGACCCGCCCCAGGAGCGCGAACATGGGCATGGACCGGCAGATCGAGAAGAAGAAGTGGCCGCCGCGCAAGATCGCCGCCGTCGCCGCAGCGGCGGTCTTCGTCCTGGCGGTCCTCTACCTTTTCCTGTTCCAATTCAACGAGTCCACCCTGAACGTCGAGACCGAGCGCATCACCGTCTCCACGGTCGCCAAGGGCCCCTTCCTGGAGTTCATCCCCCAGCAGGGCACGGTCACGCCGATCAACCGCTATTCGCTGGAGACGACCGAGGGCGGCCGCGTCGAGAAGCGCTTTCTCGAGGCCGGGGCGATGGTCAAGGCCGGCGACCCGATCGTCCAGCTCGTCAACACCAACCTCCTCCTCGACATCATGTGGCGCGAGGCCGACTTCGTCCAGCAGAGCAATTCGCTCCGGCAGACGCGCCTGAACATGGAACAGTACCGGCAGAGCCTCCTGCAGGAGATGAACCGGGTGGAGAACGAGCTGGCCAAGCAGCGGACGACCCACGAGCGCTACCTGAAGCTCCATGAGAACAAGCTCGTCTCCGACCTCGAGTTCGAGCGGATCCGGCTGGACTACGAATACCAGCTCCGCAACCGCGACATCGTGGCCGAAAGCCAGAGGAAGGAGCTGGCCTACCGCGAGGAGCAGCTCAAGTCCCTCGAAGACCAGCTGAACCGCATGGAAGTCAACCTGCAGACATCCAAGCGCAAGCTCGACGACCTCGTCATCCGGGCCCCCATCGCCGGACAGCTGTCGCTGCTCGACGCCGAGATCGGCGCCTACAAGAATCCCGGGGCCAACATCGGCCAGATCGACGATCTCGACGCCTACAGCGTCCGGGCCCTCATCGACGAGCACTACATCACCCGCGTCGAGGCCGGGCTGAAGGGCGAATTCGAGCTGGCCGGCAAGACCTACGGGCTGAAGGTCCGCCGGGTGTTCCCCGCCGTGCGCGAGAACCGCTTCGAGGTCGATCTCGACTTCGTCGGGACGGCGCCGCCGGACCTCCGCCGCGGCCAGACCCTCCACATCCGGCTGCAGCTCGGCGACGTGTCGGAAGCCCTTCTGCTCGCCCGCGGCGGCTTCTGGGAGGCGACCGGGGGGAACTGGGTCTACAAGCTCGACGCCTCGGGCAAGGCCGCCTTCAAGCATCCCGTCCGGCTCGGCCGCTACAATCCCGAGGTCTACGAGGTCCTCGAGGGGCTCGAGCCGGGCGACCGGGTCATCACCTCGTCCTACGAAAGCTTCGGCGACATGGACCGTCTGGTCCTCAAGTAACGGCCCCGCGGCGGAAAAGGAGATCCTCATGCTCATCGAGACCAAGGACCTGAAGAAGATCTACACGACCGAGGAGGTCGAGACGACCGCCCTCAACAACATCGACCTGGCCATCGACCAGGGCGAGTACGTGGCCATCATGGGGCCTTCGGGCTGCGGCAAATCGACCCTGCTCAACATCCTCGGGCTCATCGACAACCCGTCCAGCGGCTCCTATAGGTTCCTCGGCCAGGACGTGGCCGATTCCACGGAGCGCAAGCGGGCCGGGCTGCGGAAGGCGAACATCGGCTTCATCTTCCAGAGCTTCAACCTCATCGACGAGCTGACGGTGTTCGAGAACGTCGAGCTGCCCCTGCTCTACCTGGGCACGTCGGCGGCCGAGCGCAGGAAGCGCGTCAACGAGGTCCTCGAGCAAATGGCCCTCATGCCCCGCAAGAACCACTTCCCGCAGCAGCTCTCGGGCGGCCAGCAGCAGCGCGTGGCGGTGGCCCGGGCCGTCGTGGCCAAGCCCAAGCTCATCCTGGCCGACGAGCCGACCGGCAACCTCGACTCGACGCACGGCGAGGAGGTCATGAGCCTGCTCAGCGAGCTCCACGCGGGCGGGACGTCGATCATCATGGTCACCCATTCCCAAGCCTACGCCGAGTACAGCCAGCGGATCATCTACCTCTTCGACGGGCAGATCGTCTCCGAGAACGTCCAGAAGAAGTTCAAGCTGTGATCAAGCTACGGGGCGTCACCAAGTCCTACTCGACGGGCTATGTCAGGACCTTCGTCCTGCGGAACATCGACCTCGACATCGCCGAGGGGGAGTTCCTGACGATCATGGGCCCGTCGGGGGCCGGCAAGTCGACGCTGCTCCATATCCTCGGCATGCTCGACACCCCCTCGGAGGGAGAGTACTACTTCGACGGCCAGCCCGTCCACGCCTTCAGCGAGAAGAGGCTGACCGAGTTCCACAAGCACGAGATCGGCTTCGTCTTCCAAAGCTACCATCTCATCGACGACCTGACGGTCTACGAGAACCTGGAGACCCCTCTTCTCTACAAGAAGATCAAGGCCGCCGAGCGGAAGGGCCTCGTCGCCGAGTCCCTCGACCGCTTCCACATGGTCGCCAAGAAGGACCTCTTCCCCCACCAGCTGTCGGGCGGCCAGCAGCAGCGGGCGGCCGTGGCCCGGGCCCTCATCACCAAGCCCCGTCTCGTCCTGGCCGACGAGCCGACGGGCAACCTCAACTCCAAGGAGGGCAAGGAGATCATGGGCATGTTCGCCGAGCTCAACGCCGGAGGGACGACGATCGTCCAGGTGACCCACTCCGAGACAAACGCCGCCTATGGGCGCCGGACGATCCACCTGCTCGACGGCTGGATCCAGGCCTGACCGGACGCGGGAATCGGGCGACAGGAGCACGACCATGAGAAGAACAGCCGCCGTCCTGGCCATCGTCGCCGTCTCGATCCTGGGCCCGGCTTGGGCCGCCGGACAGACCGCAGTCCCGGAACGGGCCGTCTCCCTCCAGGACTGCGTCGAGCTGGCCCTGAAGAACAACCTCGGCCTGTCCGCGGAGGTCCTCGGCCCCGATGTCGCCGCCGCGGCGGTCGGCCGGGCGCGGGAGATCTTCCTCCCCAAGCTGTCCTTCACCCTCGGCACCCAGACCTCCAACCAGGCCTCGTTTTCCTGGCTCGACGCCACCGACCAGGTCACCAGCGACTTCGCCGACTACCAGGGCACATTGGAGCAGCGGCTGCCCACCGGGGCCACCCTCTCGGCCAGTCTCTATTCCTACCGGAGCGAGACCAACCGCAGCTTCCAGACCATCAATCCCCGCTACGGCAGCACGGTGACCTTCGACTTCGCCCAGCCGCTTCTGCGCGACTTCGGGTTCAGGATGGCCCGCCGGGAGATCATCGTGGCCGCGAACACCCTCGAGATCTCGGAGAACCAGTTGCGTCAGGCCCTATTGGACACCGTCTACGACGTCGAGGAAGCCTACTGGAACCTCGTCTACAGCCGGGAGTCCCTCGAGGTCCGGCGGGAGTCCCTGAAGCTGGCCCGCGACCTGCTCGCCAAGAACGAGAAGGAGCTCGAGGTCGGCGTCATCCCGCCGATCGACATCCTCAACGCCCGGGCCGAAGTGGCCGCCCGAGAGGCCGATATCCTGCAGGCCCAAGCCCAGGTCAGGAACGACCAGGACACGCTGCGCACGCTTCTCAACCTGACGGGGGAGGGGGGCGGGCCCGCGCCGGCGCTGGTCCCCTCGGAGTCGCCCCGGATCGCCGCCGCCCCTCTCGACCTCGAGGGGGCCCGGGCCGCGGCCCTGGCCAACCGGCCCGACCTCGCGTCGGCGCGGGTGACCTCGAGAACGAGGGCCTTCGACCTCTCTTACGCCCGGAACCAGACCCTGCCGAACTTGAGCTTACGGGCCAGCTTCTGGAGCCCCGGCGTATCGGGGACCCAGATCCTGTACCAGGACGACGATCCGCTCACTGGCGTCATCGTCGGAACCCTTCCCGGCGGGCCGACCTCGGCTTTCAAAGACGCTTTCCGGCTTCGATATAAGAATTGGTTCGTCGGCCTGACCCTGGACATCCCTCTGGAGTCGGTCGTGTCGAGGGCCCGCGTCACCCAGGCCAAGCTCGAATCCGACCAGGCCGCGTTGAGGCGCCGGGACCTCGAGGCCCAGGCCCTGCTCGAGGTCGATATCGCCGTCCGGGCCGTCGAGACCGACCGGCAACGGGCCCAGGCTTACCGGCTGGCCCGGGAGCTGGCCGAGGAGAAGCTGGCCGCGGAGCAAAAGAAGCTCGAGGCCGGGATGTCGACGAACTACACGGTGCTCCAGCAGCAGCGGGACCTGGCCCTGGCCCGGACCAACGAAACTCGGGCCCGGGTCGACTACAGCCTCAGCCTGGCCCGCCTCGAACGGGCCATGGGCACGAGCCTCGAGGCCAAGAACATCCGCCTCCGTTGAACCGGGGAGACGAAGCGAACATGTCGACCTTCATGAGCTTGAGGGAAGCCCTGGCGGTCATCGTCGCGGCCGGCGAACCCGTCCTCCTCAGGTCCGCGGGCGCCGATTGGGAGGCCCGGGCGCTGCTCGAGAGCCTGCCGGAGCGAAAGCTGGGACAGAAGGTCCAGTACATGCCGGGCTTCTACATCGCGGCGGTCAGCGATTCCATGTGCCTGGGAGAGGTCCTCTACCGGATCACGAAGAGACCCGCCTGAAGGAGCGCCCATGAAAGAAGTCGTGCTGCAGATCCCGACACTCGACGCCGAGCAGAACATCGAGATCGAGGTCAAGATCAACGGCCGGACCAGAAGCCTGAAGTACCGGGTGGAGATCGTCGGCTTGGAGACCGAGGAAACGCTCGTCGAAGACCGCATCGCCCTATTGCGCCGGGTCATCAAGGAACACGACAAGGACTGGGAGCTCATCCAGATCGGCGCCCCCCTTCGCGACCGCATCCCGATCATGTTCCGGCAGAGGACCGGGGACCCGCGGGAAAAAACCCTAGCCTGAGCTCAGGGACCGATCTCGCCGGCCCGAACGCGGAGATAGGGCCGGCCCGGCCCCGGGTCCGCGCCTACTTGCCCTTCTCGAAGTCGGCCTTCTTGAGGTTCTCGAAGACCTCGCTCACGGCCGCCTTGGCCAGGTCGAGGCTGATCGCGCCCTCCAGGTCGACCTCCAGGCGGACGTTGGCCGTCAGGGCCACGCCCTTGAGCTTGACGTGGGGGGTCGGCGGATAGGTCGTGGTCTTGCCGGTGTCGATGGTCTCCGGCTGGCACTCGGTCTCGTAGGCGACGTAGACGATCTCGCCGCCGCCGAGCTTTTCCCTTCTAGGCGCCGCCTGGTCCTTTTTGAGACCCCTCATGGCGTTCTCGAGGGTCTGCTGGTTGGCGGCGTCGCCCTGCATCTGGAGCATCTGGGCCATCTCGCCGCCGTAATAAGTGACCGCGACGGAGATGCGGGCCGGGAACTTAGTGGACTTGGTGCAGGGATGGTCGAACGGCAGATCGGCCGACCCGCTGCCGATCCCCATGGGCCCGGCGGCGTTGAAATCGCCGCCGCGGATGGAGCCGCTCCGGGGGAGCAACGAGGCGATGACCGGGTGGCAGGCGCCCTTGCTCTGGGCCGGCGCGGGGAGCGGGACCGCGGCCAGGACCGCCGCCAAGAGGACGAGGGTCAGGCCGGGACGAGCGGGCGTACGGAACGATATCCGAGGAGTGTTCATGGCGGCCTCCTTTGGACGGACAATGTATGGCAGCCCTATCGGCAAGTCAATCCCCGCCGCGCGGCGTCGGCTCCCGCGGGCAGTTGACACGGGCGGGGGGACTTTTCTATAGTCCGTCCTTCACGACATCGCTTCGATCCGGGCAGGAGGTGGACCTCGATGAAAAAGTGGACTTGGCTCGTCGGCGCGCTGCTGCTGGTCTCGTTCGTTCAGGCCCAGGAGACCGAGATCCAAGTGGAGCTGATGAACGGCGTAGGCACCGGGTCCAGCCGCAAGGGCGACCTGGTCTCGGCCCGGGTCCTCAGCCCGGCGGCTCTCCTGGGAGACATCGTGGAGGGCAAGGTCGCCACCGTCGAACAGGGCGGAGGAAAGGCGACGCTCAAGCTCAGCTTCGAGACCCTGCGGCATGCCGGGCAGGCCGTGGCCATCGCCGCGGATATCCGGTCCATCGCCAATTCCAAGGGCCAGGTCGACGTCGACGAGAACGGCAACGCCATCCGCAAGGACCGCAGTTCCTCCAAGCCCAAGGGCCTCGCCCGGGCCGGCGGGGCCGTCGGCGGCCTCCTCGGCGGCAAAAAGGGAGCGGCCGTCGGCGCCGCTTCGCGCGCCGCCGAGGCCGTCATGTCGATCGACCTCTCCTCGGACGCCCCGAGCCTGACGCTCGCCCCCGGCAGCAAGATCACGCTCTCGGCCAAATCCAAGGGAGGCCCCGACCTGGCTTCTCTGGCGCCGAACGCGTCGTCCGCCTCGGTCCCCGCGACGGCGGCCACGGTCGCTCCGGCCGCCGCCCCCGCCGCGACCCCGGCGGCACCCGCGACAGCCCCGGCGCCCCAGGCCGGCGGGCAACCCGATCTGGTCTCTGTCAAGGCCGATTTCGTCCCCGGGGACAAGGTCATCCTGTACGACGACTTCTCGGACATGGCCGGCGACGAGCCGCCGCCGCACTGGAAGGTCCGCGGCGGCACGGCCGAGCTGCGGACCGGCGACGGCGTGCGCCAGCTGACCATGACCGCCGAGCGGGTGACGATGACGCCGAACGTGACCGGCCTGCCGGCCAACTTCACGATGGAAATGGACGTCGTTTACAAGGGGCACGGCGCCAGGGCCTGGTGGCGGTTCCACGACAAGGCCGGCAAGGAGGTCGTCAACCTGACCACCAGCGTGAACTACAAGAGCTTCTCCTTCACCATCCGGCATTCGTCGCCCGAAGGGACGGAGGACCTGACCAGCCAGCAGCTCGAGATGGACTTCACCAAGCCCGTCAAGCAGGCCTTCTGGGTCCAGAACGGGCGGGTCCGCTATTATGTCAACGGCCAGCGGGTCATGGACGTCAACCAGATCGTCCTGCCGGAGCTGGGCAAGATCGAATGCTATATCAACGGCCCCGGCAGCAACGACCCGACGGGCTTCGTCGGCTTCCAGTTCGTCCGCTTCGCGGAATCGACGCCGGACTTCAGCAAGGTCCTGATGTCGTCCGGCCGGTACGTCACCCGGGGCATCCTGTTCGACGTCGACAGCGACCGCATCAAGCCCGAGTCCGCCCCCGTCATCCGGATGATCGCCAAGGGGCTGGAGGCCGCGCCGGCGCTGAACGTCCTCATCGAGGGCCATACGGACGCGACCGGCGACGCCGCCCACAATATGGACCTGTCGAAGCGGCGGGCCGAGGCCGTCAAGTCGGTCCTCGTCTCGCAGTTCAAGATCGACACCGCCCGCCTGTCGACGGCGGGGCTCGGGGCCACCAAGCCCGTCGACACCAACGACACGCCTCAGGGCCGGGCCCAGAACCGCCGCGTCGAACTGGTCAAGCAGTGAACGCCATCCGCATTCTGGTCACGGGCGGGACGTTCGACAAGGAATACGACGAGCTGACCGGCAACCTGTTCTTCCAGGACACCCACGTCCCCGAGATGCTCCGCCTGGGGCGGTCGGGCCTCGAGGTCGAGGTCCGGACCTTGATGATGGTCGATTCCCTGGAGA
The DNA here is from genome assembly GCA_964523615.1 of uncultured Eubacteriales bacterium. Classification (GTDB taxonomy): domain Bacteria; phylum Acidobacteriota; class Aminicenantia; order Aminicenantales; family Saccharicenantaceae; genus RBG-16-66-30. The sequence continues at coordinate 32,948 of CAZFZU010000011.1, read as the reverse complement.
TGTCCGACGCCGACCGGGCCAACATCCTCGAGCACTGCCGGACCTCGCCCCGCGAGCGGATCGTCGTCACCCACGGCACGGACCGGATGGAGGTCACCGCGCGCCTGCTCGGGCCGGCCGTCAAGGACAAGACGGTCGTCCTGACCGGGGCCATGGTGCCTTACAAGTTCGGCTCCTCCGATGGCCTCTTCAACCTCGGCGCGGCCCTGGCCTTCGTCCAGGTCCTGCCCCACGGCGTCTACGTGGCCATGAACGGCCGGGCCCTGCCGTGGGACAGGGTCCGCAAGAACCGCAAGACGGGCGTCTTCGAGGAGATCGAGAGCCGGGGAGAGTAGGGGCCGCGATGCGAACGTTACGACGAACGGTCCTCTGTCTTCTCGCGGCCGGGCGGCCGGAGCGTTGCCGGATCAGGCCGCGATCGTTCCGGCGAAGACGAAGGTCGCCGGCCCCGTCAGCCAGATATCCGTGATCCGGTCGGCCTGGATCTCGAATTCGACTTTCAAGAGGCCGCCCTTGGTCCTGATCTCGACGGGGCCCGTGCCGGAAAGACCCCGCAGCGCCGAGGCGATGGCGGCGGCCGTGACCCCCGTGCCGCAGGCCCAGGTCTCCGCTTCGACGCCCCGCTCGAAGGTCCGGACGGACAGGCCGTCCGCCGTCGTCTCGACGAAGTCGACGTTGGTCCCGCCCGGCGCGAAGAGCGGCGACCACCGGAGCCTCCGGCCTTCGGCCTCGACGTCCATCGCGCCGAGCGCCGCCGTGAACACGATGTAATGCGGCGATCCGGTGTCGATGAAGTAGTTGCCCTCGACGATCCGCCATCCCGTCACGTCGGCCAGCCGGAGGCGGACCGTGCCGTCCGAGATCTCCGCTTCGTGGACGCCGTCGTAGGCCCGGAATCGCGGCTTCGGCCCGGCGATCCCCTTTCTCAAGGCGAAATGGGCGGCGCAGCGGCCCCCGTTCCCGCACATCGAGCCCGGCCGGCCGTCGGCGTTGAAATACCTGGCCTCGAAATCGGCCCGGTCGTGGCGCGAGACGAGGATCAGCCCGTCGGCGCCGACGCCGAAGCGGCGGTCGCACAGTCTCCGGATGAGGTCCGGATCGCCGGGACCGAAGCCGCCTTCCCGGTCGTCGACGATGATGAAATCGTTCCCGGCGCCCTGGTATTTGTCGAAGGGGATGTCCGTCATGCGGGTCACCTCACGCGGCGCAGGACGCGCTCGAAGAGGCCGGAGGCGATCTTTTCGGCCAGCTTGTCGACCAGGTCGTCCTCCAGCTCCTCCTCGGCCCGCCGCCAGGCCTCCCGGTCGAAGAGAGCCCGCTCTTCCCGCGACAGGTCGAGCGTCGCAGGGTCCCCGTCGAACGCGGCCCGCCGGAACAGGGTCGAGACCTCGGCCGAGACGGTCTCCTCGTCCACGGTCCCTCGCGTCACAGGATCGAGGATGCGGTAGACGAACTCACCCGTCAGTTTGGCCGTGTAGCGCCTTTCCGTGTAGGTCGCCGAGACGGTCCTGTCCCGGCGGAGCGGGGCCTTCCGGGGCGTTTCCTGGGCGACGCCGTCCTCCTGCCGGAAACGGTCGAGCCAGCCGACCACGACGAAGTCGGCCCGCAGGGCCAGGCCGATGGCCGCCGCCGTCCGGTCGGGGATGTCCCCGTCCCGGACCCGGCGCCGGTCCATCTCGCGGTGGATGGCCCCCCGGTCGATAGGCCCGACGAAGGGCACGGGCTCGTCCAGGCGCTCGAAGACGAGGGCGTCGTAGAGGCGGTCCGCGAGGCCCCGGGGCGTCCCCGCCCCGACCCCCGGATCGGCCCAGAAGGGGAGCACGGCGACCGTCCTGGTCCCGGCGTCGAGGGCGGCTTTCTGGAGCGACCGGGCCGCCGCGGCCGCGTCGCCGCCGGAGGGGACGAGGGCCAGGGCGCCCTGGGCGTGCCCGTAGGCCGCCCGGAAAGCGCCCCGGGCCATGTCGTCCTCGGCCCAGCGGAGAAGGACGCGGACCCGGGCCTCGTCGATCCGGCGCGTCTCCTCGGGCGACAAAGCGAAGGAGCGCAGCCGGTCGTAGCGCTCGGCGGCTCCCGGCCAGTTCCCGGCGCCCTCCATCTCCTCGGCCTGCCGGAAGAGCGCCGCGACGGCCGCGTCGATCGTGCGCCGCCGGAAGTCCCCGTAGTCCTCGGGCACGGCGAACCTGACGCCCACCTGGCCCGCGCGGTCCCGGAAGCCGTCGATGCGCCGGATGGCCGAGACGGCCTCCTCGAAGCGGCCGTCGGCGCCGTCGGCGCGGGCCCGGTCCAGCCAGTCGTCGATGAGGCGCGCTCCGACGTCCTCGAGGCTCCGGCGGGCGTCCTCCCGGCCCGGCTCCTTGGCCAGGACGGCGATGTAGCGCTGGGAGGCCTCCTCGAGCCTCCCCTGGCTCTCGAGCGCCTGGCCCTTCTGGAAACGCTTCTCGGTCGTGACGCAGGCGGCCAGGGCGCCGGCGAGAAGGACGGAGACGATAGCCGTGGAGGTCCGCGATGCTGTTCGTTCGATCATAGGGGAGTTGTAGGGGAATGGCCCGGCCCTGTCAAGCGGTCAAGGAGTCCTTGACACCCGGCCGCCCGCGGGCTTAGTATTCCCCCTCACAGGGAGGGCCGGACCGGGAGAGTCCCGCGTCGTCATGGTCCGGCGGGAAGGAACAGAAGATGGATTGGAAACCGACGCCCTTTCAAGCTCCCGCGACCCTCAGCGAGACGATCTACCTGTCGCTCAAAAAGGCCATCATCGACGGGGACATCAAGCCCGGCCAGAGGCTGCAGGAAAAGGAGATCGCGGCCCTCTATAACACCTCCTCGACGCCGGTCCGGGAGGCCTTCTTCCGGCTGTCGGCCGAGAAGTACCTGGTCATCAACGCCCGCAAGGAGGTCCTCGTCCAGGACACCAGTCTCGAGCAGGTCCGGGAGCTGTACGAGATCGTCCGGACGCTCGACATGCTGGCCGCGCGGCGGGTCCTCTCCCGGATCGACGGCGCCGCCGTGGCGGAGTTGCGGGCCATGACCGAGGAGCTGGGCCGCAGGCACGACGCCGACGACCACCGCGGCTACCTCGAGCAGAACCTCCGCGTCCACGACCGCATCTGGCGGAGCTGCGGATCCGCGGCGCTCTACGACACCCTGAGCGAGCTCATCGCCAAGATCGCCATCTACCACCGCAAGACCGACTTCGCGCCCTTCTCCGATCCCCCGGCCCTCGAGAAGTCCTACAGCGACCACCTCGAGATCCTCCGGCTCGTCGAGGCCCGGGACATCAAGCGCCTGGAGAAGCTCATCGAGACCCACTGGGGCGAGGAGTTCGCGGTCGACATGCGCCTGGCCGCCCGCTGAGCCGGCGGCGCCCAACCCGTTTGTATTCCGGTCCCGATGAGCGTATTTTGGTCGTGGGGAGGTGAAACCATGTCCACACGCTTATTCCACCGCAGAACATGCGCCGCGGCGGCCGGGCTGCTGGCGCTGTCCCTGTCCCTTCCGGCCCAAGTCGCGCAGACGCCGCCCGTCGAGCGGCACGACGTCACGGTCCGGCTCGTCCTGGTCGATCTCATCGCCTTCGACAAGGACGGCCGTTTCGTCACCGACCTTTCGCCGTCCGATTTCGAGGTCTTCGAGGACGGCAAGAAGATGGACCTCGCTTCGGCCGAGCTCGTCCGGCTCCGGCGCGGCGGGACGGCGGCCGAGCCCGCCCCCGCCGAGGGGGCCCTGCGCGACAGCCCGTTCGTCGTCGTCTTCGACTCCATCAACACCATCCAGCGCATGCTCGACCGCAGCAAGCCCGAGATCCAGGCCAAGCTGGTCCAGCTCCTCGAGATCGGCCGCGACATCATCGTGTTCGAGCTCAAGGAGGACGGCCGGATGGAGCTCCTCCAGCCCCTGACCCGGGACCGGGCCCTCATCGCCAAGGCCGTCGACAAGGCCACCGGCAGCATCTGGGTCGAGAAGGCCGGCGACGCCCTCATGGTCCCTTCGATCATCGACGGCAACACCCCCATCCGGGTCGAGGGCATGGGGACCGTTGGCTATCAGCAATCGACCCAGATGGCCTTCGAGGCCGAGACGCGGCGCCGCTTCGAGAAGACCATCAACGGCCTGCTCGGGGTCATGAACATCGTCAAGGACATCCGCGGGCGGAAATCGCTCCTGTTCGTCAGCGGCGGCGTGCCGTCGCTGTCGTTCACCCGGTTCTTCGAGGGCGGCGGCGTCGCGGACACCACGGCCGTGCAGTCCCAGGTCGCGGCGGCCAAGGTCAACGATCCCTTCAAGGTCCTGGGCAAGAAGACCTACCGGACCGGCTCGGAGATCTTCGACGACCTGGTCCGTTTCGCCAACTCCCACAACATCACCTTCTACGCCCTGGACCCCGACAATTATCTCCGTTACATCCTGGGCGACATCGCCTACGACAATTTCCCCCGGGCCATCGGGCGGAGCGCCTCGGCCGCCGCCGGCCTCAAACGCCCCGACGAGATCGCCGAGATCAAGCGCAACGAGCTGGCCAGCCTGAGGACCCTGTCCGACGACACGGGCGGGGCGGCTTTCCTCGGCGGCAGCAAGTTCGAGCAGTTCGCCGGCATCATCGAGCGCGATTTCGCACAATATTACGAGCTGAGCTACGCGCCGAAGGGCAAGAAGGCGGACGGCAAGTACCACAAGATCCAGGTCAAGGTCCTCCGGCCCGGTCTCGACATCCGCTTCCGCGAGGGCTTCTTCGACTACACGGACGACGCCCGGGAGGGCCTGGCCTTCGCCTCGGCCGCCTACAATCCCGGCCTGTTCAAGGACATCCCGTTCCAGGCCCGCATCGTCCCCTTCGCCGTGGGCCGCGACAAGTACGTCCTGTGGATCCAGACGGCCCTGTCCGCCCGACGGATCCTGGGCGAGGGCGCCCCGGCCGACCAGACCGTCCTGCTCAAGTTCAAGCTGACCCTCGACGACCCCGCGGGCTCGTCCGGCTTCCTGTCGGAGACGGCCGTGCCCATCGCCCTCATCCCCTCCTTCCTGCAGCGGGTCCGCAACGCCGAGTATTTCGGCTGGAACTGCGCCTCGGCCGAGACCGAGCTCAAGCCCAAGACCTACCGGGCGACCTTCGCCATCTACGACCGGGCCCTCGACCGCATGGGCGCGGTCGAGAGCTCCGTGGAGATCCCCGAGGTCGGGACGGGAGGAGCGCCGAAGGTCCTGACGGCGACCGTCGGGATGCTGTTCAAGACCGACAAGGCCATGGTCGTCCCTTTCACCATCGCCAACGACGACGGGACGGTCGACGTGCCCAACCGCAAGTTCTACCCGATGGCCGTGGCCCACGTGCAGAGGGGCCAGCGGGCCGGCCTGCTGGTCCAGATCGGCGCGGCCCAGGACCCGAGGAAGTGGCCGTTGGCCGTCACGGCGGCGCGGGTCGGAGGAGGGGCGGAGGCCGCGGCCCTCGGCGCGTCCGTCGTCCATGAGGAGTGGGGCAAGAAAGCCGGCATCTGGAACGCCCTCTACGAGCTCGAGCTCGAAACGCTCGCGCCAGGCGACTACGAGGTCACGTTCCGGTGGGCCGATCCCGCGGGCGGGGCGCCGCTCGAGACGGTCCTGGCCTTCCGGATACTCTGATCCCGGGCCCGGCTTATTTCAGGGTCTTCAGAAGGTCGGCCAGCCGCTTGTCGAGGGCGTCGAGGTCGATGCCGACGGCCTCGAGCCCTTTGAGGCCCGTGCCGAGCCTGTCCAGCGGTCCGGCCAGCTCGGCGGCGACCTTGGCCTCGAGCTCCTTCTCGAACCCGGCTAGCTCTCCGCGGACGAGCCCGGAGACGGCCGCCTTGAGGACGTCGTCGACGTCCGAGCGGACCTGAAGGTCGAAGTCCTCCGGCGTCCCTTTGACCTCGGCCGTTAGGCTGAGGCCCTTCACCCCGGCAAGCGCGTTGCGGACGGCGGCGTCCACCCGCCCGGCCAGGCCGCTCCGCTCCTCGCCCTTGCCGACCTCGAGCCGGGCCGAGCGCAACCCGGCCGTGATGCGGGCCGAGAGGGCGCCCTTGGCCAGGGTGGCGCTGACGTCGAGGTCGACCAGCCCTCCGGCCAGCGAGATGGGCAGGGCGCCCCCCTTGACGAGGGCGACCTCCCGAGCCGCGAGGCCGCGTAGCTTCAGCTCCAGGACGTCCTTGCGGGCTTCGGGCCGGACGCGGTCGAACGACCCCTCGAGGGACACCGACCGCAGGCCTTTGAGGTTCTCGGCCGAAAAGGCGAAAGACAGCGGCTGTCCGAGGATGTCCGGGTCCGAGGTCATGTTCTCGATCCGGCCGGCGAAGTCGCCTTGAGGCAGGCTGACCGAGACCTTGGCCACCCGGGCCAGGAAGTCGGGCAGGGGATGGTCCTCGCGGAAGCGGACGTCGCGGCCCTTGGCCCGGATGGGCTTGACCACGTCCTTGCCGTTGACCTTCTCCTTGACCCGCTCGATGAAGGGCGCCAGGCGCTCATTCCAGCGCAGGGCCGAGCGGACGCTCTCCGCGATCCTCGGACCGAACAGCATCCGGCTGATGTTGGCCAAGCCGGACGGGGTCAGGGCGTATTTGTCGGCGATCCTCTGAACGTCCGCCTTGACCGCGGCCGGGGCCTCGGCCGCGGCCTTCTTGAGCGTCCCCAGGTCGGCCGCGAAGGCTTTCTTGGCCTCGGCGACCGTCTGGATGTCGGTCCGGACCTGCTTCTGGAGGGCGAGGACGTCCTTGGCCCCGCCGACGAGGCCCCCGAGGGACGGCTTCCCCGTCTTGGCCTTGAGCTCCTCGTAGCGCTTCCGGTATTTCTCGACGTCGGCGGCGGCTTCGAGCTCGGCGACCCGGGTCTGCCAACGGCCCTTCATGGCCTCGCCGTCGGCGACGGCCGCGGTCACGGCCTGGAGCGAGCGCAGGCCGGCCCTCTCGGCCTCGAAGGTCTCGACGATGTTCGGCACGACGAACGAGGGCAGGGCGGCGATCTGTTCGAGGGGCGTCTTTCCGGCCGTCCCGGCCACGGCGCCCGAAGTCTCGCGCGGCGTGTTCAACCGGACGCCCTCGACGCTCATCTCCTCGATGATGATCTTGCGCCGCAGGGCGTTGGGGCCGTCCATGTGGAAGGCGATGCGCCCGACCTCGAAGGCGTTGGTCATCGGGGCCTCGGGATCGGTGACCTTGAGCCCCAGGAGGGTCAGGCCGAGGGGGGAGAGCGACAGGTCCGCCTTGTCGAGCTCGACCTTGGCCCCGACGATGGCCGTTCCCGTCCGCTCGATCGTCCGTTCGGCGTAGCGGTCGGCGAACAGGAGCCACAGCCCGGCCGCGAGGGCGGCGAGGACGGCGAAGACGAGGATGCCCTGCCAGCGGACGGCCTTGGAGCGCTTGGGAGCGACGGCGGCCCCGCCGGGGGCCTGGGCCTTCCGGGCGCTCACGAGAGCCCTCCCCAGTCCTTGAGGGACTCGTAGCGGCGGTAGAGATCATTGCCCTTGATGACCTGGACGATCTTCAGCTTTTGGACGTGGGCGTAGACGTGCTTGCGGTAATAGATGATGGCTTTGTTGAACAGGAAATAGAGCGGGGCGAAGAGGGCCAGGCCTGAGACGAGGCTGCCCAAGACCACGGTGTTGTTGAAGTACTGGACCCGCCACATGGTCGCGTTGTAGAAGGAGGTCCACAGCCCCTCGAGCCCCGGGGCGGTCAGCAGGGCCAGGCCGATGCGGTGGAAGAGGGGGTCGAGCAGGGCCCCCACGCCCGTGAACAGCAACCCGCCGAGGAGGAAGGCCGACAGGTTGATGCGGAAGAACAGGATGAGGAAGAGGATGACGACGTTGTGGAGGCTGAACTTCGGGGTGAAGGCGACGATGACCGAGAAGCACAGCCCGAGCGAGATCTGGGCCGGGTGGGTCTCGGAATTGAGGACCTTGAGGACCTTGAAGACCGACTGGATCATACGCGGCACCTCCGGGCGTCCCCAGCCTACCCGGTCGCCGGTCCCGAGTCAATGACAGGGAGGAGGCTCTTCGGCTATAATCCGTGACGATCGGCCCCGCGGGCCGAGAGGACCTTCGTTCAGGAGGCCGCCCGTGACGAACATCCGGCAGAGGATCGTCCCCAGCCTGTGGTTCGACCGCCAGGCCGAAGAGGCGGCCGCGTTCTATGTCTCGGTCTTCGGCGACGGCCGGATCGGCCCGGTCCTGCGGGCCGGCAAGGCCGGCCGCGAGACCCACGGCCTGGCCGAAGGCGCCGTCCTGACGGTCGAGTTCGAGGTCCGGGGGCACACGTTCATCGGGCTCAACGGCGGGCCGCTCTTCGCATTCAATCCGTCCGTCTCCTTCCTGGTCGCCTGCCGGACGCCGGCCGAGGTCGACGACCTGTGGGCCAAGGTCGCCGCGGGCGGCGCCCCGCTCATGGAGCTCGGCGCCTACCCGTTCAGCGAGCGCTACGGCTGGGTCGCGGACAAGTACGGCCTGTCCTGGCAGATCATGGCCATGGGCGACCGCCCCGTCCGGCAGCGGATCGTGCCCACGCTCATGTTCGTCGGCGCCCAGGCCGGCCGGTGCGAGGAAGCCGTCCGGCTCTACACGGCCCTTTTCAGGGACTCCCGGACCGGCGAGGTCATGCGCTACGGCAAGGGCGAAGAGCCCGACAGGGAAGGGACCATCCGTCACGCCGGGTTCACGTTGGAAGGGCAGGAGTTCGCGGCCATGGACAGCGCCTACGAGCATAAGTTCGCCTTCAACGAGGCGGTCTCCCTGATGGTCGTCTGCGGGAGCCAGGCCGAGATCGACCGCCATTGGGCCGGGCTCCTGGCCGGGGGGGGCGAAGAGAGCATGTGCGGCTGGCTCAAGGACCGCTTCGGCGTGTCCTGGCAGGTCACGCCCGCCGTCCTCGACGATATGCTGCGCGATCCCGATCCCGAGCGCGCGGCGCGGGTCACGAACGCCTTTCTCAAGATGAGGAAATTCGACATCGCGGCCCTCGAGCGGGCCTACAGAGGAGAGTGACGATGAAGAAGCGAACCGTCCTGGCCGTCCTGATCGGGGCCGTCCTTTTCGCCGCGGCCGCCCCCGTCGCGACGGCCCGGCTCCCCAAGGAGACCGAGGCCCAGAAGGCCCTGCGCCTGAAATGGTGGACCGAGGCCCGTTTCGGCATGTTCATCCACTGGGGGCTCTACGCCCTGCCGGCCCGCCACGAGTGGGTCAAGAACCGGGAGCGGCTGACGAACGAGCAGTACCAGAAATACTTCGAGCTCTTCGATCCGGACCTCTACAACCCGCGGGACTGGGCCAAGATGGCCAAGGCCGCCGGCATGAAGTACGTCGTCCTGACGGCCAAGCACCACGAGGGCTTCTGCCAGTGGGACTCGAAATACACCGACTACAAGGTCACCAATACGCCCTTCGGCCGCGACGTCGTCAAGGAATATGTCGAGGCCTTCCGGGCCGAGGGCCTCAAGGTCGGATTCTACTACTCGCTCATCGACTGGCACCATCCGGACTACACCGTCGACCGCATGCACCCGCAGCGGCCCGAGAACGAGGCCGACTACCCCCGGCTCAACGCCGGCAAGGACATGGCCAAGTACCGGCGGTACATGAAGGACCAGGTCCGCGAGCTGCTCACGAACTACGGCGAGATCAGCATCATCTGGTTCGATTTCTCCTTCCCGGGCAAGAACGGCAAGGGCCGCGACGATTGGGACTCCGCCGGCCTGCTCAAGCTGGCCCGCTCGCTCCAGCCCGGCATCATCGTCGACGATCGGCTCAACCTCGAGGACGTCGAGGGCGGCTGGGACTTCACCACCCCCGAGCAGGTCAAGGTCGCCAAGTGGCCGGAGCGGAACGGCAAGCGCGTGCCCTGGGAGACCTGTCAGACCTTTTCCGGCTCCTGGGGCTACTACCGGGACGAGGCCACCTGGAAGAGCCCGGCCCAGCTCATCGAGCTCCTCGTCGAGTCCGTGAGCAAGGGTGGCAACGTCCTACTCAACGTCGGGCCCACGGCCCGAGGCACGTTCGACGACCGGGCCCAGGCCAGCCTGAAGGCCATGGGCGATTGGATGCGCGTCAACGCCCGGTCGGTCTACGGCTGCACCGAGGCCCCGGCCGGCGTCGTCGCGCCGCCGAACACCGTCCTCACCTACAACCCGGCGGCCAACCGGCTCTACGTCCATCTGCTCGCCTACCCCCTCGACCGGATCGTCCTGCCGGGGCTGGCCGCCAAGGTCAAATACGCCCAGTTCCTCCACGACGCCTCCGAGCTCCGGATGAGCGAGGGCGGGGGGGACGAGGCCGGCTCTCTGGTCGTGTCGCTGCCGGTCCGCAAGCCCCCTGTCGAGGTCCCGGTCCTCGAGGTCTTCCTGAAGTAAGGGCGGGGGGGGCGGCCGCCTTGACACCCGGCGGGGCGACCGCTATCCTGCCAAGAGGTACGCCGCGACAAAGGAAAAACGCCATGAACAAGAGAACCTACCGCTCGATGCCGCCGGACGACGCCGTCGCCCGCCGCGAATTCCTGAAGGCCGGAGGGGCCATGGGGGCCCTGGGGGCCGGCCTGGTCATGACCGGCCGCAGCCTCCTCGCCGCCCAGCAACAGACGCAGGACCGGCAGCCGCCGGCCAAGCCGGCCGGCCCGCCGCCCCGGCCTAAAAGCAACATCGAGGACGCCCTCAAGGTCCCCAAGACGAAGTGGAGCCTGCCCGGCCCGTTCCCCGGGCGCGTCGTCGAGGTCCACGACCCGGCGGCCATGCCCGAGGGCAAGGTCGACGGGGCCGTGGTCAAGGCCATGTTCGAGAAGGGCATCCGGGGACTGACCGGCCAGGACCTCGAGAAGAGCTTCGGCCTGTTCTTCACCAAGAAGGACGTCGTCGGGCTCAAGGTCAATCCCGTCGGTCCGGGCCTCATCAGCACCCGGCTCGAGGTCGTCGACGCCGTCATCGACTGGCTCGCCGGCTGCGGCCTGCCGCGCCAGAACATCGTCATCTGGGACCGCTTCGACTACATGCTCACGGACGCCGGCTTCACGGCCGAGCGCTTCCCCGGCGTCGGCATCGAGGGCCTGCAGACCATGGACGAGGCCGCGGCCGAGGGCAAGACCCAGGACAACAGCAAGTGGCTCAAACCGGACGGCAGCCACGTCAGCGCCCCCAATTTCGATCCGGAGGTCTTCTACTGGGCCGACGTCGAGGGCCCCAAGGACCTGCCCTACCTCAACCAGCACGTCTTCAACGGCAAGCACTCCTATTTCGGCAAGCTGCTGACGAAGAAGCTGACCAAGATCGTCAACCTGCCCGTGTTCAAGAACACCGGAAACGCCATCTCCATGGCGACCAAGAACATCGGCTACGGCGCCGTCTGCAACACGAACCGGCTCCACGCGCCCATGTTCCTCGACGTCTGCGTCGAGGTGCCGGCCTTCTGGCCCGTGCGCGACAAGATGGTCCTCAACGTCACCGACGGCCTGCGGTCGCAGTACGACGGCGGCCCCGACAAGAACGCCAAATTCGCCTACATCGACAACCGGCTCTACTTCGCCTCCGATCCCTTCGCCCTCGACATGGTCTGCCACAACCGCATCGTGGCCAAGCGCAAGGAGATGGGCGTGGCCGTCAACGAGAACCCCCGCTTCACGGAGTACCTGCGTTACGCCGAGCGGCTGGGCTTGGGCGTCGCCGACCCGGCCAAGATCGAGCATGTCAAGGCCTGACCGGGGCCGCCGGCCGGGACGGGCGGGGAAGCGCGCCTCCGGTTGGGTCGCCGCGGCCCTCATGGCCGTTCTGGCGGCCTGCGGCGCGCCGGCCTCCTCGCAGGCCGTCCGGCCCGAGGCGCCCTTCCCCGGGCCGGCCTTCGCCGCCGGCTGGGCCGCGTCCGGGCCCTCGCGGACGTTCACCGGCCAGGACCTCTTCAACCAGATCGACGGTGGGGCCGAGCTCTTCCTCGAGTTCGGCTTCGCCCGGCTGCGCCTGCAGGCCTTCGCCAAGGACAAGGCCGAGCTGACGCTCAACGCCTACGAGATGGAGAGCGCCGCGGCCGCCCTCGGCGTCTACCTGATGAAGATGGGCCGGGAGACGCCCTATCCGGAGGTCGCGGCCCGCAACTCGAGCGAAGAGGCCCAGATGACGATGGTCAAGGGCCGGTACTTCGTCCAGGTCGACAACCTCGGCGACGAGCCGGCCCCGCGGGCCGAGGCCGTCGCCCTGGCCAACGCCTTCCTGGCCGGCGTCGCGGACGAGACCGTCCGGACGCCGCTCGAGCTTCTGCCCGCCGAAGGGCGGAAGGCCGGCACCGAACGGCTCATCCGCGGCCCCTACGGCCTCCAGCCCTACTTCACGTTCGGGGAAGGGGACATCCTGTCGCTCGGCGGCCGCGTCTTCGGCGCCCTGGCCGCCTACCGGGCGCCGGCGGGGGCGGAGCACACCCGCCTTATCGTTCCCTATCCCGACGAGGCCGTGGCCGCGGCGGCCCTTGCCCATCTCAAAGCCAACCTCGATCCCTATCTCAAGGTCACCGCGGACCGCGCGGACGGCTTCGACTTCGTCGACTACCAGTCCAAAAAGGGCTCGGTGGCGAGGACCGGGGCCGTCTTGGACATCCGATTCGGCGCGGGGGACTAGAGCCGTCGGGGAGCGGGCTCGATGTCCTCCCCCGATCGAGGGTCTCGGACGGTCGAGAGGAACTTCCGCGGCGTCCTCGCCCTGCGTTTCCTTGGCGACTTCCTGCCGATCGCGCCTATCCTCGTCCTCTATTACACGGCCAACGGCCTGAGCTCGACCCAGATCTTCACCGTCCAGGCCGTCTTCCACCTGGCCGTCCTGGTCCTCGAAGTCCCTTCGGGCTACCTGGCCGACGTCATTGGGCGGCGGCGGACCCTGGTCCTCGGGGCTCTCTTCTTCCCGATGGGACTGGCCGTCTACGCCGCGGGACGGAGCTTCGCCGCCTTCGTCGCGGCCGAGGTCCTCCTGGCCGTGAGCGTCGGCATGCGCTCCGGCTGCGATTCGGCCCTGCTTTTCGATTCCCTGAAGCAGCTCGGCCGCGAGGACGAATACAAGCTCGTCGAGGGACGGGCGGCGCTCGTCAGCCGGGTCGGGACGGCCGTTTCCTCGGTCGCCGGCGGCACTTTGGCGGCCGTCTTCCTGCGGCTGCCGTTCCTCGTCAACGTCGGGACCGCCCTGGCGATGACGCCGGCGGCCCTGTCTCTGGTCGAGCCCGAGCGCGAAGGGCGCCGGTCCCGGAACCCGGCCCTGGACATCCTGCGCATCTGCGGCCACTGCCTGCGCGAGCCGGCCATCCGCCCGGTCGTCCTTCTCTGCGGCCTGATCATGGCCTCGAACCTGACCGCCCTATGGGCCTATTTCCTGCTCTACCGCGACCTGGGCCTCGCCGTGGGTTGGCTCGGCGTCCTGTTCGCCGTCTTCCAGCTGGCCGGCGCGGCCGGCAGCGGGCTCTCGCACGCCGCGAGCGCGCGGTTCGGCGGCCGGGCCGTCCTCGCGGCCGCCCTCCTCAGCCCGGTCTTCATGGCCGCGCTCGGCCCCTGGCCCCGCCTCGCGCTCTCGCCCCTCGTCCCGGCCAACGCCTTCCTCTGGAACCTGGCCTACCCGGTCCTGCTCGAGAAGCTCAACAGGGCCGTGGGCTCGGACGTCCGGGCCACCGTCCTGTCCCTCGCGTCCATGGCCGGGAGCGTCGCCTTCATCGTCCTGTCGCCGCTCTTCGGCCTGCTCGTCGACGCCGTCTCCCTCGGCGCCGCCTTCGCGGCCCTGGGCGGCCTGTTCCTCGTTGCCGGGTTCGCCCTCACGGTCGCCGTCTTCCGGCATTGGGAAGGGCCCCGGCCGGCGGATTGACACCCGGCCGCCGCCGCGGGTATCCTGGCGGCGCCCCGGACCGGCCGTCCGGTCGGGGAGACCGCGCAGACAGGAGCCACGCTCATGAGCCGGATCGTCCCCCGTCTCTCGGTCCTGACAGATGAAGCGATCGCCCGCGTGCACGCCGCTGCCCTGGAGATCCTGGCCAAGGTCGGCGTGCGCGTCGATTCGCCTTCGGCCCGGGCTCTTCTGGCCCGGGCCGCGGGAGCCGTCGCCGGCGACGGGACGGTGCGCATCCCGGGAGAGCTCGTCGAATGGGCGCTCGGCGCCGCGCCTTCGAACGTCACGGTCCACAAGCGGACCGGGGAGCCGACCTTCACCTTGGGTCCCGGCGGGGACGGCACCCGCTTCGGCATCGGCGTGACCAACCTGTTCTACCAGGACCCGCTGACCGACGCCGTCGTCCCGTTCGAACGGGCCCACATGGCCTCCTGCGCGCGACTGGGGGACGCCCTGCCCTCCTTCGACGCCGTATCCACGATCGGCGTCCCGCGGGACCTGCCGCCCGAGACGGCCGACCTGTACGCCACACTGGAGATGGCCGCCAACACCACGAAGTCCCTGGTCCTGCTCGTGTCGGAGGCCGCCGCGTTCGAGCCCTGTCTCGACCTGCTCGAGTCCCTGTGCGGCGGCCTGTCTGCCCGGCCGTTCGTCCTCCCCTATTTCAATCCGGTCTCGCCGCTGGTCATCAACGAGGGCACGAGCGACAAGATGGCCGCGGCCGTCTCCCGCGGGCTGCCGTTCATCTATTCGAACTACGGCATGGCCGGCGCGACGACGCCCATCACGCCCGCCGGGACCCTGGCCCTCCTCAACGCCGAGCTCCTGGCCGGCTTGGTCCTGACCCAGCTCATGCGCGAAGGCGCGCCGGTCGTCCTGGGCAGCCTGCCGGCGGGCTTCGACATGGCCACAGCGGCCAGCTACTACGGGCCGGAGACCATGCTCCTCAATTTGGCCTGCGGCGAGATGATGGCCCACTACCGCCTGCCGCACAGCGGCACGTCGGGCAGCGGCTCCGGCTGGGGGCCCGACCTCCTCGCGGCCGACCTGTTCTGGATGAACCACTTGAGCTCATGCTTGGGCGCGACCGGGCTGGCGCCTTTCGTCGGCGGCAATCTCGACTCGCTCGCGTTCTCGCCGGCCGCCGCGGTCTACGCCGACCACATCATCCGCCAGGCCCGGCGGTTCGCCGCCGGCTTCGACTGGGACGAGGAGTCGCTGGGGCTCGCGGAGATCGCCTCGACCGGTCCCGGCGGCGATTTCCTGTCCTCCGACTTGACCCTTCGGATGTTCCGCAAGGCGGCTTTCGACAGCCCCATCTTCCCGCGCCTGAGCCTCGAGAGCTGGCAGACGGCCGGGAGCCCGCGGGCGGGGGACCTCCTGCGCCGGCGCGCCGCGGAGACGATCGCCTCCAGCCCCGCGCCGGCGGACCGCGACGAGCTCGTCAGCCGCGGCGAGGCTTGGCTGGCCGGCCGCACATGGCGGCGAACCCTTTCCTGATCCCGACCGTCTATCCTTATGCCGGAACGCCGAGGACCGCAGGAGGCCGAACGATGAAGACCAAGACCGGGGCCCTCGCGCTCGTCGCGACGGCCGTCCTTTTCGTCCCTGTCCTCGCTTCTCTGTCGAGCGCGCAAGCCGTCGTCGAGCCGGACCTGAGGGCCGTTCCGGACGGCAAGGGGTGGACGGTCGTCAACCGGGCCGTGACCGTGACCGAGCGGGACGGCCGGGCGGTGGCGGAATTCGACGCCCGTCCGGGGGACGGGATGGCCCGCTTCGACGGAGCGGCCTTCACTTTGGGGGAGATCGAGTGCGACATCCAAGGCCGCGGGACGCCGGTCCAAGGCAGTTTCGTCGGGCTCGCCTTCGGCGTCCGGGACGCCGAGGCCTTCGACGCCGTCTATTTCCGGCCTTTCAATTTCCGCTCCGAGGACCCGGCCCGGCGGTCGCGCTCCGTCCAGTACGTCTCGCACCCGGAATGGACCTGGCCGCGCCTGCGGCAGGAAAAGCCCGGCGCGTTCGAGAAGGCCGTCGAGCCCAGCCCCGATCCGGATCGCTGGTTCCACGTCCGGATCGTCGTCGGGCCGGCGGACATCCGGGTCTTCGTCGACGGCGCCGCCGAGCCATGCCTGACCGTACCGGCCCTGAGCGGACCGAGGACGGGCGCCGTCGCCCTCTGGGTCGGCAACAACTCGCCGGGCCGCTTCGCCGGTTTGAAGATCAAGCCCGCCGACAAGCCCGCCGGCCGTTGACACGCGCCCGGCCCCGTGTTAGTCTCCCCCGGACGGAACGGCCCGCCGTTCCGTGAAGCCCTCATACTAGGAGTCGTTCCCCCATGAAGAAAGCCCTCATCGTCTCCTCCCTGCTCCTCTGCGCCCTCCCGTTCCTGGCCCGGCCGGCGTCGGCCGGCGTGACCTTCGACCTCGGCGTCAAGGGCGGACTGGCCCTGACGAACGTCCAGTTCTCGTCCGACACCGAAGACTTCTACAAGTCCATCAGCAAGCCGGTCTTCGGCGCCTTCTGCGCCTTCAACTTGGCCCCCGGGTTCGCCGTTCAGCCCGAGCTCTACTACCTGGTCGTGGGGACCAAGGCCGAGAAGTCGGGCGAGGGCTCGACCTACCGGATGCAGATGGATTTCGCCTACATCCACGTCCCGGTCCTGGCCAAGGTCCGTTTCGCCGCCGGGGCCAGGATCCGGCCGGTCGTCTTCGCCGGGCCGTTCGTATCCTTCCTGAGCACGGCCAAGCAGAAGTACTACGTGGATGGTGTCCTCGAGGAAGAGAACGATGTCGAGACGTACCTCAAGAGCACGGACTTCGGCGCCGCCTTCGGCGGCGGGTTGGAGTTCGCCCTGGACAAGCTCCTGCTCGTCCTCGACGTCCGCTACAACCTCGGCCTGACGAACATCGATAACAAGTCGTCCGAGACGACCCTCAAGACCAGGGGCCTGCTGGTCATGGCCGGCGTCGGCTTCTAGGCCGCGGCCGGACGATCCCCCTTTCGCCCCCCGAGGGCGGGCGTTCCCGGAAGGGAGCGCCCGCCCTTTTTCATTGACAGGCCCGCGCGGCCGAGTTTATCATTCCGCCTCCGAACGCCTCCGTCAAAGGAACGCCCATGAGACACCGCGCCCTCCTCGCCGCCGTCATCTCCGCCGTCCTGCTGGCCGCCCCGATCTCCAGCGCCCAGGCGCCGGCCCGGCCCGCCCCGGACCCCGTCGTGGCCAAGATCATCGAGCTCGGCACGGCCGACAACCGGGTCATGCTCTGGAACGACTACGCCAGCAACCGCTTCGGCGGCCGCGAGTCGGGGACCAACGCCTACAACGACGCGACGGCCTGGGCCGTCTGGCAGTTCCGGCAGTGGGGGCTCGAAGCCGAGCTCGACCCCGCCGGCGAGGTCCCGGTCGGCTTCAACCGCGGCCCTTGGTTCGGCCGCATGGTCAAGCCGTCCGAGAAGGCGCTCTACTTCGGGACCCCGAGCTTCACGGCCGGGACCAAGGGCCTCGAACGGGGCCCGGTCGTCATCCTGAAGTCCGATCCGTTCTCGATCCCGGGCCGGAACGCCACCCCCGAGAACGTCGAGAAGAAGCGCGCCGCCGCGGAAGCGGCCATCGCGGAGGTCCGCGCCAACCCGGCCGCGTTCAAGGGGGCATGGGTGCTCATCCCCGGGCAGAGCACCGGCTTCGCCCGCGACGGCCGCCGCGGCACGCCGGAATACGCGGACGCCCAGCTCATCCCGCCGCTCACGGCGGCTCTCGTCGAGGCCGGGGCCCGGGGCACGATCCAGACGTCCAAGACCGATCCCTTCCCGATGCTCGACGGCTTCGTCGCCTCCTGGGACAAGCTCCCGGTCCTGCCCGACATCAAGCTGGCCGAGGGCCAATACAAGGAGATCAAGGGGCTCGTCGAGAAGGGCGAGCCGGTCGAGCTCGAGTTCGACATCCGCAACTGGTTCAAGATGGGCCCGGTCCCTTACCACAGCGTCGTGGCCACTCTGAGGGGGAGCGAGTTCCCCGACGAGTCCGTCGTCCTCGGCGGCCACTTCGACTGCTTCAGCGCCGCGACCGGCGGCGTCGACGACGGCTCCGGCTTCGCCCCGGCCATGGAGGCCATCCGGCTCCTGCAGGCCGCCGGGGCCAAGCCCAAACGCTCGGTCGTCGTCGTCCTGTTCGCGGCCGAGGAGATCGGCCTGGTCGGCTCACAGGCCTTCCTCAAGAACCGGCCCGGCCTCGCCCCCAAGATCGTCATGATGGTCAACCGTGACGGCAGCCCGAGCGCCATCACCGGCGCGGCGGTGCCCGAGACCTGGTACGACGACTTCCGGAAGATCGCCGCCCCGCTCGCGACCCTCAATCCCAAGTGGCCGTTCAAGCTCGAGCGGGGCGTGCCCCGGGCCAACGCCACCAGCCCGGGCGGCTCGGACCACACCTCGTTCGAGATGCTGGGCGTGCCAACCCTGCGCTTTACGACCCAGACCGACTACAACTACGGCCACGCCTGGCACACCCTCCACGACCTCTACAGCGAGCTCGTGCCCTACACCGAGCACCAGAAGCACTCCGCGCTGGTCACGGCCGTCGTCGCCTACGGCGTGGCCAACCTCGACAAGCCGCTCAGCCGGGAAGGCGTCTATCTTCCCGAAGGCCTGTACGCCGAGATCGCCGTCGGGGCCGGCGACTCGCCCAAGCGCATCATGACCTCGCTCGACTTCGTCAACGCCCCCTTGCAGACGGCCAACTTCGTCCGCATCGTCGAAGGCAAGGGCGGGCAGCGCGGGCCCGGCATGCGGCCCGCCGGGCCTCCCGGACCGGGCGGCCGGCCCGAGGTCCCGCCCATCGGCCGGATCGATGTCCGCGACGGCGTCGTGGCCGGGCTCATCGCGTCCGACGTCCAGAAGTCGGTCGCCGTGGCCGCCCTGCCGCTCGCGGCCAATCCCGCCCTCAAGCACGACGCCGCGGGCGTCCTCGGCGTCTCGGGCCCGAACGCTTTCCACCTGACGCTGCGCAAGCGGTCCGGGCTCGACCGGACGGCCACGGCCATCGGCCGGACCGTGGCCGGGCTCGACCTGCTGAAGACGCTGAAGAAGGGCGAGCCCATCCGGAGCATCCGCATCGTCCGCGTCGGGCAGGCCGCCCGCGACTTCAAGACCGACGACGAGGCCTTCAAGAACCTCATGGAGAAGTGAGGCAGGGAGGGGCCATGGACAGGCGGACCTTCATGCGGGCGGCCGCGGCGGCCGCGGGCGGCGCCCTCGCGACGTGCAAAGCGGGGGCCGAAGGCCTGCCGCGGCGCGAGTACAAGGACGGCGTCCGTCTGAGCGTCATCGGCTTCGGCGGCATCGTCGTCTGCGGACTGGAGCAGGCGGCAGCCGACCGGACCGTGGCCGAGTCCTTCGACCGCGGCGTCAACTACTTCGACGTCGCGCCCAGCTATTACGACGGCGAAGCGGAGACGAAGCTCGGCCGGGCCCTGGTCCCGTATCGCGGACGGTCGTTCCTGGCCTGCAAGACGACGGAAAGGGACGCGGCCGAGGCCCGCCGGGAACTGGAACGCAGCCTCGAGCGCCTGAAGACCGATCATTTCGACCTGTACCAGTTCCACGCCGTCTCGAGCCTGGATGATGTGGACCGCATCATGGCCCCCGGCGGGGCGGCCGAGACCTTCCTCAAGGCCCGCGAGGAAGGCAAGGTCCGCTACCTGGGCGCTTCCCTCCACGACGCCGCGGCAGCCATCTCCCTGATGGACCGGTTCCCGCTCGATTCGGTGCTGTTTCCGGTCAATTTCGTCCTCTACCGGGAAGGGGGGTTCGGGCCCCAGATCCTGGCGCACGCCAAGAAGAAAGGCGTCGCCCGCCTGGCCCTCAAGGCCCTGGCCCATCACGCCTGGCCCGAAGGGGCCGACCGGTCGGCTTGGCCCAAGTGCTGGTACAAACCGGTCGACGACCCGGATCTGGGCGAACGGGCGGTCCGTTTCACCTTGAGCGAAGACGTGACCGCGGCCATCCCGCCCGGCGACGAGAGGCTCTTCCGGATGGCCCTCGACTTCGGCGGCCGGTTCCGCCCCCTGAACCCGGCCGAGCGCGCGGACCTGCTGGACGCGGCCCGCGGCCTCGCGCCGATCTTCCGGGCCTAGCCCCCGCGTCTCGAAAGGAGGGCACCCGCTACCCGCGGGGCGCCGTTTCGGCTACAATCTCTCCATGCCATCCGACACCCAGGTCATCTTCTCCATGTCCGGCGTCGGCCGGGTCCACCCGCCGAACCGCCAGGTCCTCAAGGACATTTCGCTCGGCTTCTACTACGGGGCCAAGATCGGCGTCCTCGGGCTCAACGGCTCGGGCAAGTCGACCCTGCTCGGCATCATCGCCGGGAAGGACAAGGGCTACATCGGCGAGATCGCCGTCAGCAAGGGCTACAGCATCGGCCTGCTCGAGCAGGACCCGAGGCTCGACGAGTCCAAGACCGTGGTCGAGACCGTCCGCGAGGGCGTCCAGCCCGTCGTCGACCTCCTGGCCCGCTACGACGCGGTCAACGAGAGGATGGCCGATCCCGAGGCCGACATGGACGCCCTGCTGGCCGAGCAGTCCCGCCTGCTCGAGGACATCGAGAAGCACGACGCCTGGAACCTCGACAACCACCTCGATATCGCCATGGAGGCCCTGCGCTGCCCGCCGCCGGACACGCCGGTGACCGTGCTCTCGGGCGGCGAGCGCCGTCGCGTCGCCCTGACCCGGCTCCTGCTCATGGAGCCCGACATCCTCCTGCTCGACGAGCCGACCAACCACCTCGACGCCGAGTCCGTGGCCTGGCTCGAGCGCCACCTCCAGGAGTACAAGGGCACGGTCATCGCCGTGACCCACGACCGCTACTTCCTCGACAACGTGGCCGGCTGGATCCTCGAGCTCGACCGCGGCGAGGGCATCCCCTGGAAGGGCAACTACTCGTCGTGGCTGGAGCAGAAGCAGGCCCGCCTGGCCGTCGAGGAGAGGACGGAGTCGCGGCGCCAGCGGACCCTGGCCCGCGAGCTCGAATGGGTCCGCATGTCGCCCAAAGCCCGCCAAGCCAAGGGCAAAGCCCGCGTCACGGCCTACGAGAAGCTCCTGGGTCAGGAGTTCGAGCGCTACCGCGACGACCAGGAGCTGCCCATCCCGCCCGGGCCGCGCCTCGGCGACGTCGTCGTCGAGCTCGAGGGCGTCTCCAAGGCCTACGGCGACCGGGCCCTCTTCGACGGGCTGACCCTGAGCCTCCCGCCCGGCTCCATCGTCGGCGTCATCGGCCCGAACGGGGCCGGCAAGACGACCCTGCTGCGGCTGATCACGGGGACGGAGGCGCCGGACGCCGGCCGGGTCCGCCTGGGCGAGACGGTCCGCGTCGCCTACGCCGACCAGTCGCGGTCCCTCGATCCGGACAAGACCGTGTACGAGGAGATCTCGCGCGGCGAGGACCTCATCCGCGTCGGCGGCCGGGAGCTGAACATGAGGGCCTACTGCGCCTCGTTCGGCTTCGGCGGTACGGACCAGCAGAAGAGGTGCGGCACCCTGTCGGGCGGCGAGCGCAACCGCGTCCACATGGCCAAGGCCGTGTCCGAAGGCGGCAACCTCCTGCTCCTCGACGAGCCGACCAACGACCTCGACGTCAACACCCTGCGGGCCCTCGAGGACGCCTTGGCCGGATTCGCCGGCTGCGCCGTGGTCGTCAGCCACGACCGCTGGTTCCTCGACCGCGTGGCGACGCACATCCTGGCCATCGAGGAGGACGGCTCGGTCCACTGGATCTTCGGCAACTTCTCCGAGTACCACGAGGACCTCAAGCGGCGCAAGGGCGCCGCGGCCGACCAGCCCCACCGGATGAAGCACCGGACCCTCCGGCGCGCCTGAGATGCGGATCGAGCTCGCGGCCGCCGGCCCCGCCGACGGGGGCTTCCTCGAGGACATGCTCTACGAGGCCCTGTTCATCCCTCCGGGCGAGATCCGGCCGCCCCGCTCGGTCCTGGGCCTGCCGGAGATCGCCCATTACGCCGCCGGCTGGGGCCGGCCCGGCGACTTCGGCCTCGTCGCCCGGAGCGGGGGAGAGGACGTGGGCGCGGCCTGGTTCCGCCTGTTCCCGAGCGGCGAGCGCGGCTTCGGCTTCGTCGACGAACGCACCCCCGAGCTGTCGATGGCCGTCCGGCCGGAGCGGCGCGGCCTGGGCATCGGCACGGCCCTCCTCGAGCGGCTCTGCGACGAGGCCCGGGCCCGCGGCTTCGAGCGGATCTCCCTCAGCGTCGACGTCCGCAACCCCGCCCTTCGCTTGTACCGGCGCCTCGGGTTCGAGGTCGCGGCCGAGGCCGATCAGGCCTACACCATGGTCAAGGACCTGAGGCCAGCCGCGCCGGCCGGTCCCGCCCGGGCGACCCTGGAGGAGAGCGTGGCCCAGGCCATGGACGGCGGCGCGGACAGCCGCATCGTCCCCTTCCTGCCGTACATTTTCCAAGACGCCTGGGAGCTCGGCGCCGTCGCGGACACGGTCGTCGATCTCGTGCGCCGGAGGGCGCGCGCCGGGGCCCGTCCGCGCGTCCTCGATCTCGGCTGCGGCAAGGGCGCCGTGTCCGTGAAGCTGGCCCGGGAGCTCGGCTGCCGGTGCCTCGGTCTCGACGCCGTCGAGGGCTTCGTCGCTTTCGCCGAGGCCAAGGCCGAGGAGGCCGGCGTGGGGCGGCTCTGCCGGTTCGAGGTCGCCGACATCCGGGAGAGGATCGCCGTCCTGGGCCGCTTCGACGTCGTCGTCCTGGGCGCGATCGGCCCGGTCTTCGGCGATTACCTCGCGACGCTCAGGACCCTCGAGCCGCACCTGACGGAAGGCGGTCTCGTCATCGTCGACGACGGCTACCTTCCCGACGACAGCGCCGCCGCCCATCCCCAAGTGCTGAAGCGCAGCGAGATGCGGCGCCAGATCGTCGCGGCGGGCATGCGGATCGTCGAGGAGCTCCCGGTCCCGGCCGAAGAACTGGAGCGCCTGAACGCGACGCTGTTCCGGGACCTCGAGCGGCGCTGCGCCGAGCTCGCCGGGAAGCATCCTGAGTTCGGTGACGTCTTCGAGGGCTATGTCCGCCGCCAGGTCGAGGAGAACGACTTCCTCGAGAGGGACGTCGTCTGCGTCGTCCTGGCCATCGGGCGTTGACCGGCCCGGGCTATTTCTTCAGCAGCTCCCTGACCGCGGCCTCGATCTGCTGGTCGCGCCCGGCGGCCATGATGTCCGGATCGTTCTTGACCTTGACGTCGGGCTCGAGCTGGTTGTTCTCGCAGAGCTTGCCGTCGGGTGTCCGCCAGCCGCCTTGGGGTATGCCGAAGCGCAGGGTCGGGTCGATCTGCGACTCCCACCAGACGAAGGTCCCGGTGCCCGGCACGGGCATCCCCAGGGTCCGGCCGATCGCGCGGACCTTGTACTCGACCGGGAAGAGGTGGGCGTCCGAATAGTTGCTTTCGCCCATGACGACGATCGACGGCTTGATCCACTTGTTGTAGGGTTCGACGCCGACGAGCTGGCCGCGCGGCACGATGTCGAAGACCTTCTTGCCGGCCAGGAAGTCGGCCAGCTGGTCGTGGAGGTTGCCGCCGCCGTTGAAGCGGGTGTCGACGACGAGGGCCTCCTTGTCGGCGCTCAGGCCCATGACCTCCTCGACGACGACCCGGTAGCTGGCGTCGTTCATGCTTCTGACGTGGACGTAGCCGAGACGGCCGCCCGACAGGCGGTCGACCTCGGCCCGGCGGGCCTGGACCCAGCGCTGATAGAGGAGGGCGCCCTC
>CAZFZU010000011.1:4193-9242 GCA_964523615.1 uncultured Eubacteriales bacterium | reverse complement strand
GGTCGACCTCGGCCCGGCGGGCCTGGACCCAGCGCTGATAGAGGAGGGCGCCCTCTTCGCCGAGAGAGACCGGCTTGACGGTCTCTTCCCAGCGCGCGCCGGTCGCCGGATCGAGGACGGCGAGCAGGACGAGCTGGCCGGCCTTCCGGTTGAGGAGCCGGTAGTGGTCGACGGTCCGGTCCAGGGCCTGCCCGTCGATCTTCTCGACGACGTGCCCGGCACGGACCTTGATGCCGGCCTTGTCGAGGGGCCCGCCCGCCAGGACCTCGGCCACCTTGAGACCGGGGCCGGCGAAACCGTAGTCCATGAACAGGCCCAGCGAGGCCGTGGCGTCGGCTGTGGGCGTCCGCTGCGGTGAATAGTAGCAGCCGGTATGGGAGACGTTCATCTCGCCGAGCAGCTCGCTGACCATCTCGGCGTAGTCGTAGTTGTTGGTGATAAAGGGCAGGAACTTCTTGTAGACGCCGTAGGCGCCGTCCCAGTCGGCCCCGTAGAGGTCGGCGACGAGCATCTTCTGCTTCATCTGCCGCCACATGTGGTCGTACATGTAGGCCTTCTCGGCGGCCGCGTCGAGGACCATCTCGCCGCCGACGGCCACCGGCTCGGACTTGCCGCTGGCCGGGTCGATCTTGACCAGCCGGCCGTCGACGCCGACGAACAGGGTCTTGCCGTCGGCCGACATCTCCATGCCGGCCTGGTTGGCCCCGAGCTTGGCCAGGAGCTTGGTGTCGCGGGTCCGGGTCTCGGTCGTCCACAGGTCGTAGCCCTTCTCGAAGCGGGCCAGGTAGAAGAGCTTCTCGCCGTCCTTGGACAGGGCCATCTCGGCGATGTCGGCCGAGTGGATGGTCAGGCGGACCTTGCGCCGTTCGACGCCCTCGAGCTCGAAGACGAGGTCCTTCTTGGGCTCCGCGGCCTTGACGCCGGCGTCCTTGCCCTTGGGTTTGTCCTTGGCGGCCTTGTCCTCGGCCTCCTTGGCCTTGTCCTCCCGCTCCTTGAGCAGGGCGAAGTCCTCCTTGGACAGGCGGAAGCGGTCGTAGGCGGCCCGGGTGAAGAAGGAGACGTAGGCGTCGAGTTGGACCGGGTCGCCGGCCGTGCTGACCGCGCCCTCGCGGCTGGAGCCGTAGATCATGGCCGTCCCGTCCAGGGCCCAGCGGGCGTTGAAGGCCCCGAAGCCGTTCTTGGTCAGGTCGACGACGCGGCCCTTGCCGTCGCTCGAGACCAGGCCGACCTGGGGCGTGAACAGCCGGGTGAAGGCGAACTGGACCAGGAACCATTTGCCGTCCGGGCTCCAGCGGTAGGTCTGGTCGCCGTCGGCGTAGGAATAATTGTAGTCGGCGGGCAGGATGGTCCGCGAGGCCTTGGTGGCCAGGTCGACGACCCTGAGGACGACGCGGTCCTCGAGGTAGGCGACCTCCTTGCCGTCCGGCGAGAACTCGGGCTGGAACTCCTCGGCCGCGGTGGCGACGACGGGCTCCTCCTTGAGGACCGTCGAGGCGTAGAAGTAGGGCTCCTCGGCCCGGGTGATCGTGGTCCGATAGACGTTCCAATTGTTATCGCGCTCGGCCGCGTACACGAGGGACCGGCCGTCGGGGCTGAAGGACACGCCGCGCTCCTGGCCGGGCGTGTTCGTGACCCTCTTGGCCAGGCCGCCCTCGACGCTGCCGGCGAAGACCTCGCCGCGGAAGACGTAGGCCAGCTCCTTGCCGTTCGGCGACAGGCGCATCTCGGTGATGCCGCCGCCGACGGGCAGGGGCCGCTCGAGGACCTGGCGCCCGTCCTGGGCGACGCGGACCTCGACCCGCCGGGGCTCGGCCGCGCCGGGGGCCAGGGTATAGATCTCGCCGTCGTAGCCGAAGCAGAGCGTGCCGCCGGCGGCCCTGGTCAGGAAGCGGACCGGGTTCCCGGTGAAACGCGTCACGGGGACCGCCTCGCCGGGCCGGCCGAGCGAGCTCTTGAAGACGTTGAAGGAGCCGCCCCTCTCGCTCAGGAAGTAGAACCCGTCGCCGTCGCCGTCGAAGACGGGGTTGCGGTCCTCGCCCTCGAAGGTGGTCAGCTGACGGTTCTTCCCGGTCTTGAGATCGTAGACCCAGACATCGCGGGCGATGGCCGAGGTGTGGTGCTTGCGCCACTCGCTCTCGTAGCCCTTCTGGTCGTGGTAGAGGATCTTCGTGCCGGAGCCGTCGACGACGGCGGCGATGGCCGGCTGGGTCATGACCAGCGCGGCTTCGCCGCCGGCGACCGGGGCGCTGTAGAGCTCGGGCAGGGCGCCCATCGGGAACTGGACGTTGGCCGCCGCGTCCTGCCGGGCCGCGCTGAAGAGAACGGACTTGTCGTCCGCGGTGAAGCCGCTGGGGATGTCGGCCCCGGAGTGGAAGGTCAGGCGCTTGGCCTTGCCGCCGCCTGCCGGCATAAGGAAGATGTCGAAGTTGCCGAAGCGGTCGGAGGCGAAGGCGATGGACTTCCCGTCGTGGCTCCAGACGGGGGCGTAGTCGTAGGCCTCGCTGAGCGTCAGGGGCAGGGCCTGGCCGCCTCCGGCCGGGACCCGGTAGATGTCGCCTTGGTAGCAGAACAGGATGGTCGCGCCGTCGGGCGAGATGGCCGGGTACCTCAGCCAGAGAGGCCGGTCCTGGGCGGTGAGCGGGACGGCCGCGGCCAGAACGGCGGCGGCGAGGGCGAGGGTCAGGCAGGCGGTCTTCACGACGGGACGGCGGGAAAGCGGCATGGGTTCCTCCGTGGATATAAGATCGTCCATGGGTTTAGACGTAACGGAGCGCCGTTTGGTTTCCTGGCGGCGTTGACAGCCGTTTTTTTTAAAAGGTATAGTGGCCCCTCGCCCCAGAGGCGCCCGAGGAGAAACGCCATGATCCGTTCCTTCGTCCGGACCGTTCGACCTCTCGCCATCCTGCTCCTGGCCGGTCTGGCCCTGGCGGCCCCGTCCCAGGTGGACCCCCTCGACCCGGACGCGCCGGCGGAAATCCCCGCCGTGCGCGCCGTGGCCATCCCGGTCGGGAAGACCCTGGCCGTGGCCGACGACCCGACCCGCTTCGCCCGGGTCCTGTTCGCCCCGCCCGACGAGGCCCGGCTCGTTGCCGGACGCACTTGGGACATCGACATGGCTCTGGCCCTCCGCCTCGGCCGCATGGAGCCGGCCGAACGCTGGCGAGCCATCCGCCGTAACCTGGGCCTGCCTCCTGACGACAAAAAGGCCCTGGTCGTCTGGACCGAGGTCGTGGACGCCCTGCTGTCGCAGCTCGGGACGCTGCCCGACCTCACGGACCCCGGGGCGCCCGGGTTCGGCCTGCGCGTCGCCTTCCCCGGCACCGATCCGGAGAACAAGCGGCGGGCCGAAGTGGCCCTGACCTTCGAGGCCGGCAAGACCGGCTTCGAGGACCGCCTGAACGAGCGCGTGGCCGCGGCCATGACCGGGATCGAAGGCTTCGTCAGCCTGGTCCTCGCCGACGGCACCCCCGTCGAAGGGGATTGGCTCAAGGACCACCCCGGGTTGACCGTCCGGCTCAAGGACGGCGAGGGCCAAGAGGTCGCCGCAGTGGCGCTCAAGGACCATCCCTTCTACAGCTTCCCGTCCCTTCCTGCCGATAAGGACCTCGGTGGCGACTATCGCCTGGAGATCGCCCGGGCCGATAGGTCCGGCGACACCGACGATCGGGACGGCCAGATCATCATGGAGCCCCAGTACGTCCCGGTCCGCTACGGCGTCCGCAGCCGCCAGGACCTGACCCTGACTAAAGAGGCCGAGCCCGAGGAGGAGATGGCCGAGATCGTCGAGAAGCAGACCAAGGCCCTCGACCTCGATGACGCCTTCGGCCGCCTCGCCAACCTCCAGGGAGCGCCCGCCTCGGTCGTGTCCCTGTTCCAGCAGCTCGCGGCGACCGTGCCCGTCGTCAACATCGTCGCCGGCATCCTGCCGGCCAACCCGGGCCTGCACTTCGGCGCCGTCATGACCAAGGACGCCGGGCCCCAGATCTTCTACTCCGTGCGGTTCAAGTTCCGGGCCGACCTCCCGGACCGCGCCCCCCGCTTCGTGACCCGGGGGACGGTCCGGCTCCTGGCCCTGACCGCCGAGGACGCCGCCCTGCCCGTCCGTCCGACCTACGTCAAGGTCGTCTGGCTGGCCCAGACCGACGCGGCCCGCTTGTCGCTCGACTCCCGCCCCGTCCGGACCTTCCCGCTGGGGCTCGGCATCGGGGTCGTGCCGTCCCTGAGCCCGGCCCTCTATTCGGCCGGGCTGAGCTACAAGATGTTCAACGTCGCCGAGGTCTACGCCGGCGTGGGTTTCCGGTCCGACAAGAACGCCCCGGAGGACCCCGCTGAGCCCTTCTCCAAGACCTCGTTCGTCTACGGCCTGACCGTCGACGTCGAGCACGTCCTGGGGGCCATCTTCAAGGCCGTCAACCGGGACGGGAACTAGGCGGGTCCCGATGACCACCGGACCCTCCGCCGCGCTCGAAGCCCTTGTCGTCCCCAAGGTCGACCGGGTCGACCTGGTCACGGTCCGCCTGCCGTTCGTGGCCCCGTTCGGGACCAGCGTCTACACTTGGACCGACAAGGAGGCCATGCTGATGCGCCTCGAGTCCGGCGGCGCCGTGGCCTGGAGCGAGTGCGTCTCCGACCCCGACCCGTTCTATTTCTACGAGACCAACGCCACGGCCCGCCACATCATCAGGGACTTCCTGCTCGGCCTGGTCGAGCCGGGGCTGACGATGGGCGAGCTCGACGGGCGGTTCCGCCGCGTCCGCGGCCACGGCATGGCCAAGGCCACCCTGGAGAACGGCCTTCTCGTCCTCCTCGCGGTCCAGAAGGGCGTCCCGCTCCACGCGCTCATGGGCCGTCCGGCCCGGCGCGTCCCCTCCGGCCTCAGCATCGGGCTCAAGGAGACCAAAGAAGAGCTGTTGGCGGCTGTCGCGAAAGCCGTGGAGCGCAAGTACCACCGGGTCAAGATGAAGGTCAAGAAGGGCCAGGACGTCGACTGGGTCGCGGCCGTGCGCGAGCGTTTCCCGGACCTGCCCCTCATGGTCGACGCCAACGGCG
>CAZFZU010000011.1:0-4093 GCA_964523615.1 uncultured Eubacteriales bacterium | reverse complement strand
CTCGACGAGTCCATCCACGGCCTGGCCGACGCGGCCGCGGCCATCGGGCTCGGCGCCTGCCGCATCGTCAACATCAAGCAGGGGCGGGTCGGCGGCCTGATGGAGTCCATGCGTATCGCCAAATACTGCGCCGACCGCGGCGTGGGCGTCTGGTCGGGCGGCATGGACGAGACCGGCGTCGGCCGCTCCGTCAACATCCACCTCCAGACGGCCGAGGGATTCAGCCTGCCCGGCGACACCTCCGAGACCGCCAACTACTTCGACGAGGACATCGCCGACCCGCCGGTCGTCCTCGACGCAGAGGGCTTCATCGCCGTCCCAAACGGGCCGGGGCTCGGCGTCCGGGTCGTCCCCGAGCGGATCCTGAAGCGGGCCATCCGCTGGGAGCGTCTGCGCTGAGGAGCATCGGCCCCTACGGTGTTCCTGCGGCAAGTTCCGGACGCCCGCGATCTGTGTTAGACTCGCCTCGATGACAGAACAAGGAGGTTCCTCATGAAGAAGACCGTCATCGTCTGCGCCCTGATCCTGGCCCTGTGCGCCCCGGCGGCGGCCAAAGTGACCGAGCTCCGGATCGAGTTCAAGGACGGCCAATCCTTTACCGGCCAGGTCACCGGCTATCAGTACGCCTACCAGAACAACGCCGTGATCGTCCGCCTTTTCGCCAATGAGGCCACGACGGCCAAGAAGATGACGGCCGTGATCACCTTCCAGGCCGGGAACGACCACCAGCCCGACCCGCAGATCATGATGAACGCGCTGTCCCTGACCCCGGGAACGAATTTCTCGGTCCGCGTGGTCAACGCCGAAGGCAGCGTCCATGCCAAGGGCATCACCGGGATCGCCATCATCGCCAACTTCCGGCCCATCGGCACCGTCGAGATCACACCCCTCTAAGGGGGGCAGGGAACCCGCGGCCATGCGCGCGCCGAGGATCACGGCGGCCGCCCTCCTGGCGGCGGCCCTGTTAGCGGTTCGGCCTGCGGCCGGGGCGGGGGAGACGGGCCTGCGGTCGGTCGAGCTGACGGGACCGGCCGGGGCGGGGACGGCCGTCGCGGGCCTGACGCTCGCGAACGGCGCGAAGATCGCTCTGCCCGCGCCCCTGCCTCTCTTCTCGATCCTCGTCGACGGCAAGCCCGCGCTCGCCTCGCGCCTGCCCGCGGGCCTGTCGCTCTCGGTCGCCGCGGCGGCCGGCTTCGCGCCGGGCGCCCGGCTCACGGTCGTCTTCCACAACGGCACCAAGGGCAAGGTCACGCTCGAGAACCTCGTCCCGCTCGGCCAGGCGGACGACCGGGTCTTCATCACCGCGGGGCTCCCGAACGAGGAACCGCACACGCTCGACCGGACCCAGCTTTTCCGGCCGGGCCTGCGCCCGGTCGGGGTCCTCCTGCCCGACAACGCCTGGAGCATGGGATTCGCCAGCCTCGACCTGGCGGGAGGGCCGACGCTCTCGGCCATCGCCCGCCGGATCAAGACGGACAAGGCCCAACGGACCCGCTGGGCCGCCACCCTCGAGCCGGGCGGGTCGGTCGAATACGCCCTCACGCTCGAGGCCCACGACGGCGGCTGGCGGCGCGGCCTCGAGATCATGTTCCGCGAACGCTACCTCTACGACCTCGAGAAGTTCGACGACGCCCTGTTCCGGCGCCCGGACCTGGCCTGGGTCCGGCGGGCCTATCTCATGGTCCTGCGGTTCGCCTGGGACCGGGCCTATTACGACAGCGACGCCGCGCGATACGCCTACGACGAGGCCCTGACGGCCTGGGACCGCGCGCTCGGGCCGGTCGACATCTTCACCATCTGGCCGACCTGGCCGCGCCTCGGCCTCGACGAGCGCAACCAGTGGGACATGTACCGCGACCTGCCGGGCGGGTTGCCCGAGCTCCGGCGCCAGGTCGACCTGGCCCACAAGCTCGGCAAGAAGTATTTCATCTCCTACAATCCCTGGGACTCCAGCACCCGGCACGAGGACCACATCGCGGGCATGGAGGCCATGCTCCGGACGCTCGACGCCGACGGCGTCGTCCTCGACACGCGCGGCGAGTCGAGCCGCGAGTTCCAGGCCGCGGCCGACCGGGCCAAGCCGGGCGTCATCATGTACAGCGAGGGCATGGCCGTGCCGCGGGACATGCCCGGCATCGTCTCGGGCCGCGTCCATGACGCTCTGTATATGCCGCCGCCGCTCAACATGAACAAGTTCATGCGGCCCGACTTCGCTATTTTCCGGGTGCTCCAGCTGGCCGAGGGTCCGCTCCACCGCGAGGCGGCCGTGGCCTTCTTCAACGGTTACGGTTCCGAGATCAACACCATGCGGCCAGGCCGGCCCGACTGGATCGAGGACGACCTCCGCTACCTCGGCCGGACGACCAAGCACCTGCGCGAGAACTCGTCGGCCTTCCTCGACCCGGCCTGGGAGCCGCTCGTGCCCACGGTCGAGGACGGCCTGTGGGCCAACCGCTGGCGCGACGGCGCCAAGACCGTCTGGACCGTCTACAACCTGAGGCCCGAGGGCTACAAGGGGCCGCTCTTCGAGGTCCAAGTTCCGGCCGGGTCCCACCTGGTCAGCCTCTGGAACCACGAAGAGCTCGAGCCCGTCACGCGAGACGGACGGACCTGCGCGCCGGTCGAGGTCGCCGCGTTCGACGCGGCTTCACTGGGGACGCGGCGCGAGGGCAGCGTCGATTGCGTGGCCCTCCTGCCCGCCCTTCTGCGGGTCGAGGCCGACGGCGAGCTCGTGACCTTCGAGGCCCCGGCCGCGCCGGCCGGCTGCCGCGTGGCCCTGTCCGCCGGGAACCCCTCGTACGCCGAAGCGCCGGTCGTGTTCGGCCCAGAGAGGCGCACGGTCGCCCTCCACGAGCATTTCGGCTTCCGCGAGGAGAAGTTCGTCGTCCAGCTCTTCGATCCCCGCGGCGAGATCCTCGACGAGCGCGTCGTCCGCCTGCCGCTGGCCCAGCCGCGGCTCGTTACCCGGGTCGCGCGGACGGCGCCGGCCTCGAAGGCCCCCGCGGGCATGGTCGAGGTCCCGGCCGGGACCTTCGTCTTCAAGACGGCCGGCAATCCCGACGACGCCAATCCCGTCATCCCGTATCCCGATACGCGGAAGCCCCGGTCGCTCGAGATGAGGCGCTTCTTCATGGACCGGACGCCGGTCACGAACGCCGCCTTCAAGGCCTTCCTCGACGCCACCGGCTACGCGCCCGCGGACCGCTCCAACTTCCTCAAGCACTGGGTGGACGGCAAGCCGCCCGCCGGCCAAGGCGACCATCCCGTGCGCTGGGTCTCGCTCCAGGACGCCCGGGCCTACGCCGCGTGGGCCGGGAAACGCCTGCCGACCGAGGCCGAGTGGCAGTACGCCGCCCAAGGGCGGGACGGCCGGCCTTACCCGTGGGGCGCGAAGATGGCGCCCGGCCGCTGCAACGACAAGCTCAACCGGACGACGCCGGTCGCGGCCTTCCCCAAGGGCGCCAGCCCCTTCGGCGTCCTCGACCTGGTCGGCAATATCTGGCAGATGATGGACGACGTTTACGACAACGGCGTCTACCGGTACGGCATCATCCGGGGCGGCAGCTTCTACGCGCCCGAGACGAGCGAGTGGTACGTCAAGAGCGGCCCGCTCGCCGTCGACCGGGTCCAGATCCTCCTCCTCGTCGCCCCGGGCCTCGACCGCGTGGCCACGGTCGGCTTCCGCTGCGTCAAGGACGCCGACTGAGCCCGCCCTCACCGTGCCGGATGATTGCGCCGTCGCCGGTCGTTCTGCGATAATGGGGACGCTCGGGTCCCGAGCGCACGGAGGGTGCCGATGGCTAAAAAAGCCGACTTCAACCGGCTGTTCGTTCCCCTGGTCCGCTATCTGGAGAAGGCCTTGGCCGTGGTCGTCCTGGTCAGCGTCCTCGTCTCCCTCGTCAAGGGCGGCATCACCCTGGCCGGGATGGATTGGTCCGCGAAGGAGACGTTCTACGAGCTCATCTACCGGGTCCTGCTCCTCGTCATCGGCCTCGAGCTCGTCCGCATGCTCATCACCCACAGCCTGGGGGCCGTCCTCGAGCTGCTGGCCTTCGTCATCGCCCGCAAGATGCTCAAGCCCGACCTGACGGCC
>CAZFZU010000010.1:52696-65816 GCA_964523615.1 uncultured Eubacteriales bacterium | reverse complement strand
TCGAGGGCCTGCGGAAGGCGAAGCTGTCCTACCAGCCCGTCCGGCTGGTGAAGAAATTCGACCTAACCCCTCGATAAGAGGGACAGTCCCCTTCGGGGACAGTCCCTAGGCCACAGTCCTTAGGCCATCAGGCTGCAGATGGCGGCGACGTTGACCATGTCGTCGGCCGAGCAGCCGCGGCTGAGGTCGCAGTAGGGCTTGTTGAGGCCCTGGACGATGGGCCCGACGGCCTCCGCCCCGGCCAGCCGCTCCGTCAGCTTGTAGCCGATGTTGCCGGCGTCGAGGTCCGGGAAGACCAGGACGTTGGCCTTGCCGGCGACCGGGCTGCCCTTGCACTTGCGCTCGCCGATCGAGGCGACGAGGGCGGCGTCGGCCTGCATCTCGCCGTCGAGGAGGAGGTTCGGCGCTTTTTCCTTGGCGATCTTGGTGGCGCTCGCGACCTTGTCCACGTCGGCGTGCTGGGCTGAGCCCTTGGTCGAGAACGAGAGCATGGCCACGCGGGGCTCCTCGCCGGTCACGGCCTGGAAGTTCTTGGCCGAGGAGATGGCGATGTCGGCCAGCTGGGCGTCGGTCGGATTGGGCACGACGGCGCAGTCGGCGTAGCAGAGGAGCCGCTCGGGGAAGACCATGATGAAGTAGCTCGAGACGGTCGAGATGCCGGGGGCCGTGCCGACCGTGTGGATGGCGGCCCGGATGACGTCGCCGGTCGAGGAGAGGTTGCCCCCGACGACGGCGCCGACCTTGTCGGTCGCGAGCAGGAGCCCGGCGTAGTAAAGGGGGCTCTTGGCCGTCTCGGCGGCCTGCTCGGGGGTCATGCCCTTGGCCTTGCGCTTCTCGTAGAGGACGTTGGCCAGCTCGGCCTTGGCGGCGTCGGCCGCGGGATCGACGATGGGGACGGCCCCGATGTCGAGGCCGTTGTCGGCGGCGATCTTCTTGATGGCGGCGGCGGGGCCGACGAGGATGGGGTCGGCGATCCTCTTCTCTTTGAGGGTCAGCGCGGCTTTGAGGGTCCGGACGTCCTCGGCGTCGGGGAAGGCGACCTTGAGGAACTTCTTGGCGGCCTTGTCGCGGATGTCGGAAATGAACGTATTGCCCATGTGATGCTCCTTGGATGACGGTCGGGAATGGCTTTTATACTCCAGGGGGTGCGGGCTGTCAACCCCGCCCGCCGCCCCTCGCCGCCTTGACTTTTCCCCTGTTCGGAGGGAGAATGGACGCTCATTTTTCCGAAGGAGTCATCCATGATCGTCCTGTCCCTCAATTGCGGCAGTTCGTCCGCCAAGTACCGCCTTTACGACTACGACAAGAAGGAAACGCTGGCCACCGGCATCGTCGAGCGGGTCGGCATCGGCAAGAGCTACATCCAGCAGTCGGGCCTGGGCCGCGAGCCCATCAAGTTCGACCACGAGTGCGCCAACCATAAAGAGGCCATCCAGCTCATCATCGACACCCTGCTCGATCCCAAGATCGGCGTCGTCGACGACCTGAAGAAGATCTCGGCCGTCGGCCACCGGGTCGTCCACGGCGGCGAGAAGTTCACCAAGTCGGTCAAGATCACCCCGGAGACGATCGAGACCTTCAAGAGCCTCTACGGCCTGGCCCCCCTCCACAACCCGCCCAACGTCCTGGGCATCGAGGCGGCCATGGCCGTCCTGCCGTCCATCCCCCACGTCGCCATCATGGACACGGCCTGGCACCAGACCATGCCGGCCGGCTCCTACATGTACGCCCTGCCTTACGAGTGGTACGAGAAGTACGGCGTCCGCCGCTACGGCTTCCACGGCACCTCGTTCCTCTACGTCGCCAAGCGGGCCGCCCTGCTCCTCGGCAAGGACCCCTTCCAGTGCAACCTGGTCTGCCTCCACATCGGCAACGGCGTCTCGGCCAACGCCATCAAGAACGGCGTGTCCTTCGACACCAGCATGGGCCTGACCCCCCTCGAGGGCCTGGTCATGGGCACCCGGGCCGGCGACCACGACGCGGCCATCGACCTGATGATCATGGACAAGGAAGGCATCGCCCCGGGCAAGATGAACGACCTGCTCAACAAGAAGTCGGGCCTGCTCGGCATCACCGGCAAGCACACCGACCGGCGCGACGTCCAGCAGGCCGCCGAGGCCGGCGACGCCCGGTCCCAGCTGGCCATCGACGTCGAGTCCTACCGCATCAAGAAGTACATCGGGGCCTACTCCGCGGCCATCGGCGGCGCGGACGCCATCGTCTTCACGGCCGGCGTCGGCGAGATGTCCGACCTCATCCGCGAGAAGTCGTGCGAGGGCCTGGAGTTCATGGGCATCAAGATCGACAAGGCCAAGAACAAGCTGGCCAAGACCCGCAACGCCGAGACCGAGATCTCGGCCGCCGACTCCAAGGTCAAGATCTTCGTCATCCCGACCGACGAGGAGCGGGTCAACATCGAGGACGTCATCGGCATCCTCGAGGGCAAGTACGACGAGCACACCCGGTTCGCCTACCGGTTCCAGTCCCCGGACTACGTCAACTCCCAGCGCGAGCAGGATTTCGTCAAGGAGTGCGAGAAGAAGCCGGGGCTCAAGGACATCCAGGTCAAGCCCAAGAAGACCTGACCGCCGGCGGGGACATGTACCTCAGGTACGTGTCCCCGAGCAAGATCCGAAAACGGGGACACGTACGATGCGTACATGTCCCCGTTTCTATTTCCACTCCTGAACGACGGCCAGGATGAGGTCCGCCAGGGCCTCGAGGTCGCGGCGGTCGATCTTCTCGATGAGCGAGTGGGCGTAGGAGCCCGGCCACGACAGCGGGATGTCGACGGCGCCGCCCGGCAGGAAGACCGAGCCGTCGTTGCCGCCCCGCGAGTTGCCGACCTGGACGGGGATGCCCCGCTTCCGGGCGATGGCCAGGACGCGGCGGATCTCGGTCTTGGGCGTGACGCTGCTCGAATCGATGGAGCGGAGGACCGCGCCCTTGCCGACGGGCAGGAAGGCGAAGCGCTTGGACTCGAGAGGGGAGTCCGTCGAGACGAAGGTGTCGATGGCGAAGACGTAGTCCGGCTTGAGCGTCTTGGCCAGCTCGGCCGCCCCGAAGAGCCCGGTCTCCTCCTGGACGTCCCAGGCGAAGGTGACGGTCTTGCCCCTGAATAGCTCCGGCTTCAGCCGGAGGGCCGCGTCGAGCAGGGCGGCGCAGCCGGCCCGGTCGTCGACCGCCCGCGTGGCCATCAGTCCGGGGGCGAAGTCGGTGACCGTCTTCTTGGCGGTGACCGGATCGCCCTCGGCGACGCCGAGCGCCCGGGCTTCGGCCTCGGACGCGACGCCGAGGTAGATGTCGAAGTCCTCGGCGCCGAAGGGCGCTTCGGGCGTGTCCGCCGCCGGCCGGCGGGCGTCGTAGCCCGGCCGGGGCGCGACGACGCCGGGCACGATGCTCTTGGCCGTGTGGATGTGGACGGGCCTGGCCTCGACCGTCTGGGGCAGGATGCCGCCGCCCTGTTTGACCCGGACCCGCCCCTCGGGCGTGACCTTGTCGACGATCCAACCGAGCTCGTCCGTGTGGGCCACGAACAGGATGTGGGGCTTCCCCGAGCCGACCGTGAACCAGACGTTGTGCATCGCGTCGCGCTCGACCTCGAGCCCGGCCGGGAGCGTCTTCTGGACGTAGTCCGCGACAGGTCCCTCGTGGCCGGACACGCCGGGTACGAGGACGATCTCGCGCAAGATGTCCCAGGCTTTGGACTGAGCCGCGGCCGGGACGGCGAGAAGGGTGAGAGCCAGGACGGCGGCCGTTATCCGGATGGTCTTGGCGTTCACGCGGCGCCTCCCTTGCGGAGATAGCGGACCAGGATGTCGCGCAGGGCCTCGAGGTCGGCGAGCGCGACGACCTCGGACGGTGTTTGGAGGAAGCGGACCGGCAGGGCCAAGGTGACGACCTCGCCGGGCGGGGCCGCGAAGGGCGCGGCCAGGGGCGAGTCCTCCGCGGTCCGGAATTGGAGCGGCCGGCCCGCCGCCGCGGCCGCTTTTTCCAGGGTCTGCCGCAGGGGCGACGGTCCGTCCTTGGCCTGGACGAGGACCGGGCCGCCTCCCGGCTTGGGCAGGTCGTTCCCTTCGCCCGCGGCCGTGAGGCCGACCACGACCGTCCGCCGCGGCCGCCAGCGGGCGTTGGCCCGGACAGCCCCGACGGCCGGTCGGGCGCCCCGTCCGCGGGCCAGGAACTTGGTCTGGGCGGCCCAGGCCAGCACGGTCTCTTCCTCCGTGCCCGGACCGGCCAGCTCATCGGCCAAAGCGACGAGAACAGCGGCGACCGACTTGAGCCCCAGCTCGGGGCCCGCCCATTCGTTCCCGGCGAGCTCGGTCAGGACGGCCGGGTAGGTGACGGCGTCCAAGATCTCCACGCCCTTGGCCCGGGCCTCGGCGTCCGAGCGGACGGCGATGTCGACGTAGGCGGTCTCGAGCGAGAAGCCGTCGACGAGAAGTTTCCGCCGCTCCGGCGTCAGAAGATGGAGGGCCGGTTGGGCGATGACGCCCGCGACCGGGCCCTTGGCCGTCGAGACGACCACGGGCTGCCCCAGGAGGAAGGCATCGAACCGGGCGTGGGGCGGGGGCACCGGCCGGTCGAGGGTTATGTATCCCTCCGGCGTGATGCCCGAGACCATGTGGCCGTATCCGTCGAGGGCGGCCAGGACGAGCGTCGGCCCGCCCGCGCCCTTCAAACGAACGGCGACCGTGCCCAAGCCGTCGGCCTCGACCGCCAGCCCCTTGGGCAAGGCGCCGCGCACTTTGGCCGCCAGCATCTCCTCATTGCCCGTCGTCGAGGGCACGGCGAAGAGCTCCTTGGTCAAGCTCTTCAGGTCCGCCGCGCCCGCCGCCGCGGCCAGCAGGGCCACGGCCGCGATCCCCATGAGCGTTCGTCCGATCCGATGGGTCATCGTTCTCTCCCTTCCGTCCCTGCCCCCCGAAGCGGGGTCATTATCCTATATTATGAGGCTCGGACGGAATAGGCGTCCCGTGGTCCGCTGTATCAAAGGCCGCCCATTCCTTTTGGCTGCGAAATTCGCTAAGATGAGGGAACGGAAAACGTCATGGACAAGACGCGTTGGCTCCGCTTCACCGTCGGCTTCGTCGTCCTCTTCCTGCTCGGCGTCTTCCTCCGCCTGGCCCGGCCCATCCTCGTTCCCTTCGCCATGGCCCTGCTCTTCGCTTTTGCCGTCTCGCCCGTCGTCGATTTCCTGTGCGGCCGCAAGCTCCCCCGGAGCCTGGCCCTGGGCGTCGTCCTGGTCCTGTCGTTCGCCGTCCTCTACCTCATCGGCACGGTCTTCTACGCCGGCGGCAAGACCCTGGCCTCCGAACTGCCGTCCTACACGGACATGATCCGCTCGTTCCTCGAGGGCATCGACCGGATCGTGCCGGACCCGCGCCTCAAGGTCGGGCTGACCGACTGGATCCAGAACATCAACATCGGCCGGCTGGGGACCGTCCTGGTCTCCGCCCTCGGCCCGTTCCTGGGCTTCATGTCCGACCTCCTGCTCGTCTTCCTGTTCATGATCTTCATTCTGGCCGGCCGGGGCCGGCTCATCCGCAAGCTCGGCGAGGCCTTTCCCCCCGGCCCCTCGGCGACGCTCGTGCGGACGGCCTGCGGCATCGACCGCGAGATCCAGAAGTTCCTGGCCGTCAAATCCCTGGCCAACCTCGTCATCGCGGTCCTCACGGCCGCCGTCCTGGCCGTCTTCGGGGTCCGCTTCGCCATGGTCTTCGGCGTCCTGGCCTTCCTGTTCAACTACGTCCCGACCCTCGGTCCCGCGGCCGCCGTCGGGCTGCCCGTGCTCCTGACCCTCTTCATGGACGGCGGCATCACGGTCAAGGTCCTGGCCGTGCTCGTCTTGCTGACCGCGGCCCACGTCGCCGTCGACCGGCTCCTCGAACGGCGGCTCATGGCCAAGGAGATCAACCTGTCGCCGCTCCTGGTCCTGTTCTCCCTCTTCTTCGGGGCCTGGCTGTGGGGCATCCCCGGCCTGGTCCTGGCCGTGCCCTTCCTGACGGCCCTGCGCATCGTTTTCGAGAACGTGCCGTCGCTCCGGTTCCTCGGGGCGATGATGGACAGGTAGGCAAAAAAAGGGGAGAGGGGAGGCCTCAGCCGCCGAGGCCGCTCGCGTCGAGGAACTGCTCCAGCCGCCGCTCGATCTTCAGGGCCGTTTCCTTGTAGCGGGCGTAGTCCGAGCCGATGGGGTCCTCGATGTCCCAGCCGTAGAGCTTGCCGTCCGGCACCCCCCAGAAGTCCCGCAAGTGGTTGTAGATGGAGACGTCCATGGCCAGGACGGCGTCGAAGGAACGCAGATCGAAGGCCCCGACGGGGCGGGCGACGTGGGCGGAGATGTCCACCCCGTAAACGAGCTTCATGACCAGGACGGCCTCCTCCGAGGCCGGCCCGCCGGCCGCGCCGATGCCCGCGCTGGCGACCTCGGCCCCCGCCCCCAGCCGCTTGCGGGCGATGCCCTCGGCCATGGGGCTGCGGCAGATGTTCCCGTAACAGACGAAGAGGAGCCGCGGCTTTTTGCGGGGCACGGCCGGTCCCGTCAATCGCGCCCGGCCCCGGCGCTCTCGAGCGCGACTTCCTTGGCCTTCTCGTAGAGGAACGAGGCCAGGACATACTGCTCGGCCGCCCGGGGCACGAGGCCCTCGCGGACCTTCTCGCCGGCCCC
This sequence comes from uncultured Eubacteriales bacterium, assembly GCA_964523615.1. Classification (GTDB taxonomy): domain Bacteria; phylum Acidobacteriota; class Aminicenantia; order Aminicenantales; family Saccharicenantaceae; genus RBG-16-66-30. The sequence continues at coordinate 59,149 of CAZFZU010000010.1, read as the reverse complement.
GTCCTCTTCGGCTTTGGCCCGCTCGAAGAGCCAGGCCTGTTTGGCCGGGGCCTCGGCGGCGACGGCCTCGCCGCGGATGGACGCCGTCAGGTCCTTGAGCGCGGCCAGGCCGGCCGTCTCGTCGACGGCCTGGGGGCTCATCCGGTGGATGCGGACGAGGAGCCCGCACAGGATGCGGGCGCCGGAGAAGTCGTTCTTGGCGAAGGCGTCCGAGGCGTCCTTCTCCTTCTCCAGAGCGATCCAGGTCAGGAGATTGGGCCGGTCGCGGAAGGCGGGCGACGCGCCCAGGCGGGACTTGGCCTCCGCGAGCTCTCGGAAGGCCTGCTCGGCCCGGTCCCGCTCGCTGACCTGGGCCAGGAGGCGGCGCATCTCGGATTCGCCGCGGTCGTAGCTCTTCTTCGAGGCCTCGAGGTTGCCGGCCGCCTTCTGCTTCTTGCCCTCCTGGATGCGGACCTGGATGCTGTCGAGCCACTGCGACAGGGCGGCCGATTCCTTGGGATATTTCGTCTTGATCTCGCCCAGGGCCTTCTCGAGCTCGAGGGCGTCCTTCTCGCCCAGGAACTTGGCCGGCTCCTTCATGAACGGGGCCAGATAGCCGATGATAGCCGAGGTCGCGCCGGACCCGGAGACGGAGAAATGGCGCCCCGGCGTCCCTTCGGTCTCCGGCGCCGCGGGAGGCGGGGGCGGCTCGGTCGCGCTCTTGATCCGGACGGCTCGGGAATCCGACGGGAGGACGAAGGTCCCTCTGCCGGCCGGATCTCTCCCGGGCGCCGGCCCGGCGTCCTTGCCCCGGTCGACGAGCGAGACGATGCCGACGACGATCAGGGCGGCCGCTCCCAGGATCGGCAGGATGGCCTTGCGGAGCTTGAACTTGACCGTGATCTCGCGCTCGGTGACGGGCTTGGACCGGACCGTCACCTGCCGCGTCACCGGCAGGCCGCGCTCGATCGCGGCCAGGTCCTCGAGGACCTCGGACGCCGACTGGTAACGGCGGGCCCGCTCCTTCTCCAGGCATTTGAGGATGATGCGCGACAGACCGGTCGAGATCTGGGCGTTGACCGTCTGGGGATCGGCCGGCGGCTCGCTGCGGTGCTTGAGGACGATGCTGAGCGGCGTCTGGCCTTCGAAGGGCACCCGGCCCGTGACCATCTCGAACAGGACCGCCCCGAGGGCGTAGATGTCGGCCCGGCTGTCGACGTCCCGGCCGTCGGCCTGCTCGGGGGCCATGTATTCCGGCGTGCCGATGATGACGCCCGTCCCGGTGACCCCCCGGGTGTGGAGCGAACGGGCGATGCCGAAGTCCATGATCTTGGCGTTGCCGTCGCGGTCGATCATGATGTTCTGCGGCTTGAGGTCGCGGTGGACGACGCCGATGCGGTGGGCCTCGGCCAGGCCCTCGGCGATCTGGCGGGCCAGGCCGACGGCCTTGGCCTCGTTGAGGTGGCCGGAGCGGCGGATGAAGCTCTTGAGGTCCTCGCCGGCCACGTACTCCATGGAGATGTAGATCGACAGCCACTCCTCGCCGATGTCGTACATCCGGCAGACGTGCCGGTGCGAGACCTGGCGGGCCAGCTTGATCTCGTTGCGGAAGCGCTCGACGACCTCGAGGTCCGAGGCGATCTCGGGCTTGAGGAGCTTGAGGGCGACGACCTCGCGGATCTTGCCGTCGTAGGCCTTGTAGACCGTGCCCATGCCGCCCTTGCCGATCTCCTCGATGATCTCGAAGCGGCGGGCGAAGGTCGTGCCGCGCTCGAGGCCGCCCGGGGGGGTGCGGAAGGTGGCCGTGTCCATGGCGACCGTGTCTCCCGACGAGGGCAGCTCGCGGCCGCAGCGGCCGCAGTAGCGGGTCCCCTCAGGGTTGTCGTTCTGGCAGCGGGGGCACTTCATGAGCTCAGGATACCAATTCAAATGGGCAATATCAAACCCATTAGTGAATACTCCGCGAGGCCCCGATTGGTTCCCCCCCGGCCCTCCCTCAGCGGGCCGCCTCGGCCGCGGCCGCGGGGTCGTCGCCGGGCTCCAGGGGCCTCAGGATGAAGACATAGGCGTAGTCCTTGGCCGGAAGGGTGTACTCGGGGTGGACCCGGGCCCCCCAGGAGTCGTCGCCCCCGACGCCCATCTGGGCGTGGTCGAGGGTCAGGCAGACGAAGTCGCGGACCGTGACCTCGGGCGGGTGCTTGGCGCCGCGGCTCTCCTGGGTCAGGTCCTCGGGCCAGTGGCGATGGGCCGAGAACTCCAGGACCGGGTCGCCGAGGACGAGCAGGCCGCGGCCCTCGGCGTCGCGGAAGGCCGCCCAGCGGGTGTCGGTCCGGTTGCCGTACTCCTGCGGGCTGACGTAGGGGAAGGGCTCGCCGGCCGTCGTCTCGTGGAGGCCGACGAAAGCCGCCGTCTTGCGGTCCCGGTAGCTCTCGAACGGCCCCCGGCCGTACCAGAGGACGCGGTCGAAGGCGGACGGCAGGGCCAGCTTGAGGCCGACGCGGGGGATCTCGGGGAGCTTCGACCCGGCCGGCACTGTGAGCGTGCCGGTGACGGCGACGCGGCCGTCGCCCTCGATGTCGTAGGCCAGCTTTTGCGAGACGCCGCCACCGAAGCCGTACTCGACCGTGACCGTTACCCGGCCCGGGGCCGCGGCCCGGACCGTCAGGGACTTCAGGTCCCGGTCGAGGCTGGCCTGCCGCCAATAGGCCAAACGGCGGGGCATCTGGTTCCCGAAATCGTTGTCCGTCGGGGCGCGCCAGAAATTGGGTTCGATCCCGGAGGCGATGAGCTCGTGCCCGCCCTGGACGAAGGAATCGAGCGCGCCCGTGGCCCGGTCGAAGCGAACCGCGAAGCCGTCGCCAGAGACACGCAGGAAGCGCGGGCCGTCGTCGACCGTCAGCGCGGGGGAGGCGCCCGCCGCGGCGGCCGGGACGGGCAGGGCCGCGGAGGACGGCAGGGCCAGCTGCTCGGCGGCGACGACGTGGCCCTTGGGCAGGCCCGGCATGGCCTCGCGCGTCCGGAGCGAGACGTTCAGGAAATATTCGACGCCGGGCAGAGGCTGGAACTTCGGCAGAGGCAGCCGGACGGTCTTGGCCGCGCCGGGGGCGACGGCGGGCCGCGGCAGGGAGCCGGCGGCCATCCTCACGCCCGAGGCCGAAAGCTCCCAGTCGAGGTCGAAGCGGTCGAGGGGCGTGAAGCCGTAGCGGTTGCGGAGCTCGATCGCTCCGGCCGCGAGGTCGATGGGGACGAACTTGACGGACTGATAGACCTTCTTGACCTCGAACAGGGCCGGATGGGGCGTCCGGTCGGGGGCGACCAGGCCGTTGCAGCAGAAATTCCCGTCCGATGGGACGTCGGCCGGGCCGAAGTCGCCGCCGAACTTCCAATAGGGCGCGCCCGCCGCGGTCTCGGCCGCGAAGCCCTGGTCGACCCAGTCCCAGATGAAGCCGCCCTGGAGCTGGTCGTGGGACTCGATGGCGTCCCAGTAGTCCCGGAGGTTGCCCGTGGAATTGCCCATGGAGTGGGCGTACTCGCACTGGATGAGCGGCCGGAGCTGCTTCGTCGCCGCGTACTTGAGCATCTCCTCGATCGAAGCGTACATGGGGCAGTAGATGTCCGTGTGGGCCCTGAGCTCGGCCCGCTCGTATTGGACGGGCCGCGACGGGTCGCGCTTCTTGAGCCAGCGATAGGCCTCTTCGAAGTTGACGCCGTCGCCCGCCTCGTTCCCGAGCGACCAGACGATGATCGAGGGATGGTTCTTGTCGCGCTCGACCATGCGCCGGACGCGATCGAGGTGGGCCGGGCCCCAGGCCGGGTCCTTGGCCAGGCTGGCCGGGCCGTAGCCCATGCCGTGGGATTCGATATTGGCTTCGTCGACGAGGTACAGGCCGTACTCGTCGCAGAGCTCGTACCAGCGCGGGTCGTCCGGGTAGTGGCAGGTCCGGACGGCGTTGACGTTGGAGCGCTTCATCAGCTCGATGTCCTGGCGCATGGACGCTTCGGAGATGACGTGGCCCGTGAGGGGATCGTGCTCGTGCCGGTTGACGCCCTTGAGCAGGACCGGGACGCCGTTGACGAGCAGGCGCCCGTCCTTGATCTCGCTCGTCCGGAAGCCGGTCTTGGCCGTGACCGCTTCGAGCGTCCGGCCGGCGGCGTCCCGCAGCTCGAGGACGAGGCGATAGAGGTCGGGCGTCTCGGCGCTCCAGCTGCGCGCGGCGGCGATGTCCGCTTCGAACCGGGCCCGGGCCGGCCCCTCGCCGCCGGGACCGGCCGCGGCGGGCTGTCGCGCCGACAGGACCTTTTTCCCCGCCGGATCGTACAGCGTCAGGGCGACGGTCCCGGCCGGGCGGCCGGCCGCGGCGTCGCCGGCCAGCTCGACCGAAACGTCGAGCCGGCCGTTCCTGTAGCCCGCGTCGAGCCCGGCCCGGACCTCGAAGTCGCGGATGTGGACGGCCGGCGCGGCGACGAGGCAGACGTCGCGTTCGATGCCGGCCAGGCGCCAGAAGTCCTGGCACTCGAGATAGGAACCGTCCGACCAGCGATAGACTTCGACGGCCAGGACGTTCTCGCCGGGCTCGAGGAAACGGGTGATGTCCCATTCGGCGGGGGTCTTCGAGTCCTTGCTGAAGCCGAGCTTCTCGCCGTTGACCCAAGCGTAGAAGAACGACTTCACGGCCCCGAAACGCAGGAAGACCCGCATCCCGCGCCATTCCTCCGGCACCGTGAACGTCCGGCGGTAGGAGCCGACGGGGTTGCGGTCGTGGGGGACGTACGGCGGCTTGGGATTGCGGGCGAACTCGTAGGGGATGTTGACGTAGACGGGATAGTCGTACCCCTGGAGCATCCAGTTCGAGGGCACGGGCGTGTCGGCCCAGGCGGAGACGTCGGCGGCGGGCCGCCAGAAATCGAGCGGCCGGTCGGCCGGGCGCGGCGACCAGTGGAACTTCCAAGCGCCGTTGAGCGACAGGTAGCGCGGAGACTCTTTCGGGCCCAGCCGGAGGGCCGCGGCGGCGTCCGGGAAGGGCACGAAGGCCGCCCGCGGCGCTTCCGTGCCGCTGTGGAGCGCGGCCGGGTTCTCCCAGTCCTCGGGTCCGGCCGGAGCGGGAGCGGGGGAGAGGGCCGGGAGCCCGAAGCCGAGGCCGACGACGAGGCAGAGGACGGGCGAGAGGCGCTTGGTCATGGCCGTTCCTTTCGGGCGGCCTAGCGGCCGGCCCAGAGCTCGCGGGGATAGACGCCCGCGTCGACGAGCCCGCGGATGGCGGCCTGGAAGAGCGGCCGGTCCTCGGGATAGGTCACGCCGAACCAGCGTTCCCGGGTCGGCAGGACGCGGACCCGGGCCCGCTTCTCGCGGATGAGCTCGCCGACGACCTCGGGGATGAGGAACTCGGCTTTCTCGACGCGGGCGGCGTTGGCCGCCAGGAAAACGGGGAAGCGGCGCTCGAGCTCGCCGAACAGGTCGGGCGTGAAGCCCCAGAAGTTCATGGACGTCCAGCTGCCGGGCTCGAGGGGCAGCCAGTCGGCGTCGTTCTCGGTGTGCTTGATGCCGTCGGGGAAGCGCTTGATCTTGAGGAGCTCGCGGATGCCGACGAGCTCGCCCTCGGCCGAGGCCTGGCAGACGCCGCGGGCCACGGTGCCGTGCTCCGAGAGGGTGTTCTCGAGGCGGTAGCCCACCATGGCATATTCGCCGCGGGCCCCGGCCGCGCCCGGCCGGCCGAGATAGCCGGCCATGGCCTCGAAGGCCGTCCGGCCGTAGTAATCGTCGGCGTTGACGGCCACGAAAGGAGTCGCCACGGCGTCTTTGCAGGCCAGAATGGCCTGGGCCGTGCCCCAGGGCTTCTTCCGCCCGGCCGGTACGGCGAACCCGGGCGGGACCTGGTCCAGGGACTGCAGGACGTAGGCCGTGTCGACGGCGCCCTCGACGCGGCGGCCGATGCGCTCCCGGAAGGCGGCCTCGATGTCGGCCCGGATGATGAAGACGACCCGGTCGAAGCCGGCCCTCAGGGCGTCGTACACGGAGTAATCGAGGACGACCTCGCCGGCCGGACCGACGGGGTCGATCTGCTTCAGCCCGCCGTAACGGCTGCCGATGCCGGCCGCCATCACCACCAGGGTCAGGGATGCCATCCCGCCTCCTCTTACACATTCGGAACAAAATTCGCTTAGGTGTTATCTTAATTGATTGCTTCTTCTGAGGTCAAACATCGTTGATTATCGCGGATCATCAGCTTAGACGTCCCTTGAGCGGCGGCGAGCGGCAGGGAGCGAAGTCTCCGGAGCGACCGTCAGCGCCGCCACGGAGCGGCTCGGAGGGGCGGAGCTGGGAAATATCCTGAGAGCTCTCTCTTCAGATATCTCCCAGAATCCCGGCCTCGAGCACTCGGCCGTGATTCTGAGGTCCGCTCCCAAGAGTCCGCTCCCCGTAGGCGGGGGCAAGGATCGATACCCGAGCAAAGCCGGGAAAGGGACTTCCCGGGA
>CAZFZU010000010.1:22024-52596 GCA_964523615.1 uncultured Eubacteriales bacterium | reverse complement strand
TAGGCGGGGGCAAGGATCGATACCCGAGCAAAGCCGGGAAAGGGACTTCCCGGGAGCGCCGGTCCGGTTCCTTTACTTCGCATGGGCTATCTTATAATATTGATGATCATAGAGAAGGTGTGTTCATGATCCGCTCGACGACCGTCATTTGCGTCCGCCACCAGGGGAAGACGGCCATGGCCGCGGACGGCCAGGTGACCATGGGCCAGACCGTCCTCAAGGCCACGGCCCAGAAGATCCGCCGCCTGGGCAAAGGCGACGTCCTGGCCGGCTTCGCCGGCTCGACCTCGGACGCCTTCGCCCTGTTCGCCCGCTTCGAGGCCAAGCTCGACGAGCACCGCGGCAACCTGCCCCGGGCGGCCATCGAGCTGGCCAAGGATTGGCGCATGGAGAAGGCCCTGCGCCAGCTCGACGCCCTGCTCGTCGTGGCCAACGCCGAGACGGCCCTGCTCATCTCGGGCACGGGCGACGTCGTCGAGCCCGACGACGGCATCCTGGCCATCGGCTCGGGCGGGCCCTACGCCCTGGCCGCGGCCCGGGCCCTGCTGGCGCATACCGCCCTCGGGGCCCGGCAGATCGCCGAAGAGGCCCTCAAGATCAGCGCCCGCATCTGCGTCTACACGAACGACACCATCACCGTCGAGGAGCTCTAGGTGCCGATCGTCCTGCCCGAGTCGCTCGAGCGGCCGCCGGCCCCGGCGCCCGAGGTCGAGCTGACGCCGCGCCAGATCGTCGCCGAGCTCGACAAGTACATCATCGGCCAGAAGGCGGCCAAGAAGGCCGTGGCCATCGCCCTGCGCAACCGCTTCCGGCGGCGCCGCCTGCCGCCGGACCTGGCCGACGAGATCGCCCCCAAGAACATCCTCATGATCGGGCCGACCGGCGTCGGCAAGACCGAGATCGCCCGCCGCCTGGCCAAACTGACCTCCTCGCCCTTCCTCAAGATCGAGGCCAGCAAGTTCACCGAGGTCGGCTACGTCGGCCGCGACGTCGAGTCCATGATCCGCGACCTCGTCCGCATATCCGTGGACATGGTCAAGCAGGAGAAGGTCGCCGAGATCGTCGAAAAGGCCAAGGCCGCCGTCGAGGAGAGGCTCCTCGACATCCTCCTGCCGCCGCCGCCGAAGACGCGATCCGGCGTCCCGGAGGCCGAGGAGGAGACGAGCTTCCGCGAGACCCGCGAGAAGCTGCGGGCCCAGCTGCGGGCCGGCCTGCTCGACGAGCGCCCGGTCGAGCTCGAGGTCAAGGAGCGGACGACGCCGCCCGTCGAGGTCGTCTCCAACTCCGGCGTCGAGGAGATCGGCTTCCAGATCCAGGAGCTCCTGCCCGGCTTCCTCGGCGGCCGGACCAAGCGGCGCAAGATGAAGCTCAAGGAAGCCCGCGAGCTCGTCCTCGAGGAGGAGGAGAAGCGCCTCGTCGACATGGACCAGGTCTCCCGTCTGGCCGTCGAGCGGGTCGAGCAGTCGGGCATCATCTTCCTCGACGAGGTCGACAAGATCGCCGGCCGCGAATCCGGCCGGGGCCCCGATGTCAGCCGAGAGGGCGTCCAGCGCGACCTCCTGCCGATCATCGAGGGCACGACCGTCAACACCCGCTTCGGCCTGGTCCGGACCGACCATATCCTGTTCATCGGTGCCGGCGCCTTCCACGTCGCCAAGCCGGCCGATCTCATCCCCGAGCTCCAGGGCCGCTTCCCCATCCGGGTCGAGCTGGCCCCGCTGACCCGGGACGACTTCGTCCGCATCCTGACCGAGCCGGAGAACGCCCTCATCCGCCAGTACGAGGCCCTCATGGGCACGGAGGGCGTCAAGGTCGCCTTCACCCCGGACGCCGTCGAGGAGATCGCGGACGTGGCCGAGAAGGTCAACGCCGACGCCGAGAACATCGGGGCCCGCCGCCTCCACACCGTCGTCGAGAAGGTCATGGAGGACATCTCCTTCGCCGCCCCCGACGTCGAGGCCAAGAGCCTGCGCATCGACCGCGACTACGTCCGCGAGCATTTGAAAGACATCCTCGTCAGCCAGGACCTGCGGCGCTTCATCCTGTGATGGCCAGACCGCGCGCGACGCTCCTTCTCGCCCTGGCCGCCGTCTGCCTGGCGGCCTGCGGCCGCAAGGGCCCGCTCGAGCTGCCGTCCGGCGGCGCCCCCATGGCCGCCGCCGACCTGACCGCCACCGTCGAGGGCGGCGAGGTCGTGCTGTCCTGGACGAACCCGGTAAAGACCCTGGCCGGACGCCCCCTGCGGGAGCTCGCCGCCGTCGAGATCCGGGTCTTCGAGGCCGGCCTGCCCGCCGCCGGGGCGGCCCCCGCGGCGGCCGAGGTCGAACGCTCGGCCCGGGCGGCCGCCAAGGTCCCGGCCGCGGCCCCGGGTCTGCGGATGTCCTACCGGTTCGCGCCGCCCGTCGCTCCCGCCGGACCGAAGCGGCTGGCCTTCACCGTCCGTTTCATCGGCCCGGGCGGCCGCCTCTCGGAGTTCGCCGCCCCGGCCTTCGTCACCGTCGGAGGGCGGTCGTGAAGATCTACCGTTTCCGCTACCGCAAGAGGATCCTCCAGGGCGTGCTCAAGGAGGAGTTCCTGTTCCCGATCGTCGGCTCTGTCTTCGGCGATTTCCGGCTGGGGACGAGCCCGGTGCCCATCGCCGACGTCCGCGTCCTGCCGCCCGTCCTGCCGACCAAGATCGTCGGCATCGGCCGCAACTATAAGGACCACGCCGCGGAGCTGGGCAACCCCCTGCCCGCGGAGCCGCTCGTCTTCCTCAAGCCGCCGACGGCCGTCATCGGCCCCCTCGACGCCGTGGTCATGCCGGCCGTCTCGGAGCGGGTCGACTACGAGGGCGAGGTCGGTGTCGTCATCCGCAGGAAGGCGCGGGCCCTCGGCGACGGGGATCCCGTCGACGGTTTCATCCTCGGCTACACCTGCTTCAACGACGTCACCGCCCGGGACCTCCAGAAGAAGGACGGCCAGTTCACCCGGGCCAAGGGCTTCGACACCTTCGCCGCCGTCGGCCCCTGTGTCGCGACCGGCCTCGATCCGGCCGCCATCCGGCTGAAGACCTTCCTCAACGGCAAGCTCGTCCAGTCCGGCTCGACGGCCGACCTCATCTTCTCCATCCCGTACCTCGTCCGCTTCCTGTCGCGGATCATGACCCTCAATCCCGGCGACATCATCGCCACGGGCACGCCGGCCGGGGTCGGGCCCGTCTCGCCCGGCGACCGGGTCGACGTCCAGATCGAGGGGATCGGCGTGCTCTCGAACCCGTTCCGCCGCCCGGGCGGCAAGGAGGACCCATGAAGCTGTTCCTGGATTCGGCCAATCTCGAAGAGATCCGCGAGGTCGCCGGCTGGGGCGTCCTCGACGGCGTGACGACCAACCCGTCGCTCTGCTCCAAGGAGAACGCCTCCTTCGAGGACAACATCCGCGCCATCTGCGCCGTCTGCCCCGGCCCCGTCAGCGCCGAGTGCGTCTCGCTCAAGGCCGAGGAGATCCTCGTCGAGGCCCGCGGCCTGGCCCGCCTGGCCCCCAACATCGCCGTCAAGATCCCGGTCGGTCTGGAGGGCCTCAAGGCCACCAAGGCCCTGCACGCGGAAGGCATCGCCGTCAACATGACCCTGATCTTCTCGGCCGGCCAGGCCCTGCTGGCGGCCAAGGCCGGGGCCCGCTTCGTCAGCCCCTTCATCGGCCGGCTCGACGATGTCTCCGAGGACGGCATGGCCCTCATCGAGGAGATCGCCCAGATCTTCGAGAATTACCGCTTCGAGACCGAGATCATCGTGGCCAGCGTCCGCCACCCGCGGCACGTCATCGAGGCGGCCCGCATCGGCGCCGACATCGCCACCGTGCCCTACGGGGTCATGGAGAAGCTCGTCCGCCACCCGCTGACCGACCTCGGCATCGAGCGCTTCCTGGCCGACTGGAGGAAAGTCAAGAAGTGAGGGTCCTGCCGATCTTCCGGATCCGCGAGCAGGTCCGGGCCCTCGTCCGCAAGGCCCGCCGGGCCGCGGTCGTCCTCCTGGTCCTCGTGCTGCTCGCCGCGAGCCTGGTCGTCGGCAAGTCGGTCCTGCTCCACGAGGTCCGCAAGGAGGTCCGGAAGACCCTGGCCTACGACCGGCTGGCGCTGTCGTTCTTCCCGCCGGCCCTGGTCCTGGACAATCTCCGCTCGGCCCAGGAGCCGGTCACGGTGCGGGTGCGCCGGGTGCGCATCGAGGTGCCTTACGCCTCGCTCCTGCGCAACCGCAAGGCCCTCAACGTCGTCCTGCAGGGCCCCGAGATCCGCCTCCGGCCGAGACCGAAAGGCGCCCCGCCGCGCCCGCCCCGGCCGCCCCTGTCCATCCTCTCCCTCCCTTTCCTCGTCGAGCGAGGCACTGTCGAGGACGGCACGGTCGTCTTCGAGTCCGGCGGCACGTCGGTCGAAGCCCGCGGAGTCCGGGCCCTGGTGACACAGCAGGGCGAGGCCTTCGCCGTCCGGGCCACGGCCGAGCGCAGCGCCTACACGACGCCGTCGCGGGGCACCCAGACGCTGGGCGCGCTGGCCGTCCTGCTCACGGGCAAGGGCGAGGAGGTCTCGGTCGACCGGTTGGCGATCGACGGTCCCGGCCTGTCCGTCGAGGCCAGCGGGCGGCTCCGGGACCCCTTCGATCCCTCGGGTGAGCTGCGGACGAAGTTCGACGTCGACACGACGGAGCTCGACGGCGTCCTGCACCTGCCCTTCGATTGGGCCGGGCGCGTGGACGGGGAGGGCCGCGTCGAACGGCGGGACGGCCGCCTGTCCGTGTCCACGACCGTCTCCTCGAGGACGCTCGTCCTCTGCGGCGTGCCCATGGGCGTCCTCGACGGCCGCTTCGAGCTGGCCCCGGCCGCGGGCGGCCGGCTCGAGATCGGCCTTCAGAAACCGGGCCGGCCGGCCGAGAGGCTCGACCTCGCCTTCCGCGGCGGCCGGGTCGAGGGCCGAACGGCGCCCATGTTCGTCGACGCCGTCTTCCGCGAGATCGACATCCCCTGGCCGGTCAGATCGCCGGCTTGGGGGACGTTCGCCCTCGAGCACCGCAAGCTGGCCGCGGAAGCCGAGTTCCGCGACGGTGCGCTCGAGCGGACCGGCGACCGTTTCGCCTTTCGCGGCGGGGTCGAGGTCGGCGTCGATTTCGCCCGCAGTCTCGTGGATGTCAAGGTCCCGGGCCTCGAAGCGAGCTTCGGACGGCTCGAGGCCTCGGCCGCCATCGACCTCAAGGGCGACCTCGACGTCCGGGTCCGCGGCCCCGTCACGGACGCCAAGCAGGCCCGGGAGTTCGTCGAGCTGGCCCTGGACCAGGAGTTCGGCTTCGGCGAGATCCGGGGCCGGGGCTACGCCGACGTCCGGCTGACGGGACGCGCGGCCTCGCCGGACGTGACCCTGAGGGCCACGCTTTCCCCCGGCGGCTTCGGCCTCTTCGACGCGGCGGCCGTCGAGGCCGACGCCCGCTTCTCGCACGGCGTTTTCGAGGGCCTGTTCGACGTCGACGATCCGCTGCTCAAGGGCCGGGTCCGGCTCCGGTCGTCCTCAGCCGCCCTCGAGGTCGACGTCGCCGGCGGGGAAGGGGAGCTCGGCCGCATCCTGCCCTCGCTCGAGGTCCCCGTGGCCCTGACCGGCCGGGCGGCCGGCGATTTCAAGATGACCGATCGGGGCGGCGTCCGGGAGTTCTCCGGGACCTTCACCAGCCCCGCCGTCGAGGGCTACGGGGAGCGGGCCCGCAACCTGTCCGGGCGCATCGAGTGGAAGGGCGGGCGGCTGGCCTTCCCCGAGCTGGCCATGGACTTCCACGGCGGGCGCTTCGAAGGCCGCCTGGCCGTCGACCCGGCCGGCGGCGATTTCGACGTCGACCTGCGGGGCGAGGAGCTCGACTTCCGGACCGTCGTCCCGGCGGCCGGAGGCCGGCTCTCGCTGGCTCTCTCCGGAAAAGGCGTCTTCGGCCGCGACAAGCTCCCGGGCCTGTTCCGGATCGCCGACATGACCCTGTCCCCGCTCGACAAGACCGACGCCCGCGGCGATCTCAAGCTCGACGTCACGGGCGGGCGGGTCCTGCTCGATCTGGCCGGGCGCTTGGGCGCCGGCGAGAACCCGTTCACCGCCGCCTTCGTCTTCCCGCTCGCCGGCGAGCCGTTCACGGGCACGGTCCGGGGCTCGGTCGCGGACCTCGACCTGGCCATGCCGTGGGACGGGGCCAAGGGCCGGCTCGACTACACGGCCGAGGTCCGCGGCGAGGAGCCCGAGACGCGCCTGGCCGTCACCCTGGCGGCGGCCGGCCCCGTTCTGCCGCTGCCCGGCTTCCCCTACGCCTTGACCGACTTCAGCCTGGCCGGCAAGTTCGCCGACGGCCGCCTGTCTTTCACCTCGATCGGCGGCAAGCTCGGCGGCGGCGCCGTCCGGGGCTCGGGCGAGATCGGCGTCGGCGACGCGGGCATCGCGACCATGGACCTGCGGCTCGAGGGCCGGGGCATGGTCCTCTCGCCCATGGAGCGGCTCCGGGTCCAGGCCGACGCCACCTTCCGCCTCATCAAGGACGCCCGGCGATTCGTCACCGAGGGCGAGATCCTGTTCTCGCGGCTCGACTGGCGGCGCGAGATCTACGAGGAGTTCGCCTTCTCGACGCCGGCCGACGAGCCCGAGGCCCAGGGGCCGTCGTTCTTCGACGGCATGACCCTGAACGTCCGCCTGCGGGCCGAGGAGAACGCCCTCATCGAGAACTCGCTCGGACGCTTCAACGTCCGCTTCGACCTGACGGCCACGGGCGCCTTCGGTTCGCCCGTCCTGCTCGGCGACATCGACCTCGTCAGCGGCGACTTCTACTTCCAGGACCGGCCCTTCCGGGTCATCCACGGCCGGCTGGGCTTCACCGACCCGGTCAACACCGAGCCGCTGCTCGATTTCCGCGGCGAGACCTACGTCAAGGACTACCGGGTCACGCTGAACATGAACGGGCCGGTCAGCCGGCTCAAGCCGGAGTTCTCGTCTTCGCCGCCGCTGCCGCCCGAGGAGATCCTGTCGCTCCTGGCCCTGGGCGAGTCCTTCCGGCGGATGTACTACTCGTACGCGGGCGACCGCAGCACGGCCCTCAACACGGCCTCCCTCCTGACCTACCAGATCGCCGACCTGGCCAAGAAGAGGACGGGCGGGCTGTTCTCGCTCGACCGCTTCCGCATCGACCCCTACATCCCGGAGAGCGCGCCGGGCGGCATCGCCGCGCGCATCACCGTGGGCAAGAAGGTCTCCAAGAACGTCCTGTTCATCTATTCGACGATCCTGGCCAACTCCACCGTCATGGCCGAGATCGACGAAGTGCCCATCTTCCGCATGGAGTGGGACATCAGCCGCAGGTTCTCGCTCGTCGGCGGGCGGGACGACCGGGGAAGGTTCGGTTTCGATGTCAAGTTCCGCAAGCGCTTCTGACCGCCTCCGGCGGGGACGGCGGGCCCGGGCCGCCGCCGCCGTCCTGGCCGCCCTCCTGGCCTGGGGCGGGGTCCGGACGGTCGCGGCCCAGGAGCCCGCGGCGGCCGTCGTCGAGCGCGTCGCGGTCGAGGTCGACGGCCGGCCCGGCGAGGCCGGCCTGCTCGACCTCGTCCCCATCCGGCCGGGCGACGCCTTCTCGGCCCGCCTGATCGACCAGGCCGTCAAGCAGATCTACGCCACGGGCCTGTTCGCCGATGTCCGGGTCACCAGGACCGGGGAGGACCGCGTCGCCCTGGTCTTCGCGCTGGCCCGCAACGTCTTCATCGACGCCGTCCGCTTCCGGGGCGCCAAGGCCTCGTCGGCCCGGCTGGCCGCGGGGCTGACGACGCTCCGGCCCGGCGCCTATCTCCAGGAGGACCGGGTCGCCGAGGCCGTCGCCGAGGTCCGGGCGGCGCTCAGGGAAGAGGGCTTTTTCGACGCCGCCGTCGCCTGCGACATCCTCTATAAACCCGGTTCCACCGCCGATCTCGTCTTCCGGACCACCGATTGGAAGTCCTACCGCGTCGGGGGGCTCGAAGTCGAGTGGCAGGCCGACATCCCCGAGAGCGCCGTGCTCCGGAAGATGCGGACCAAGGTCGGCGACGTCTATGTCCCCAACCGCCTGGCGGCCGACCTGGCTTCCCTGTCGGACGGCCTGGGGCGCCTGGGCTACCGCCGGGCCGAGGTCGCCCTGGCCGGCGAAATCTTCGACGAGACGAACGGCCGGGTCGACCTGCGCGTCGTCATCTCGCCCCAGGAGAAGATCACCGTCGTCGTCAACGGGGCCAAAGTGCCCCTGCGGCTGGTCGAGCCCATTTGGGAGGAGCGGGTCTTCGAGCAGTGGGGCCTCGACGAGGGCGACGTCCGCATCCTCAACCACCTCCGCCGCAAGGGCTATCTCTACGCTTCGGTCGAGAGCCGGGTCGAGCACGGGACGGACGAGGTCCGCATCGTCCACGACGTCGCGCCGGGCGAGCGCGCCAACGTCAAGACCGTCGACTTCCGGGGCCTCGCGGCGTTCTCGTCCCTGGACATGAAGACGCGCCTGGCCATCCGCGAGGGCGTGCCGTTCTTCTCGCTCCTCAAATACGACCGGCTCTTCCAGATGCCCCGGGAGATCGAGGCCTATTACCGCGAGAACGGCTACGCCGACGTCCAGGTCCGCCTCGAGCTCGTCCGGGAGAAGGAGGGCGTGCGGGCCGTCTTCGACGTCCGCGAGGGCCCCAAGACCTCGGTCGGGGACGTCCGGATCGAGGGGGCCTCGCTCTACCCGTCCGAGGCCCTGGCCCGGGAGCTCGTCAGCCGCGCCGGCGGCCCCTATTACCCGCCCAACGTCCAGCGCGACGTCGGGGAGATCGAGGCCTTCTACCTCAACCGGGGCGTCCGCGGCACCGCGGTCGCGGCCCGCGTCGAGCCGGCCGGCGACGGCCGGGTGACCCTCGTCTACGCGGTCGATGAGGGCAGCCCCGTGACCGTGCGGAACGTCTTCGTCACGGGCAACCGGACGACGCGGAGGAGCGTCATCGGCCGCGAGCTCCGGGTGGCCCCGGGCGAGGCGGCCGACTACGCGAAGGTCCAGGAGACCAAGCGCCGGCTCGACCGCCTGGGCATCTTCTCCGACGTCCGCGTCGACGAGGTCCAGACGGGCCCGGGCGACGAGGTCGTCGTGGTCACCCTCCGCGAGGGCGAGAAGAACTACACCGGCCTCGGTCTCGGCTTCGAGTCCCTGACGCCGCTGACCGGCTCGCTGGCCGCCTGGCCGAGCGATTTCCGGCCGCGCGGCACGGCCGAGTACATCCGCAGCAACGTCTTCGGCCTGGGCGCGCAGGCCGGCGTCCTCGGCCAGATCAGCACCCGGGAGAGGCGGGCCATCCTGTCCTGGAACCAGCCCTACCTCTTCGGGCTGTCCATGCCGACGACGGTGCTGGGCTGGCTGGAGCGGGAGGCCCGGGAGAGCTTCACCCTCGACCGGCGCGGCGTCAGCCTCAGCGCGGTCAAGTCGCTGAGCAAGGCCCGCCTGTTCCTGGCCTCGCTCAGCCTGACCCGGACGGCTCTCAAGGACGTCGATCTCGACGACCTGCCCGAGGACATCGACCGTCAGTTCCTGCCGTACTCGGCGGCCCTGGCCTCGGTCAGCATGAGCTGGGAGCGGCGCGACGACACGCTCAATCCGACCAAGGGCTATTTCTTCAGCGCCGTCGGCGAGTGGGGCGTGCCCGTCTTCGGCATGGAGTCGGACTACCAGAAGGTCTTCCTCAAGTTCCAGCTCTACCGCCCCGTCGTGACCGGCCTCAACCTCGGGCTGACGGCCCGGCTGGGGCTCGGCAACGGCCTGCGGCACCTGCCGGAACGGTTCTTCGCCGGCGGCAGCAACACCTTCCGCGGCGAGGAGTTCGAGATGCTCGGCCCCACCGACGAGACGACCCTCAAGCCGTACGGCGGCGAGGCCGTCCTGCTCGTCAACGCCGAGATGTCGTTCGCCGTCGTGCCGTCGTGGCGCGAGATGCGCCTGGCCGCCTTCTTCGACCTCGGCAACGTCTACGCGACCCTCGGCGAGTTCCGGCCCTTCGACCTGCGCGGCGCGGCCGGGGCCGGCATCCGCTACCGGACGCCCCTCGGCCCGGTCCGCGTCGAGATCGCCTGGAAGCTCTGGGGCTTCGACGTCCAGGACCGCCGGGGCCGGCCGCTCGTCTTCCTGACCATCGGCCACATCTTCTAGAGGACGGAGTCGACGATGATCCCTAGGCTCATGCTCGCGACGCTCCTGGCGGCGTCGGCCCTGCCGGCCCAGACGGTCAACTGCCTGGTCGCCGTCGTCAACGGCCACGCCGTCACCCTGCTCGACGTCCAGATCGCCGCCGAGTTCGGGCTGGGCTACGCGGCCGCCGAGGGCGAGGACCCGCGCCGGCGGGCCCTCGACGCCCTGGTCGACCGCAAGATCGTCCTCGACCTGGCCCGCGAGAACCGCGGCCTGACCGGCGAGGAGATCGACGCGGCCCTCGACGACCTGGCCCGCGCGCTCGGCGCCGAGGCCTTCGCCGCCAAGCTGGCCAAGTTCGGGCTGCGGCCGGCCGACCTCGGGCCCTGCGTCGAGGAGCGGGTCCTGTTCGAGCGGGCCCTGGCCGTCCGCTTCAGCGCCGCCATCCCGGTCGCCCTGACCGAGATCGAGCGGACCTACCGCGACATCTACGTCCCCGAGCGGGGCCGCCAGGGCCTGCCCGTCGAGCCGTTCGAGCGGGTCGCGGGCGACATCGAGCGCCAGGTCCGGGAGGACCGGCTGGCCCGGCAGACCGCCGACTGGCTCCGCGACCTCCGCCGGCGGGCCAACATCCAGTATAAAAAGGATTGCCTCCAATGACCGTCGCCTATCTCTTCCCCGGACAGGGCTCCCAGGCCGTGGGCATGGGCCGGGACCTCTACGAGAGGTCCGCCGAGGCCAGGGCCCTCTTCGACGCCGCCGACGCGGCGCTCGGCTTCCCCCTCTCGCGGCTGTGCTTCGAGGGGCCGGAGGAGGAGCTGCGCCTGACGCGCAACACCCAGCCGGCCCTGCTCGTCGTCAGCACGGCCGCCTGCCGGCTCCTCGGGCGCGACCCCGACGTGGCCGCCGGCCACAGCCTCGGCGAGTACTCCGCGCTGGTGGCCGCGGGCGTCCTGCGGTTCGAGGACGCCGTCCTCCTCGTCCACAAGCGGGGCCGCTACATGCAGGAGGCCGTGCCCGTCGGCGCCGGGGCCATGGCCGCCGTCCTGGGCGTCGCCGGCGAGACCGTGGCCGAGAAGCTGGCCGGGGTCCGATCGGGCGTCGTCGAGATCGCCAACTGGAACAGCGACGAGCAGACCGTCATCTCGGGCGAGAAGGCCGCGGTCGACGAGGCCCTGGCCGCGATCGGGGCGCCGCGGTCGGTCCTGCTCCCCGTCAGCGCGCCCTTCCATTCGCGACTGATGACGCCGGCCGAGGACCGGCTGGCCGCGGACCTCGAGGCCGTGCCGTTCGCCGACCCGCGCTTCCCGGTCGTCACCAACGTCGACGCCCGGGCCATCCGGACCGGGGCCGAGGCCCGGGACGCCCTCAAGCGGCAGGTCAGCCGCTCGGTCCTGTGGACGCGGTCGATGGCCGTGCTGCGGGACATGGGGGTCGAGGCCTGCGTCGAGTGCGGGCCGGGCAAGGTCCTGGCCGGGCTGCTCAAGCGGGCCGGCCGGGGCTGGCCCAAGCCGCCGGCGGTCCACAACGTCGAGAACGCGGAGGGCGCGGAGAAGGCGAAGGCGGCCCTATTCGGCCCGCTGTGAGATGACCTGGGGGCCGAAGCGGACGAAGTATTCGAGGGCCGAGACGACGGCCAGGGCGACGACCAGCCAGAGGCCGACGTTGGCCACGGTCATGATGATCTTGCCGAGGTAGTTCGGGCCCAGGACGAGGGCCCCGAGGATCCACGATTCGCTGCCCATCTTGGCCTTGCCGAAGACCGAGGCGGGGATGTTGATCCCCTTGGACGAGGCCATGGCCCGGAAGCCCGTCACGGCGATCTCCCGGCCGATGATGATGATGGCCGCCGAGGCCGGGACCAAGCCGAGTTCGACGAGGCAGATGAGGGCCGAGGCGATGAGGAGCTTGTCCGCCGTCGGGTCGAGGAGCTGGCCGAGGACGGTGATCTCGCCCTTGCGCCGGGCGATCCAGCCGTCGACGGCGTCGGTCAGCGCGGCGAAGACGTAGACGGCCAGGGCGGCGATCTCGTGGCCCCGGAAATCGGCCAGCATCAGGATAACCAGGGCCGGGATGGCCAGGATGCGGGCCAGGCTCAGATAGTTGGGGACGTTCACGCCCCGAATTTACCTCACCGGCCCCCCGGGTGTCAAACTCCGGAAAATGGGGACGTTTCTATTTATTTTATTCATCTGGCTTTCACTATATGAAATGAAAATGAAAAAATAAAATAGAAACGTCCCCATTTTCCTGAAGTTGCAAAATGGGGGGGGCGTGGGTATAGTGAGGGCTCGCCAATGGCCAACGACACCTCCCTCACCCCCATGATGGAGCAGTACTTCCGCATCAAGGAGCTCCATCCCGACGCCCTGCTCTTCTTCCGCCTCGGCGACTTCTACGAGATGTTCTACGAGGACGCCCACAAAGCGGCCCCCGTCCTCGACATCGCCCTGACCTCGCGGCAGAAGGTGCCGATGTGCGGCGTGCCTTACCACGCCGTCGCCTCCTACCTGCCGAAGCTCCTCCGCCAGGGCTTCAAGGTGGCCATCTGCGAGCAGGTCGAGGACCCCAAGGCGGCCAAGGGCGTCGTCAAGCGGGAGGTCACCAAGGTCCTGACCCCGGGCACGGCCATCGAGATCGAGTCCGAGGAGGCCAAGGAGAGCACCTACATCCTGTCGCTGGCGCTCGAGGACGACGGCTGGGGCCTGGCCCTGCTCGACCTGGCCGCCGGCGAGATCCGGACCCTCGAGGGCGGCTGGCCCGAGTCCCGGCTCCTGGCCGACGAGATCTTTCGGGCCGCCCCCAAAGAGGTCGTCTACGCCGAGGGCGCCGAGGAGGCCCTTCGCCGCGTTCTGGCCCTGGCCGGTCCGGTCGCCGTCGCCCCCAGCCCGGTCGAGGGCTGGCTGTTCGATCCGCCGGAGGCCGCCCGGGTCGTCCTCGGCCACTTCGGGGCCGCTTCCCTGGCCGGCTTCGGCCTCGAGGACCGCCGCCGGGCCGTGGCCGCCGCCGGGGCCCTCATCGCCTACGTCCGCAAGGTCCGGCGCGACTCCCTGGCCCTCGTCGGGCGCATCGCTTCCATCAACGCCGTCGATCATCTCGTCCTCGACGCCACGACCGTCCGCAACCTCGAGCTCGTCCGCAACCTCCGCGACGGCAAGGTCAAGGACACCCTGCTCGACGTCATCGACTTCACCGTGACCGCGCCGGGCGGGCGGCTGCTCCGGTCCTGGCTGCTCCGGCCCCTGGCCCGCGTCGAGGCCATCGCCGCCCGCCAGGACGCCGTGGCCGAGGCCCTCGGCGCGACCATCGCCCGCCGGGAGCTGCGCGAGGTCCTCAAGGGCGTCCTCGACCTCGAGCGACTGGCCGGCAAGATCGCCCTGGCTGCGGCCCATCCGCGCGACCTCGTCGCCCTGAAGCGGTCGCTCGAGCCCCTGCCGCGCGTCGAGCGGGAGCTCAAGTCCTTCGCCGCGCCCCTCTTCGCGGCCATGGCCGCCCGCTGGGACAACGCGGCCGACGTGGCCGATCTCGTCGGCCGGGCCCTGCTCGACGAGCCGGCTTTCCTCCTGACCGAGGGGGGCATCGTCCGCGACGGCTGGAACGCCGAGCTCGACGACCTGCGCGCGGTCAGCCGCTCGGGCAAGGGCTTCATCGCCCAGCTCGAGCGGCGGGAGCGGGAGCGGACGGGCATCGGCTCGCTCAAGGTCCGCTTCAACAAGGTCTTCGGCTACTACATCGAGGTCACCAAGCCCAACCTGCCCCAGGTCCCGGCCGACTACACGCGCAAGCAGACCCTGGTCAACTCGGAGCGCTTCCTGACGCCCGAGCTCAAGGAGTACGAGGACAAGGTCCTGCACGCCGAGGAGCGCATCGGCGTCCTCGAGCACCGCCTCTTCCTCGAGCTCCGGGAGACGGTGGCCCGCGAGACGGCCCGCCTCCAGCGCATCGCCGCCGATGTCGCCGCGCTCGACGTCCTGCTGGCCCTGGCCGAGTGCGCCGCCCGCCGCGACTACGTCCGCCCCGTCGTCGACGAGGGCGACGCCCTGCGCATCGAGGCCGGCCGCCACCCGGTCATCGAGACCAGCCGGGCCGAGCCGTTCATCCCCAACGACCTCCAGGTCGACGGCGCGACCGACCAGGTCCTCATCATCACCGGCCCGAACATGGGCGGCAAGTCGACC
Source organism: uncultured Eubacteriales bacterium (assembly GCA_964523615.1). Taxonomy (GTDB): domain Bacteria; phylum Acidobacteriota; class Aminicenantia; order Aminicenantales; family Saccharicenantaceae; genus RBG-16-66-30. The sequence goes on along the minus strand of CAZFZU010000010.1, from coordinate 38,261 downwards.
TACCTGAGGCAGGCCGCTCTCATCGTCATCCTCGGCCAGATGGGCGCCTTCGTCCCGGCCAAGGCCGCCGTCCTCGGCCTGGCCGACCGCATCTTCACCCGCATCGGGGCCATGGACTTCCTGAGCGTCGGCCAGTCCACGTTCATGGTCGAGATGCTGGAGACGGCGGCCATCCTCCACAATGCCACGTCCCGCAGCCTCATCCTGCTCGACGAGGTCGGCCGCGGCACGAGCACCTTCGACGGCCTGAGCATCGCCTGGGCCGTGGCCGAACGGCTCCACGAGCGCGAGGGCCTGCGGCCGCGGACCCTCTTCGCCACCCACTACCACGAGCTGACCGAGCTGGCCCTGACCCTGCCGCGGGTCAAGAACTACCACGTCTCGGTCCGGGAGTGGAAGGACGAGGTCGTCTTCCTGCGCAAGATCGTCCCCGGGCCGTCCGACCGCAGCTACGGCATCCACGTCGCCAAGCTGGCCGGCATCCCCAAGGACGTCATCGACCGGGCCAGGGAGATCCTGTTCAACCTGGAGAAGCAGGAGCTCGACGAGGCCGGCCGGCCGCGCCTGGCCGGAAGGGGAAAGCCCGCCGGCGACCGCGACCAGCTCCTGCTCTTCGCCGAGGACCGGGAGCTGGCCCTCCTGCGCGAGATCCAGGCGGAGCTCGAGGCCCTCGATCCCGCCTCGCTGACCCCCCTCGAAGCGCTGAACGCGCTGGCCGGGCTCAAGGGCCGCCTGGGCCCCGCCGGCTAGCCTGGGCTATTCACGAATCGAGGCGGCCCCAGATGTGAGGCCCGAGGGGTGAAGCTGTACTCTTCAGTACTGCGAACCCCGAGAACGAAGCAGATGGGGGCGGATCGGTTCGCCCGAAGGGTAAGAACGCCCGATAAAAGAAACGGAGAAAAGTGGGGCGTTCTTATGAATAGGCCAGGTCAATAGGTCTCGGACTCATCCTCGACGGAAAAGCCGTCCTCGAGGTCCTCGTCCTCCTCTTCGTCCTCGTCCTCGTCGTAGTCCTCGTCGCCGTTGCCGCTTCCGGCGTGGAGCGCCTCGCCGACGTCCGTCTTGCGTTCCTCGATGGCCTCGTCGAACTCGTCCCGGTCCTCGAAGCGGCGGATGGTGTTGGCGGCCGCGTCGCTGTAGCAGAGCTCGAGATAGTCGTCCTCGATGACGCAGAAGACCGACCTCGTGTGCCCGGTCTGGAGATTGCCGACCGTCTCGACGACCTCGGCGCTCTTCGACTTCTTGATCGCGTCGAGCGTCAGCCAGCTCGTGACTTCCATCTCTTCCATAGCGCGCTCCTACATTCATAAATATGCATTTTTTCCCCCTTGTCAAGGGCCGCCGGCGGTCGTTCGCGATGGAGACGCGAAGGCCCTTGACAACGGCGCGGGAAATTCGTTGCGAACGCCCGCCGTCAAAGAAATTGACATCGCCAGCCGGCCGTAGGCGCCGTGGGCATGGGGAGTTCCCGTCCCATCAGGGATGCCGGTCCCGACCTGGCTGGCATGAAGATTGCTGTTGAGAAGGGCATGCCGGGGAGCCGCCGCGCTCCCTTAACAGAGGCGGACAGGAGGACCGATGAAAAGGGGACCGACCGCTCTCGCCCTCGTCCTGATGATCTTCGCCGGAGGACTTCTCCTGGGCCAAGACCAAAAGGAATTCGCCGACTATAGGGAGATGCGCGCCTATGTGGGCGAGCTCTTCGCGCAGAAGAAGTACGCGGAGGCGGCCGCGCTTCTCGAAAGCGTTCTCGACCGCTACCCCGACAAGGTCATGGCCAATTCGTTCAACCTGGCCGCGGCCCGCGTCTATCTGGGCCAGGCCGACGGAGCCGTCGAGGCCCTCGAAGAGGGCCTGCGGCGCGGCGTCTTCTACGGCCTGTGGGACTTCACCGCGGCGTTCTGGGACCCGCTCCGGGGGACGCCGCGGTTCGAAGCCTTCCTCGCGGCCAACCGGGCCAAGGTCGACGAGGCCTCGGGCAAAGCCGTTCTCCTGACGGACGTCGTCACGCCCGAGGGCTACGATCCGGCCCGCCGCTACCCCCTCTTCATCGCTCTTCACGGCGGCGGCGAGACCATGGCCGACCTCAAACCCCTGTGGACCTCGCCACGGCTCAGGTCCGAGTTCATCGTCGTCTACGTCCAGTCGACGCAGGTCGCGGGCATGAACGGCTTCCACTGGCAGGACGCCGCCCGAACCCAGCGCGACGTCGGGTCCGCCTATAAAAAGGTCGTCGCCGAGTACCCCGTCGATACCGCTCGGGTCCTCATCGGCGGCTTCTCCTCCGGCGGATACGGCGCGATGGTCACGGCCTTCGCCGACCCGTTCCCCGTGCGCGGCTTCGTGGCCCTGTGCCCGTCCGTGCCGGAAGACCTCGGCGACGAGGCCATCCTGGCGGCCAAGTCCCGCGGCCTGCGGGGGACTCTCCTGACCACCGGACTCGACCACCGGGTCGAGGCCCAGCGCGCCCTGGCCGGGCGCATGGCCAAGCTCGGCCTGGCGATCGAGTTCCACGAGACCCCGAACATCGGCCACTGGTTCCCGGAGGATTTCGCGGCCCGCCTCGACCGGGCCATCGGCCTCATCCTGGCCGCCGGGGAGGCCCCCCGCCGCTAGCTCCCGACGCCTTGACAGACCCCCGCGGGCGGCCTTAAATAGAGAGGATCACACCCCCGGGAGGTCGTCCGATGCGTTGGGAGAAGTTCACGGTCAAGTCCCAGGAAGCCATCCAGAAAGCCCAGGCCATCGCCGCCGAGAGGGGCCATCCGGAGATCCGGCCCGAGCACCTGCTGGCGGCCTTTCTCGACCAGGACGAGAACATCGTCAACGCCATCCTGGCCAAGATCGGCGCCCCGGCCGGGGCCGTCCGGTCGGCCCTCGAAGCGGCCCTGGCCCGCCTGCCCAAGGTCGGCGGAGGCGGGGAGAGCGTCCTCTCGCCGGCCCTGCGCCAGGTCCTCGACGCCGCCCACAAGGAGGCCGAGGCCCTCAAGGACGACTACGTCTCGACCGAGCACCTGTTCCTGGCCATGCTCAAGGACGCCCGGAGCGAGGCCTCGCGCCTGCTGCGGGCCAACGGCGTCGACGAGGACGCCGTCCTCAAGGCCCTGGCCGCCGTCCGCGGCTCGAGCCGCGTCACCGACCCCGAGCCCGAGGGCAAGTTCCAGGTCCTCGAGAAGTACACCCGCGACCTGACGGCCCTGGCCCGCCAGGGCAAGATCGACCCGGTCATCGGCCGCGAGGACGAGATCCGGCGGGTCGTCCAGGTCCTGTCGCGGCGGACCAAGAACAACCCCGTCCTCATCGGCGAGGCCGGCGTCGGCAAGACGGCCGTCGTCGAGGGCCTGGCCCAGCGCATCGCCAACGGCGACGTCCCCCAGTCCCTCAAGAACAAGCGCCTGCTGGCCCTCGATATGGGCGCGCTCGTGGCCGGGACCAAGTTCCGCGGCGAGTTCGAGGACCGGCTCAAGGCCGTGATCAAGGAGATCGGCGAGTCGGGCGGGTCCATCGTCCTGTTCATCGACGAGCTCCACACCATCATGGGGGCCGGGGCGGCCGAGGGGGCCATGGACGCCTCGAACATGCTCAAGCCGGCCCTGGCCCGGGGCGAGCTGCGCTGCGTCGGGGCGACGACCCTCAACGAGTACAAGAAGTCCATCGAGAAGGACGCCGCCCTGGAACGGCGCTTCCAGCAGGTCTACGTCGACGAGCCGACGGTCGAGGAGACCGTCTCCATCCTCCGCGGCATCAAGGAGAAGTACGAGGTCCACCACGGCGTCCGCATCAAGGACTCGGCCCTGGTCGCGGCGGCCACCCTGTCGTCGCGCTACATCACCAGCCGGTTCCTGCCGGACAAGGCCATCGACCTCGTCGACGAGGCGGCCTCGCGCATCCGCATCCAGATCGACAGCCTGCCCGAGGAGCTCGACGAGCTCGACCGGCGCACCCTGCAGCTCGAGATCGAGCGCCAGGCCCTGAAGAAGGAGAAGGACCCGGCCTCCAAGGAGCGGCTCGAGGGCATCGAGAAGGAGCTGGCCGACCTCAAGGAGAAGGCCACGGCCCTCAGGGCCCGCTGGCAGAAGGAGAAGGAGACCATCGAGGCCTCCGGCAAGCTCAAGGAGCGGATGGACGCCCTCAAGATCGAGGAACAGGGCGCCGAGCGCCGGGGCGACCTGGAGAAGGCGGCCGAGATCCGCTACGGCCGGCGGACCGAGCTCCAGAAGCAGATGGACAAGGCCGCGGCCGACCTGGCCGCCCTGCAGGCCAAGGGCCGCATGCTCAAGGAGGAGGTCGACGAGGAGGACATCGCCCAGGTCGTCTCCAAGTGGACGGGCATCCCCGTGGCCAAGATGCTCGAGGGCGAGGTCGACCGGCTCATCCGCATGGAGGAGATCCTGGGACGGCGCGTCGTCGGGCAGGAGGCGGCCATCCGGGCCGTGGCGGCCACGGTGCGGCGCTCGCGGGCCGGCATCCAGGAGGCCGGGCGGCCCATCGGCTCGTTCATCTTCCTCGGCCCGACGGGCGTCGGCAAGACCGAGCTGGCCCGGGCCCTGGCCGAGTTCCTGTTCGACGACGAGAAGGCCATGGTCCGCCTGGACATGTCCGAGTACATGGAGAAACACACCGTCAGCCGGCTCATCGGCGCGCCCCCGGGCTATGTCGGCTATGAGGAGGGCGGCCAGCTGACCGAAGCCGTCAAGCGGCGGCCCTACGCCCTTGTCCTGCTCGACGAGATCGAGAAGGCCCATACGGACGTTTTCAATGTCCTGCTCCAGATCCTCGAGGACGGCCGGCTGACCGACGGCCAGGGCCGCACCGTGGACTTCAAGAACACCCTCGTCATCATGACCTCGAACCTGGCCGGCCAGGCCATCAAGGAGCTGGCCCGCGACGCCGAGGCCATGGAACGGGAGGTCCGCCGGGTCCTGGAGGGGCATTTCAAGCCCGAGTTCCTGAACCGCATCGACGAGGTCGTCGTCTTCCGGCCGCTCGGGAAGGAGTCCATCCTCCGCATCGTCGGGCTCCAGCTCGGCCTGCTGGCCAAGCGGCTGGCCGGGCGCAAGATCGGGCTCGAGGTCGGCAAGGAGGCCAAGGAGCTCCTGGCCGAGCGGGGCTTCGACCCGGTCTACGGGGCCCGGCCGCTCAAGCGGACGATCCAGAAGGACGTCCAGGACCCCCTGGCCATGAAGATCCTGTCCGGGGAGTACGGCGAGGGCGATACGGTCGTCGTCGGCGTCGACAAGGCCGGGGAGCTGGCGTTCAGGAAGAAATAACCCTGGAGCGTCTCCCGTCCCATCGAGAAGGATCCCGAGGCGATTGGGAGAACGACCCCCGGCAAGCTATAATAGAAGGAAAGCCGCTATCATCCGGAGAACATCATGATGCCCAAGAGAACACCGGTCTTCGTCATCTTGGCCTTGCTCGTCCTGGCTTCGCTCGCCGCGGCGAACGGGCTCAACTTGAACGGTCTCGGCACCCGCGCCCAGGCCATGGGCGGGGCCTTCGTCGGCATCGCCGACGACTTTAGCACGGTCTTCTGGAACCCGGCCGGGGCGGCGGACTTCCGCCGGACGACCTTCGGCTTCTACGCCGTCGATCTCATCCCCCGGGGGACTTTCGACATGTCGATCAGGCCGGGGACCGTCTATATCCCCGAGGACCCGCCGCCCACGGCCAACGCCAAGACGGACCTCTCCCACTATGTCGGCGGCCTGGCGGCCTATTATAAGCCGCTGAGCGAGCGCGTCGTCGTCGGCCTGGGCATCGGCACGCCCTCGGGCCTGGGGACCAAGTGGAACGGGGACGACCTCGTCGAACTGTCCGGCGGGACGCCGTTCGACTGGTCGAGCAGGATCGGGGTCTTTTCCGTTTCTCCGCTGGTGGCCCTGAGGCTCAGCGACCGGCTCTCCGTGGGGGCGACGCTCAACGTCAACCTGGGGACGTTCAACCTCAAGAGGCCGGGCGGGGACGCGGACCTGGGCGAAGGACCGGTCCCGCTGGGCCAATACGAGGAGCAGATGACCGGCTGGGGCTTCGGCGCCACGTTCGGCGTGCTGGCCAAGCCCGTCGACAAGCTCTCGATCGGCCTGACCGTGAGAACGCCCTCGACCGTGTCGTTCAAGGGCTCGGCCCAGCTGTCTTATCTCTCGCTCTACGACCTGCCGGACTCCTCCGACCTCACGCGCAAGATGACCTGGCCGCTCTGGATCGCCGGCGGCGTGTCGTTCCGCCCCGTGGACCGTCTCCTCCTGAGCGCGGACGTCCACTGGACCCAGTGGTCGAAGCTCGACCGCATCACGACCGAATATCTGGAAGAGACCTGGGCGATGTTCATGCTCGAAGGCAGCCTTGACAGTTTCCCCCTCTACTGGAAGAACGCGACCCAGCTCCGGTTCGGCGCGGAATACTCGATGAACGCCTCGACGGTCCTGCGGGCGGGCTATTACAACGACCCGGCGCCGGGCCCTTCCGCTACGATGAGCATCCTCTTGCCGACCCACACCTATAACGCTTTCACCGTGGGTTTGGGCAAGACCGTCGGCGACCTGCGGCTCGACTTCGGCTTGGAGTATCTCGCCGGCCTCAAGCGGGCCGATGACGACGAGATCTCTCTCCGCCGTTACGGGATGTCCATCGTCGTCCCGTCGGTCTCGGTGAGCTACACGTTCTGATCGACCGCCGGGACCGGCCGGTCCGCGAGCCGGTTCATAAGGACCCGTTTAGGGGACTGGTATAGGGGACTGTCCCTCTTATCTTGGTCTTATCGATAGGGGAATCCCCGACCTATCAGCGGGGGATAAGATCAAGAATGGCTAGGGAGGGAATTGAACCCCCGACGCAAGGATTTTCAGTCCTTCGCTCTACCAACTGAGCTACCTAGCCATCGGCTCGCCGGCGACCGCCGGAAAGCGCGTCCAGTATAGTAATTCGGGGCCGTGAAGTCAACATTCCGAAGAGCCCAAGGTGGAGCCCAACGGGGACACGTACCGAGGCGGGACATGCCCCCCGAAATCGAACAACGGGGACACGGACCGAAGCGGGACATGTCCCCCGTGGCAAATTGAAACCGCCCCTTCGATATGATATTCTGGCCGCCGGAGGGACCGACCGGATGGACGAACAGGCGCTCAAGGAGCTTCTTCTCAGGGAAAGCCCGGATTTCCGCCGCGCGCACGACGATCACCAGGCCTGCGAGAAGGCCCTGGACGCGATCCGGGCCAAGGCCTACCTGTCGCCGGCCGAGGCCGACGAGGAGCGCGAGCTCAAGAAAAGGAAGCTGGCCCTCAAGGACCGCATGTACCGGCTGATGTCGGACCGCCTCCGGACGACCTGATAACCTCCATGACCGCGACCAGATCCCGCAAGCCCCGCCTCGCGCTCGTCGGCTCGGACTCCCTCCGGGGCAAGGAGATCCTCAGCGTCCTGGCCGCCGCCAAGTTCCCCCTGGCCTCGCTCGAGCTCTTCGACCCCGACGTCGAGGAGGAATACGCCAAGCTCGGCCAGTTCCGGGACGAGGCCAAGGTCGTCCACGCCCTGACCCCGGCCGCCCTCGAGGGGCTCGACCTCGTCTTCCTGGCCGCCGACGAGAAGACCAACCTCCGCTACGGGCGCCTGGCGGCCGAGAAGGATTACTGCGCCCTCGACCTCGGCGAGACCTTCAACGCCGATCCGGCCGTCCCCGTCGTCGTGTCCGGGGTCAACGACGCCCGGGCCCTCGAGGACCGTCCGGCCCTGGTGGCCAACGCCAGCCCGGCGGCCATCGTCCTGTCCCATCTGCTGGCGACCCTGCGGGCCGGCTTCGGCGTCGCCCGGGCCGTGGCCACGGTCCTCGAGCCCGTCTCGGCCTACGCCGAGGAGGGCATCCAGGAGCTGGCCGAGCAGAGCTACGCCATGCTGGGAAGCTCGGCCATGGCCAAGAAGGTCTTCGCCGACCAGATCGCGTTCAATCTCCTGACCCGCACGGCCAAGCCCGACAAGAACGGTTTCTCGCCCCTCGAGAACCGGATCGCCTCCGAGGTCCGCCGCGTCCTCGGCCCGCCGGACGTCCCGCTGTCCCTGTCGGCCGTCCTCGTCCCCGTCTTCCACACCTACTCCATCATGGCCCACGTCGAGCTCGGCCGCGACGTCCCGGCCGCCGAGGTCGAGGCCGCGCTCCGGGCGAACGACCGCTTCCGCCTGCCGGCCGCCGGGGACGCCGCCGCCTTCTCGCCGGCGACGGTCGCCGGCCAGGACCGCATCCACGTCGGCGAGGTCAAGAAGGACCCCGTCCTGGCCCGGAGCTTCTGGATCTGGGCCATCGCCGACAACCTGACCGTGGGCTCGGCCCTCAACGCCCACGGCATCGCCCGGGCCCTGTTCGCGAAGGCCCGGCGGGGGGCCTGAGGGCCGCCCGCACGAAGGAGTCCGTCCCATGATCCAGGGCATGACCGGTTTCGCCGAACGCAATTTCGCCTCGCCGTCCCTGCGGCTGAAGATCGGCGTCAAGACCCTCAACCACCGCTATTTCGACTGGTCCTACAAGGGCGCCCCGCTCGGCGAGGCCGAGGGGCGCATCCGGGCCCTGTGCCAGAAGCGGCTCCACCGCGGCCGGGTCGAGGTCTTCGTCGACCTCGTCTCCCTCAGCCCCGAGAGCTGGGACTTCACCCTCAACGAGGGCCTGCTCGAGAAGATCATGGTCTCGCTCGACCGGGTTTCGCGCCGCACGGGCCGCCGCTTCGAGATCTCCCTCGACAGCCTGTTCCGCGTCCCCCAGCTCGTCGACGTCGGCCGCAAGGCCCTCGGGCCGAAGGAGGCCGCCTTCCTCGAGAAGTGCTTCGCCCGGACCCTCGACGACGTCCTCGTCCTGAGGCGGCGCGAGGGCCAGGAGACGGCCCGGCTGCTGCGGGTCCACCTGGCCGCCGTCCGCCGCCAGGTCCGCCGGGCCGAGGGGATGTTCAAGCGCCAGCCGGCCCTGTTCAAGGCCAAGATCCGCAAGCGCCTGGCCGACCTCAACGGCGGCGCCCCGGTCGCCGAGAGCAAGCTGGCCGAGGAGGCCTCGATGATGGCCCAGCGCTACGACCTGGCCGAGGAGATCGGCCGGCTCAAGACCCACCTCGACACTTTCGAGTCGCTCCTCGGGCCCAAATCCGGCGAGCCCGTCGGCCGCCAGCTCGACTTCCTGGCCCAGGAGCTCAACCGCGAGGCCAACACGCTGGCCTCCAAGTCCCAGGACGTCCGCATCACGCGCGAGTGCCTGGCCGTCAAGAACGAGCTCGAGAGCATCCGCCAGCACGTCCAGAACATCGAGTAAGGGAGGGAGGGGCATGATCTTCGTCGTCACCGGCCCTTCGGGCTGCGGCAAGTCGACCCTCATCCGCGAGGTCCGGGCGCGCCTCGGCGACCTGGCCTTCTCGGTCTCCCACACGACGCGGCCGCCCCGGCCCTCGGAGCGGGAAGGCGTCGACTACCGCTTCGTCGGCGAGAAGGCCTTCCGGCGGATGGTCCGGGAAGGGCGCTTCCTGGAGCACGCCGTCGTCCACGGCCACCTCTACGGGACGTCGCTGGCCGAGGTCAAGGCCAAGGGCCGGCGCGGCGATCTCGTGCTCGACATCGACGTCCAGGGCGCCCGGCAGGTCCGGCGCCGCGTCCCCGGGGCCGTCCACGTGTTCGTCATGCCGCCGGTCGCGGCCGAGTTGCGCCGGCGCCTGGTCAAGCGGCACGAGGACAGCCCGGAAGCCGTCGAGCGGCGCCTCGAGAACGCCCGGACCGAGGTCAAGGCCTGGAAGGAGTTCGATTTCGTCGTCGTCAACGACGACCTCGACCGGGCCGTCGCCGACCTCGAGGCCGTCGTCGTCGCCTCGCGGCGGCGGGTCGCGGCCATGGCCGGGGCCGTCAAGCCCGTCCTGGCCAGCTTCCGGAAGGGGCGGCCGTGAGCGCGAAGCCGAAGGTCGCCCTCGGCGTGTCGTCCTCGATCGGCCTCTACAAGGCCTGCGAGGTCGTCCGGGGCTTCCAGAAGGCCGGCTGCGAGGTCCAGGTCGTCATGACCCCCAACGCGGCCAAGCTCGTCTCGCCCCTCCTCTTCAGCAGCCTGGCCGGGACGCGGACCATCGTCGAGATGTTCGAGGAGCCCGAGCGCCGCGAGATCGAGCACATCGCCCTGGCCAAGGAGATCGCCCTCCTGTGCGTCGCCCCGGCCACGGCCAATGTCATCGGCAAGTTCGCCGGCGGCGTCGCCGACGATTTCCTGTCGACCCTGTTCCTGGCCGTCCAGGCCCCCGTCCTCATCGCTCCGGCCATGAACGAGGCCATGTACCTCGACCCCAAGACCCAGGCCAACATGGACCGGCTCAAGGCCCTGGGGGCCGAGTTCGTCGAGCCGGAGAAGGGCTACCTGGCCTGCGGCGACACGGGCTGGGGCCGGCTGGCCGAGCCCGCGGCCATCGTCGCGGCGGGGATGCGCGTCCTGGCCCGGACGAAGAGCCTCGAGGGCCGGACCGTCCTGGTCACGGCCGGGCCGACCCGCGAGCACCTCGATCCCGTCCGCTTCCTGTCCAATCCCTCGACGGGCAAGATGGGCTACGAGCTGGCCCGCGAGGCCCTGGCCCGCGGCGCCGAGACCGTCCTCATCACGGGGCCGACCGCGCTCGTGCCGCCCGCCGGGGCCCGGACCGTGACGGTCACGACGGCCGAGGAGATGAAGGCGGCCTGTCTCGAGGCCTTTCCCGGGGCCGACGTCGTCGTCATGGCCGCCGCGGTGTCCGACTTCCGGTTCCGGGAGACGAGGGCCCGGAAGGCGGCCAAGAGCGAGTTCGGTCCGTCGCTCTCCATCGAGCGGACGCCCGACATCCTGGCCCTGCTCGGGGCCAAGAAGAAGCCCGGCCAGCTCCTGGTCGGCTTCGCCGCCGAAACTCACGACGTCACCGCCCGGGCCCGGGCCAAGATGAAGGCCAAGGGCGCCGACCTCATGGTCGCCAACGCCGTCGGCGCCGGCCAGGGCTTCGGGACGGACGACAACGCCGTCCGCATCATCGCTCCCTCGGGGCCGGTCGAGGAGACCGGCCGCCGGAGCAAGCGCGAGATCAGCCGCGCCATCTTCGACCGCGTCGAGGCCGCCCTTGCGAAAAAGCGCCGCTGACGTCCGGGCCGACCTCGAGGCCCACCTCGACTTCTTGGCCGAGGCCGGGGCCGGGTTCGTCCTGCGCGGCGCGGGCGCGACGGGCGCCACCGGACCGGACGCCGCGCCGGCCGCGGCCCCGATCGTCTCGCCCGCGGCGGCCGGGCTCCCTTCGTTGGCCGGCGCGCCGCCGCCGTCGCCCGCCGAGCGCGCGGCCCTCGAGGAGATCGACCGCCAGGTCCTGGCCTGTACGCGCTGCCCCCTCCACAAGCTGCGGACCAAGGCCGTCCCCGGCGAAGGGGACCGGCGGGCGGCGGTGATGTTCGTCGGCGAGGCCCCGGGCCGCGACGAGGACGCCCAGGGGCGCCCGTTCGTCGGCCGGGCCGGCCAGCTCCTGCGCAAGATCATCGCGGCCATGAAGTACCGCGAGGACGAGGTCTACATCACCAACATCGTCAAGTGCCGGCCGCCCGACAACCGCGTCCCCCTGCGCGAGGAGGAGGAGGCCTGCGCTCCCTACCTCGTCCGGCAGATCGAGCTCATCCGGCCGCGGGTCATCGTCACCTTGGGCAAGACCCCGACCGACTATTTCGCCCCCGGCCGCGAAAGCATGACGGCCCGCCGGGGCCGGTTCGCCGATTACCGCGGCATCCCGGTCATGCCGACCTTCCACCCGTCCTACCTCGTCCGCAACGAGGGCAACCGGGAGCTCAAGCGCATGGTCTGGGAGGACATGCAAAAGGTCATGGCCCTCGTCGGCAAGGCGTGACCGTGTTCGCCCGGGTCGTCTTCCCCCTGCCGCTCGAGGCCTCTTTCACCTACGCTGTCCCCGAGAGCGAGCGGGCCCTGGCCCGGCCGGGGGCCCGGGTCGTGGCCCCGTTCGGGCCGCGCCGCCAGAACGGCTTCATCGTCGAGATCACCGACGGGCCGCCGGAGCCGGGCTTCGAGGTCAAGCCGCTGGTCAAGGTCCTCGACGACCGGCCCTTCCGCGACGAGCGCTTCCTGGCCTTCACCGGGCGCCTGGCGGCCGAGTTCCACTCCTCGTGGGGCGAGGTCCTCCAGGCCTCCCTGCCGCCGTCGCTGGCGGCCCGGACCAAGGTCGCGGTCGTCCTGACCGAAGCCGGGCGCGAGGCGCTGGGGGCGAAGAGCCTGGGGCCGAAGGCCCGGCTCGTGGCCGAGGCCCTGCGCGTGGCGCCCCACGGCCGGAGCCCGCTCTTCCTGGCCCGGCGCACCGGCGTCAAGGACATCCACGGCCTGGTGGCCCGGATGGAGCGGTCCGGGCTGGTCGAGGTCCGCCGGGAAGCCGTCAAGCCGCCAGCACCCCCCAAGGCGGCGGCCGGGGAAGCCGCCGTCCAGCTCGGGCTGGCCTTCCCGGATGCGCTCAAGGACGCCGGGCCCCTGGGCCCGATCGAGAGGGCCCTCGCCGAGGGCGGGACCGGGGAGTGGCTCATCGCCGGTCCGCCCGCGGAGCGCCGGGCGGCCGTCCAGACGCTCGTCCGCCGGGCCGTCGGCGCCGGCGGACGGGTCCTCTATCTCGTCTCCGAAGTGGCCCCGACCGGGGCTCTCGCAGCCGCGTTCAAGAAGGCCTACGGCCGGACGGCCGTCGTCTTCCACGGCGGTCTGACCGGCAAGCGCAAGGAAGAGGCCTGGCGCGAGCTCCGCGAGGGCGGGGCCGCGCTGGCGGCCGGCACCCGCTCGGCCCTGTTCCTGGAGATGGACGGGCTGCGCCTGGTCGTCGTCGAGGACGAACAGGACGAGTCCCACGCCCAGGAGACGAGCCCGGCCTACGACGCCCGCCGCGGGGCCGTCCTCCGGGCCCGGGCCGAGGGGGCCGTGGCCGTGCTGGCCTCTTCGCGCCCGACCGTCGAGGCCTATGCCGAAGCGGCGCGGCGGGGCCGGCTGGTGGACCTGGGGGCCGGGACGCCGCGGACCGGGGTGACCCTGGTCGACCACGTCCGCGACACGCCGTCCGTCTCCCGCGAGCTCGAGGCCCGGCTGCGGGCCAATCTGGCCAAGGGCGAAGCGGCCGTCCTGTTCCTCAACCGCCGCGGGTACGCCGCCCAGGTCGAGTGCGGCGGCTGCGGCGCCGTGCCGCGCTGCCCGCGCTGCGACATCGCCCTCGTCTACCACAAGGCCGAGGACCGGCTCGTCTGCCATTACTGCGGCACCAGCGTCGCCGCCGCCAAGGCCTGCGACGGCTGCGGCGGACGCATCGTCGTCCGGCGCGGGGCCGGGACCCAGGCCGTCGAAGAGGAGCTCAAGCGCCTCTTCCCCGGCGTGCGCGTGGCCCGCTTCGACTCGGACACGGCCGGGACGCCGGCCGAGCGCGAGGCGCTGCTGGCCGACTTCGCCAAGGGCGCCGTGCCGCTCCTCGTCGGCACCCAGCTCCTCGTCCATCAGCCCGGCGTGCCCCGGGTCCCCCTCGTCGGCGTCCTCAAGCCGGAAGCCCTGCTCGGGCTGTCCGACTACCGGGCGGCCCAGAAGGCCTTCGAGTCCGTCTCGGCCATGCTCGACCTGCGCCGTGACGGGCCGGGCGCCGAGACCGTCGTCCAAACGGCGGCCCCGGCCCACTTCGCCGTCGCCGCGGCCGCGGCCGGGGACTACCGGGCCTTCTACGAGAAGGAGATCGAGTCCCGCCGGATGCTCGGCTACCCGCCCTTCGCCGAGCTGGCGGAAGTGACCATCCTCGGCCGCGACGTCCGCTCCTTGGGCGCGAAGTCGCGGGAGCTGCTGGCCCTGTTCAAGGCTTCCGGGCCGGGGCTCGAGGTGCTCGGCCCGGCCTTCCCCCCGGTGGCCCGGGTCAAGGGGCTGACCCGGGTCCAGTTCGTCCTCAAGGCCGCCGACCGGGAGACCATCGACCGGGCCCTCCGCGAGTCCCTGCCCAAGGTCCGGCTCAAAAGGTCGGTGGCCTTCTCCTACTCGCCCTTCCGTTAAGATCAAGATAGGGTCAAACCTACTTTTTATCACTTCTTGAGGACAGAGATCGGTCTCGGCCCGGCGCCGCGGTGAGAAGTGACAAAAAGCAGGTTTGACCCTATCTTTAAAAAAAAAGGCCCGTCCCGAAGGACGGGCCCGGTGTCGGCGAGGAAAAAACCGTCAGCGGATCGGCGGGGCGCCCTGGTAGTCGGCGAAGTAGATGGTCAGGTAGCCCGTGGCCGTGACCGGGTGGTCGGTCAGGTCGTGGCCGAAGATCTCGATCTTGGCCCGCCGTTCGAGGACCGTGGTCGTACCGATGAGCCCGACCAGGGGGGCCGACTGCTTGGCCGCCTCGAGGACGACGACGAAGGGGACCGAGGTCGTTTCGTCGACCTGGCAGAGGACGGTCGAGAAATTGCCGTCGAAGGGCATGGGCACGTCGGTGCCCGGCGTGCCCGGCCCGGTCGGCAGCTCGTAGGTCACCCTGTAGTTGGTCAGGACGACGTCGTTGAACTGCGAGGGCCCGGAGACGGAGCCGGGGTTGACCAGCCGGACGAGGATATTGGCCGTGGCGTTGTTCACCCGGACCAGGCCGTCCTGGTCGACGACGTCCGACTGCAGGTAGGCCGCGGTCTCGCCCTCCACGGTCGTGCCGGTGATGCTCTGGAGGATGATGATGCTGCTCGACTCGGTCTCCTTGGAGATCGTGTTGCAGGCGCCCAGGGCGACGGCGAGGGCCGCGACGGCCAGGATCTTGAGGGTCGTGAGGGTCTTGTTCATGGCGGTTGCTCCTCTTACTTGATGATCCTGGGCGTGATGAAGATCAGCAACTCCCGGCTCGTCTTGGTCCGGGCGAAGTTCTTGAAGATGCTGCCCAGTATCGGGATCTGGTGGAGGAAGGGGACGCGCTCCCGCGTCACCGAATCCTCCGTCCGGTAGATGCCGCCGATGACCGTCGTGCCGCCGTCGGGCACCATGACCGTGGTCTTGGCGCTCTGCATGGTGATGGGCGGGATGCCGTTGACGAGGTTGGCGAAGTCGGCGGCGTTGTTCTGGATCTCGATGGTCATGATGATCGTGCCCTCGGCCGTGATCTGCGGCGTGGCCCGCAGCTCCAGGGCGGCGTTGACGTACCGGGTCGTGACGGTGAAGTTGGCCACCGTCTGGACCGGGATCTGGCGGCCCTGGATGATCTCGGCCTGTTGGTTGTTCTGGGTGACGACGGACGGCCGGGAGATGATCTTGCCGTCGCCGCCCGTCTCCAGGGCCGACAGGGCGATGTCGACCCGGAAGCTGTCGAGGACGTTGGCGAAGGAGAAGCCGATGGCCGAGTTGAAGGACGGCGCCGGCAGGTTGACGGCGTAGCCGCCGAGCGGGCCGCCGATGCCCTTGGTCACGGTGCCCTGCGGGATGATGGCGCCGTCGACCAGGACGCTGTTGGGGAACTGGAGGTTGGTGGCGTTGCCGTAGTACTGGCTGGCCTCGGCGTTGAAGCCCCACTGGATGCCGAGGTTGCGGACGAAGGTGGCCGAGGCCTCGACGACGCGGGCCTCGATGGAGACCTGGGGCGTCGGGGTGTCGACGACGCCGATGAGCTTCTCGAGCAGCTCCAGCTTGTCGCGGACCTCGGAGATGAGCAGGGTGTTGGTCCGGTCGTCGACGATGATCTCGCCCCGGGTCGAGATCTTGGAGCGGAGCAGGTTGGCCACGTCCTTGGCCTTGGAATAGGACAGGGTGATGGTCTTGACCATGACCGGCCCGGCCAGCTCCTTGCTCTCCTTGAGCTTGCGCTGGTCCTCTTCCTCGCGGGTCAGCACGGCGATGGGGGCGATGCGCAGGATGTTGCCCTCGATCGTCTTGCCCATCTTGTTCTGCTTGAGGATCATCTCCAGGGCCTGGTCCCAGGGGACGTCCTGGAGGTTGACGGTGACCGTGCCCCGGACGTCGGGATCGAAGACGACGTTGAGGCCGGCGAACTCGGCCAGGTAGAGGACGACGTCCTTGAGGTCGGAGTCCTTGATCTTGAGGCTGATGATGTCGCCGGAGAACTTCTCCTCGTCCCCGACGATCGTCTTGGGCTTGAACTGCGTCTGCTGCTCCTCAGCCGCGACGGCCTCGGCCTGGGCGGCGGCCGGCGGCGGCACCTCCCGGGTCGGGCAGGGGGCCTCGGTCACGACGGCCTTGGTCTCGGCCTTGGGCGCCGGGGCCGCGGGCTTGGGCTCGGCCTTGGGC
>CAZFZU010000010.1:4934-21924 GCA_964523615.1 uncultured Eubacteriales bacterium | reverse complement strand
CTCGGCCTTGGGCGCCGGGGCCGCGGGCTTGGGCTCGGCCTTGGGCTCCTCCTTCTTGGGGGCCGGCACGGGGGCCGGGGTCGGGGGAGGCGTCGGCCGGACCAGGGCCGCGGCGGGCGCCCCGGCCGCGGGGTAGAAGGAGACGGTCAAGCCGTCGGCGCGGGTGTCCATGGCGTAGAGGCCGGGCTCCTTGAGGTCGAAGACCATCCGCGTGATGGGCCGCGGGCCGGAGGTCTGGAACTGGGCCACGCGGACCCTCTGGACGGTCGAGCGCGGGTCGTCGATCGGCCAGACGTCGGACTTGGCGGCCAGCATCGTGTCGAACAGGTCGACGACGAGGCGGGGCGGGTTCTCCAGGGCGAAGACCTGGGTGACCGCGGCGCCGTCGAGGGCGGCCTTGACGGCGACCCGGTCGCCGGCCGCGGCCGTGTCGACCTTGCTCAGGCGGATGTCGGTCTTGGGCGTGCGGTCGAGCTCGGCCTGCGTCGCGGCGTCGACGACGTAGCCCGCCTGACCCCGCTGGATGGCGTTGAGCTCGACGACGGTGCGCCCGGCCCCGGGCAGGACCCGGGCCGGCACCCGTTCGCTCAGGCGGACGAGGAGACGGAGGCCGTCGCCGGCCTTCTCGACCTGGACGTCGCGGACGAGCCCCGTTCCGGAGGAGGGGAGGGCCGGCGCGGCGGCCGTGGTGGCCCGGGCGATGTCGAGCACGAGCGTGCGGGGAGAATCGGCCAGGTAATAGGCCTTCTCGACCGCCAGCGGCCCGTCGGTCTCCAGGACCAGCTTCGTCGCCAGCGTGCCGGCCTGGACCTGGATCGTCCCGATGCGGACGGCGGGGGCCGGGGCCTGGGCGTACAGGGCGGCCAGGGCGAGGACGCACAGCCCGGCGAGGACGGCCGGTAGGGTTCTCTTGTTCATGTTACAGCTCCTCCGTGATTTCCTTGATGATGTCGCGCGGCCGCATGAGCGGGATCCCCCGTTCGTGGGTCTTCCGCAGGACGACCTGGGTGTCCGAGATGGACAGGACGTACCCGTCGGCGAACTTGTCGCCGACCTTGGCGAACATGGGGAATCCCTGGGGCATGCCGATCATGGCGGTGTAGACGTTCTTGTTCTTGACGATGCCGAACAGGACGAGGTCGTCGATGAACATCTGGTTGTCGCCGATGGCGTTCTTCTCTTTGAGGTCGCGCCCGGCCAGCAGGTTCTTGAAGGGGTCGCGCCGGCCTTCGGGGCTGTAGGTGAAGCCCGTCTGGACGGTCAGCGCCGGCGGGGCCACCGCCTGCTGTTCCGGCGGCGCGGCGGCCGTCTCCTGGACCTCCTGGGCCCCCAGGGGGGCCAGGCCGGCGAGTAGGACGAGGGTCAGACAGAGGGCGAGTTTTCTCATCGCTTGGGCCTCGCTTGTTTTTTTGCCGGAGCGGCGGCGGCCGACGGCTCGTGGAAGAAATAGGTCTTGGCCGTCCAGTTGGCGTTGATCGTGTTCAGGTCGGTCTGGCGGGTCAGGACCTTGATGGTGAAGTTCTCGATGGTGAAGACCCGGGCGAACTTGCTCAGCTTGTCGAAGAAGGTGCCGAGGTTGTGGTAGTTGCCCGAGACCTGGATGGGGATGGGCCACTCGGCGTAGAAGTCCTTGGTGACCTCGTTGCCGGGGGCGAAGCGCAGGACGTCCAGCCGCGAATCGTAGGCCAGGGCCTGGATCTGCCGGAGGATGTCCGCGATCTCCTTGCGCTGGGGGATGTTGACCTCGAGGGTCTTGAGCTTGGCCGTCATGGCCACGATGTCGGCCTCGATCTTGTCCAGCTCCCGCTTCTTCTGCTTCAGGTTCTGGACCTCGCCCTCGACCTTGACCCGCTCGGCGGTCAGGACCTTGAGCTTGGTGTTCTGGGGCTTGAAGTAGAAGAGGAAGGCCAGGGCGAAGATGAGGATGGCGAAGACGAGGTAGCCGTACCAGGGCCAGTTTTTCATCACTTCACCCCTTTCTTCTTAGGGGCCGGTTTCGCTTCCGGCTCGGTCTTGGCGGGGACGGGCTCGGGCTTCTTCTCCAGCACGGCCCGCAGGGAGAACTCCAGGTACTGGTCGCCCTGCGTCGTCCGCTGGGTCGAGGACACCAGGTTGACGTTCATGACCTGGGGGCTCGACTCCAGGCTGGAGATATAGTCGGCGATGAGGTTGTTCGACAGGGCCCGGCCCTTGATCTGGATGCCCTTCTCGTCGAAGACGATCTCGCTCAGCCAGACCCAGTCCGGCAGGCGCCGGCTGAGCTCGTCCATGAGCCGGGGGGCCATGTCCCGCTGGGCGTTGAGCGTCTCGATGAGGTTGATCTTCTTGTCCAGCAGCTCGCGGGCGATCCGCTGGGCCTCGAGCTTCTTCTCGACGTCCTGGAGCTTGATCTTCTCGGCCCTGGCCGTCTCCAGGAGCGTGTTCTCCCGGGTGAAGGCCTTCTGCTGGAAGAAGTACATCGCGCCGAGGCCGATGACGAGGACGAGGAAGATGAGGCTGCCGAGGTTGGGGCCCTTCTTGACGACATCCTCGGAAGCGCCGGGGGCGACGACCGGTTCCTTGTCCTTGGTTTCCGGCTTGAGGAGATTGATGCGGATCATGGTTACTTCTCCACCTTTCGGGTTGCCAAGCCGACGGCGACGCCGAAGATCGGCGCCATGTCGGTGAAGTAGACGGCGTCGAACTTCTTGTCGTCGACCCGGATATTGCGGAAGGGATTGAGGATCTCGGTCTTGATCCGGAACTTGGTCTCGAAGGCGCCGGCCATGCTGGCGACGTTGGCCAGGCCGCCGCTGAGGAAGATCTGCTCGATCTTGCGCTCCCGCTTCTCGGAGGCCTCGTAGAAGGAGAAGGTCTTCTCGATCTCGTCGAGGAGGTCGCGGACGTTCATCGACAGGAGGGTGGCGAACTGGTCGGGCGTGGTGGCCTTGCCGGGGATGCCCTTGAGGAGCTTCTCGGCCTCCTCGAAGGAGATGCTCAGCTCCTTGCGGATGTTCTCGGTGAAGAAGAAGCCGCCCAGGGACAGGTCCCGGAAGAGCTGGGGCGTGCCCCGCTCGACGATGACGACGTTGGTGATGTTGGCCCCGACGTTGATCAGGGCGACGGTCTTGTCGCCGAAGGACTCGGGGTAACTGGCCTCCAGGACGTTCTGGAGGGCGAAGACGTCGACCTCGATGCTCTGGAGGTTCTTGCGGGCCTGGGCGATGACATTGCTGTAGTTGGCGATCTTCTCCTTCTTGGCCGCGACGAGGAGGATGTCGAGGTTCTTCTCGTCGCTCCCCCGGGAGGGCTTGAGGATGGCGTAGTCGACGTTGGTCTCCTCGTAGGGGTAGGGGATGTTGTGCTTGGCCTCCCAGATGATGCTCTCGGCCAGCTCCTGCTTCTCCATGACCGGCAGGGAGATCTTCTTGATGATGACCGAGTTGCCCGAGATGGAGATGGCCACGTCCTTGGTCGAGATCTTGTTCTCCTCGAACAGCAGCCGGATGGTCTCGACGACGGCGGCCGAGTCGATGATGGTCCCCTCGACGATGGCGTCGTGGGGCAGCGGCTCGTAGCCGATCTTGACCAGGTCGTAGGCCTCCCCCCCGCCCTTCTTGCGGGCCCGGAGCTCGACGGCCTTGACGGAGTACGACCCGATATCCAGCCCGACCACGCTCTTCTCTCTGGAAAGTCCGAACATGTTTTGCCCGCCTTTATGGATTTTTGGCTTTCGCGTTCGCCTTGACCCTGGCCCTCAGCTTCCGCGCGACCGGCCCGGGGACGAGCCCCTCGACGGAGCCGTCCAGGGCGGCGACCTCGCGGACCAGGTTCGAGCTGAGGAACGAATAATGGACGCTCGGCATCATGAAGAACGTCTCGATGTCCGGGGCCAGACTCCGGTTCATGAGGGCCATCTGGAACTCGTACTCGAAGTCCGAGATGGCCCGCAGGCCCCGGATGATGACCCGCGTGCCCTGGGCCCGGGCGAAGTCGACGAGCAGGCCGTCGAAAGCCCGCACCTCGACCTCGGTCCTGGAGGCGAAAATATCCTGTATCATTCTTACCCTCTCTTTAGTCGTGAAGAGAGGGCGCTTATTGGGGTTTTTCAGGACGGCGATGACGATCCGGTCGAACACCCGGAGCCCCCGGTCGATGATGTCGACGTGCCCATTGGTGATGGGATCGAAGGACCCGGGGTAGATGGCGCTCGACTCCCTCATCTGGACTCGCAGTTAGTTCCTCATCTCGATTTACATTCCAAATATCAAAAAAAAAGGGGCTTGTCAACGGAAATCCTGGGGCGGACGGGGCCGGGAAGGGCCCGCCGGAGGCGGTCGCTCCGTCCCCCGCGGCGCGGTCCTTTGACAGGCGGGAGGACGGTCCCGGCCGAGGGGGTGCCGGGGGAGGGGAGGGAAGTTCATCTCCGGCCTAACCCGGTGTCACCGCGAGGGGTGACGTTTTTCGGGCCCCGAGCGGCGCGTTCGAGGCCCGCGGCGTTGCTTTCGGGGGGCCGTCTGTGCTAATTTTGAGGCGATGATGATCCGATTCGGCACCTCCGGCTGGCGGGGGGTGATGGGCGAGGACTTCACCTTCCACAACGTCCGCGTCGTCGTCCAGGCCGCCGCCCATTATCTGAAGGCCAAGCACGGCGACGCCCCCGTTACGGTGGTCGTCGGCTACGACACCCGCTTCCTCTCGGACCGCTACGCCCTGGAGGCCGCCAAGCTGCTGGCCCGCAACGGGATCCGGGTCCTGCTCTCGGACCGCGACGCGCCGTCCCAGGCCTTAGCCTGCCAGATCATCAAACGGAAATGCCAGGGCGGGATCAATTTCACGGCCTCCTTCAATCCCCCCCGCTACAACGGACTCAAGTTCAACGCGTCCACGGGCGCCCCGGCCCTGCCCGCCGTCACCGACGCCATCGAGGAGGAGGTCCGCCGCCTGATGCCGGGCTTCACCTCCCCGCCGTCCGCCGGGCCGGAGGGGACCATCACCCGCATCGACCTCCAGTCCGATTACCTCTGCGATCTGCAAGGCAAGATCGATTTCTCCGCCATGCGGGCGGCCGGGCTCAAGATCGTGGCCGATCCCCTCTACGGCACCAGCCGCGAATACCTCGACGAGATCCTCGAGGAGAACGGGGTCGAGGTCGAGAGCCTCCACGGCTACGTCGATCCCTACTTCGGCGGCGTCAGCCCGTCCTGCACGGAGGAGAACCTGGCCGAGCTCAAGTGCCGCGTCGTCGAGACCGGCGCCCGCCTCGGACTGGCCACGGACGCCGACGGCGACCGCTTCGGCATCGTCGACGAGGCGGGCGCCTTCGTCCACCCCAACGTCATCCTGGCCCTCCTGCTCGACTACCTCGTCCGGGTCAAGGGCCTCCGCGGCGGCGTGGCCCGCTCCGTCACTACGACCCACCTCCTCGACCGCATCGCCCGCCGCTACGATCTGCCCCTGACCAAGACCAAGGTCGGCTTCAAGTACATGGCCGAGCTCTTCCTGCAGGGGCAGATCCTGTTCGGCGGCGAGGAGAGCGCCTGCATCGCCGTCCGCGACCACCTGCCGGAGAAGGACGGCATCTTCGCCGGCCTGCTCGTCGCCGAGATGGTCGCCGCGGCCGGCCGGGGCCTGGGGGACCTGCGCCGCGACCTCTTCCGCGATTACGGCGAGCTGACCAGCGGCCAACGGACGCTCCCCCTGACCCCCGAGCGGGCCAAGCGGCTCAAGGCCCTCGTCAAGGACCCGCCGGCCAAGCTCGGGCGCCGCAAGGTCACGGCCGTGGAGACCATCGACGGCCTGAAGCTCGACTTCGACGGCGACCGCTGGCTCGTCGTCCGCATGTCGGGAACAGAGCCCATCATCCGCTGCTACGCCGAGGCCGAGACGCGCGAGGAGGTCGAGGCCCTGCTCAAGAAAGGCCTGGAGACGGTCCGGTGAAGCGGAAGATCCTGACCGTGGCCGCGGTCTGCTTCTTGCTCATCCTGGCCGTGACCACGTTCTTCGGCAAGAAGGGCGTCATGGACCTGCGCCGGGACCGCCGGGCGCTGGCCGCCCAGGCCGCCCGCATCCGGCACCTCGAAGCCGAGATGGCCCGTTTGGAGGCCGAGATCGACCGGCTCGAGCGCGACCCCCGGGCCGTCGAAAAGGCCGCCCGCGAGCGGCTGGGCCTGGCCGCGCCCGGGGAGAAGGTCGTCGTCGAGCCCGCCCCGGCCGTCAAGAAGTAGATGCCCCGGCCCGCCCAGACCCGTCGACCGCCGGAGGAGCAGGCCCTGCTCGAGGGCCTCAACCCGGCCCAACGGCGGGCCGTGCTGCGCGGTCCCGGCCCCCTGCTCATCGTCGCCGGCGCCGGCACGGGCAAGACCAAGGTCCTCACCCACCGCATCGCCCGACTCATCGCCTCGAAGGCCGCCCGGCCCGAACAGGTCCTGGCCCTGACCTTCACGGAAAAGGCCGCCGGCGAGATGGAGGCCCGGGTCGACGTCCTCGTCCCGTACACGTCCTCGTTCGCCGAGATCGGCACCTTCAATTCCTTCGGCGAGCGGGTCCTGCGGGACCACGCCCTGGACGCCGGCTATCCCCCGGACTTCCGCCTCCTCACCGACGTCGACCAGGCCGTCTTCTTCCGTGAGAACCTGTTTCGCCTGCCGCTCGACTATTACCGGCCCTTGGGACAGCCGACCCGGCACATCCAGGAGCTCCTGGAGGCCATCCGGCGCCTCAAGCAGGAGGACGTCCGGCCGGAGGACTACGTCCGCCACGCCGGCGAGCTGGCGGCCCGGGCCGCCGGCGAAGCCGAGAAGGAGACGGCCCGCAAGCACCAGGAGATCGCCCGGGTCTACGAGGCCTACCAGAAGCTCCTGCGGGCCGAGGGGCTGATCGACTTCGAGGACCAGGTCACCCTGGCCGTCGACCTCCTGCGGCGCCGTCCGTCCGTCCTCGAGGAGGTCCGCGGCCGCTACCGCTACATCCTGGTCGACGAGTTCCAGGACACCAACTACGTCCAGTTCGAGCTGCTCAAGATGCTGGCGGCCGGCCACCGCAACCTGACCGTGGTCGGCGACGACGACCAGAGCATCTTCCGCTTCCGCGGTGCCTCGCTCAGCAACATCCTGGCCTTCGAGGCCGTCTATCCCGAGGCCGCCCGGGTCGTCCTGACCCGGAACTACCGCTCGACGCAGCAGCTCCTCGACGCCTCCTACCGGCTGGTCCGCCACAACGACCCGAACCGGCTCGAGTTCCAGGCCAAGGTCGACAAGCGGCTCCGGGCGGCCGTCCGCGGCCGGGGCCGGTCCATCCAGCTCGTCGCCTTCGACACCCTGTCCCACGAGGCCGACGGCGTGGCCGAGCGCGTCCTCGAGGCCCGGGCCCGGGGCCTGGCCTGGCGCGACATGGCCGTCCTCGTCCGCCGCAACGCCGACGCCGACCCGTACCTGCGGGCCTTCAACGTCAAGGGCGTCCCGTTCCGGTTCTCCGGCAGCCGGGGCCTCTTCCAGCGTGAGGAGATCAAGGTCCTGGTGGCCTTCATCCGGGCCCTGACGGACTTCGAGAACAGCCGCGACCTCTTCTACCTGGCCCTCTCGGACGTCTACAAGGCCGGGGCCTACGACCTCAGCCGCCTGGCCGGGCACGCCGAGAAGAAGAACCAGTCCCTCCACGACGCCTTCCGGGCCGTCGCCGAGGGGACCAGCCCGGTCGAGATCTCGGAGGGCACGGCGGCGACGGTCAAAAGGGTCTTCGAGGACATCCGGGCCTTCTCCGAGCTGGCCGCGACGGCCGGCGCCGGGGCGGTCGTCTACGCCTTCCTCGAACGGACCGGCTACCTCAAGGCCCTCGTCGAGCCCATGACCCTCGAGGCCGAGGTGCGGGTCAAGAACGTCCGCCTGTTCTTCGACAAGGTCCGCGGCTTCTCCGAGCTCGTCGCCAACGACTCCATCCGCTCCTTCGCCCGCTACCTCGACCTGCTGGCCGAGGTCGGCGACAACCCGGCCACGGCCGAGGCCGAGCTCGACGAGGACGCCGTCAACGTCCTGACGGTCCACAAGGCCAAGGGCCTCGAGTTCGACACGGTCTTCCTCGTCGGCCTCATCGAGGACCGCTTCCCGGGCCGCGAGCGCCGCGAGCGCATCCCCGTGCCGGAGGGCGTCCTCAAGGAGAGCCTGCCGGGACGGGAGAACTACATCCAGGAGGAGCGGCGGCTCTTCTACGTGGCCATGACCCGGGCCCGCCGGTCGCTGACCATGACTTGGGCCCGCGACCACGGCGCCAAGCGGCTGAAGAAGGTCAGCCCGTTCGTCCTGGAGGCGCTCGACGTGCCCAAGATGCCCGAGGACGTCCTGCGGGCCTCGGTCCTCGAGGACATCAGGCGCTACGCCCTGTCGCCGGGACGGCCGGCGGCGGCCGCCGCGGCCCGGCCCGGGGCGGTCCTGCGGCTGAGCCACGTCCAGGTCGAGGACTACCTCGTCTGTCCGCTCAAGTACAAGTTCCGCCACGACATGCGGGTGCCCGTCCTGCCCCATCACGCGCTCGTCTTCGGCCGGGTCGTCCACGAGACCATCCACGCCTACCTGAAGCGCCGCATGAAGGGCCGGGCCGTGACGGAACAGGAGGTCGTGGACGACTTCCTGAAGCGCTGGGTCAACGAGGGCTTCCTCAGCCGCGAGCACGAGGAGCTGCGCAAGGCCGAGGGCGAGCGGGCCCTGCGGCTCTTCTACAAGAGGGAGGAGGCCTCGGGGCGCCGGCCCGACTTCCTGGAGAAGCCCTTCCGCTGGCGCGAGGGGGGGCTGCGGTTCACGGGCCGCTTCGACCGCCTCGACTTCGAGCCGGCCGGGCCGGTCATCGTGGACTTCAAGACGGCCGAGGCGTCCTCGCAGCGCGAGGCCGACCGGGCCGCGGCCGAGAGCCTGCAGCTCGATATCTACGCCCTGTCGCTGCTGAAGACCGAAGGCTTGTTGCCCGTCGAGACCCGGCTCCACTTCCTCGGGCCCGGCTTGGTCGGCCGTGCCGCCAAGGGGGAAAAGGAGCTGGCCCGGGCCGCGGCGCGCATCCGCGAGGCCGCCGACGGCATCCGGTCCGGCGACTTCAAGGCCCGCCCCGACTGGCACACCTGCTCGTCCTGCGAGTTCAAAACGATCTGCCCCTCATCCTACGCGTTTTAAAAGCACGAACCCTTTATCCCAAGTTCTTCTCCCGCTTCCCAGCTACCCTCTCGAGGGGGCGAAGGGGATCGTCCTCGCTATAGGGGTTCGTCCCAGAAGGGCATGAGGGCCCAGATCCTGGTCCGTCCCATGAGGCGGAGCGTGTCGAGGGCGCGCTCGCGCCCGGCCCGGCTCTCGACGCCGAGGCCGGCCAGGGGGCTGCCCAGGATGGTCTGCCACAAGGTGCGCTTGCGCGGCCAGACGTCCAGGCGGACGTCCTTCTCGGCCGCGATGCCGGCCTCCTTCTTGGCCAGGCCGATGGCCATGGTCAGGCCGCCCAATTCGTCGACGAGCCGGCGCTCCTTGGCTTGCCGGCCGGTCCAGATGCGGCCGCGGCCGACGGCGTCGACCTCGTCGCGGGTCAGTCCGCGCCCCGCCGCGGCCTTCTCCAGGAACCGCTCGTAGGTCCAGCGGATCTCGTCCTTGAGGACTTTGCGCTCCGCGTCGGTGAACGGCCGGAAGGGGGAGAAGACGTCGGCCTTCTCGCCGAAGACGAGCTTCTCCGTGGTCACCCCGAGCTTCCCCAGCAGGCCGTCGAGGCTGAACTTGCCGGCCAGGACGCCGATCGACCCGGTCAGGGTCTGGGGCTGAGCGACGATCTTGGTCGCCGGCATGGCGATCCAGTAGCCGCCCGAACCGGCCACGTCCGACATCGAGACGACGACGGGCTTGTCCTTGCGGGCCAGTTCGACCTCGCGGGCGATGACGTCGGAGCCGACCGACGAGCCGCCGGGGCTGTCGACGCGCAGGACGACGGCCTTGACCCCCGGATCTTTGCGGGCCGTCCGGATCCAGCGGGCCACCGTGGTCCCGCCCATGACCGACGGCAGGCTTTCGCCGGTCATGATCGTGCCCGTGGCGTAGATGACCGCGACGCGGTCGGGGCCCGTCTCGAGGCCGAGCGACGAGGGCTTGACCCGGGTGTAGTCGTCGAAGCGGATGCGGGCCGGCGCCCGGCCGCCCCGGCCGAGGAGGGCCTGGAGCTCGTCCTCGTACAGGCAGTCGTCGACCAAGCCGGCGGCCTTGGCCTTCTCGCCCTGGAAGAAGCCGCGGTCGACGAGGGCCCGGAACTCCGCCGGGGTCTTGCCCCGGGCCGCGGCGGCGGCGGCCACGTACTGATCGAAGAGGTCGCCGTAGTAGGCCTCCATCTCCTCGCGGTGGGCCGGGGTGAAGCCCTTCTCCGTGAACATGTTATAGGCCGTCTTGTATTCCTCGACGTGCTCGAACTCGGCCCTGACGCCGAGCTTGTCCAGAGCGCCCTTGAGGAAGGGCACCCAGCCGCCGAGGCCGTTGACGCCCAGCCAGCCCAGGGGATGGAGGACGACGCGGTCGCAGGCCGTGGCGATGAAGTATTCCATGTCGGCGTCCGGCGCCTCCTCGAAGACGGCGTAGACCTTCTTGCCGGAGCGGCGGAAGTCCAGGACGGCCTCGCGCATTTCGGCCGCCTTGGCCCAATCGCACTGGAGGAGGCCCAGGCGCAGCACGACGGCCCGGACGCGGCCGTCGACCTTGGCCTTGCGCAGGTTCTCCCAGAAGTCGTGGACGGCCAGGGGCCGGGCGCCGAAGAGGAGGGCCGAGAGCGGGTCGGCCGGGGCGATCTCGGCCACGGGCCCGGAGAGCGGCACGTCGAGGTAGCCGGAAACGGGCATCTCCACCCGCCGCCCTCCGATATCCTCCAGGGCGACGAAGAACAGGCCGGCGCCGGCCAGCAGGACGAAGAACAGGACGATCAGGACGACGTACGTGGACCGTTTCATGGAGGCTCCTCGCTCGCGGAACGCATCATCTATAGCAGAAAGAGGCTTGATTTCAAAGTCGGGAACGGGGACAATGACCGCAATGGACAGGAGGCGGACAGCATGGCCTTAGCCAAGCTCTACGTGGGCAACCTCGACTTCAGGGCGAGCGAAGAACCGCTGAAACGGCTGTTCGCCCCGTTCGGCGAGGTCGTCTCGGTCAACATCCTCCAGGGGCGCGGTTTCGGCTTCGTCGAGATGGCCAGCCCCGAAGCGGCCCGGGAGGCCAAGGGCAAGCTCCACGGGACGGTGTTCGACGGCCGCAAGATCATCGTCAACGACGCCCGCCCCCGGTCGGAGAGGCCCGGGGCCGACCGGCGTCCGGGCGGGGGCTTCGGCGGCGACCGCCGGGGGCCCTCCCGCTCCTGACCGGCGGGGCCCGGACGGGCGCCGTCTTTCTCGGGCCGGCCGTGAACCTTTGGCCCGCCTGCGCCGTTGATGCCAATGAGGTCCCATGACTGACGTCCCGACGAACCGCCCCGAGCCGGAGCCGGCCGACCTGGCCGCCCTCCTCGAGGGGGTCCAGAGGGGGGACCGCGAGGCGTTCATGGCGGTCATCCGGCTCTACCAGCGCAAGGTCTTCGTCATGGCCTATTCCATCCTCAGGGACCGCGAAGACGCCCTCGACGCCGTCCAGGAGACCTTTCTGCGGCTCCACCAGAAGGCCGGACTGTACCGGCCGGGCCATTCCTTCCAGGGTTGGCTCCTGCAGATGGCCAAGAACGTCAGCATCGACCACTACCGCAAGCACCGCAAGCGGCGGCAGGAGTGGGAGACGACGACGCCGCTCGAGGACATCCCGGTCGCGACCGAGGACCGGGCCGGGGACTCGCCCCAAGCCGACCTCCGCAGCGCCTTCACCAGGACCGTCGACACCCTGGCCGAGCGTCAGCGGCTGGTCTTCGTCCTGCGGCACTACAACGAGCTGCCGTTCAGCGAGATCTCGGAGACCATGCGTATCTCGGTCGGAACGGCCAAGTCGCTCCACTTCAAGGCCGTCCAGAACCTGCGCAAGCGGCTGGCCCCGGTCCTGGGGATCGAGCCATGAGCGTGTGCCGGCGGTCGAAGCGGGAGCGGGCCGACGCCCTGGCGGGCGGGCCCGGGGAAGCGAGGAGAGGGACCATGTCCGAACACATCGACCGGTGCCCGGAGTGCCGGGCCGAGGCCGACGCCTACGACCGGCTCGTCCGCGAGACCGAGGCCGTCCGGACCGAGGTCCGCCGGGCGGCGGACTCGGTCGACTGGGAGGCCCTGCCCGGGCTCATCGCCGACCGGGCCCTGGCCGGTCGAGGCCGGGCGGCGGGCCGGGAGCGGGCCGCGCGTCCGGCGGCCTGGCTGGCGGCCCTGCGCCTGAGGCCGGTCATGGCCGGGTTGACCGCCGGGCTGGTCATCGGCGCCGCGGCCATGTACCTGGCCCTGCGGGCGCCGGGCGACCGGGCCGGCCGGGCCGAAGGCTATTACGCCTCGGGCGAGTTCCTCGACCGGGCCGAGCTCGAGATGGCCCGCCGCGACACCGTGGATTATCTGGAGAAGAGCCAATTCATGCTTCTCGACGTCCTCGAGCCCGGCGGGGCCGGGCCGTCGGCGCCCGCCGCGGTCCGGGCCGAACGGGCCCGGGAGCTGCTTCAGAAGAAAAGATACATCAACGCCCAGCTCGAGCGGTTCCAGATGGCCAAGGCCAAGGTCCTCTGCGACCAGATCGAGCTGCTCTTCCGGGAGCTGGCCCAGCTCGGCGACGGACTGCCGGAGGCCGACCTCGAGCGGCTCCGCGGCCTGGTCGCGGAGCGCCAGCTCTTCCTCAAGATCAACCTGGTCAAGAAAGAACTGTCAAGCGGGGTCTGATATGAGAAAAGCCACCCTTCTGATCGCCATCGCCCTCGCCCTCGGGCTGGGGACGGCCGCCGCGGCCGTGGCCCAGGCCCCGTCCGCGGCGGACGAATCCCTGTTCCGCGAGGCCAAGCTCCTGGTCTTCGATAAGAGCTGGGAGGCGGCGCTCGTCAAGATCGACGAGCTCGTCGACCGCTTCCCATCGAGCCCCCTGGCCGGCCAGGCCCTCTTCTATAAAGGAGAGTGCTTGAGCTCCCTCGGCCGGGAGCGGGAGGCCCTAAGGGCCTACAAAGCCTACGTCAAGCTCGATGACGCCAAGCCCAGCCTGGTCGAGGAATCGGAGGGCTCGATCGTCGATCTGGCCTTCGATCTCTACCGGGCCGGCGACGCCTCGGCCCTGAGGGACATCGAGAGCCGCTTGGACGCCCCGAACAAGGTCGTCCGCTATTACGCGGCCTACAAGCTGAGCCTCGTCCCGGACAAGAAGCTGGCCGCCAAGGCCGCTCCCGTCCTGTCCCGGATCGTCGAGACCGAGAAGGACCCGGAGCTCCTCGACCGGGCCCGCATCGCCCTCCTGCGCGTCTCGCCGGAGAGCCTGAAGTCGGCCGAGGAGCGCCAGCCCCGGACGACGGTCAAGACCGCCCGGACCCTGCACCTCCGCGTCCGGGGCGCCGGCCAGAAGGTGCCCGCCGTATCGCTCAACATCCCCTTCGCCCTGGCCGACCTGGCCCTGAGCGCCCTCGACGAGGAGGACAAGGCCGAGCTCCGCAGGAAGGGCTACGACGTCAACAAGATCATCGGCGAGATGGCCAAATCCAAGGAAAGCATCCTCCGCATCGTCGGCGACGACGGCACGGTCTTCGAGATCTGGATCGACTGACGGGGGAGAGGGGAGGCCCGGCATGAAAAAGACCGCTCTGATCGTCCTGGCCGCGTTCGCGCTGGGGGCCTCGGCGGCCCCGGCCGCGGCCGCGCACAGCAAGGAGTTCAAGGTCATCCAGAACGCCGTCAAGCGGCAGCCGGCGGCGGAGAACGAGAGTGGGCCGGCCCGCCGTCGGGAGGCCCGCTCGCTCAGGGTCCTGATCCAGGATGACGACGGCGACGGCGTCGAGATCAGCTTGAGACTGCCCGTCCCGCTCATCGAGCTCTTGGTGGCCAACGGCGCTTCGCGGCGCTTCCGGATCGACGATGAGCACGGCGAGGTCGACCTCGAGGCCTGCTGGAAGGCGCTGAAGAAGGCCGGTCCCCGGGCCATGGTCGAGGTCCGGGGCGACGGAGCCCTGTTCCGGCTCTGGCTCGAGTAGGCGGCCTCGTTGACAAGGCCTCCGGGCCCCCCTAGAATGGGGGGGCCAGAGGAGGCCCCCCTTGGGAAAAACCCTGACCGAGAAGGTCCTCGGCCGCAAGGCCGGCAAGGACGTCCGGGCCGGCGAGGTCGTCAACGTCGCGCCGGACTACGTCCTGTCCCACGACAACTCCGCGGCCATCATCAAGGAGTTCCAGAAGCTCGGCGTGGCCAAGGTCAGGGCGCCGGAGAAGATCGTCATCGTCCTCGACCACATCGTGCCGGCCGCCGACGAGAAGTACGCCCAGAACCACAAGTCCATCCGCGAGTTCGTGGCCGCCCAGGGCATCCCCCACTTCTTCGACATCAACGCCGGCATCTGCCACCAGGTCCTGCCCGAGCAGGGCTTCGCCCGGCCCGGCCTGGTCATCGTCGGCAGCGACTCCCACACCCCGAGCTACGGCGCGCTGGGCGCCTTCGCCGCCGGCATCGGCCGGACCGAGACGGCCTGCACCTGGGCCACCGACGAGATCTGGCTGCGCGTCCCGGAGACCATGCGCGTCGACCTCGCGGGCCGCTTCCGGCCGGGCGTCTTCGCCAAGGACCTCAGCCTCAAGCTCATCGGCGACCACGGCGCGGAGATGGCCAACTACAAGGCCGTCGAGTTCGCCGGCCCCGCGGCCGGGGACTTCAGCGTCGGTTCGCGCCTGACCCTGGCCAACATGTCGGCCGAGATGGGCGCCAAGAACGGCTATTTCGCCCCGGACGCCGTGGCCCTCCGCTGGCTCGAGGGCCGGGCCCGCGGCCCCTTCACGGCCGTCTCGTCCGACCCGGATGCCGTCTACGAGTCGGTCCTGGCCTATGACCTGGACGCGCTCGAGCCCCAGGTCGCCTGCCCGCACACGGTCGACAACGTCAAGCCGGTCGCGGCCGTCGCCGGAAAGCCGGTGGACCAGGTCCTCATCGGCACGTGCACCAACGGCCGGCTCGAGGACCTCGAGGCCGCGGCGGCCATCCTCAAGGGCCGCCGCGTCCATCCCCGCGTCCGCGTCCTGGTCATCCCGGCTTCCTGGCAGGTCTATCGCGAGGCCCTGGCCTCCGGCGCCCTGGGCACCCTCGTCGAGGCCGGCTGCGTCGTCCTCAACTCGGGCTGCGGCCCCTGCCTCGGCGCCCACGAGGGGCTCATGGCCGCCGGCGAAACCTGCCTGAGCACGTCCAACCGCAACTTCCGCGGCCGCATGGGCCACCGCGACTCCGAGATCTATCTGGCCTCCCCGGCCACGGCCGCGGCCACCGCCGTCGCGGGGGCCATCACCGACCCGAGGGAGTTCTCATGAGCCAAGGCAAGGTCTGGAGATACGGCGACGACGTCAACACGGACGTCATCTTCCCCGGGCGCTACACCTACCAGATCATGCCCCCCGAGGAGATGGCCAAGCACGCCATGGAGGACCTCGATCCCGGCTTCGCCGCCGCCGTCCGTCCGGGCGACGTCGTCGTGGCCGGCAAGAACTTCGGCTGCGGCTCCTCGCGCGAGCAGGCCGCAGCCTGTCTCAAGGCGGCCGGCGTCCAGGCCGTCGTGGCCCGGTCCTTCGCCCGCATCTATTTCCGCAACGCCATCAACCTCGGCCTGGCCGTGCTGCAGTGCGACGAGGCCGTCGACGCCCTGGCCACGGGCGACGCCGCCGAGGTCGACTTCGCCAAGGGCGAGATCCGCTCCTCCAAGGGGACCTTCCGTTTCCTGCCCCTGCCCGCGGCCGTCATCGGCATCATCGAGGCCGGCGGCCTGCTCGAATACACCAAAAAGAAGCTCGCAAAGGAGTGACCATGGCCAAGTACAAGATCGCGATCCTGCCCGGAGACGGCGTCGGCAAGGACGTCGTCGAAGCGACGATGCCCGTCCTCGACAAGGTCGGGCTCGACGCCGAGTACGTCTACGGCGACATCGGCTGGGACTTCTGGTGCCGGGAAGGCAACCCCCTGCCCGACCGCACCCTGAAGCTCCTCCGGGAGACCGACGCCTGCCTCTTCGGCGCCATCACCTCGAAGCCGAGGGAGGACGCCGATCGCGAGCTCGATCCCTCCCTCCGGGGCAAGGGCCTGAGCTACTTCAGCCCCATCGTCCGGCTGCGCCAGGAGTTCGACCTCTATCAGAACCAGCGGCCCTGCAAGGCCTACGCCGGCAATCCGCTCAATTACAAGGAGGACATCGACCTGGTCATCTTCCGCGAGAACACCGAGGGCATGTACGCCGGGGTCGAGTTCTTCCCCCTGCCCCAGGTCGTCCGCGACGCCCTCCTGACCAACCCCAAGATGAAGCGGTTCAAGGACATCCCGGCCGACGAGATCGCCCTGTCGACCCGCATCATGACCAAGCCGGCCTGCGCCCGCATCGTCAAGGCGGCCTTCGATTTCGCCCGCAAGTACGGCCGCAAATCGGTCTGCCTCATCGAGAAGCCCAACGTCCTGCGCGAGACCGGCGGCCTGATGCTCGCCACGGCCCGCGAGGTCGCCAAGGGCTACCCCGAGATCAAGTTCTGGGACGCCAACGTCGACGCCATCTGCATGTGGCTCCTCAAGAACCCCCACGACTACGACGTCCTGGTGGCCGAGAACCTGTTCGGCGACATCATCTCGGACCTGGCCGCCCAGCTCGTCGGCGGGCTCGGATTCGCCTGCAGCGGCAACATCGGCGACAAATACGCCGTCTTCGAGCCGACCCACGGCTCGGCCCCCAAGTACGCCGGGATGTACAAGGTCAACCCCATCGCCACGATCCTGGCCGCCAAGATGATGCTCGATTGGATCGGCGAGACGGCCAAGGGCGCCGCCGTCGAGGCCGCCGTGGCCGCGGTCATCAAGGACGGCCAGGCCCGGACGTACGACATGGGCGGCCAGTCCTCGAGCCT
>CAZFZU010000010.1:0-4834 GCA_964523615.1 uncultured Eubacteriales bacterium | reverse complement strand
GCGGGCATGCTGATCCTCGCGGTCGACACGACGACGCCCAGCGGCTCCGTGGCCCTGGCCGAGGACGGCGCGCTGCTCGGCGAGGCCGCGGTCGAGTCGGCCGCGACCCACTCGGCCCGACTGCTCCGGTCGGTCGATTTCCTGCTCGGGGCCCGCGGGCTCGGCATCCAGGATGTCGGGGCCTTCGCCGTGGCCGCCGGCCCCGGCTCGTTCACCGGCATCCGCATCGGCGTCGGCGCCGTCAAGTCCCTGGCCTTCGCCTCGGGCCGGCCGGTCGCCCCGGTATCGACCCTGGCGGCCCTGGCGGCCAAGCTCGAAGGCGGCCCCGAGGCGCTCGTCTGCCCGCTCCTCGACGCCAAAAAGGGGGAGATCTACGCCGCCCTATACGAGGCCGGACCCGGCGGCCTGGCCGAGATCGTCCCCCAGGGGGCTTACGAGCCCGCGGCCTTCCTGGCCCGGCTCCCGGCGGGCCGGCCCGTGGCCTTCATCGGCGGCGGGCTCGACGCCTGCCGCGGGGCGGTCCGGGAACGCCTCGGAGAAGCGGCCCGCTTCCCCGCCCGCTCGCGCTTCGTCGCCGCCGAGGTCGCCCGCCTCGGCGCCGCGATCCTGGCGGCCGGCCGGGGCGTCGAGGCCGCCTCCCTCGAGCCGATCTATTACCGGCGCTCTCAGGCCGAGGAGAGATGACCGACCTCGTCGAGGGCCAGGACCGCTACTTCGTCCGCCGCATGCGGGACCAGGACCTGCCGGCCGTCCGGGCCATCGAGGCCCTGTCCTTCTCCAATCCCTGGAGCGACACGACCTTCCGCGGCGAGATCCAGAACACCTCCATCTCCTCGCCCCTCGTCGTCGTCCGGCGGCCGGGCGGGGAGGTCGTCGCCTATATCATCTACTGGCAGATCCGGGACGACGTCCAGATCAACAACGTCGCCGTCCACCCCGACTGCCGGGGCCAGGGCCTCGGCGAGGCCATGATGCGCTTCGCCCTCGACAAGGTCCGGGCCGCCGGGGCCGCCTTCGTCACCCTCGAGGTCCGGCAGTCCAACGCCCCGGCCGTCAACCTTTATAAGAAGCTGGGGTTCGAGGTCCTGGGGACGCGCAAGCACTATTACACCAAGCCGGACGAGGACGCCCACGTCATGGGCCTGGTCCTCGATCAGTAGTCGACGCGGACGAGCGTCAGCCCCTTGGCCGCCGCGGTGGCCCCGGCCCGCGAGCGGTCCTTGGTCCGGAACAGGTCCTCGACGTCCTCCGGCCGCAGGCGGCCGCGGCCGACCTCGAGGAGCGTCCCGACCATCGTCCGGACCATGTAGCGCAGGAAGCCCCGCGACTCGACGGTGTAGACGAGCTCGCCGCCCGAGCGGCGGAGATCGGAGCGGGTGACCGTGCGCACGGGCGAGCGGTCCCGATTGGACGAGAAGGCCGTGAAGTCCGCCGTCCGGACGAACAGCTTGGCCGCCCGGCGCATGGCGGCGACGTTCAGGGGATAGGGCCAGTGGAGGACGAAGCGCCGCTCGAGCGGGTCCGGCTGCGGCGTCACGGCGATGCGGTAGCGGTAGAGCTTCGAGCGGGCCGAGCGGCGGGCGTGGAAGCCGGGCGGCGCCTCCTCGAGGCGGAAGACGCGGACGTCCTCGGGCAGGACGGCGTTGAGGGCCCGCAGCAGGACCGCGTCGGAAAGGGAGAAGGCGCCCCGGAAGCCGGCCACCTGGCCCAAGGCGTGGACGCCGGCGTCGGTCCGTCCGGCGCCGTGGACGGCGACCTTTTTCCGGGTCACCCGGAACAGGGCCTCCTCCAGGACGCCCTGGACGGTGCGGTCGCCGGGCTGGCGCTGCCAGCCGCGGAAGTCCGTGCCGTCGTAACCGAGGACGACGCGATAGGTCTTCATGTCCGGGCGGGGAGGCCCTCGAGCGCCAGCCGGACCGCCTCCTCGGGGGTCGCGGCGGGGACGACGCCCTCGACCTCCCAGGTGCCAAGGCCGACGACCGTCTTGCCGTGGATCTTGCCGAAGGCGATCTCGGACAGCGTGCCGTACGCGCCGTCGACGGCGATGACGGCGTCGGCGTTCATGACGACCAGGGCGTTGCGGGTGTAGCCGAGCCCGGTGGCCACGGCCAGGTCGACCCAGGGATTGGCGTCGGCGGGGGAGGCCCCGGGCAGGATGCCGACGGACAGGCCGCCGGCCTCTCGGGCGCCCCGGCAGACCGCCTCCATGACCCCGCCGAGGCCGCCGCAGACGACCACGGCGCCGGCTTCGGCCAGGCGCCGGCCGACCTCCCGGGCGGCTTCGAGGGCCGGTCTCCCCGGCCGGCCGCCGCCGATGACGGCCACGCGGGCCCTGTCTCGGATGTCGGTCATGGGCCTTCCTTTCCGGGTCTTTCCGGCGTCATTCTACCACACCGGCGGGCCTCCCTTCACGGACTTGACGCGTCGGCCCGGTTAAGGCGATACTATGACGACACCGGGAGCTGTCATGCCGTTCATCAACCATGCGACCAAGACGATCGCCATCAAGATCGTCTATTACGGCCCCGGCCTGAGCGGCAAGACGACCAACCTCCGCTACATCTACCACAAGCTCGACCCCGCCTACCGGGGCGAGCTCGTCTGTCTGGAGACCGAGGCCGATCGGACCTATTTCTTCGACCTCCTGCCCATCCGGGCCGGCACGATCGGCGACTTCAAGGTCCATTTCCAGCTCATGTCCTGCCCCGGCCAAGTGTTCTACGAGGCCTCCCGCAAGAGCGTCCTGCGCGGCGCCGACGGCATCGTCTTCGTGGCCGACTCCCAGATCCCGCTTCTCGACGCCAACCTGGAGAGCTTCGACGGCCTGCGCCGGAACTGCCTCCAGCACGACATCGACCTGATGAAGATCCCCTTCGTCTTCCAGTACAACAAGCGCGACCTCGACTACCTCATCCCCGTCGAGACGTTCAACAACCTCCTCAATCCCCGCCGGTCGCCCTGGATCGAGGCCAAGGCCGTCAGCGGAGTGGGGGTCTTCGAAACCCTGCGCGAGATCTCCAAGCTGACCGTGCCCGTCGTCAGGGACAAGGTCTTCGGCGTCCGTCCCCGCCCCGGGGGCGAAGCCGAGGCCGCCCCGGCGTCCCCGGAGCCGCTCGGCGAGCTCAGGGAATCGGGCCCCGACGGCGTCCGGGCCCCGACCGGGAACACGACCCGGCTCATGCTCAAGTCGCGCCGGGAGATCGAGGCCGAGCTCGACAAGCTGTCCAAGGAATATACCGGGAAATAACCCCGGTCCCTGACGCAAATCCGCCGCCCGCCCGTCCTTTATATAAGGACCCATGCTGTACCGCATCACCAGCGCCGCGCTCCACGGCATCGACGCCTACCCCGTCGAGGTCGAGTGCGACATCTGCGCCGGCTTCCCGACCTTCGTCACCGTCGGCCTGCCGGACGCGGCCGTCCGGGAAAGCAAGGAGCGGGTCCGGGCGGCCCTCAAGAACTGCGGCTACGACCTGGAGTCCAATCGGGTCACCGTCAACCTGGCCCCGGCCGACCGGCGCAAGGAGGGCTCGGCCTTCGACCTGCCCATCGCCCTGGGTTTCCTGGCCTTCCTCGGGGTCGTCCCGGCGGCCCGGCTGAGGGACTATCTCTTCGTCGGCGAGCTGGCCCTCGACGGGCGGCTCAAGCCGGGGCGGGGCATCCTGCCCGTGGCCCTGATGGCCGCGGCCCGGGGCTTCCGCGGACTGGTCGTGCCCCACGCCAACGGCTGCGAGGCCGCCCTCGTCCGCGGCCTCGACGTCTTCGCTCTGGAGGACCTGGTCCGGGTCGTGCGCCTGCTGCGCGAGCCGGGCCAGGTCGTGCCCCGCCGCTTCGAGGAGGCGGAGCCGGCCGCCCCGGCCGCCTATCCCGTCGACTTCGAGGACGTCAAGGGCCAGCGGCACGCCAAGCGGGCCCTCGAAGTGGCCGCGGCCGGGGGCCACAACGTCCTCATGGTCGGTCCTCCTGGGGCCGGCAAGACCATGCTGGCCCGCCGGCTGCCGACCATCCTCCCGGACATGACCTACGAGGAGCGCCTCGAGGTGACCCGGGTCCACAGCGCGGCCGGTCTGCTCACCGGGTCCGGGACGGTCGGGGTCCGTCCCTTCCGCGCCCCCCATCACACGGTCACCGACGCCGGCCTCGTCGGCGGGGGGCTGGTGCCCAAGCCGGGCGAGGTCAGCCTGGCCCACCACGGGCTGCTCTTCCTCGACGAGCTGCCCGAGTTCCGGCGCAAGGTCCTCGAGGACCTGCGCCAGCCCGTCGAGGACGGCCGGGTCACGGTCGTCCGCTCGGGCTACGCGGTGACCTTCCCCTCGGCCTTCATGCTGGTCGCGGCCATGAACCCCTGCGCCGATGTGCGGAGGGGCCTGCTCGGCAAGGCGGCCGACTGCACGGACAGCGAGAAGGCCCGCTATTACGCCAAGATCTCCGGCCCGCTTCTCGACCGCATCGACATCCAGCTCGACGTGCCCGAGGTCAAGTTCGGCGACATCGTCTCGCGGGTCCCGGCCGAGAGCTCCGCGGCCATCCGGGCCCGGGTGACGGCGGCCCGGGCGAGGCAGTCGGCCCGCTTCGCCGGCTCGGGCCTGTTCACCAACGCCCGCATGGGCCCGAAGGAGGTCAAGCGCTTCTGCGCCCTGCCGCCCGAGGCCGAGCGGCTCCTCGAGACGGCCGTCACCCGGCTCGGCTTCAGCGCCCGGGCTTTCGACCGCGTCCTCAAGGTGGCCCGGACGATCGCCGACCTCGAGGGCGCGGACGGCATCGCCACGCCCCACGTCTCGGAGGCCGTCCAGTACCGCATGATGGACCGCGTCGGCGGCCCGCGGCCCTAGCC
>CAZFZU010000009.1:44657-66330 GCA_964523615.1 uncultured Eubacteriales bacterium | reverse complement strand
ACTTCAAATCCGGTATGGGGCTATAAACGTCCCGGATGGGTTCGACTCCCATACCTTCCCGCCACTCCCCATCTTGAAGGCGGCGGGCTGCGCCTGTCCGAGCATCAACGCTCGAAGATGAGGCTGTAGGGCGCGCGGCCGAACTCGAAAGCGAAGACGAACCGCCAGCCGTCGCCGGCGTATTCGTTGAGCATCTGCTCGACGTTCTGGCCCGTCGACGGATAGGCGACCACCTTGTACTCGCGGGCCTGGGCCGCCCCGGCGGTCGAAGGCACGGCTATAAGCGCTTTGACCAGCAAGGCGACGACCAGGACAAGCGCGATGTTGACCAGGATGGTCGTGGATCTCGAAAGCTTCATGGTGCCCTCCCTTCCGATACTATAGCACGCTGAGAATTCTGACGTATAGACCGTCCCGGATGGGTCCGACTCCCATGCCTTGACATTCCCGTCCCTCGGAATATGCTTATGTCGTTAGGATCGGAGGGGAACCGATGTCTCGCATCGTCCGTGCGGCCGTCCTTCTAGCCGTTCTCGCCTTACCGCCCACCTCCGGGCTCGCTCCGCCCCCGTCTCTCCGGGCCGCGGCGTCCGTCAAGATCCCCGCCTGGCTGGCCGACGAGACGGCCCGGCCCGTCCCCGCGCTCCCGCCCGACTCGGAAGCCGTCGTCTTGCTCGACGAACGGACCGTGACCGTCGACGACAAGGGCGCCCTCTCGGTCCTCTGCCGGCGGGCCACCCGGATCCTCCGCCAGCCCGGCGTCGAAGAGGGCCGCCGGCTCGTCCTGGCCGAGACCTACGACGCCAAGGTCAAGTCGATGACCGGCTGGGCCGTCACGTCCACCGGGGCCTTGCGCCAGGCCACGATGAAGGAGGTCATCTCCTCGTCCCTGGCCGCGGACACCCTCTACATGGACGCCCGCATCCTGATGCTCATCGTCCCCGACGTCGACGTCGGCAGTGTCGTCGGCTTCGAGTGGCGCGAGGTCGGCACGCCGCCCACCGTCGAGGACTCCGTCGACATCCAGGGCCGCTTCCCGGTCCTTCGGGCGCGCTATTCCCTGGCCATGCCGCCGCGCTGGCAGGCCCACCCGACCTGGAGCAACTGGCCGGACGTCGAGCTGGCCCGGGACCCCGCCGCTCCCTACATCCGGTCCCTCGAGGTCCGCGACGTCCCGGCCATCGGCGACGAGCCGCGCATGCCGGACGAGCGGGCCCTGGCCGCCCGCCTCCTGGTCCGCCTCGAGCCTCCCCAGGGCGAGGGCCCTCGGTCCTTCGCCGATTGGAACGACATGGGCGCCTGGTACACCGGCCTCAGCGAACCGCGACTGGCCCCCGACGAAACGGTCTCCCGAAAGGCTTTGGAACTCACGTCCGACGCCGGTTCCCCTCTCGAACGCATCGCCGCCCTGGCCCGCTTCGTCCAGAGGGACATCCGCTACGTCTCGGTCCAGATCGGCGTCGGCGGATTCCAGCCCCACCCCGCTCCGGACATCCTCAAGAACCGCTACGGCGACTGCAAGGACAAGGCCACTCTGCTCGCGGCCCTGCTCCGGGCGGCCGGCCTGGATTCCCGGTATCTCCTCGTCAACACCGCGCGGGGCGTCGTGACGCCCGGCTCCCCCGTCTCGCTCTACAGCTTCAACCACGCCATCCTGGCCGTGCAACTCCCCGACGAGGTCCCCGACGCCGGTCTCGACGCCCTCGTCCGCCATCCCCGGCTCGGCCGCCTCCTCGTCTTCGACCCGACCATGCCGACGACGCCCGTCGGCCGCCTGCCCTACTACCTCCAAGACAACACCGCTCTGCTCGTCGACGGTGCCTCCGGAGAGCTCGTCCTCCTGCCCAGCCCGCCGCCGGAGGGGAATGCCCTCGACCGCGCGGCCCGCCTGACCCTGGCCTCCGACGGCACCCTGAGCGGCCGGATCACGGAAACGCGGCGCGGGGCCGCCGCCGATTCCCTGCGCTACCGGATGCAGGCATCCACGGAGGCGGACCGCCGCAAGTACCTCGAGACCTTCCTCTCCCAGTCCCTCGGCTCGTTCTCGCTCCGAAGCTTCGAATTCCAGGGCCTCGAGGACGGAGCGAGCGACCTCGTCCTGAGCTACGACATCCTGGCCCCCGCCTACGCCAAGCGGGCCGGCGGCTATCTCGTGCTCCGCCCCCGGGTCGTCGGGACCAAGACCGTCGACCTCGCGTCCCGCGACCACAAGCCTCGCCGCCATCCCATCGACCTCGAGACGACGCTCCTGGCCCGCGACGAGTTCTCGGTCGAACTGCCGCCCGGCTGGACCGTCGAGGGCCTGACGGCCCCCGTCGAGCTCGAGGCCGGCTTCGCCGCTTACCGCAGCCGGACGGAGATGGACGGCGGCCGCGTCGTCTATCGCCGCGAATATCGCGTCACCGAAAGCGTCATCCCCGCCGCGCGCTTCGACCGGGCCCAAGAGTTCTTCCTGGCCGTGGGCGCCGAGGAGCAGCGCAACCTGCTCCTCAAGACGGGCGGGGATGGGAGGTAGCCATGTCCGTGGACCGCCGACAACCGCCCCCTGCCTCAGCCGTTCCCGCCGCCGCCGCGATCGCCGCGCTGGCCGTCGGCGCGCTCCTGTTAGCCGCCCCCTCCGCCGCGGCCGCCCCGCAGGCCTGGCCGGTCATCCCCGACGAGGAGCGGGCCATGATCGAGTGCGCCCAGCAGCCCGGCGCCGACGCCGTCTGGCTCTACCGCGAGATCGTCACCGACCACGAGAACATGGCCACCAAGGTCTATAAGCGGTTGAAGATACTCAAGGATTCGGGCCGGGAACGGGCCAACATCGAGATCCCCTATTACGCCGGCAGCCAAAAGGTCACGGACATCGAGGCCCGCGTCGTGCCCGCCAAAGGATCGCCCAGGCTCTTCGAGGGCCAGATCTTCGACAAGACGGCCGTCCGCTACCGGCGGTTCCGCGTCTCCTACAAGACCTTCGCCGTGCCCGACGTCAAACCCGGATCCATCGTCGAGTTCCGCTACCGGATCGTCCCGGACACGGACGGCGGGGGCGGCGGCGACGACGACGAGGACTTGGCCGGCCGGCTCCAGACGTCGGACGGGCCCGAGGAGGGCGGCCTGCCGAAGGCCAAGGAGATCCTGTCGTTCCCAGCCGCCCGCTGGGAGATCCAAGACGACCTGTTCACCCGGCGGGTCCGTTACGAGTACATCGCCTTCCCCTACATCGACCTTCTCTTCTCCGGGCCCTGCCGGCTGTCCTGGGTCGCCCACAAGATCGGCGGCGTCCGCCCCGTCTCCAAGACCAGCCGCATCGAGTTCGAGATGGAGGACATCCCGGCCTTCGCGGAGGAGGAGTTCATGACCTCCCCGGAGGCCGAGCAGATGTCCTTGGACGTGTTCTACCTCGATATGCGCATTAGCGACCGGGACGAGTTCTGGCGGCGCGAGAGCGAGGTATGGAAGAAGACTGCGGAACGGTTCATCGGCGACCCCGCGAAGGCCTCCGCCAAGGCCCTGGAGCTCGCCGGCGCCGAGGGCGAGCCCGAGGTCCGGCTGCGCCGGCTCTACGACGCCGTTCAGGCCCTGCGCAACCTGAGCTACGAGAAGGGCCTGACCCGGAAGCTCAAGAAGGAGCAGAAGATCAAGGCCAACCGGAGCGTCGCCGACGTCCTCGAGCGCGGCTACGGCGTGCGCAGCGACCTGACCCGGACCTTCGCCGCCCTGGCCCGGGCGGCCGGCTTCGAGGCCGAGGTCGTCCGTGTCTCGAACCGGGACGACAAGGTCTTCCGCGTCAATCTCCTGTCCTTCTACGACCAGATGGATTCGGAGCTGGCCCGGGTCGTCGTCGGCGGCCGCGCCGTCTTCTTCGATCCGGCCACGCCGTTCTGCCCGTTCGGGCTCGTGCACTGGAGCCGCTCGAACGCCACGGCCCTGAGGGCCGCGGACGGCCCGGCAGCCTTCTTCACCACACCCGTCTACGACCCCGACCTGGCCCAGACCCGGCGGGAGGTCGCCCTCAAGCTCGACGCCGGCGGGGCTCTCGCAGGGACGGTCCGGACGACCTACACCGGACACGAAGCCCTGGTCCGGCGTCTCGAACACATCCGCGGCGACGACGCGAGCCGCAAAAAGGATTTCGAGCAGGAGCTCGCCGACGTCCTGCCGCCCGGGTCGACCGTGACCCTGACGGGCGTCGAGCACGCCGCCGACAGCGCCCCCGAGCTCATCGTCCGCTACGACGTCTCGCTGCCGGGCCTGGCCACGGTCGCCGGCGACAAGGTCCTCTTGCCCGCCTATCCCCTGTCGGGGACGGGCAGCTATCCGTTCCGCCACGCCGAGCGCCGCTTCCCGGTCTATTTTCCTTATCCGTTCCGGGAATTCGACGATATCCGCATCGAGCTGACTTCCGGTCTCGCGCCGGAGGTGCGGCCGCAGGCCCGGGAGTCTCGGAACGACTTCTCGGCCTACACCCTGAGCTGCGAAGAGGACGGCCCCGGCGTCCTCCGGGTCCGGCGCGACCTCACCGTCAAGAAGTCCTACTTCGGGCTGGACCGCTATGCCGCGCTCAAAGGCTTCTTCGACGCCGCCCGGGCGGCCGACGGGGAACAGATCGTCCTGACGAAAGCCAAAGGCCCGCGACCGGGCGTTTGACTTCCCGGCGCCTATCTGCGCATTATAGAGACAGAGATCGCAAGTTACGGAGAAACACGACATGACCCTCGCATCGAGGTCCGTCCGCTCCGCGCTCGCCGCGGCTTTCGCCCTGACCGTTCTGTTCGCGCCGACCGCTTCGGCCGAGGTCTTCAAGGCCCGCATGCTGACCGGCATGGCCCCCGTCGAGCCGCCCATGGTCAACGTCCAGATGGAGATCACCTCCTGGACGACGCTCGACGAGATCCGCCAGTTCCAGGACATCCTCGGCTCGGCCGGCATCGACGCCTTCCTGGCCGCTTTCAATCAGGCCGACAAGGGCACGGTCCGGTTCATGACCACCCGCGGCTGGAACCTGCCCATCCACGCCGCCGTCGTCGTCCCCGACGACAAGGGCGGCAAGGTCGTGCGGCTGTTCTTCAACCGCCAGAGCTGGAGCCCGGGCTCGTACAAGCCGGTCGGGCGGCACTACTTCATGGCCATCGAGCTCAAGCTCAACGACAAGGGCAAGGGCGAGGGGCGGTTCTACGAGGACGCCCAGCTCAAGCTGAACTCCCTCGCGGCGACGGTCGAGATCGAGACCTACGAGTCGGCCCCCAAGCTCTTCCCTCAGGTCCAGGAAGTCGTCAAGAAGGCGGACGCGAAGAAATAGCGTAGAGGTCGCCGCCCTTCCCGTCGTAGATGACGAAAGCGGGCAGGTCGCGGACGACGATCCGGCGGACCGCCTCCATTCCCAGGTCGGGGAAGTCGATCGTCTCGCTCGAGACGATGTGCTCCTTGGCGATGAGCGCGGCCGCGCCGCCGATCGTGCCCAGGAACACGCCTCCCCCGGCCTTCAGGGCTTCGACCGCCGCGGCGGTCCGGTTACCCTTGCCGAGCGAGACGAGAGAAGCCCCCGCTTTCAGGAAGTCGCCGAGATAGCCGTCCATGCGCTGGGCCGTGGTCGGGCCGAAGCTGCCCGAGGGCATGCCCTTGGGCGTCTTGGCCGGGCCGGCGTAGTAGACGGGATGGCGCTTGAGGTATTCGGGCAGGCCGCCCGACTCGCGGAGCATCTTCGCCAACCGGGCGTGGGCGATGTCGCGGGCCACGACGAGCGGGCCCGACAGCCGGACCATGGTGCCCACGGCCAGCCCCTTGAGCTTGGCCAGGATGGCCGGCATGGGCTCGCCGAGATCGACCGACACGGCCGCCGCGGGCCCGGCCGTCCGGGCGCCTTCGAGGTACCGGGACGGACGCCGTTCGACCTCCTCCAGGAAGACACCCTCGGCCGTGATCTTGCCGCGCAGGCCGCGGTCGGCGTTGCAGGACACGCCCAGGCCGATGGGGCACGATCCGGCGTGGCGCGGCAGGCGGACGAAGCGCGCTTCGTGGGCCAGGTACCGTCCACCGAACTGGGCGCCGAGCCCCGTGTCGCGGGCCAGACGCAGGACGCGGTCCTCCCAGCCGGGGTCGCGGAAGGCCCCGCCGCGCCGGCCGCCCTTTTTGGGCAGGCCATCGAGGAAGCCGGCCGAGGCCAGCTTGACGGCCTTCAGGGTCGCCTCGGGCGACAGTCCCCCGACGACGACGGCGACGCGGTACGGCGGGCAGGCGGCGACGCCGAGGGCCCGGATCTTCTCGGCCAGGAAGGCCTCGAGCGCGGCGTCCTCGAGGCGGGCCTTGGACTCCTGGAACAGGGCGATCTTGTTGGACGAGCCGCCGCCCTTGGCCAGGAAGAAGAAGCGGTATTCGCCGCCCGGGACGGCCTGGAGCTCGATCTGGGCCGGCAGGTTCGTCCCGGTGTTGACCTCGTCCATGACCGTGAGCGGGGCCATGACGG
This sequence comes from uncultured Eubacteriales bacterium, assembly GCA_964523615.1. Taxonomy (GTDB): domain Bacteria; phylum Acidobacteriota; class Aminicenantia; order Aminicenantales; family Saccharicenantaceae; genus RBG-16-66-30. The sequence continues at coordinate 59,879 of CAZFZU010000009.1, read as the reverse complement.
AATAGCGCAAGTTGCGCGTCCGGTAGACGCGGGACGCGGCCGCCGCCAGGACCTCCTCGTCCCGGCCGTCCGTCACGACGCGGAAGCCCCGGCCGCCGAAGACCTGGATGGAGCCCGTGTCCTGGCAGAGCGGCAGGACGCCCTCGGCCGCGATGACGGCGTTGCGCAGGACGGCCTCGGCCACGAAGCGGTCGTTCGCCGAGGCGTCGGGGGCGTCGAGGACGCGGCGCATGGCCGCCAGGAAGTCCGGCCGCAGGAAGAAGGACAGGTCGGCGAAGGCCTCTCCGGCCAGGGCCTCGAGGGCCCCGTCGGTGACGCGCAGGGCCGGCCGGCCGCCGCAGACGGCCTTGCGGACCCCGGGCGCCGCGAGCTTGCGGTATCTGGCCGGGTCCCGTCCCGCGGCGAAGGCGTTCATTCGTAGATCCCCTCGACGTCGATGAGGTCCTCGAAAGCGTCCTCCCCTTTCTTCCCGACCAGGCCGATGACGTAGTACTCCTTGCTCATGTGGTCGTAGCGGTATTCCTTGATGAGGCGGAAGTTCTCGATCTTGCCGCTCGAGGAGACATGGGTCCGTGTCCCCGTGCAGGGCATCGTGCTCTCGCCGATGCCCAGGGTGTTGTCGCCGCAGACGGACAGGGGCACGTCCTTGGCGATGATGGCCAGGACCTTCTTCTCGAGCTCGTGGAGGTCGACGTCGGGCCGCTCCTTGAAGTTCAGGACGAAGCCCTGGCGGACGTCGGAGTGCAGGGGCGGGAACGGGATGCGGTAGTCCTTCTCGAGGACCAGACAGGTGATGTCCTCGGCCGAGTGGGCCATGAGCCGGTACTTGATGGTCTTGTCGACGACTTCCTTGATGGCCCGGGGGAAGGGCCCGAAGACCGTCGGCCGGGCGACGATGATCTCCTCGCCGATGCCGATGAGGACCTGGGCGTTGTGGCCGAGGGACTCGTAGACGAGGTCGAAGTGCTCGACGACGACCCGGCGCTTGTGGGAGACGGCCTTGAGGATGGCTTCCGCGAGCTCGTACTTCTGGTGGAAGGCCAGCTCGTAGCGGGCGTCGAGGTGGAAGGTGTGGCCAGAGAAGGGATCGGCCGGATCGAAGTCGTACAGCGGCGTCGGCCGGACGTTGATGCCCTCGTCGTCGTTGGTCAGCTCGAGGCCCGGGAAGAGCCCCTTGATGAGGGTCGACTTGCCGGAGCCCTCGGCGCCGAGGATGCCGATGAGCAGGTCGGTCGGCGTCAGGTACTTTTGGGCCAGCTCGGCGGCGACCATGTACAGCCGGTTGCTGCCGCGGGGGGCGTAGTAGGTGGCGTAGAGGAGCGTCTCGCGGTGGACCGTGCCTTGGCCGAGCTTCATCATGGAGCGGCCTCCTCTCTCCTCAGTAAGTCAGGCTCAGGAGCGGGGCGTGCTGCTGCGCGCCGTAGATGTCGGTCTCGCCGGCGTCGCCCGACGGGATAGGCCGGCGCATGGTGATCTTGAGGGCGTTGGACGGCTCGAAATAGACGATCTTGAGGATGTCGGCGACGGGCCGCTTGTAGAGCGCGGCGACCGTCTTCTTGGTGACGATGTTCCGGCGGCGGAAGAGCTCGAAGTGCTCGCGGTCCTTGAACAGGATGTCCAGGGTCAGCTCGTAGGGCCCGGAGTTCTTGGACCGGATGACCTTGGCGGCGCCGAGGATGCTGCGGCTCATTGCGACTCCTTTCCGCCCCGGAAGACGACCGTCCGCGAGGGGAAACCGTCCGGCCGGGCGACCGGCATCAGATGGTAGACCGAGAACTCGAAGACCTCGCCCATTTTGGCATCGGAGGGCGAGAAAGGCAAGGCCAGGTTGCCGGCCGTGGAGATGCGGCCGGGGTAGCCGTAGTGGAGCAGGGTCGAGCGGGTCAGCCCGCAGACCGAGTCGGCCGCGGCCTGGGTCGGCCCGACGGCCTCGATGACGATGCCGAGCTCGTGGCCGCGGACCGTCTTCTCGGGCTCCAGGGCCCCCATGACGCCGTCCTTGCCGTAGACGTGGAAGAAGACGCGGCCCTCGACCTTCTCGGCCGCGAGGATGTCCTTGACCTGGGACTCGACGCCGGCCAGGATGTCGTCGATCTCGCGGATCATGATGGGGTCGCGGGTGCCGGCCACGGCGATGGTCCGGTAGCCGACCCGGCGGACGCCCTCGAGCTTGACGTAATAGCGCTCGGTCTCGACGTGGCGGCTGCCGCGGACCTCGACCCGGCCGCCGGGAAGCTCGGTGAACGAGCAGTGGGTCAGGTCGAGCTCGCCGCCGGGGCCCGGCAGGTGGTAGGGATCGGTCTTCTCGTAGAGGGTGTGGGCGGCCGTCGAGACCTTGGTGAAGCGGCGCTCGGGATTGAGGGACTCGAGGACGAAGGAGTCCTCGGTGAGGGTGGCGAAGGCGCAATCGGCCCCGGAGCCCGGCGTCGCGGCGATGGCCGCGCACTCCAGGATCTTGCCCATGTGGATGGCCAGGCCCGGGTCGAAGCCGCGGGCGATGGGCAGGGCCGCGAAAACGGCCGGGTCGTAGCAGCGGCCGGCCAGGACGACCTGGCAGCCCGCGGCCAAGGCCTTCTGGATGGGCTCGACGCCCATCTGGCAGACGACGTTGACCGACTCGTCGAGGACGGCCTCGGTGAGCGGCGGGACGTAGGTCAGCGGCACGATCTCGCCCTTGCGCAGGTGCCTGCGGACGACGGCCTTGGGGACGTCGGAGTAAATGACGCCCAGGGTGAAGCTCAGCTTCTCCTCGGCCGCGATCTCGCGGACGATGGCCTCGCACCAGTCGACGTGGGGCCGGGCCCCGCTGCCGCCGGCCGTGCCGACGACGACGGGGATGCCGCGCTCGACGCCGGCCTTCAGCATGAAGCGCAGGTCGCGCTTGACGGCCGAGCGGTCGGTGAAGGACTTGCCGGCCCCGAGGTAATAGGGGCCGGGGTCGGTCGAGCCGGCGTCGGCCCCGATGAGGTCGGGCTTCTTGGCCAGGCCGGCCCGGAAGGAGGCCTCCGGGAAGCCGTAGCCGAGGATGGCCGTCGTCGACAGCACCCGGAACTCTTTCTTAGCGTTCTTCGGCCGGGCGGCCATGTCAGGCCTCCTTCCCCGCCCGCGAGCGGAGCACGGCCAGGACCCGCTCCATCTCGTTGCGGACGATCATGTAGCCCTCGTCGAAGCCCATGCCGGGCTTGGCCAGCAGGCGCTCGGCCCGGGAGGCCACGGCGGCGTGGACGCAGGCCTTGGCCGAGACTTCGGTCTCGTTGCAGGTGCCGCCCTGGTAGGCCTCCATGCCGTGGGCCCGGCAGTGGAGGACGGCCTCGATGGTGTTCTGGATGCCGCCGAGGTCGGGCGTCTTGATCTGGACCATGTCGCACGACTGGGCCGCGGTGAAGTCGACGACGTCCTCGTAGGTGTTGCACCACTCGTCGGCGACGATCTTGACACGGGAGCCCTTGGCCTTGAGCTCGCGGCGGATGGCGGCCAGGAGCTCGATCTGGCGGGGCTTCTCGCCGGCGTCGACGGGCCCCTCGATGTAGAGCGGGAACTCGCCGGCCACGGGCTCGAGCGAGGCCAGGTAGTCGGCCACGCGGGCCGGCTTGAGGGCGCAGATGACGCCGATCGTGCCGTAGACGTCGATGTGGAGGGTCGGGACGTAGCCGGGGTCGGTCCGGACCTTGCGGATGCGGTCGACGAGCCAGCCGACGTACTCGCGGAGGAGCTCGCCCTCGTGGCCGAGCTTGGTCTTGACGTTGTTGATGAGGGCGTGGGGCAGGACGTCGACCCGCTTCATGATCATCTTGTCGGCGTTGATGTAGCGGTCGTCGCCGCTCTGCCCGAAGATGGGCACGCGCTCGGCGGCGACGGGCAGGCCGTACTCCTCGCAGACGACCTCGGCCATGATCCGGCCCGTGGCCAGGGCCCGGGCGTGGAGCAGGGCCTGGGACAGGCCGTAACGGATGGCCGTGTGCAGGCGATGTCCGCCGAACTCGAGGGCCTCGAAGCGGGCGGCCAGGTCGCGGAAGCGGCCGACCTCGGCGCCCTCGAGGAGCGGCCGGATGTCGCGCTCGAGGAGAGGCAGGTAATCCGCGGCCAGGAACAGGGGGTCGCGCCCGCCGGCCCCGGAGTACTGGACGGCGGCGCAATCGCCCAGGGCCCAGCCGCCGTTCTCGAGCTGGAGCAGGACGGACAGGGCCTCGCCGGCGATCCGGACGGCCTTGAAGCCGGGGGTCTCGGGCTTGCCGCCGTAGACGGCGCCGTCGTGCGGCGCTCCGGCCTTGATGGCCTGCTGGTCGTCGAAGTAGAAGGCCGACGACCCGGGCACGAACAGGGCTTTGACGATCTTCATTTGGGCCTCCCGATGAGCTTGCCTTTGCTGATGGCGTAGATGTCGTCGGTCACCATCTGGAAAGTGACCGGGCGCCCCTCGGTCCGGGACCGCTCCTGCAGGCGCTCCTTGTGGAAGTTCATGATGTCGTCGCCGAGGGGCAGGGCGCCCTTGGCGAACAGGCGGATGTAGCCTTCGTTATCGCGGATGGGCAGGACCTTGCCCTTGTTGTAGACCGATGGGGCGAAGGGCACGTCGAGGATGCCGGAGGCGAAGGCCCGGACGACGCCCTGGACGAGGTCGTCGCCGGCGGCCGCCAGGACGGCCCGCATAAGGGCATCGACCTCGCGGCGGATGAGGTCCTTCTCGCGCTCGACGACGGCGTTGTCGGTGCAGATCTTCTGGTCCTGCATCATGCTCAGGACCTGCCGGGTGGCCTTGAGCCCGGAGGCGTTGGCTTCCTTGGTCGGGATGCCCATGGCCTCGTGGGGGGACTTGACGATGGTCTTCTCGACCTTGCCGGCGGCGGCGACGAAGGCGCCCGTGCTGATGACCGAGAAGGCCTTGGCCTCGTCCTCGGGGAAGCCGCCCATCCACTGGTGAAAGACCAGGGTCAGGTCGTAGTCGGAGAAGCCGGCGGCGCGGAAGTACTCGTCGGCGAGCTCCCGGAGGGAGGCCAGGGCGGCCAGGTCCTGGAGAACGTTGCCGCCCTGCCCGTAGCCGAGGGTCAGGGACTTGACGCCCTGCTCGAGGGCCAGCAGGCCCTCGAGGATGGCCACGGTGTGGGAGATGAAGGGCGGCACGAGCGTCCCGGTCAGCGGGCCGAAGGGCTCGCGGTTGACGCTGACGCCGTTCTCCTCGTAGTAGCCGGTCAGGCGGTCGACGTACTGCCAGTGGCGCAGGCACTCCCCGACCTCGACCTTCTTGGCGTAGGGGATGTTGTAGGAGATGCCGCCGCCCTCGTAGGACGTGAAGCCGCCGGCGAGAGAGATCTCGGCCAGCAGGCGGGCGTCCGGGGTGCCGTGGCGGACCTGGGTCGGCCGGGACACGGCCTCCGTGACCTTGCGGCAGCCGTCGCGGCCGTGGTTGACGGCCGGGAAGCCGTTTAGGAGCGAGGTGCCGGCGGCCCGCGACTTCTCGATGCCTCGGGCGGCCTCCTCGTAGCGGTTCTGCCGGGTGTAGGCGTCGATCGTCGTCGGCAGGAGGTCGGCCGTGCCCTCGGTCTCGAGGTAGCGGAGCAGGCGGATGTGGTCGTCGATGAGGGCCACGCCGGCCCGCGGCTGGATGAGGGTGCGGCCCTCGGTCCGGGCCCGGCTCATGGCCTTGGCGAAGTTCTTCCCGGCCGGCAGGGCGCGCTGGTAGCGCAGGCCGTCCTCGATGTCGGCGACGTCCCGGCCGGTCGGCCAGGCGTCGAGCACGGCCTGGCGCTGGGCCAGGAAGTCTTTCCAGGGCATGCGGTGGTGTGTCATGGGTGTCCTCGTTATGCCTTTCGATCGGAGAGGGGCGTCAGGAGCGTCAATCCGGCGACGGCGGCGCGGGCGGCCGCGTCGGGGAATTCCGCCGCCAGGTTCCCCAATAAGGGGATGAGATATCGCGCGTCCGCATAGCAGGCCGGGTCCTCGGGGACCAGGTGCCGCGAGTCGGGGTCGGTCGAACCGGGGGCGCGGACCTCGAGCAGCAGGGACGGGTCGTCGAGGCCGGCCAGGAAGCCCCCCGAGCCGATCAGGCGCGAGACCCGGCGCAGGTCCTTGCCGCGCTGGACCTCGAAGCCGCCCTGGGGCGTGAAGACCCGCTGGACGACGCCGGCGTGCCGCAGGGCCGAGGCCCGGACGCAGGCGGCGGCCAGGAGGGTGTCGAAGCGTCGGCCGCGGTCGTCGGCGGGCAGGCGGCCGGTATCCCGGCTGACCTCCTCGACGTAGGCCTTGAGCGCCGCCGGCGTCTCGCCGAGGGCGGCCAGGCGCGACTCGAGGAAGGCGGCCTCGGACCGGACCAGGGCCTCGGCCGAGACCCGCAGGCCCAGGTCGCCCTCGACGGTCCGCTTGAGCCGGGGCTCGCGCAGGCCCCGCAGGAGGACCGTGTCGCCGCCGTGGAACGATTCCGTGTGGGAGTAGAAGTCGGTCGTGGCCCCGCCCATGTCGATGAGGGCGAAGTCCTGCCAGCCGGGGACGCGCTCGCCGATCGTGCGGACGAGCTCGAAGACGGCCAGCGGGGTCGGCAGGGGCTCGCGGCCGGCCGCGGCCACGACGCCGGCCAGGCCCTTGCCGTCGACGATACGCTCGAGGAAGGCCCGGCGGATGACCTCGCGGGCCGGCTCGATGTCCAGGACGCCGACCTCGGGCATGACGTTGGCGGCCGTGACCAGGTCGCACCCGGCCAGGAGGCGGGCCACTTCGTCGCGGACCTTGCGGTTGCCGGCGTAGAGGTGGACGGCCGGCAGGGCGGCCTCGGCCAGGCGGGCGGCGTTGTGGAGGACGACCCGGGCGTTGCCGCCGTCGGTGCCGCCGGTGAGGAGGACGATGTCGGGGGCGGCCGCGGCCAGCTCGGCCAGGTCGTCGGAGGCCAGCTCGTAGGAGAAGGCCCGGACAACCTTGCCGCCGGCCGAGGTCGCGGCCATGCGGGCGACGGACAGCGTCAGGTCGGGGGTCAGCCCGACGGCGGCGATCTTGAGCCCGCCGCGAGCCGACGAGGACCAATAGACTGGGATCGCCGCGGCGGCGGCCGCGGGCAGGCCGGCGCAGACGGCCTCGCGGACGGCGGCGAAGCCGCGGCCGAGGTCATCGACGGTGGTCGGCCGGACGGCCCGGGCGACCAGGCGGAGCTCTTCCCCGGCCAGGGAGAACAAGCCTCCCTTGGTGTAGGTCGACCCGATGTCGACGGAGAGGAGGAGCCGGGCGTCCATGGTCAGCTCTTCCGGGCCTCGATGTCCTGGCGAAGCAGGCGGACGGCCTCGGCCAGATCGACCTGGGGCGGGAAGACCCGGTCGAAGCCCATGGCCTTGAATTTCCGCTCGACCTCCTCGAAGGGGGTCTTGCCGACGACGAGGTTGCCGCCGGCGTAGAGCAGGACCGACTCCAGGCCGCGCTCGACGGCCTTCTGGCGCAGCCCCTCGCAGTCGATCAGGCCGTGGCCGTAGAGCGAGGAGACCAGGATGGCCTTGGCGTCCGACTCGACGGCGGCGTCCAGGAACTCGTCCTGGCTGACCATGACGCCGAGGTTGACGACATGGAAGCCGGCCTCCGTGAAGTAGGCGTCGAGGATCTTGTTGCCGACCGAGTGGCAGTCGGCCCCGATGACGCCCAGGACGATGCGCGGGGCGTCCATCACAGGCTCCGGGGGCCTTCGTCGAGGAGCGTCCTCAGGCGCTCCTCCACGTTGAGCAGGGACCCCCGCTCGATCTGGTAGTCGAACGGGATGATGGTCCCGCCGCGCTCGGTGAACTCCTGGAGGGCGGCCAGGTGCTCGCGGTCGCGCTGCAGGGAATAGCCGGCCGGAATGATGACGGCGTCGAGCCCGGCGACGAAGGCGCCGAGGCGGTCGAGCTCGGACCAGAACAGCGGCGCCACGGCCGAGCCGGGCACGTCGAAGGCCTTGAGGTGGTCGAGGACGATCTCCAGGAAGCGCCGGGACTCGCAGACGACGCCGATCTTCTGCGACGGGGTCAGGCGGGCCAGGGCGATGATGGAGTTGCGGGTCGGGGCCATGGCCACCTGGACGAGCTTGGCCTTGAGGCCGGGGAAGCGCTCCAGGACCTCGCCGAAGTGGGTCGTCGTCGTCAGGACCAGGTCGAAGTTCTGCAGGCGCTCGGCGCCCTGGGGGTCCTCGAGCAGGTCGTCGACCAGGAACTTGGCCATGTTGACCCGGGGAATGATCTGGAACTGGCGCTCGATGATGGACAGGGTCTCGGGATTGCAGTCGAGAGCGGCCACGTTGAGGTTCTGGAGGTCGTCCTCGCGCCCGAGCAGGCGGAGGTCGAAGAAGATCCGAATGTCGTGGGCGCTGAACTTGAGGCGGGCCAGCTCGTCGATGAGCTCGTCGATGAGCCGGAGGGCCTTGTCCTTGCGGCTTTCGGACGGCGACGAGCGCTCGGGGGCGACGAAGCTGCCCCGGCCGGGCGCGGCCTCGATGAGCCGGCGCCGGACGAGCTCCTCGTAGGCCTTCTTGACCGTGCCCCGGGCGGTGTGGAGGTCACCGGCCAGGTCGCGCTCGGCGGGAAGCTTCTGGCCCGGCTTCATGCGGCCGGATTTGATCTGCTTTTCGAAGAACTCCATGATCTGCTGATAGGCCGGCTTGGCCCCCGGGAATTTCTCGAGCTTGAAACCGTCCATGCTTACTCCTTATGGTCTGTACCATGAATAATTGGACTATACCTTTTATATACCGCCTGATTATGTTTGTCAAGTGGAAATTATCGCAAAGGTATGGACCAATTAGAAACCACTTGCCATCGCGGTCCACCATATATATAATGAGGGGGAAAGAATGTCATGAAAGCGGAGCTTTCCCGTTACGCCCGGGACCTCCGGCGCCTGCTCGAAACCTGGCCGGGGCCGAAGGGAAGACGACGGAGCGCGCCCGAGCCTGCCGGGATCCGGGCCCTGGCTCTCCTGGAACAGCTCGAGCGGGACCTCTCCGCGGGCCAGGGCCCGTCGCGGGAGGACGGCCGGGAGTTCCTGCGGGTCACGTCCGATCCACGCTTCCTCCGCGAGCTCGGCCGGACCGACCTCCAGACGCGTTGGGCCGAGGCCGCCTTCGCCCTCATCCAAGCCACCGGGTACGGCGTCGGCGACCTCTTCGAGGACCGCGTCCGGGAGACGCCCGGCCGGGTCTTCCTCCAGGACATGTCGGTCTCCCCTCCCCGTCTTTGGACGTATGAGGCGGCGGCCCGCCACGTCCGCGAGACCGCGGGGGCGCTCTACGCCCTGGCCGGCGCGGAGGGGACCGAGCCGCGGCTGGCCATCTACGCCGAGAACCACGCCGAGGGCGCCGTCGCCGACCTGGCCTGCCTTTGCTACGACATCCTCGATACCCCCGTCAATCCCCATTTCAGCCTGGAGAACGTCGTAGGCGTCTGCGACGCCCTGGCCATCAACATGGTCCTGGCCAACGACCGGGAGCGGATCGGCCTTCTCCGCGAGGCCCGCCGGCGGGCGGCCCGGCCGTTCCGCATCCTGGTCACCGACCCGGGCCTGAACGACGGCGGAGAGGATCTCGTCTTCCTGACCGAGTACGCCAAGCAGCTCGGCGCCCGCGACGTCGAGGCCCGCCTGGCCCGGCGCCGGCGCTTCCGCTCGGACGAGGTGGCCACGGTCATGTTCACCTCGGGCTCGACCGGCCGGCCCAAGGGCGTCTCGTTCTCCATCTACAACTTGGTCAGCAAGCGCTTCGCCCGGGCCGCCGCCCTGCCCCTGGTCGGCCCGGAAGAGGTCTTTCTGAGCTTCTTGCCGCTCTACCATACCTTCGGCCGCTACCTCGAGCTCCTGGGCACGGTCTATTGGCGCGGCACCTACGTCTTCGCCGGCAACCCCTCGGCCGAGACCCTGTTCGGGCTCATGCCCAAGGTCCGGCCGACCGGCTTCATCAGCGTCCCGGTCCGCTGGGCCCAGCTCCACGAGCGCTGCCTCGAGCGCCTCGACGCGGCGCCGGCCGGGGCCGACGCCGCGGCCGTCGTCCGCGAGGTCGTCGGGACGCGCCTGACCTGGGGGCTGTCGGCCGCCGGGTACCTCGATCCCCGGGTCTTCCGCTTCTTCCAGGCCCACGGCGTCGAGCTCATGAGCGGCTTCGGCATGACCGAGGGCACCGGCGGCATGACCATGACCCCGCCCGGCGGTTACGTCGACAACTCCCACGGCCTGCCCCTGCCCGGCCTCTCGGCCCGGCTGGGCGAGAACGGCGAGCTCCAGGTCTCGGGCCACTACGTCGCCCGCTACCTCGAGGACAAGGGCCCCGGCGACGTCATCCCCTTCCCGACGGGCGATCCGGAGCGCGACCACTGGTTCGCGACTGGCGACGTCTTCGAGCGCCAAGCCAACGGCTACTACCAGATCGTCGACCGCATCAAGGACATCTACAAGAACAACCGCGGCCAGACCGTCGCCCCGCGCAAGGTCGAGGACAAGTTCGTCGGCGTGCCGGGCATCAAGCGGACCTTCCTCGTCGGCGACGGCCGGCCCTACAACGTCCTGTTCATCGTCCCGGATGCGGCCGACCGGGTCCTGGCCGGCGGGCTGGCCCGGGAAAGCGGCCGGGAGAACCTCCGCGAGTATTTCCGGCGTATCGTCACGGCCGCCAACGAGGGCCTGGCCCCGTACGAAAGGGTCGTCAACTTCGAGGTCCTCGGGCGGGACTTCGATCCCGAGGCCGGAGAGATGACGGGCAAGGGCTCGTACAACCGCAAGCGCATCGAGGCCGCCTTCGCCGGGGCCATCGAAGACCTCTACCGCCGCCGCGCCGTCGACCTTCGCGGCCAGGGCCTGACCGTCCGCCTGCCGCTCTGGTTCTTCCGCGACCTGGGCATCCTCGAGGACGAGATCGTCCGCGACCGCGACGGCCTGCGGGACCTCAACCGGGGCCTGCACCTGCCCCTGCGGCGGGGCTCGGACGGGCGGACCTGGCTCGTCGGCGACCTCGAGTACGAGATCGAGGGCGGCCTCCTCGACCTCGGGCTGTTCGCCCGCCAGCCCGTGCTGTGGGTCGGCAACCCCTCCCTGGCCGCCTTCGCGCCCTGCAAGGAGGGCTGGGACCTGCCTCTCGAGCCGGCCACCGGCTGGGTGTCCCTGCCGCGGCGCCGGGCGCGGACCTACGCGGAGGCCGAGACGCCGCCTCCGGGGAAGCTCGGCGACGCCCGCCTCGGCCGCCTCCACGTCCTTTTGGCCAGGCTCCTGTTCTCGCCCGACGAAGTGCCGGACGCCGTCCTGGCCGAGGTCGAGCGCGTCTTCTACGAATCGCCCCTGAGGACCGAGGAGCTCGTCCGGGCCCGCCTGCGCGCCATGGCCTGGCATCCGAGCCCGCGGCTGCGCTGCTGGGCCTACCGCATCCTCCTCATCCACGACCCGGACATCGACTACGGCCAGGTCATGCCGTCCTTCGTCCTTTCGGGCCTGCCATTCCTCGACCGTGAGAGCATCGACGAGATCGCCTCGGCGCGTCTCGGACGGGGCCGGCTGGACGCCTTCCGGGTCCGCCTGCGGGCCTACCGCGAGACCATGCCCTGGCCGGTCAGCGGGCCTTACCGGCGCCAGTTCGAGCGCATCTTCCGCCTCCTCGTCGACCTGGCCGGACGCGAGCCCTCGTTCTTCAGCCCCGTGCGGGCCGAGCTGGCCAGCTGGGTCCTCCACCGGTCCGACCCCGAGCTGGCCCGGACGGCCGAGCGCCACCTCGACCGCATGGTGGCCCGGTTCGGCCGGGACGCCTCCGCCGGCCGGCGCGCCGCGTCCGACGCCCGGCCGCCGCGCCCGATCTGCGACGACAGCCTGACGGCCGCCGAGGCCCGCCGGGTCCGGGCCGTCCTGGCCCTGCCCTCGTTCCTGCGCGATTCGGTCCGCCTGGCCTGCGGCGTCGAGGACTTCGAGACCGGCCAGATCGCCGCCGATGGCTTGTGGGTCTCGCGCATCTACAGCGCTCCGCGCCGCTCGACCTACCGGGTCAGCGTCAACACCGCCGCGGGGCGCCACTACGACCTCAAGCTCGTCCTGCCCGAGGGGCCGCGCGACGGGGCCGAGCGCGAGACCCGGCTGTGGTCGGCCGTGCTCTCGGACCAACCCGGCGGGCCGCGGGTCCTGCCGCCGCTCGGGGCGACCGACGAGCGGACGGGCGCCGTGACCTGGCGCCACCTCGGCGACCTGACCGTCTGGGAGAAGATCCGCGAGTTCGCCGGGCGGCGGGCCGTGGACGGGCCGCTGCCCGCGCCCTCCGTCTGGCGCAAGCTCTATGTCGAAGCCATGTCGGCCCTCTTCGGGGCCTGGCAGACGAGCGGCCGCCGCGTCCTGCCGGGCCGCATCTCGCCCGTCAACGTGGTCGTGCCCGACCTCGAGTTCCGGGACGACACCTTCCTGGCCTCGATCGACGGCTGGCGGCCCTCGTCGGGGCCGCTGTCGCTCGTCCGGCCCATGGTCGACGGCTTCTATCGACGGCCGACGGCCAATTACCCCTGGCTCAAGGACCACCTCGACCTCGACTGGATCTTCGACGCCGCCTACGACGCCCTGGGGCGGGAGCGGGCCGCGGCCTTCTTCGACGCCCTCCAGCCCGAGCTCGACCGGCGGCCGCTCCCGTCGCTCCCCGGGGAGGACCTGGCGGCGCGTCTTCGGCGCTACCGGGCCGAGTTCGCCCGGACCTACGTCTTCCCCATGCCGGCCCTGAGCGCGGTCGAGGCCTATCGCGAATGGCGGCAGGCCGACCCCCTGGCCCCGTCGCGGGAACGGGAGCGCAAGGTCCTCGACCTCTACCGGCGCTACTCCTTGGAGCGCTTCCCGGAGATCGTCCGCTACTACCTCTACCGGCACACCTATTTCGCCGGGCGGAGCGAGCGCATCGAGGCCCTCTTCGACCGCCTCCTGGCGCGGCTGGGCGAGTCCCTGGACGAGCCGGCCGTGCAGCGGACGGAGCTTTCGGACCTGCAGTCGGCCCTGCGCGACGAGCGCGACCGCCTCGTCTTCAGCCGCATGGTCTTCCCGCGCCTCGACCCGGACAGCCGCCTGGACGTCAGGACGAAGGGCGAGGAGGGCGAGCGGCGGGTCGTCGTGCGGTCTTTCCTGCTCGACCGGGCCGGGCGGACCTACACCTTCAACGAAACGCTCGACCCGGCCGAGATCGGCCAGGCCTACCGGCTGTTCTTCAAGGAGAACTATCCCAAGATCGTCTCCCAGCAGGACCGCCATTTCGTCCTCAAGGACGGGCAGGAGCGCATCGTCGGGGGGCTGTGCTACCGGATGCTGTCGAACCGGGTGGCCTGGATCGACGTCATCGCCGTGACCTCGAACCTCAAGTCATCGGGGCTCGGCGGGGCGGCCCTGGACGACTTCTGCGCCCGCATGGCCAGCCAGGGCGTGCCCCTGGTCATGACCCACCTCTACCTGCCGGGGTTCTTCCTGAGGCACGGCTTCCGCCTCGACAAGCGCTGGGGCGCGCTGGTCAAGACGCTTTGACGCGCAGGTCGACGGCGACTTCCTTCTTGCCCAGGAACTCGTAGCCGACGGCGCCGAACTTGCACGACGAGACGCACTTCAGGCAGCGGACGCAGTCGGGCGAGTTGGCCGATTCGTAGATGCTGATCCCGACGGGGCACTCCTTGGTGCACTTGCCGCACAGCGTGCATTTGTCGGGGTCGACGGTCATGCGGAACAGGCTGGCCTTGTTGAACAGGCCCCAGAAGGCGCCGAGCGGGCAGACCGTGCGGCAGAAGGGGCGGCGGCTGAGGACGAACCAGCCCAGGAAGAGGACGAGCAGGCCGAGCTTCCAGTAGTACATGAAGCCGATGAGGGGGCGCAGGTCGGCCTTGATGAGCATGAGCGGGATTCCCGCTTCGAGCGTCCCGGCCGGGCAGATCCACTTGCAGAACCAGGTCTGGCCGTAGCCGAACTGGTCGACGATGAGGAGCGGCAGGGCCACGACCGTGGTGGCCAGGACGACGTAGCGGAAGTAGGTCAGGAAGCGCGGCACCTTGAGCTTGGGCGAGGGGATCTTGTGGACGAGCTCCTGGAAGAAGCCGAACGGGCAGATCCAGCCGCAGGGCATGCGGCCCACGGCGCTGCCGACGGCGGCCAGGAAGCCGGCGACGTAGAGGCCGAACTTCTTCTGGGCGATGGACAGGTTGAAGCGCAGGCCGCCGAAGAAGGTCTGCATGGCGCCGACGGGACAGGCGCCCATGGCCGAGGGGCAGGAATAGCAGTTGAGGCCGGGGACGCAAACGCCTTTGACCGAGCCCTGGAAGATGCGGCCCTGGAACCACGACGGGATCCAGGCGTTGAGGCCGAGGGCGAAGAAGGCCTGGTACCAGGGCCGGCGGTCCCGGGGCTTGCGGGGCGCGGGCTCGCGGGCCGGGGCGGTCGTCTTGGCGGCGCCCATGATCCCGCTCACCCGATCCCGATGCAGTCGAGGCAGACCGTGACGGCCTTCTCGAGGACGGTCCGGTACTCGCCGAGGAGAAGCCCGGCGGTCATGACGGCCAGGGACAGGACGAGGAGCACCCAGGGCAGGCGGCGCTTCATTTCGCTCCCCCGCCGGCGAGAGCGGCGACGGCCTTGTCGAGCGCGGCCTCCAGCTCGTCGGTGGCCCCGACGTGGGCGTGGGTGACGGTGCCAAAAGCGTCGAAGACGTAGACGACCGGGATCTCCTGGACGCCGTAAGCCTTCTTCATGTCCTTGGCCGTCGCGACGAGGCCCGGCGCGGCGGGCGCCGTGGGCGCGTCGGCCAGCATGGGATAGGTGATCTTGAGCTTGTTGTAGAAGGGCTTGACGACCTTGCCGCCGGCCTCGTCGAGGGCGATGCCGAGGACGACCAGGCCGCCCTCGGTCCGGCCCGCGGCCGGCCCGTAGGTCTCGCTGAGGCGCTGCATGTGGGGCATGGCCTTGCGGCAGGGTACGCACCAAGTGGCCCAGAAATCGACCAGCACGGCCGCCGGACGGGTCTTGACGACCTTGACCTCCCCGGCGACGGTCTCGGTGACGGTCAGGGTCAAGCGGCCGTCCTCCATGGCGACGGCATAGTCCTTGCCGTCGACGTTCTTGAGCGAGAAGGGCACCAGCTTGGCCCCCGGCTTGAGGACGGCGAAGGCCGGCAGGACGAGCGTGAAGGCCGCGGCCAGGATAAGGACGGTCAGGGCGGAACGCGGGCGTGTCTTCATGCCCACCAGTTTAGCGGAATAATGGGGACGTTTCTATTTTTTTTATTCATCCGCCGTTCATCAA
>CAZFZU010000009.1:39328-44557 GCA_964523615.1 uncultured Eubacteriales bacterium | reverse complement strand
AGCGGAATAATGGGGACGTTTCTATTTTTTTTATTCATCCGCCGTTCATCAAATGAAAAAAACAAATAGAAACGGCCCCATTAAAAGCGGAGGGCGAGGCCGAGGCCGGCCGAGAGGCCGCCGATCCTGGCTTCGAGGGGGTCCTCGGCGTCGCCGGCCGTCAGGGTGCAGGCCCGGTAGCCGGCGTGGACGTCCAGGCCGAACGACCGGCCCATCAGGAAGACGAGGCCCGCCTGGCCCAGCGCGCCGAGGCCGCTCTCGCTGGCCCTCCCGAGCGCGTTGCTCTCCCTGAACAGGAAATAGGCGGCCGCGGCCCCGAGGTAGGGACGGATCCCCTTGCGCCCGAACTGGAGGCGGAGGCCGGCGAAGAGCGGGGTGATGGTCACCTTGGTCGCTTCTTCGGATTCCGTCGTCAGGCCCCGCTTGGCGAAGAGCTCGACGCCGGCCCATACCCGCAGCGGCCCGGACACCGGCACCGCGATGTCGAGGCCGAAGGCCGGCCCGCCGCCGTAGACGTCCCGGAAGACGGCGTCGGAGGGGGCGAAGTAACCGCCCTTGACGGTGAGCGAGGTCTCCGCCGCCCGGGCCCAAGCCGCTGTCATGGCCAGAGCTAGGAGAACGGCCGGGACTTTGGTCGCGTATCTCATCGCGGCCTCCTTCTCTTCCCTAATTGACGACGAGCGTGACGGAGTCGCTGACCGCGAGACCGCCCGACGTGGCCTCGACGATGATCTCGTAGGTGCCGGCCGGAGTCCCCGTGTCGGCGCCGCCGTCCCCGCCGCCCGCGCCGCAGCCCGCGGCGGCGACGATGAGGACGGCCAGCAGCCCGGCCGCGGCCAGGCGCGCCGAGAGGCGCGGGCGTCCCGGCTTAGACGCCATCCGGAAGGCCAGAAAGGCCAGGAGAACGGCCAGGGCCAACAGAGGGATAAGCCCGCCCGGCGGCGGCCAGGCGGCCGGTCGGGACACGGTCCCCGCCCCCGAGCCCCCGCGGGCCGTCGTGGCGACGGTCATCGTCGCCGCGGCCCCGCCGCCCCCGGGCGTCAGGGTGGCCGGAGAGAACGAAGCCGAAGCCCCCCGCGGCAGGCTGAGGGCGCGCAGGCTGACCGGGGCGTCGAACGAGCCGTAGCGGGGCGCCAGCTGGACCGTGAAGGTCGCGCTCGAACCCGCGCCGAGGGTGGTCGAGACGGGCGTCGCCTCGACCGTGAAATCGGTCACGGTGAACACGGCCGGGGCCGTCGGGCCGCCGGCCGGGGCCGGGTTGACGACCACGACCTCGAACTCGCCGCCGGCGGCGATGTCCGCGGCCGGGATGGCCGCTCGCAGCTCCGTCGCTCCGACGAAAGTCGTCGTCCGGGACAGGCCGTTCCAGCGGACCTCGGAGCTAGAGACGAAACCGGTCCCGAGAACGGTCAGCGTGAAGTCGCCGCCGCCGCCGTTGGCCCGCGTCGGCGAGATCGAGGCCAGGGAGGGCGCCGGGTTCTCGACCGCGAACGTCAGGCTGTTGGACACGCCGCCGCCCGCCCCGCGGACGGCGACGGTGACGAGCCCGCCCAGGGCCAGGTCGGAGGCCGGGATGGCGGCGTCGAGCCGGCCGGCGTCGACGAAGGTCGTCGTCCGGTCGCTCCCGTCCCAGGTCACGACGGCGCCCGCGACGAAGCCCGAGCCCAGGACGGACAGGGTGAAGGCCCCGCCGCCGGCCGCGGCGCTCGAGGGCGAGAGGGACGCCGCCGTGAAGGCGTAGACCATGGGCCCGCTCATCGCACCGGCCAGCGGCGCCCGGGCCGAGCCGCCCTGGCCGTCCTCGAAGTGGAAGTAGAAGCTGTGCTCGCCGGCGGCCAGCGCCGAGGTCGACCAGCGATAGCGCCCATCGGAGGCCGAATAGGTCGTCGCGTGGGGCGTCCCGTCGACGTAGACGTTCCGGACCGCCGGCGCGTCCCCGTCCTCGTCGGTGAACTGGACGGAGAACGAGTAGGTGTCGGCGGGCGTGCCGCTCGACGGCGAGACCCGGGCGTAGAGGAGCTCCGGCGGGTGGTTGTAATCCGGACCGGCGTAGGTGTAATCGACCCAGGCGTAGACCTGTTCGCCGCCGTCGGCCGTCTTGGGCGCCTGCGATGAGGCGACCTCGGTGGCCGGGTCGGTGGTCAGGTCGACGATCTTGAAGGCCCTCAGGGTGGCCGGATCGCCGGCCGTGCCGTCGCGCATCCCCAGGTGATAGCGGCGGGCGCCGGCTCCCGCCGCCAGGATGTCCGTGAAATCGAGGACGAAAGTGCCGTCGACGGCCGTCGCCGAGCCGTCGAAGGCGAAGGCTCCGCCCTGGGCCCAGAGGGCGGTCGGGGCCCAGGTCGTCGAGGGGACGGTGGCCGAGGTCGCCGACGTGCCGAGCGACAGCCGCATCTGGTCCCGCTTGGCGTGATTGACCGTGAATTCGCCGATCATCAGAGGGGCGTAGGAATCCCGGACGGTTAGCAGGAAGACCATGTCGTTGAAGAAGGCCGGCTCGCGCGGCGTCGTCGGGGCGCCGGGGACGAGCGGGACTTGCCGGAGGGCGTCGTAGGCCAGCCAGGTGAAGCCGCCGTCGCGCCAGGCGCTGCCCCAGGAATTGGCGATGCGCAGGGCGCCCTTCTCGCCGGTGTCGATGGCCCCGTTGCCGTTGATGTCGGTCCAGATGGCGTCGTTGTAGCCGACGACGGTCATGCCGTGGGAGCCTTCGACCCCGTTGACCCAGTAGCCGACGGCGTCCCCGACCGCGGCGTCGTCGGCGGAGGTCGTGGGGTCGTCGACGGCGGCCTTGAGCTGCCAGGACGAGACGTAGGTCCCGAAGACCACGATATAGCCGTTCGTCAGGAGTTGCTTGAGGAGGTCGAGCCCGGCGTCCTCGCTGACGTCCCGCAGATACTGGACCGGGTCGATCCGGACGCCGAGGGCCCGCCGCCAGGCGGCCGTGTCCAGGCACCAGGCCTTGAAGTTCGTGTCGTAGGGGAAGTCGGCCCAGGTCGCCGCCCCGTGGCGCTCGAGGAGGTCGTAGTTCTCGCCGAAGTACGTGCCCTCGTCCTTGCCGTCGTTGAGCATGTTGTAGGACCACTTCGGCGAGTACTTGTTCGTGTTGTCGGCGGCGTCGCGGATGTCGAGGTCGCGCTGGAAGGCGGCCATGTACGAGAGCTGGTAGTAGGTACTCGAGAACGAGGCGCACGAGCCGAGCGGGTTCTGGCTGCGGATCGGCGGGAAGAACTTGAGCAGGCTGTTGTCGACGGAGACCGGCAGGTCGCCGGCCGCGAGAAGGGGCCCGGCCGCGGCCAGGACGTCGGCCTCCCCCGGCCGGTCGGAAACGAGCTCGCGCCCGACCCGGTCGACGGCCCCGACCGCGAGGGGCGGCCGGCCCTGGGCGGAGCGGGCGTCGTTGACGCGCTCGAGCCCCAGCCAGTTGACCCGGACGCCCGTCACGCGGGGATGGCTTTCGACGAAGGCCCGCAGCCGGGCCTCGTCCTCCCGGAGAAGGCCGGTCCGGTGGCCCTCGTCCGGCGCGAGGTCCTGGGCGGGCGAGGCCGCCAGCAGGAGGGCGGCGAAGAGGGCCGCGAGCGTGATCTTCCGGGAGGACAGGGGCATGGCTCCGCTTCCTTTCTCGAATTTAGTCTATTAAGACGGACGCCCGTTGAAAAGTCAAATAGGGGCGGCCCGCCCCCGATTGACAGGAGGGAGCGGGCTCCCATAGAATCCGGGGCGAGCGAGGTCGCCCATGCCCAGTTACGCCGTCGGCGTCGATTCCGGCACCCAGGGGACGAAAGCCCTCGTCGTCGACGCGGCCACCGGCCGCGTCCTCGGCCGGGGACGAGCCCCCCACGCCATGGTCCCGGGGCTCGCCGCGGGGGCCAGCGAACAGGACCCGGCCGTCTGGACCGAGGCCGCCCGCCGGGCCGTGGCCGCCGCGCTCCGGGAGTCCCGGATCGACGCCGGCAAGGTCGTCTCGCTCGGCGTCTCGGGCCAGCAGCACGGCTTCGTCCCCCTCGACGCCGCGGGCCGGGTCATCCGCCCGGCCAAGCTCTGGAACGACACCGCCACGGTCCGCGAGAACGAGGACCTCGTGGCCACCCTCGGCGGCGTCGAGGCGGCCATCGCCCGCCTGGGCCTGTCCCCGGCAGTGGGCTTCACGGCCTCGAAGATCCTCTGGCTCAAGCGACACGAACCCAAGCGCTTCGCCCGGCTGGCCACGGTCCTGCTGCCCCACAACTACCTCAACCGCTGGCTCACCGGGCGCGACCACATGGAGTACGGCGACGCCTCCGGTACGGGCCTGATGGACGTGCGGCGGCGCCGCTGGGACGAGGCGGCCCTGGCCGCCGTCGATCCCGGCCTCCCGGCCAAGCTGCCGGCCCTGTCCCCTCCCCGCGAGCCCGTGGGGCCCGTCCGCGAGGCCGTGGCCCGGGAGTTCGGCTTCGGCCGGGTCCTCGTCGCGGCCGGCGGCGGCGACAACATGATGGGCGCCGTCGGCAGCGGCAACGTCCGGCCCGGCGTCTGCACGCTCAGCCTGGGGACGTCGGGCACGGTCTACGCCTACGCGGCCGCGCCGTTCGTCGATCCCGCGGGCGAGATCGCCGCCTTCTGCGACAGCACGGGCGGCTGGCTGCCGCTCCTCTGCACGATGAACGTGACCAACACGACGGAGATCGTCAAATCGCTCTTTGGCCTCGACAACGCCCGGCTCGAACGCCTGGCCCGGCGGGCAGCCGCGGGCGCGGGCGGGCTCCTGTTCCTGCCCTTCGTCGACGGCGAACGCGTGCCCGTCCTGCCGCTCGGGAAGGCCGTCTTCTTCGGGCTCGACCGCGGGACCTTCGACGCCGCCCACATCGTCCGGGCGGTCATGGAGGGCACGGTCCTCAACCTGGGCTACGGCCTGGGGCGGATGCGGGAGCTGGGCCTCCGGCCGTCGGAGATCCGGGCGACCGGCGGCGGAGCCAAGAGCCGGCTCTGGCTGCAGATCGTGGCCGACGTCTTCGGGACTCCCGTCGTGACCCTGAAGGAGGCCGAGGCCGCGGCCTACGGGGCGGCCCTCCAGTCGGTCTGGAACTGGCGGCTGGCCTCAGGCGAGGATGTCGCCATCGCCGACATCGCCGACCGTTGGGTGGCCAAGGCCAAGCTCGCCGCGGAACCGGACCCGAAGAACACCGCCCTCTACGCCGACCTCCAGGCCCGCTTCAACGATCTCTGGAAGCGCCTGGCCCCGGCCTTCGAAGC
>CAZFZU010000009.1:0-39228 GCA_964523615.1 uncultured Eubacteriales bacterium | reverse complement strand
CCGAGCTCGCGGGCGGCGTCGTACATGGCCAGGACGTTCTCGACCGGGGTGATGGCCTGGATGTTGTGGCACGGCGCCAGGATGTAGCCGCCGCCCTCCCCCAGGATCCGGATATTGTCCTCGACCTCGCGCCGGACCTCGTCGACCGTACCGAAGGGCAGGGTGTGCTGGTTGTCCATGCCGCCATGGAGGACGAGGTGCGGGCCGAACTCCTTCTTGAGCCGCTCCCGCTCCATGCCCGGGCAGCGCCACTGGAGGGGGTTGAGGAGGTCGATGCCGAGGCCGATGAGGTCGGGGATGATGCGCCAGCAGGAGCCGTCGTTGTGGTGGAAAGCGATGGCCCCGGCCTGGTGGGCCAGGTCGATCATCCGCTTCATGCCGGGGAGAAGGAACTCGCGGATGTGGCGGACCGAGATCATGAGATCGGTCTGGCCGCCCATGTCCTCGGCGATGTAGGAGATGTCGACCTTCCCCGGCACGGCCTCGTAGATGCGGACGGCGCAGTCGTAGGCCAGGCCGAAGAGCTTGTCCAGGCAGTAATGGGCGATGTCCGGGTTCTCGACGAGGTCGACGAAGGCCTGCTCCATGCCCCGGAGCTCCTTGTAGATGAGGAAGGGCTCGGAGCCGCCGCCCCGGATGGGGTGCCCGGCGGCCCGGGCGGCCTGGGCCGGGATGCTCCCGAAGTCCCACCAGTCGGCCGTCGGCCAGGTGTAGTCACGCTCGATCTCGGCCACGCTCTTGAAGCCGGCCAGCGGGAAGTGGACGCACTCGCGGTATTTCCCCGGGCCGTAGTCGACGCTCCGGAAGCGGCGGCCGAACTCGTCCCCCATCCGGGGCAGGCGCGGGCCGGCGTAGTCCGGTTGGAGCCGGACCTCGTAGTCGATGCCGAGGGCGTCCAGCATCCCGCGTCGGGTCCGGCAACCGAGATGCCGCATGAGCTTGCGGTCGAACTCCACAGTGGCCCAGTAGTCGGTCGGGACGCGGTCGGGCCGCTCCCCCGCGAACAGGGCCCGCCAGCGCTCCCGGGAGGACATCGCGTTTCGGGCCATCGGGAGGCTCAGTTCTTGTGCAGGTCCTTGTGCATGATCTTGCGGATCTCGTGCAGGCGGTCGTGGGCCGGGAGATCCGTCAGCTTCTTGTTCATGAACTCGTCGTTCTCGGCCTGCAGCATGGCCGCGGCGTAGTCGATGACGCTCGGCGGGAAGACGCCGTCGCGCTCGTAGTGGCCCCGCTTGCGGAGCAGGACCCGGCTCGACTCGACGCAGCTGGCCGGCAGGACGGGCAGGCGCTTGAGGAGCTCCTTGTCGGCGAAGATGTTGCCCTTGACGTAGAGGTCGTCGGCCAGCTCGAGCGGACCGTAGTCCTTGAACAGCGACAGGTCGCCCTTGAAGGCCCAGTTGGCGGCCATGGCGATGCCGGCCAGGGTCAGGTGGACCATGGCGCTGCCGTCGGGGCTGCGGATCTCGACCGTCTGGCGGCCGCCCCGCTCGTCGGCGAACTCGGCCGTGTCGGCCGGATTGACCCGCCGGGCCAAGTGGGCGGCCCCGGTCCAGCCGAGAGGGACGCGGATGAGGGCGCTGCGGTTGAGGTCGCTCCAGCAGATCCGGGTCGGGGCCTCCTGGTTGGGGACGAGGCGGAGATAGGCCGAGGAGACGGTGTTGCCGAAGCCGGTCAGCGAATCGGCGTATTCGCACAGGCCGCCGATGAGCTTGCGGGCCTCGGCCGTGAGCTTGCCGTCGGGGCCGCGCATGATGTTGCGGCCGTCCTTCTCGAGCTCGAGGTGGAAGTGGAGGCCGCTGCCGGCGACGCCCTCCTCGAGCTTGGGCGTGAAGGTGGCGATGGCGCCGTGACGGTAGGCCGTGTTGCGGATGATCCAGCGGCCGAGGACGAGGCCGTCGGCGGCCTCCTCGATGGGCCGGGGCAGGAACTCGATCTCGAGCTGCTCGGCCAGGCGGCCGGCGATCTCGGGGACGTCGCTGCGGACGCCGTCGATGACGCCGTTCTCGGAATGGGCGTACTTGACGGCCCCGGTGACGCGGGCGATGTGGGCGACCATCTCGTGCAGGATGGGGCCGCTCTTGGTGAACGGGGCCGAGCCGTGGTAGCCGCGGTGGGCCTCGACGGGATAGGACCGGTCGGCCGGGTTCGTCAGGAGGAAGAACTCGAGCTCGCCCAGGGCGTTGAGCTGGAGGCCGGTCGTCTTGCGGAACAGGGCGGCGGCCCGGGCCAGGACGCTGTCGGGGGTGAACGGGGCCGGGGAGCCGTCGTGGGCCAGGTAGCGGCAGACGAAGTCGAGGCTGCCCTCGTCGAAGGGATTGAGGAAGGCCGAACGGTACTGCGGCACGACGTAGAGGTCCGACAGGGCCATGTCGACCATGCCCTTGAAGAGCGACGAGCCGTCG
The DNA here is from genome assembly GCA_964523615.1 of uncultured Eubacteriales bacterium. Lineage (GTDB taxonomy): Bacteria > Acidobacteriota > Aminicenantia > Aminicenantales > Saccharicenantaceae > RBG-16-66-30. The sequence goes on along the minus strand of CAZFZU010000009.1, from coordinate 36,826 downwards.
ACGCGCTCGCCTTCGGCCAGGACGGCCTCGAGGTGGTAGCGGTCGGCGGCCGGTACGGTCAGCTCCTTGAGCTTGCCGTCGATGGCCAGGTAGTGGAACGTGATCCGTTCGAGGCCCTTGGCCTCGACGACCTGGAGCAGATCGGCCCGGGTGAAGTCGGCGGCGGGCTTGTCGAGCAGGACCGAGAGCGGATTGGACAGGGCGTAGCGGGGAGACTTCGTCGCCATCTCGTCACTCTCCTCGGCGGATGATGGTCCCACGAAGGGGAAAGAGGCTCATTCTAGCAAAGAACCGGGATAAAACAAAGGCAAGACGGGACCGGCAAGAAGGGGCCAGGTCTTCGCAAACGGCCGCTTCATGGCGGGAACGCGAAGACCAGGTCCCTTGGGTCAATACAGCAGGTACGGCTTGCGGAGGGCGTCGAAGGCGGCCAGGCCGGGCTCGAGGCCGGCCAGGATGTCCGCGACCGGCGTCCCGGCCTCGAGGGCCCGGCGGACGGCGTCCGTGCCCATGACCTTGTCGAAATAGTCGCCATGGAAGGCGAACTCGGCCGGGTGGGCTTCCCGCACGGCCCTCAGGATGTACAGGACGGTGGCGATGGACCGGAAGGCCTCCCGGTCCGTCACGTGGACCTGGCAGCCGCCGCAGAGCTGGCCCTGGAACTTCGAGAAGTAGGGCGTGAACCAGGCCTCGCGGAAGGCCACTCCGGGCAGGGCCAGGGCGTTGAGCGTCCTCGTCAGCCGGGCCGCGTCGATCCAGGGAGCCCCGAACTGCTCGAACGGCCGGGTCGTGCCCCGTCCCTCGGACATATTGGTCCCTTCGATGGCCACCAGCCCGGGATAGACGACGGCGGTGTCGAGCGTCGGCATGTTGGGCGACGGGATGACCCAGGGCAGGCCCGTGCCGTCGAACCACATGTTCCGCGTCCAGCCCTCCATGGGCACGACCGTCAGCTCGGCCCTGGGCTGAAGGAAGCGGTCGTTGATCATCAGGGCCAGCTCGCCGGCCGTCAGGCCGTGGCGCAGGGGGACGGGATAGAGCCCGATGAAGGAGCTGAAGGCGGGATACTCCAGGACGGGCCCCTCCATCACGGCGCCGCCGAGCGGATTGGGCCGGTCGAGGACGATGAACTCCAGGCCGGCCTCGGCCGCCGCCTGCATGGCGTAGGCCATGGTCGCCACATACGTATAGACCCGCGTGCCGACGTCCTGGATGTCGAAGACCAGGGCGTCGATGCCTTTGACCATGCCCGCCTCCGGCGTCTTGCCCTCCTCCCGGGTATCGAAGGAGCGCATGTAGGCGTCGATGTCCGTCAGCATGCCCGGCGCGGGCTTCATCGACTGCCCGTAGAGGCTGAAGACCGGCAGGCCCGTCGTCCCGTCGATGTAGTAAGGCACGTACTCGCCGGCCTGGGCGTTGCCGCGGATGCCGTGCTCGGGGCCGTAGAGGGCGACCAGGTCGACGCCGGGCGCGGCCCGGAGGAGGTCGACCGTCGCGGCCAGACGCGAGTCCGTCCCCGTGGGATTCGTGATGAGCCCGATCTTCTTGCCCTGGACGAGGTCGAGCCGCTTCTCCAGCAGCGTCTCGACGCCGGGCTTGACCTTGACCGCGGCGGCCGTCGCGGCCGGAGCGGGCCCTTCGCCGCCGCCGGGGCCGCGGCAGCCCGCGAGCAGGATGGCCGACACCGCCAGGATGACGATCGCTCGGGAGCTTGTCTTCATCGTCGCGCGTCCTTTCTCATCGACTGCGGAGCGGGTCCAGGATAAACCCGGCGGCGCGGCCGCGTCAACCGCTTGATTCCGTAGAGCAAAAGGGCTATAAGAGTAATAGCATGCCTCGCAGCGGAAAGGGCCGGACGTGGGGTGCCCTCCCCCTTCTGGCCTTCCTTCTCGCCCTCAGGCTCGTCCCCCTCGCCGCCCCCCCCATCTCCTTCGCCGCCGAAGCGCCGCCCGCCGCGGACGAAGTCCCCTACGCCTGGACGGGCGTCGACCGGGTGGTCGCCGTGGCCGACCTCCACGGCGACTACGACCGTTTCGTCTTCATCCTGTCCCATCCCGCGGTGGCCCTCGTCGACGCCGACCTCAACTGGACGGGCGGCCGCGCCCACCTGGTCCAGCTGGGCGACATCCTGGACAGGGGCCCCCAGGCCCGCCGCATCTTCGACCTCATCCGCCGCCTGGAAGGACAGGCCGCCGCCGCCGGCGGCATGGTCCACGTGCTCCTCGGCAATCACGAGGAGATGAACATCACGGGCATCGCCCTGGATTACCCCGGCTACGTCACGGTGGAGCAATTCCTGTCCTTCCTGCCCGCGGACTTCCGCCTGGCCCGGGAGGAGGAATTCCTCAAGACCCTGCCGCCCGAGGAGCGCAAGCGCCTCCAGGCCGCCGGCGCCGAGGCCGCCTTCGAGGACGCCCTGTACGGCTTCTGGCAAAGGACCTTGGCCCGCCGCAATCCCGAGGCCCGCCAGGCCTACATGGAGGGTTTCGACCGGGAGGTCGGCGGCTGGCTCATGGGCCTCAACACGGTCATCAAGATCGACGACGTGGTCTACTCCCACGCCGGGATCAGCGAAGCCTACTCGCGCTGGCCCCTTCGGGAGATCAATACCGTCATGCGCAGCGAACTGGCCTTCTTCAAAGGCCTGATGCGCGACCCCCACCGGACCGCCAAGCCCTTCAAACCCAAGATCGTCTACGAGCCGGACAGCCCGCTCTGGTTCCGCGGCCTGGCCACCATGGGCGACTCGGCCCAGGCCGAGGTCGACCGCATCCTGGCCAACCTCGGCGTCAAGGCCATGGTCGTCGGCCACAGCTTCTTCTACAACCGCCTCAAGAGCGGTTCCAGCCCGGTCGTCGAGCGGTCCGCCGTGGCCCGCTTCCAGGACAAGATCTGGATCATGGACACCGGTATCTCGGGCAGCTACGGCGGCATCCCCTCGGCCCTCATCCGCGAAGGCGGGACCTTCACGCTCTGGGGCGAGACCGAGGAGGTGGCCGCCCGCAGCGGCGTCAAGCCGGCCGCGCCCAAGCCGATGTCGGCGGAGGACACCGAGGCGTTCCTGCGGACCGCCGCCGTCACCGGCCGGAGCGCCGGGCCGGGCGGCCGGACGGACGCCTGGCGGCTGACCCTGGAGGACCGCGGCCGCGTCCACCAGGCCCTCTTCAAGTACGTCGACCGCCGGCGGCCCGACCCGCTGCCCGACAGCTACCGCTACGACCTGGCCGCCTACGCCCTCGACCGGTACCTCGACCTCGGCCTCGTCCCGCCCATCGTCGAACGGACCGTGGCCGAGAACGCGGGCGCCCTGCAGATCTTCGTCGTCGACGCCCTCTCGGAAGAGGAGCGCCGGGCCCGCCGGCTCCCGCCGGAAGACCCCGCCTACCACGCCCGGGCCATGGCCGACCTGCGCGTCTTCCAGGCCCTGACCTACGACGACTGCCGGAACGACAAGGACACCCTGATCGGCGGGACCGACGGGAGGGTCTACCGGGTCGATTTCTCCGAGGCCTTCGCCCCCCGCAAGAGCTCCCCGCCCCGATGCCCCGTTCGCCGCTGCTCGCGGGCCCTCTACGGCCGTCTCCTGGACTGGGACGACGCGGAAGTCGCCCGGCGGCTCGCCCCCCTCCTCGACAAGGCCGAGATCGAGGCCCTCAACGCCCGGCGCCGCCTGGTCCTCCAGGTCCTCGCCACCCAGATCAGGGTCAACGGGGAAGCCAACGTCCTTTACTGAGAGCGCCACGGAGAGGACGCCCATGACCGACCGCCTGCCGCCCGGCTACCGGTTCCTGCGCCTGTTCGCCGACATCCGCCCGGGCGAGGCGTCCAAGGCCCTCCTCCTGGCGCTCAACGTCTTCCTGCTCCTGCTGGCCTACTACATCCTGAAACCCCTGCGCGAGTCGCTCCTGCTCGTCGACAAGGATATGCCCCAGGTCAAGAGCTACCTGAGCGGGGCCCAGGCCGTCCTGTTCGTCTTCGTCATCAAGGCCTTCAGCCGCCTGGCCTCGAAGGTGCCGCGCCACGTCCTCATCACCCGGACGACCTCGTTCTTCATCTCCAACCTGGTCGTCTTCTACGCCCTCCACGCCGCAGGCCTGGCCGAGAAGCCCATGGGCATCCTGTTCTTCGTCTGGATCGGCATCTTCAATTACTTCGTCATCGCCCAGTTCTGGGGCTTCGCCAACGACCTCTACGCCGAGGAGACCGGCAAGCGGACCTTCCCCCTCGTCGCCCTGGGGGCCTCCCTGGGCGGCCTCGTGGCCACGCTGCCGTTCATGAAGGGCCTCCGGGACCACCTCGGCGGGAACTGGCAGTTCAAGCTCATGCTCATCGCCGGCGTCCTCCTCGGGCTGTGCATCGTCCTGGCCCGCGTCATCCACCGAAGGGATGTCCGCGAGACGCGCCGGGACCGGGGCGTCGCCGGCGCCGCCGCGGCGGCCCTCGTCCAGGAGCGCCCGCTCGAGGCCAGCGGCGGCTTCCGCCTGGTCTTCAAGAGCCGCTATCTCCTGCTCATCGCCGTGATGATCGGCCTCTACAACTTCGTCAACGCCACCGGCGAGTTCATCATGAGCGACGTCACGGTCCGCCGGGCCATCGACTCCGCTCCCGCTTCCCCGGCCGGGCCCGGCGAGACCGCCGCGCTCCTTTTCGGGGACGGCGGGGCGGCCGAGCCCCCGCCCCCCGCGAGGACCGAGAGCAAGGAGATCCACAACGCGTTCATGGACTACCAGTTCTGGACCAACCTCATCGCCCTGGTCATCCAGCTCTTCCTGGTATCCCGCATCTTCCGTTGGGTGGGCGTGAGCGGGGCCCTGCTCTTCCTGCCGCTCATCGCTTTGGGCGGCTACGCCCTGATCTCCTTCGGGGCCGTGTTCCTGCTCGTGCGCTGGGTCAAGGTCCTCGAGAACGGCACGGATTACTCCCTCCAGAACACGACCAAGGCGGCCCTGTTCCTGGTCACCAAGCGGGAGGAGAAGTACAAGGCCAAAGCGGCCATCGACACGTTCTTCGTCCGGGGCGGCGACACTCTGTCCGCCCTGGCCGTCCTCCTGGGCACCCAGGTCCTGGGCCTGCGCATCGAGCGCTACGCCCTGATCAACGTGGCCGCCGTCGCCGTCCTCGTCGCCGTGTGCCTCAAGCTCATCCCGGCCTACCGCAAGCGCCGGGCCGCGGCCGAGGCCGCCGCGGCGGAGGCGGCGGCTTGAAAAGAGCGGGCTCGAGGCGTTATCATCTAGCCGGAGCCCATCCTCCCGGCAAGGAGAGACCCATGACGCGCTTCGCGGTTCCCGTCCTCTTGGCGCTGGCCCTCGCGGCCGGAGGCCTGCCGCTTCACGCCCAGTTCTTGCCCGAAGAGATCGCCCAACGCCCGGCCATGGAGGAGTTCCTCCTGACCGCCGAGATCGTGGCCTCGGAGCCCATCGGCGAGGGCGTGACCAAGCCCTTCAAGCTGACCCTGAGCAAGGACGGCGTCACCCGCAAGGCCGCTTGGAAGAACCCGAGCGGCGAACAGCTCGGCTTCCTCGAGGGCTGGCAATACGAGATCGCCGCCTACCGCCTGGACAAGTTGCTCGGGCTGAACATGGTCCCGCCGGCCGTCGAACGGGAGTTCCAAGGCCGGCGCGGCGCCCTCGTCCTCTGGGCCGACAACAAGTGCAGCCTGCTCAAGCTCGTCGAGGAGGGCATCGTCATCCCCCCGGAAGCCGTCGAGCGGACCGAGAAGATGAAATGGCTGATCCGGGCCTGGGACTCGCTCATCGCCAACGAGGACCGGACCCAGCAGAACATCCTCTACACCGAGGACTGGCGGACGATCGCCTTCGACCACTCGCGGGCCTTCCGCTCGGCGAAGGAGTTCTGCGAGCGGCTCATGTTCGGCCGGAACGGCCTCAAGGTGTCGGCCCAGGGCGCGCCCTGGCTCTTCCGGCGCCTGCCCCGCTCCTTCGTCGACCGGGTCGGGGCCCTGACCTTCGAGGACATCAAAGCCGCCGTCGGGCCGACCCTCAAGGACAGGGAGATCCGGGCCATCCTCTCCCGCCGCCAACTCCTGCTCGACGAGATCGCGCTCATGATCAAGGAGCAGGGCGAGGACAAGGTGCTCTATTGAGAACGCTCAGATCCTTCATCCCCTTCGGCCTGGCCCTCGTCCTGGCCGCTTCTCTCCCGGGTTCCGGCGCGGCGCCTTCGCCCCGGCCCGCCGCCGCGGCCCAATTCACGGCCGCCGAGCTGGCCCAGCGTGAGACGTGGGAGGATTTCCTGCGCACGGCCGAGGTCGTTTCCTCGCGACAGCTGTCCGGGTCCCAGGCGGTCACCTCGCCCTGGGTCCTGACGCTCCGGAAAGGCGACGTCACCCACCGGGCCCTGTGGAAGAACCCTCAGGGACGCATGGGCGGGTACTGGGAGGGCTGGACCTACGAGGTCGCGGCCTACCTGCTCGACAAGCACCTGGGCCTGGGCATGGTCCCGCCGACCGTCGAGCGCGTCTTCCGCGACGAGAAGGGCTCCTGCCAGTTCTGGGTCGACGACTGCATGTCGCTGCGCGAGCGCGAGGAGAAGCGGGTCAAGATGCCGCTCATCAAGGTCTTCGGCTGGAACCGGGCCACCTACCTCCAGCGGCTCTGGGACAACCTCATCGCCAACGAGGACCGGCACGCGAACCAGATCCTCATCACGCCCGACTGGCGGATGGTCCTCATCGACCACTCCCGGTCCTTCCGGACCTCGGGCCGGTTCACCAAGACCCTTCTCTATTCGGCCCGCTCCCCGGACGGGCCGAAGCTCATGAGCGAGCTGCCGCGGGCCGTGGTCGAGCGGGTCAAGGCCCTTGACCTCGAGACCGTGCGGGCCGTCGCCGGAAAATACCTGTCCGAGGCCGAGGCCCGGGCCGTCATCGTCCGCCGCGACCTCGTCCTGCAGGAGATCGACCGCATCATCCGGGCCAACGGGGAGGACAAGGTCCTGTACTGATCAAAGGGCCTTGCGGAGGGTCAGGACGTTCCGGCCCCGGGAGCGGCGGTAGGACAGGCCGTCCATGAGCGTCTTGTAGAAGTAGACCCCCAATCCGCCCGGCGTGCCGCAGCGCAGCTTGAGCCGGAGGTCGGGGTCCTTCTTGCGGACCGGATCGAACGGGGCGCCCTGGTCCCGGACCTCGATGAGGAGGTCCCCCCCGTCCCGCCAGACGCGCACGGTCATCTCGCCGGGCCGCCCTTCGGGGTAGGCGTAGAGGGCGATGTTGACGCAGATCTCGTGGAGCGAGAGCTCGATCTTGACCCGGTCCTCCTCGCCGAGGCCCAGGCCGGAGACGTAGTCGTGGATGAAGGCCCGGACGCGGGGGACCTGGCCGAGCTCGGCCGGGACCGTGATCTCCCGGACGTCCTGTCGCTTCACCTCGGCCTCCCCCTTCCCCCGTTCAGGGCTTGCGCTTGACCACGACCAGGGTCATGTCGTCCCCGGCCTCGGTGCAGCCGCTGAAGCCGAAGACGTCCTCGAAGACGCGCTCCATGATCTCCCGGGCCGGGCTCGCGGCCAGCTCCCGGACCCGCCGCTCCAGGCGGCCTTCGCCGTACTCCTCCTTCTCTTCCTTGCGGCTCTCGACGATGCCGTCCGTGTAGAGGCAGGCGACGTCGCCCGGGGCCAGGGCGGCCGTCCGCTGGCCGTACTCCTGGTCCGGGAACATCCCCAGCGGCAGGCCCGTGGCCTCGAGGGGCCGGGCCGGGCCCTCGCGCCCGACGAGGAGGGGCGGATTGTGGCCGGCGTTGACGTAGGCCAGCTCGTGCGTCCGGCGGTCGAGGATGCCCAGGAAAAAGGTGATGAAGCAGTGGCTGTCGGAGCTGGTGTAGATGAAGTCGTTCAGCCCGGCCACGAGCTCGCCGAGGTCGAAGCGCTCGGGGAACTTCTCGTGCAGGGCGCCCCGCAGGTTGGCCATGAGCAGGGAGGCGCTGGCCCCGACGCCGGAGACGTCGGCGATGATCAGGCCCAGGCGGTCGGCGTCGATGGGGATGAAGTCGTAGTAGTCGCCGCCGACGTGGCGGCAGGCCCGGGCACTGCCGGTGATGTCGTAGGGCTCGAAGGCCGGGTCCTTGCGCGGCAGGAAGCTCTTCTGGATCTCGGCGGCCAGGACCATGTCGCGGCGGATGCGGTCGGCCTCGCGCTGGATCTCGATGAGGCGGGCGTTCTCGATCTTGTTGGCGGCCAAGTTGGCCAGCAGGGTCAGCAGGCGCAGGTCGTTCTCCGTGAACTGCTCGAGCAGCGAGGCCCGGTCGCAGTAGACGAGGCCGATGATGTCGTCGTTGTAGGCCAGCGGCACGCACATGGCCGAGTGGATCTGGGCCTGGACGACGCTGGCCTGGGCCTTGAGGGCGTCGTCGGCCTGGATGTCCGAGATGAGGATGGACGAGCGCCGCTCCTGGGCCGTGCGGACGATGGTCTGGCTGACGAAGATGCTCTGGGTCCGCAGGGCCCCGCTCTGGACCCGGACGACCTTGGGCTCGAAGGTCCCGGTCTCGGGATTCTTCAGCATCAGGACGGCCCGGTCCATGGGCAGATGCTGGATGAGGACGTCCATGATGTGGTCGAAGAGCTTGTCGAGGGGCATGTGGAAGATGAGGGCCTGGCTGACCTCGCTGATGACGGCGATGATGCGCTGGTCCTGCTGGAGGCGCTCCAGGTCGAGCCCCCCGCCGGGGGTCTTCATGGCCGCGGCGGCGGCCGCCGCCGGCTTCTTCAGCAGGTCCTTGACCTCGATGATGGTGTTGGAGCTGTGGGAGAAGGTCGTCCCCTCGACCCAGGTGACCCGGGACTCGAGGTCGCGGTCGAAGAACAGGCTGGTCGAGCCGATGAGGATCTCGTCGCCGCGGGCCAGGTCGATCTCCCCGCTGACCCGGCGCCCGTTGACGAAGGTGCCGTTCTTGCTGCCCTGATCGACGAGGGCGAAGCCGCGCTCGGTCTGGACGACGACGGCGTGCAGCCCGGAGCTGTACTGGTCGGACAGGACGATGTCGTTGGTCGCCGACCGGCCGATCGTCACCCGGCGCGCCGACAGGGGGTAGGTCGAGGGCTCCCCTCCCTTGGGGTAGATGTACAAGTTGGCCATGGGCACTCCCTCTCTCGCCATTCTAGTCGACGGTCCGGGTCATTTCAACCTCAGGGCCCGGCGCAGGCGGTCGGCCCGCTCCTCGGGCGTGAGCTCCTCGATGAGCGGCAGGAGCAGCGCCTTGAGCTCCCGGTCGAGCATGGTGTCCAGGTGCTCGAGGGCGTAGTCGGTCGACCGGGCCGTGCCGCGCTGGATGTTCTGATAGATGCGGACGACGTCTTCGGCCGGGTGGAGGAGGGTCAGGAGGTCGAAGACGCGCTTCAGCCGCAGGCTCAGGGTCCCCTCCGACACCGCCCCGTCGGCGTCCCCGGCGAGGGCCAGGCCGCCGCAGGCCCGGACGAGATGGACGAGCTCGGGCCGGACGTCCTTGGCCCGGAAGCGGACGTCGGGACGCTCGGCCCGGAGCTTGCAGAGGGCGTCGACGAGGGCCTGCTCCATGCTCTCGTCGCGGCGGCCCAGCTCGGCCAGCAGGAGGTCGGCGGCGCGCTGCGTGCCGACGCGGGCCAGGACCTCGGGGACGGCCCGGCGGACCTCCGGCGGCAGGGCGGCGTCGCGCATGGCGGGGGCCAGGGCATCGACGGCGGCGGGGCCGTAGGCGGCCAGGGCGGCCTGGGCCTCGGCCCGGGTCATGGGGCTCCCCAGCTGGGCCAGGATGAGCGGGACGTGCTCGGGACGGCGATGGACGGCGGCGCTCTCCAGGGCGTAGAGGACGACCTCGGAGAAGGGATCGCCGATGAGGCGCCCCAGGGCCTCCAGGACCGGCGGGCCCGGAAGCATCCGGCCGACGAGCTTGGCCGCCTCGATGCGGTCGGCCAGCGACGGCGACACGGCCAGCTCGCCGAGGCGGCGGGCCATGATCTCCTGGTACTCCGGCAGGAGGAAGATGAGGTCGATCTCGCGGCGGACCTCGGGATCGTCGAGGACGTCCCCGATGCCCGGGAACAGGCCGGCCCCGCCGACGTCGAGCAGGGAGTCCAGGCCGCGGGCCTTGATCTCGTCGCGCTTGATGCCGAGCAGCTCCTTGAGGTCGGGCGTCAGCTCGCTGCGGCTGACCAGGTCGAAGACGTTCATGAGGTAGACGGCCGAGCCGATCTCCCGGCTGCGGATGGTGTCGAAGACCTTGCGGGTCCGGTCGAGGTCGACGTTCGCGGCGATGGCCTCGCCGGCGGGCTGCCACTTGCGGCCCTGCTTGAGGTGTTCCGGGTAGCGCCGGTAGACGAGCCGGGTCAGGACGAGCCAGAGGGCGACGAAGACGAGGACGAGCAGGCCGATCTCCCGGGCCTGGGCCAGCGGCCCGTCGGTCCGGTAGGCGAAGCTGCGGACGTGGAAGAGGGCCAGGAACAGGGCCGCTCCGAGCCCCGTGGCGAACTTGTTGACGAACATGTCGATGAAGATCTTGGCCTTGAACTTGATCTCCTCCGGGACGGGGACGTAGAGGAGCTCGCGCACGGACTGGGTCAGGGTGTTGTCGAAGACCTTGTCGGCGCCCCGGGCGGCCAGGGCCCAGCCGAGCATGAGCCCGGCCGGGATGAGGAAGACCGCGCTCGAGACGAGCGCCAGGGCGGCCGGGGCCAGCGAGATGGCCCAGCGGATGCCCGAGGACTTGAGGACCCCCTTGGTCGTGGCGAGGTGGAAGAGGGTGGCCGCCCCGAGGACGGCCAGGAAGAAGACGGCGATGAAGGCCGTCCGGTCGTCGCGGTCGGGGTAGGCGCTGGCGACGATGGTCTTGAACTGGTAGTTGACGAGGGTCCCGGCGGTGACGGCCGCACCGATCATGGCCGCCAGCTCGAGGAGGTAGCCGTTCCGGCGCACGGCCCGGAAGCTCTCCAGGTAGCCGACCCGGGCCGGCGGGGACAGGCGGGTGTCGCCGGCGGTGGCGTCGACCTTCATCTGCCCGGAATAGACGAGGTTGACCGCGACCAGGGCCGGCACGAGCAGGAAGGGGCAGACGAGGAGGAGGTTCTCGGCCCGGACGACGCGGGCCACGGTCATGAGCGCGGCCAGGGCCGACCCGGCGATGCCCCCGGCCAGGCCGCCCATGACGAAGAGCCCCACCAGGCGCTTGGCCTGGTGGGGGTGGAAGACGTCGTTGACGGCGATCCAGAACTGGGTCACGCCCATGGCGATGAACACGTCGGCCCAGAAGCAGAAGGCGATGACGAAGGCCGGGAACTCGTAGGTGATGGCCGACCGCAGCCAGAGCATGAACAGGACGGCCGTCGAGTCGGCCACCGGCGACTGGACCTGGCCGGTGCGGTGGATGTCGAAGATGTACCAGAAGACGAGCAGGCTGGCGACGAAGAAGACGATGGAGGCCGTCAGGTAGGTCCGCCGCGGCAGCCGGTCGAGGAAGCGGGCGTTGACGGCCACGACGAAGCCGATGAGCATGGCCGTAGCCAGCTCGGCGTAGGGCCACCAGGCCGGCTGGGCCCCGATGAGCAGGCTCTCCTTGACCGGCTTGACGACGTAGAAGACGGCCGTGAGCAGGAAGAAGTAGCCCGTCAGGGCCAGGGCCGAACGGTATTCGCGGCCGCGGACGTCGCCGTGGCGCCTGAGGAACCGTTCGAGCCGGCCGTCGGGCACGGGATCCCCCTGTCAACCGGCCGCGCGGTCAGCCCTTCCCGAAGCTGTCCAGGGCGGCTTCGCAGCTCTCGTGGATGTCGAGGACGGTGACGAGACGCGTGATCTCGAAGATGATGCGCAGCTTCTCGGAGATGCGGCAGAGCTTGAAGCTGCCGCCGAGGTCCTGGATCGATTTGTAGCTGGCCAGGATCTCCCCCACCCCGAAGCTGTCGATGAAGCCGACGCCGGCGAGGTTGAGGACGACCTGGCGGCGGCCGCGCTCGAGCTGGGATTGGACCAGGCCGTAGAGACTGATCTGCGGCGTGTCGGAGCGGCGGATCTCGCCGTCGACGTCGAGGACGACGACGCCGTCGACTTCGCGGGTCTTGATGGTCAACGGGTTCGTCATCACGCTCATCTGTTTACCAAATGCCCGCCGCAAAGTCAATCGGCCGGCTTGCCGGCCCCGCCGTTTTTGATAGAATGGCCGTCGAAAGGAGCCGGACATGCCCCTCGTCGAGATCCATCTCATCGAAGGCCGGACGGACGAGCAGAAGAAGGCCTTGCTCACGGCCGTCACGGCCGCCGTGCACGAGTCGATCGGCGCCCCGCTCGAGACCATCCGGGTCTGGGTCCAGGAGTTCTCCCCGAAGGAATACATGGCCGCCGGCGTCCTGGCGGCGGAAAAGAAAAAGCCCTAGCCCCTGGCCGCGTTCTTCCGGCGCAGGAAGTAGACGGGGATGCCCAGCAGGACGATGAGCAGCCCGGGGAAGGTGTTCCGCGTCTTGAAGATCAGCAGGTCGACGGCGATGGCCGCGGCGACCAGGATGTAGATCGCCGGCACGACCGGATAGCCCCAAGCCTTGTACGGCCGCTCCCAGTCCGGCCGCTTCTTCCGCAGGATGAAGATGGCCGAGACGACCAGGACGAAGAAGATCAGCACGGCGAAGATGACATAGTCCAGGAGGTCGCTGTAGGTCCCGCTCAGGCACAGGAGCGAGGCCCAGACGCCCTGCACGACGAGGGCCGGACCGGGCACGGCCTTGCGGTTGAGCCGGCCCGCGGCCTTGAAGAACAGCCCGTCCTTGGCCATGGCGTAGTAGACCCGGGCCCCGGACAGGATGAGGCCGTTGTTGCAGCCGAAGGTCGAGATCATGATCAGGACGGCCATGATGACGGCCGCCGCCGGCCCGAAGATCATCCCCGCCGCCGCGGTCCCGACCCGGTCGAATTGGGCGAACTGGATGCCGCGGCCGAACGCGTCGGCCGCCTCGGGGCTGCCCTGGACCGGCAGGATGGCGATGTAGGCCAGGTTGGCCAGGAAGTACAGAAAGACGACCGCGCCCGCCCCAAGGACCAGGCTCAGGGGGATGTTCTTGCGGGGGTTCTTGACCTCGCCGGCGATGTAGGTCACGGTGTACCACTCGTCCGAGGCGAACAGCGACCCGACCATGGCCGCTCCGATGGCCGCGAGGAGCATCAGGCCCGAGAGGGGCTCCACGGACAGGATCTGGCCGCCCGCCATGTGGGTCCAGCTGGCCTTCCAGAACACGGCCCAATTGGCCTTGATGGCCGCGGCGTTGGCGCCGACGAAGAAGCCGAGCAGGATGAGACCGGACAGGGCCACGGTCTTGGTCACCGTGAACAGGCCCTGGATGGTCTTGCCCGTCCGCAGGCCGCGCATGTTCAGTCCGGTCAGCACGGCGATGCTGGCGATGGCCAGGAGCTGGGCGGCCGAGATCTTCAGCCCCAGGACCGTGGCCAGAACGTGCTTCTCGCCGAACCAGGGGACGAGCAGGCCGGTGAACTTGGCGAAGGCGACGCCGACCGCGGCGATGGTCCCGGTCTGGATGACCAGGAACGTCGTCCAACCGTAGAGGAACCCGACCAGCGGGTGATAGGCCTCGCGGAGGTAGACGTAGAGGCCGCCGGCGTGGGGCATCATCCCGGCCAGCTCGCCGTAGCTCAGGGCGCCGATGACGGTCAGGACGCCGGTGACGAGCCAGACGACGAGGAGCAGGCCGGGCGAGCCGACCGTGCGGGCGATGTCGGCGCTGACGATGAAGATGCCCGAGCCGATCATGGCCCCCATGACGATCATCATGGCGTCGAACAGGGACATCTCGCGCTTGAAGCCGGACGCTTCGGCCGGGGGCGCGGTCGCCGGGACGGGAACGCTCATGGGGTCCTCCGGGGGGATCAGGCGCCCGGACCGGCCGGCCCGCGGCGCAGCTTGCTCTTGCGGATGCCGTAGGTGAAGTAGATGACCAGGCCCAGGGCCATCCAGGCGATCAGGCGCAGCCAGGTGTCGAGGGGCAGGTTGGTCATGAGGTAGACGCAGGACAGGATGCCCAGGACGGGGACGACGGGGACGAACGGGGTCCGGAACGGCCGGGGGATGTCGGGCCGGGTGTAGCGCAGGACGAGGACGCCGCCGCAGACGATGGCGAAGGCGAACAGCGTGCCGATCGAGACCAGCTCGCCGACGATGCCCATCGGCAGGAGCGACGCGGCCACGCCGACGACGAGGCCCGTGGCGATGGTCGTGACGTGGGGCGTGCCGTGCTTGGGGTGGACCTTGGCCGCGGCCGGCGGCAGCAGGCCGTCCTTGGCCATGGCGAAGAAGATGCGCGGCTGGCCGATGAGCTGGACCATCATGACCGACATCAAGCCGACGATGGCCGCGATCTTGACCAGCGGCGAGAGCCAGAACAGCCGCATGGAGTCGATGGCCACGGCCACCGGGGCCGGGACGTTGAGCTCGGTGTAGGGCACGACGCCGGTCAGGACGAGCGAGAAGACGATGTACAGGAGGGTGCAGGCGAAGAGCGAGCCCAGGATGCCGATGGGCATGTCCCGCTTGGGGTTCTTGGCTTCCTGGGCGGCCGTCGAGACGGCGTCGAAGCCGAGGTAGGCGAAGAACATGATGCCGGCGCCGCGGATGACGCCGCTGACGCCGAAGAAGCCGGGCTGGCCCGTGTTGGGCGGGATGAACGGGTGCCACAGGGACGGCTTGATGAAGAACAGGCCGGCCCCGATGAAGACGAGGATGATGCCGATCTTGAGGAAGACGATGACCGAGTTGACGGTCGCCGATTCCTTGATGCCGCGGACGAGGACGTAGGTGATCAGGGCGATGATGAGCGCGGCCGGCAGGTTGATGGCCGCGCCCGTCCGCGTCCAGGCCCCGGTCTGGGGATCGAAGGCGTACGGGGCCTGGGCCAGCGCGGCCGGGAACTCGACGCCCAGCCCCTTGAGGAAGCTGACGACGTAGCCCGACCAGCCGATGGCCACCGTGGTCGCGCCGAGCGAGTACTCCAGGATGAGGTCCCAGCCGATGATCCAGGCGAAGATCTCGCCCAGCGTCGAGTAGGCGTAGGTGTAGGCGCTGCCGGCGATGGGGATGAGCGAGGCGAACTCGGCGTAGCACAGGCCGGCGAAGGCGCAGGTCAGGCCGGCCAGCATGAAGGACAAGGTCACGGCCGGCCCGGCGTACTGGGCGGCGGCGTGGCCGGTGATGACGAAGATGCCGGCCCCGACGATGGCCCCGACGCCGAGGAAGATGAGGTGCCAGGGGCCGAGGACGCGCTTGAGGCCCGAGGACTCCGACGAGGCTTCGCGCGTGAGTTGTTCGAGGCTCTTGGTGGCGAACAGGGGGCTCTTCATGAGGCCGACTTATAGCATAGGGCCAAGATGGGGTCAAACCTATTTTTTGTTGCTTTTTCCCTACAAAAACGTCGGGAAGTAACAAAAAGTAGGTTTGACCCCATCTGTTCTTATTTCTCCCCGAACCGGCTGTAGAGGACCGGGAGGACCAGGAGGGTCAGGAGCGTCGACGAGATGAGTCCGCCGACGACGACCACGGCCAGCGGCCGCTGGATCTCGGAGCCGGGACCCTGGGCGAAGAGCAGCGGCGCCAGGCTGAGGACGGTGATGGTCGCCGTCATCAGGACCGGCCGCAGCCGGTTGAGGCAGCCCTCGACGACGGCCTCGCCGGCCGGCCTCCCCTGCTCGCGCAGGTGGGCGATGTAGGACAGCAGGACGATGCCGTTGAGGACGGCGATGCCGAACAGGGCGATGAAGCCGACCGAAGCCGGGACGGACAGATAGAGCCCCGAGAGCCACAGGGCCAGAACGCCGCCGATGAGGGCGAAGGGCAGATCGAGCAGGACGAGCAGCGACAGGCGCAGAGAGCCGAAGGTCAGGTAGAGGAGGACCAGGACCAGCCCGATCGTCGCCGGCAGGATGACGGCCAACCGGCGCATGGCCCGCTGCTGGTTCTCGAACTGCCCGCCGTAGTCGAGGAAGTAGCCCGGCGGCAGGGCCACGTCGCGGGCGATGGCCCGGCGGGCCTCGGCCACGAAGCCGCCGAGGTCGCGGCCGCTGATGTTGCACTCGACCCCGATGCGGCGCTGCCCGGCCTCGCGGCTGATCTGGCTGGGCCCCTCGGCCAGGCCGATCTCGGCCACGTCGGCCAGCGGCACCCGGGCCCCGCCCGGCGTCCGGACGAGGATGGCCCCGATCGATTCGGGGGTGCTCCGCCGGGCCTCGGGGTAGCGCAGCTGGAGGTCGAAATAGCGGTCGCCCTCGTAGATCTGGGTGACCGTCCGACCCCCGACCGCGGCCTCGACGACGTCCTGGACGTCCTCGACGGCCAGCCCGAGTCGGGCCAGGCGGGCCCGGTCGGGACGGACCGTGATGTAGGGCTGGCCGGCCACGCTCTCGACCGTGACGTCGGTCGAGCCGCGGACCCGCCCGAGCGCGGCGGCGATGGCCGCGGCCCGGTCCTTGAGGACGTCGAGGTCCTCGCCGAAGAGCTTGACGATGAGCTGGGCCCTCGTCCCGGCGACGAGCTCGTCGATGCGGCAGGCGATGGGCTGGCTGAAAGAGAAGGCCATGCCCGGGAAGCCCTCCAGGGCCTCGCGCATCTTCCCCGTCAGCTCCTCGCGCGTCCGGGCCGAGGTCCACTCGCGCCGCGGCCTGAGGACGCCGACGTAGCCGGTCTTCTCGACGCCGCGGGCTTCGAGGGCGATGCCCGTCTGGCCGGTCTTGCCGACGATCGTCACCAGCTCGGGGAACTCCATCAGCCGGGCCTCGACCTTGCGGCTCATCTCCAGGGACTCGGCCAGGGACAGGCCGGGGAGGAACTGGATGTCCGCGTCGAGGGCGCCCTCGTCCATGACCGGCATGAACTCGGTGCCCAGGCGCGGCACGAGCAGGACCGCCCCGGCCAGCAGGACGACGGCCGCCGCGACGACGGCCGCCGAATGCCGGAGGCTCCAGCGCAGGACCGGGAGATAGGCCCGCTTGGCCCCTTCGACGAGGGCGTTCCTGTCGTTCCGGCGGGGCCGCAGGACGACGTGGCAGAAGGCCGGGATGGCCGCCAGCGACAGGAGCAGCGAGGCGAACAGGGCGATGACGTGGGTGAAGGCCAGCGGCAGGAACATCTTGCCCTCGATCCCCTGCAGGGCGATGATGGGAATGAAGGTCAGGGCGATGATGAGCTCGCCGAAGATGGACGGCTTGCGGACCTCGAGGACCGACCGCAGGACGACCGGCAGCCGGGCCTCCCCCGCCCCCGCCTCCGTGAGGTGGCGCTGGACGTTCTCGACCTGGATGATGGTCGCGTCGATGATCATCCCGATACTGATGGCCAGCCCGCCGAGGGACATGAGGTTGGCCGACAGGCCGAAGAGGCGCATCATGACGAAGGTGAACAGCATCGACAGGGGCAGGGCCAGCAGGACGATGAAGGCGCCTCGGAAGCTGCGCAGGAAGAGGTAGAGGACGAGGACGACCAGGACCGAGCCGATGAGCAGGGCCTCGGTCACCGTGTGGACGGCCCGGTCGATGATGTCCGAGCGCTGGTAAAAGGGCTCCAGGCGCAGGCCGTGGGGCAGGACGCCGGAGGCATTGATCTCGGCCACCCGGTCCTGGACGGCCCGGACGACCTCCCTCCCGTTGGCGCCGCGCAGCATCATCGCGACGCCGCCGACGACTTCGCCCTTGCCGTCCTTGACGGCCCCGCCCTGGCGGACGGCCTGTCCGGACCGGACCTCGGCCACGTCGCGGACGAGGACGGGCGTCCCGTCCCGGGCGTCGAGGACCACGGCCCCGATGTCGGCCACGGACTGCAATAGGCCGACGCCGCGGACGAGGTACTGCCGGTCGCCGTGCTCGAGGATGTTGCCGCCGGCGTTGAGGTTGTTGCGGCGCAGGGCCTGGCCGACGTCGGCCAGGGTCAGGTCGTAGGCTTGGAGCTTGTCCGGGTCGACGACGACCTGATACTGCTTGATGGCCCCGCCGAAGGAGTTGATCTCGCTGACGCCGGGAACGGCCTTGAGCAGGGGCGCCAGGACCCAATCCTGGACGGTCCGGACCTCGGTCAGCCAGTCCGTCTCGTCCAGGCCGGCCGGCCGCTCGCCGGCCAGGGTGTACTGATAGATCTCGCCCATGGCCGTCGAGACCGGGCCCATGGCGATCTCGGTCCCCTCGGGGACGCGTTCGCGGGCCTCGATGAGACGCTCGAGGACGACCTGGCGGGCGAAGTAGACGTCGACGCCGTCCTCGAAGACGACGGTGACGACCGACAGCCCGGCCTTGGACACCGAGCGGATCTGGTCGAGGCGCGGCAGGCCGCGCATGGCCGTCTCGACCGGGTAGGTGACGAAGCGCTCGACCTCGGGCGGCGACAGCCCCGGCGTCGTGGACAGGACCTCGACCTGGATGTTGGTGACGTCGGGGAAGGCGTCGATGGGGATGCGCAGGACCGACCAGACGCCGAGGGCGACGAGGAGGAGGACCCCGGCCAGGACCAGGCCCCGGCGGCGCAGGGCGGCGGCGATGACGCGCTCAATCGTGCCCATGGTCGTCCCTCATGCTCTCCTTGTGGAGCTCGGACTTGAGGAGGAAGCCGCCGGCGACGGCCACGGCCTCGCCCTCGGCCAGGCCCTCGAGGACCTCGACGAAGCCGCCGGCCCGCTCGCCGGTCCGGACGGCCCGCCGGACGAAGGTCGCCTCCCCCGCGCGGACGAAGACGATGGTGCGGCCATCGTCGTCTTGAACGGCCGCATCCGGAACGGCCAGGGTCCGGCGGTCGCCGGCCGCGGCGATGGTCGCTTCGACGAACATGCCCGGCTTGAGACGGCCGCCGGGATTGGCGAGCTCGACCCTCCCCTCGACGGTCCGGCTGGCGGCGTCGAGGGCGTCGCCGACGAAGGCGATACGGCCGCGGAACTCTTCGCCGGGATAGGCCTGGACGCGAAGGACGGCCTCGGCCCCGGCGCGGACGCGGGCCAGGTCGCGCTCCTGGATGTGCAGGCAGGCCCAGACCGTCGACGGATCGGCCAGCCGGAACAGGCTCGTGCCGAGTTCGGCGGCGTCGCCCGAGACGACCCCGCTCTCGAGGACGGTCCCCGCAAGCGGCGCCCGGACGGCGAGCAGCGGCCGCGGCGCGCCGGAGGCGGCCAGGGCGTCGATCTCGGTCTCGGTGACTCCCAGGACGCGGAGGCGGTCGCGGGCCCCGGCGAGCAGGGCCCGGGCCGGGCCTTCCTCGGCCGGGTCGCCGGCCCGCCGGGCCAGGCGGGCGGAGGCCTGCAGGAACTCGGCCTGCAGCGCCAGATGGTCGGGACTGTAGAGCTCGGCCAGGAGCTGGCCTTCGCGGACGCGGTCGCCGCGGACGGCCAGCACGCGCTCGAGGCGTCCCGCGGCCCGGGCGGTGAGATGGACGACTCGGCGGGCGTTCCACTCGAGCTCGCCGGGGGCGGCGATCCGAAGGGCCAGGGGCCTCGTCGCGGCCGGTTCGGTCCGGATGCCGGCGGCGGCGGCGGCCTGCGGCGTGAGCGTCACCGCCGCGGACGCACCGGCGCCGTGGTCGTGGTCGTGATCGGCTTGGGCGGCCGGGGCGGCCGTGTCGCCGCCGCAGCCGGAGGCCAGAACGAGGCAGGCGGCCAGGGCGGCCGCGGGAATGGCGGAAAGGGTCTTTCTCATGGTCGGCTCCGTTACAGGATCTCTTCGCCGGCGGCCTCGAGGTCGGCCAGGGCGAGATTATAGAGGTAGAGGGCGCGCAAGTGCTCGACCTGGGCCAGGATGAAGGTCCGGTGGAGGTCGAGCAGGGCGAGGGCCGCCGTCTTGCCGTAGCGGAAGTACTCGAGCTCGATGCCCAGTTCCTCCTCGAGCTCGCGCAGCAGGCTCCGCTCGTAGGTCAGGACCTGGGCCTCGGCCGACTTGGCCGCGGCATAGGCGCTGGCCACCGCCGTCCGGACCCGCCGGTCCAGGGCTTCCGCCTCGCGCCGGACGGCCTCGGCTTCCGAGGCCGCCTCCAGGGCCAGGCCCTTGGCCCGGCCCGGGCTGAGGAAAGGCAGGGTCAAGCCGAAGGTCACGCCCCAGGAGTTGGGCCGCACGCTCGGCAACAGGAAGCCGGCCAGGAAGTCGGGCCGGCGGGCCAGCCCGGCCAGCTCGACGGCCGCGTCGGCTTGGGCCACCCGGAGGGCCGCGATCCGGAACGACGGCCGGGCGCCCCGGGCCCTCTCGACGAGCGCGTCGAGGCCGGTCTCGAGCGGCACGAACGGCAGGGGCGTCGACAGCGGCACCGGCCCTCCGGAGTCGCGGCCGAGGAGCTCCGCCAAGGCCAGCTCGGCGGATCGTGCCTCCCGCGCCTGCTCGAGGACCTGGTTCCTCATGCGGGCCTTCTCGGCCCGGACCCTCAGCACGTCGGCATAGGCGGCCGCGCCGGCCCGGTATCGCGCCTCGAGGTCCTCGGTTAGGGCGTCCAGACGGGCCGAAGACCGCTCGAGCGCCGCGGCGGCCCCGCCGGCGAAGACCGCGGCCCAGTAAGCCCGCTTGACGCGGACGGCCAGGCCGAGCCGAAGCCGGTCGAGCTCGGCCTCGGCCAGTTCCTCGCCCCGGCGGCCGATATCCGTCCTCAGGGCTCGCTTGCCTGGATACTCGAAGGTCCCTTCGATGCCGAGGCTGACCTCGATCTCGTCACCCTCATTTTTCAGGCCGGGCAAGGCCAGCCCTTCGAGCCCGGCGGCGAGCTGCGGCTCGGGGCGGGCCCGCAGCTGAAGGGTCCGGCCGCGGGCGGCCTCGACCCGGGCCTTGGCGGCCAGGACGTCGGGATGTCGGGCGAGGGCGGTCTCCACGGCCTGCTCGAGGGACAGGCCGCCCTCCTGGGCGGACAGGCGCGGCGCGAGGGCCAGGGCCGCGAGGGCGGCCGCGGCGATGGCGGCCGCGAGCGGGACGGACGGTCTTCTGACCGGCATGGCGAACCTCCTTGTCTGGGTCGTCGGGACGGGACCGGGACGGACGTCAGACGCAGAGGGCTTTGGGAGGGTGGGCGATGTCGGCGGCCGGGCTGACCAGGGGGCGTCCCTCGGCGGGCGCGGCCATGACGGCGACGAGGCTCGAGGCCCCGCCCACGTCGACCGGCTCGGGCGGGACGGCCATCGAGGCCCAGAAGCAGAGACAGGTTTCGCCCGAGGGATGATGGGGGTGGACGTGGCCGACGCGGCCGGCGTGCGAGGGGCAGTGGACGGGGCAATGGTCCTCGGCGAAGTAGAAGTGGAAAAGGCAGAGGGCGAATACGACCGTGAACGCCAGGACCAGGGCCCGTCTCATGACCCGTCGATTATCCCACGGACGCCGGGAGCGGTCAAATGGGAGCTCCGCCGCCCCGCTTTCATCGCCTGCCGGGTTCTGTTAGAATCCGGCCGTGCGGAGCTTGGTGACCGGGGCCAGCGGATTCATCGGCCGGCGATTGGCGGCCGAGCTCGTCCGCCGCGGCGACGACGTCGCCTGCCTGGTCCGTCCGGAGAGCCGGACGGCGCCGCTCCGCGATCTCTCCGTCACCCTCGTCCCCGGCGACTTCGGCGACCCGGACTCTCTCGTCGCGGCCGCCTCCGGCCGCGACCGCGTCTTCCACGTGGCCGGCCTCGTCCAGGCCGCCGGGGAAGCCGCCTTCGAGACGGCCAACGCCGCCGGCACCCGCCACCTCGTCGAGGCCTGCCTGCGGGCCGTCCCGATCCCGGGCCGCTTCGTTTTCGTCTCGAGCGTCGCCGCGGCCGGGCCGAGCGGGCCGGACCGCCCGCGCGTCGAAACGGACCCGCCGCGGCCCGTCTCGGCCTACGGACGCAGCAAGCTGGCCGCCGAGGAGGCCGTCCGCGCCGCCGCGGCCCGCCTGCCCGCGGCCATCGTCCGGCCGCCCAACGTCCTGGGCCCGGGCTCGAAGGAGATCGAGGCCGCGATCGGCCTGCTGCGCCTGAGGCTCTCCCCTTCCGTCGGCGACGCCCGGCCGCGGACGAGCCTCGTCGACGTCGACGATCTCGTCGAGGCCCTCATCCTGGCCTCGGAGCATCCCCTGGCCGTCGGCCGGACCTATTTCGTCACAGACGGGGGAGCCTACGCCTGGCCCGAGATCGTCGAGGCCCTGGCCGACGAGGCGGGCGTGGGACGGTTCCGGATCCGCGTCCCCTACGGCGTCCAGCTCGTCGCCGCCGGCCTGGCCGAGGCCGTCTCCCGCGCCACCGGCCGGCCGCCGCGGCTGACGCGGGACATCGTCCGGGCCGGGCGCGACCATTTCTGGCTCTACGACGGCTCGGGCATCGTCCGCGAGCTCGGTTTCCGGCCGCGCCGCACGATGCGCGACGCCGTCCGCCGGGCCATCGCGGCCTCCGCCGTGGCCGCCGGCCGCCTCGGGGCGCGGAGGACCGGGCCGTGACCGGCGGACGCCGCCTCGTCGTCGCCGGACTCGAGGTCCGGCTGGCCGATTTCGTGACCCTCGGGGCCCTGACCGTGCTGACCGCCGTCGCCGTCGTCTTCCGCGGCCGCCTCGACCGGCCCCGCTTCATCATCGGCACCAGCCTGGCCGTCATCGCCTTCTACATCCTCTGCCAGGCCGCCCTCCGGCTGCTCCGTCCGCCCGTCCTGCGCTTCCTCTTCCGGACCGTCGCCGTCCAGCTGACCTGTCTCCAGATCTACCAGACGGCCTCGGCCCTGCAGCTGCTGCTCTTCCCGTGGCAGGACGCCCGCGTCCTGGCCTTGGAAGGGGCCCTTTTCCCGGTCAATCCCGTGGTCGCCCTCCAGAAGATCTACGCTCCGGCGCTTTCGGAGTGGATGTTCTTCGTCTACGTCTTCTACGTCATCATCTATCCCCTGCTCGGGCTCATCATCTTCCTCGAGCACGGCGAGGAGGCCAACGAGGACTACCTCTTCCACCTCGGCTTGGTCAATTTGGTCTGCGGTTTGGGTTTCATCCTCTTCCCGGTCGCCAGCCCCATGTACTGGCCCGAAGTCCGGGCCCAGCTGACGGCGCCGCTCACGGGCGGTTTCTTCGCCTCGGTGGCCGAATGGATCCGCCACAACGTCCACACGGCCGGCGGCTCCGTGCCCAGCCCCCATTGCGCCGTGGCCACCGTCATGTGGTTCATGGCCCGCAAGTACACGCGGCGGGGCTTCGCCCTCCTCGCCCCCGTCATCCTCTCGCTCTACGTCTCCACGGTCTACGGCCGCTTCCACTATCTGACCGACATGGTCGTCGGCGTCGCGGCCGCCCTGGCCGTCATCGTCGCCGCGCCGGCCATCGAGCGGGCCTGGGACCGGAACACGGTCCGCCTTCCCGGGGAGCCCCTGTGAGCCGGGTCCTCGTCACGGGCGCCAACGGCTTCATCGGCTCGAACCTCTGCCGCTGGCTCGGGCAGCGGGGCTGGCGGGTGGACGCTCTCGTCCGCGAGTCCTCGGACCTCCGGTTCCTGGACGGCGTCGACGTCCGCCTGGTCAAGGGCGACCTGCGGTCGGCGGAGGGCATCGACATCCCGCCGGGGACGGACTACGTGGTCCACACGGCCGCCCTGGTCTCGGACACGGCGGGCGACGCGGACTGCGCCCGGAACATCGTCGACGCCACCCGCGGGCTGGTCCGCGAGCTGCGGGCGTCCGGGGTCCCCCTGCGACGCTTCGTGTACGTCTCGACGGCCCTGGTCCTGGGCTACGGCCGCGCGGGCATTTCCGAGGAGCGGCCGGGACGGTCGGCCTTTTTCCTGCCCTACGTCCGCCACAAGGTCCGGGCCGAGAGCGAGCTGCGGGACCTCCAGGCCTACGGCGGATTTCCGCTGGTCATCCTCCGGCCGGCGGACGTCTTCGGCCCGAACGACCGCGTCTCGTGCGCCCGCATCCTGGCCGGCTGCGAACGAGGCATGCCGCTCGTCGCCGGCCGCGGCCGCTGGCGGTTCGGCTACTGTCACGTCGACAACTTCTGCCGGGCGGTCGAGCTGGCCCTGGTCACACCGGGCATCGAGGGCCGGACCTACACCGTGACCAACGGGGCCCTGCCCACCTGGCGGGAGTTCTTCGGCGCCATGCAGGACGGCGTGGGACGGAAACAGAGGCTCTATGTCCCCGTCGCCGCCGCCCGGGCCATGGGCATCGTCTCGGAAGCCGTCCGGGCCGTGTTCCCCCGCTTCAAGGGCGAGCTCAACCGCTACCGGGTGCGGCGGGTGACGACGGAGACGACCTACGACATCTCCCGGACCGTCGCTGAGCTGGGCTACCGGCCGGACGACGACTTCCGGAGCCAGTTCGCCGGGATCATCGATTGGTACAGGAAGGAGAAAGCGCGTGGCGGAATGGATCGTTAGCGCCGCCGGACCGGGCGGCGTTCCCCTCGCCCTCGTCTATCTGGAGCTCGTCCTGGCCCTGACCCTGCTCTCCACCGGGCTCGGCTTCCGCCGACTCGCGGAGACGCGGGACGACCTGCGGGCCGCGCGGCGGTACTTCGCGGCCGTCTTCGTCCTGTTCCTGGCCTTGCCCGTCGGCCTGGTCCTGGCGACGGCCGCCGACCCGGGGGCGACGCTGGCCGGCTTCGGCTGGGCCGCGCCGAAGGCCGGCTGGGGGCTCGGCCTCATGCCGTTCCTGGTGCCGGCCGCGGTGCTGGCCGGCCTGAGCGGGTCCCGCGACCCGGCCATGCGTCGCGTCTACCCTCTGGCCGCCTCCGCCTGTGACGGAGGGGTCCGCTTCGCCGGCTACGAGCTGTCCTACGTCCTCCTCTATTACCTGCCGTGGGAGTCCGTCTTCCGCGGGGCCCTGTTCTTCCCGCTCGTCCCGGCCATCGGGCTCGTCCCCGCCCTGGCCGTCCAAACCGCGGTCGCGACCCTGCTCCACATCGGCCATCCCGACAAGGAGATCGTCGCGGCGGCCGTCTCGGGCCCCCTCTTCGGGCTGCTCGCCTATTCCACCGGATCGTTCCTCTGCCCGTTCGTCCTCCACGCGACCGCGGGCGTCGTCGCCGACACCGCCCTCTGCCGGCGCCGGCGGCGGGAGCCCCGGTGAAGGTCCTCGTCACCGGGGCCACGGGGTTCGTCGGATCGGTCCTGGTGCCCGAGCTCGTCTCCCGTTACGGCGCCGCCGCCGTCGACGCGTTCGTCCTTCCGGGCGACGCGCCGCCCGCGTCGTGGCGTGACGCGGGGGTCCGCATCGTCGGCGGGGATATCGCCGACGCCGGGGCCGTCCGGGCGGCCGCGTCCGGCCGCGACCGCGTCGTCCACCTGGCCGGATTCATCTCCTATTGGCGAGGCGACGCGGAGCGCCTCCGCCGGGTCAACGAGGACGGGACGCGGGCGGTGGTCGAAGCGGCCCTGGCCGCCGGGGTCGAGCGGCTCGTCCACGTCTCCTCGGTCGGGGCCGTCGGCTTCCACCCCGACGGCCGGCCGGCCGACGAGACGACGCCCTTCAACTGGCCCCCCGACATCCTTTATATGGCTTCCAAGAGGCGTGGCCAGGACATCGTCGAAGCCGCCGTTCGCGAGCGGGGCCTGCGGGCCGTCATCTTCAACCCGGCCTCGATCATGGGGCCGGGCGACCACCTGCCGGCGACGCCCCACAACGAGATCTACCGGCGCGTCTCCGGCCGCGTCCAGCTCGGCTGCTTCGCGGGCGGACTGGCCATCGTCGACGTCCGCGACCTCGTCGCGCTCATCCTCAAGGCCCTCGAAGGGGCGGGACGCGACGGCCAGGGTTACCTGGCCGTCGGCGCCAACCTGCCCTACGCCGAGGTCGTCCGGCGCGTCGCCCGGGCCTGCGGCCGGCGGGCCTATCCCTTCCCCGTGCCGCCCCTCGTCCTGCGGGCGGCCGGGGCCGTTCTCGAAAGGGCCGCCGGAGCGACCGGCCGGCGTCCCCTGCTCACGGCCGCCTACGGCCGGCTGAGCGGTTGGACGGCCTACTACGACAACGCCAAGAGCCGGAGGGAGTTCGGACACGCCTACATCGACCCCGACCGGACGATCGAGGACGGCTGGCGCTATTTTCGGGACACACACCTCCGATGGGGACCAGGTCTTCGCGAACGCCAGATCTAGCCTGAAGGCGCGAAGACCAGGTCCCTCTCCGCTCAGCGCACCCGGACCGGGATGACGACCCGCGACGGGAGCTCCATGGACCGGTAGACGCGCTGAGCGGCCGGCTGGAAGTCGGACGGCCCCGCCAGGAAGATGTTGTCGACGAAGGTCTGGGGATTGCGGTCGATGAGCGGGAACCAGGTGCTCTGGACCTGGACCATGATCCGGTGGCCCTTGAGGAAGCGGTGGTCCGCCGTGTGGAGATCGATCGTGTACTCGGCCGGCTCGCCGGGCACGAGCGGCTCGGGCTTCTCGAAGCTCTCGCGGAAGCGGCCGCGGAAGACGTCGTTGGCGACCATCAGCTGGTAGCCGGCCATCTTCGGCTCGGCCGGGTGGTCCTCGGGGTAGACGTCGATGAGCTTGACGACCCAGTCGCTGTCCGTCCCCGTCGTCGAGGCGAACAGCTTGGCCGTGATCCGCCCGGTGATCGTCACGTCCTCGGCCAGCGGATCGCTCTCCCAGCTGAGGACGTCGGGCCGCAGGTGGGCGAAGCGCTGGTCGCCGACGAGCCAGGTCGACCAGCCCGAGCCGCGCGGATCGTAGGTCGCCTCGACCGGCCGCGGCCGGTAGGGCACGGGATGGGCCGGGTCGGAGACATAGCTGTCGCAGGCCCCGTCGCCCGTCGCGTCCGGCGGCTCGAACGACAGCCGGCCGTCCTCGCGGAAATACAGGGCGCGGTCCTCGGTCAGGCCGCGCGGCGGCCAGTCGTCGTAGACCCGCCACTCGTTGGCCCCGGTCTCGAAGGTCACGGCCTCGGGGACGTCGAACCCCGGCTTGTCCTTGAGGAAGCGGGCGAAGAACGGGGCCTGGATGCGGGCCCGGAAATGTTTGGCGGTGTCGGAGCCGAACTTGAGGCGGCCGAGAGCGTCGCCGCCCGTCCGCATCCAGCCGCCGTGGTTCCAGGGGCCGGCGACGAAGAAGCTGACCTCCCGCCCGTCGAGGGGCTCGAGGGTCTCGTAGATCTTCTGGGGGCCGTAGAAGTCCTCCTGGTCCCACCAGCCGGCGACGTGGAGGGCCGGGACCTCGACCGCGGTCAGGTAGCCCGCCATGGCCTGCCTCCGCCAAAACGCGTCGTAGTTCGGGTGGGCGACGAAATCGTTCCAGGACGGGATGCGGCCCAGGAGGTATCTCTCGTTGACCGTCGAGAGCGGTCCCAGCCGGAGATACCACTCGAACGTGTCGTACTCGTCGAAACGGAAGTTCGTGCTCTCCTTGGTCGTCTCCATCATGGCCGCGTACTCGAAGCCGTAGCTCAGGCGGAAGGCCCCGTTGTGATGGAAGTCGTCGCCGAGATACATATCGGCCGGCGAGGCCTGCGGCGAGACGGCCTTGAGGGCCGGGTGGGGATCGAGCATGGCCATGGCCGCGGTCCACCCGTCGTAGGAGACGCCGCGCAGGCCGACCCGGCCGTTGTGGCCGGGCACGCGGGCCAGGAGCCACTCGATCGTGTCGTAAGCGTCCGTGCTCTCGTCGACGGCCTTGGGGTCGCGCCGGTCGCGCGGCGGCCGCTGCATGACGAAAGTGCCTTCGGAGCCGTAGCGGCCCCGGATGTCCTGGAAGACGAAGATGTAGCCGTCGGCGACGAGCTCCTCGTAGGCCGGGCCGGCCAGCAGGCCCGGCGACTTGGGCACCCCGTACGGCGTCCGCAGCATCAGGAACGGCAGCGGCCCGGCCGGCTGTTCCGGCGTGAAGACGACGGTGTTGAGCCGGACCCCGTCCCGCATCGGGACCATGACCCGGGTCTCCCGGAACGCGGGCCCCGGCGCCCCGGCCCGGGCGGCCGGCCGGAACACCGCGGCGCCGGCCAGGACCAGGCCCAAGATCGCGGCGATGGGAACGGCCCTCTGGCACGACGCGATACGGCTCATAGCGGTCTCCTTTCCGTCGATCGAGGCCCGATGATAGCCCCGCCGCCCCCGCGCGTCAATTGACAGGCCTTCGGCCGAACGCATAGAATGCCCTCGTCCCCATGAAGATCGTCCTGTCCGAGACGCTGAGCTACTGCTTCGGCGTCCGCAAGACGCTCGAGACGACCGACCGCCTGCTGGCCGGCCGGCCCGGCCGGACCTACTACATGCTCGGCGAGATCGTCCACAACGAGCACGTCATCGAGTCCCTCCGGGCCCGGGGCCTGCGCGTCGTCCAGAGCCTGGCCGACGTCCCGGCCGGCGGCGTGGTCATCCTCCAGAGCCACGGCTCGAGCCGGCGGCGCTACCGCGAGCTCGAGGAGCGCGGTCTCGAGTACGTCGACGCCACCTGCCCCATGGTCGGCATCATCCACGACCGCGTCCGCGAGGTCGAGGCCCAGGGCCGCACGCCGGTCGTCATCGGCCAGGTCGGGCACGACGAGGTCCGGGGCATCGTCGGCCAGGTCGGCCGGGCCCTGGTCGTCAAATCCCCCGACGAGGTCACCCCGGAGCTGTTCGCCGGCGTCGCCCGGGCCGGCGTCGTGGCCCAATCGACCTTCGTCGAGGCCGAGGCCCGGGCCATCGTCGCCCGCATCCGCGAGCTCGTCCCGGACGTCGTCTACCACGACACCATCTGCCGTCCGACCAAGACCCGGCAGCGCGAGGTCGAGACCCACACCCGGACGGCCGACGTCGTCATCGTCATCGGCTCCCGGCACAGCGCCAACACCCGCCACCTCTATAACATCGCCCGGGCCATCAATCCCCGGACCTGGCTCATCGACCGCCCCGAGAGCGTCGAGGACATCGCCGTGCCCGACGGGGCGACGGTCTTCGTCGCCTCCGGGGCCTCGACGCCCATGGAGCTCATCGACGAGGTCGTGGCCCGCCTGCGGGCCCGTTCCGGGGGCGAAGCGGCGGGACGGAAGGAGGGCCCGCCGTGACCTTCGAGCGGTTCGTCGCCGGGGCCAAAGCCCGCCTTTCGGCCGACCTGGCCGATTTCCTCGCGGCCAAGCGCCCCGAGCTGGCCCGGATCGAGCCCTGGGGCCCCGACGTCCTCCGCCGGCTGGAGTCCTTCACCCGCAAAGGCAAGATGATCCGGGGCGGCCTGGTCCTGCTGGCCCACGCCATGGCCGGGGGCCGGACGGGGCCGGCGGCGGTTCGGGCCGGCACGGCCTTCGAGCTCATCCAGTCGGGACTGCTCGTCCATGACGACATCATCGACCGCGACCCCCGGCGCCGCGGCGCGCCCTCCGTCCACGAGCAGTACGCCCGGCTCGCGCCCGCCCCGGCCGGGCCGGCGGCCGCCCATTTCGGGACGAGCTTGGCCATTTGCGCCGGGGACATCGCCATCTTCCTGGCCTTCGAGGCCCTGGCCGGGCTGACGGGGCCGGCCGCCCGCGCCGCCCGCGTCCAACGGCTCTTCGCCGCCGAGTTCGGGCTGGTCGGGCTCGGCCAGATGCTCGACATCGAGGCCGGTTCGGGACGCCGCGCCCTCACCGAGAGCGATGTCCTGGACATCTACCGCCTCAAGACGGCCCGCTACTCCTTCTCCCTGCCGCTCGCCGCGGGTTGGCTCCTGGGCGGGGGTTCGGGCCGGGCCCTGCCGGCCCTGAAGCGCCTCGGCGAGGACCTCGGCCTGGCCTTCCAGATCAAGGACGACGAGCTCGGGCTCTTCGGCAGCGCCGCGGCCACGGGCAAGCCCGTCGGCTCCGACGTCCGCCAAGGCAAGAAGACCCTTTTCTGGCTGGGGCTCGCCCGCCGGGCCTCGGGGGCCGACCGCCGGCGCTTCGAAGCCGTCTTCGGCCGGGCCGGGGCGACCGTCGCCGACGTCCGCTTCGTCCGCGACCTGGCCGGGCGCCTCGGCGTCCGCGACGACGTCCTGGGCGTCGTGGCCGGGCTGGCCCGCCGGGCGGCCGGGCGGATCGGGTCGCTGCCGGTGTCCGCCCGGCACAAGGAGCTCCTGCTGTCGCTCCTCGATTACAGCCTGGCCCGGCGTTCCTAGCCCCCCCCACCCCCCATCGGCCGCGAGGGGGTGAGATATCACCTCCGGAATCACCCTTAGGGGTGATTGACCGGTCCCGGCCCCGGGGCGAGAATCGTCCCGTCCTTATCGTAAGGCAACTTCGTTCGAAGGACGGGACAGATGGACAATCGCAAAGACAAGCGCTTCACCGAACGGAACACCGTCTTCATCAAGTCGACCTCCGAGACCGCCGAGGCCCTCTACGGCCACGGCATCAACGCCCACACCCACGACCTGTCCCTGTCCGGGGCCCGGATCTGCACCCCCCACTACTTCCCCGTCGGCAGCGTCGTCCGCATCGTCATCGACCTCGAGCGGACCCACCAGTCCATCAAGGTCGACGGCGAGGTCAAGTGGACCAAGAAGAGCGAAGAGGACGACGACCTCTTCGAGAGCGGCGTCGAGTTCCTCCACAGCATCTCGCAGACGCTGCTGTCACTGATCAAGCACCTCTACGCGGAAAAGAACGGCGGCGGCATCCCCACGGCCGTCTCCCACTGATCAGGCCCAGGCCCTCTCCAGCGCCTCCCTCCGGTCGAGCAGCAGGCCGATGTAGACCGCCTCGAGGTCGACCATCTCCCGGTCGTCCCGTCTGAGCCAGTCCGACAGCCAGGCGAAGCGCAGGGCCAGGACGAGGTCGGGGAACGCCGCCCACGCCTCCGCCGCGTAGCCGGCCGCGGCCCGGAGACGCCGGACGAGCGTCACGACCAGGTCGCCCGTCAGGCAGCGCGGGTCCTCCATCCCCAGACACCCTGTCAGGACGGCGGCATCGTAGGTCTCCGGCCGGTAGCCGCAGAACTCGAAGTCGACGAGGCCGTTGATCCCGGTCTCGGACCAGATGACGTTCAGAGGATGGAAGTCGCCGTGGGCGAAAGCCAAGGGGACGGCGGCCAGGCGCGGGAAGAGGGCCCTCTCGACATGGAGCACGGCCGGGAAGAGGCGTTCGAAGAGGTGACGGTCGCGGTCGGCGATCTTGCCCATGAGATCGCGGACGAAGGCCAGCAGCGAGAAGGCCGCCGCGGCCTCCCGGCCGGGGGCCCCCTCGGCCGCGGCCCGGAACCGGACCAGGAGCCCGGCCAGGGCCTCGCCCCGCCAACCCTCGAAGGCGTAAGCCGGCCGGTCGAGCGGCACGCCGGGCACGAAGCGCGAGACCTGCCAGGCGCCGCCGTCGCGCTCGGCGACGTAGCGCCCGGGCGCGAAGGCCAGCCAGGGCCGGACCTCGGGCAGGCGCGCGGCGAGGTGGGCCGCCGCGGCGGCGATGTCCTGCTTGCGGGCGGCCGCGGCCGGGGCGTGGCGCTCGACGACCCACAGCCCGCCCCGGGCGTCCTCGGCGGCGGCGCGCTCGAGGCACCTCTCGGGGCTCCCGGGGAGCGGCAGGTCGGGCCGCAGGCGGGCCAGCTCGATATCCAGCGTCTTCAGAACGGCGGCGGCGCTCTCGGCCTTCATATCGGTCCTCCGGTCCCCCCTCGCGCCGCATGATAGAGGCCGGGCCCGGGGCTGTCAACGGAATTCGTTCCCGGCCGGCCTCTTTTGTCTTATAATCGGGAGAAGCCGACGGCCATGCGCGACATCACTCCCTACCTTTCCAGCCGCGTCGGCCGCTTCGGCGGCCGGATCGATGGCCTCGTGCGCCTTCACGCCGCGCTCTGGCGCGAAGCGGCCTCCGAGTCGCGCCCGGAGGTCCGTCGCTACGCACGGGCCGACAAGCGGGCCGCCGAACGGGAGCTGTCGGCCCTGGCCGGCGCGCTATCCGACGCGGAGGTCCGGACCGCCTGCCTCGACGGCTCTCTCGACGCCGCCCGCCTCGAGGCCCTGGCCGCCGGGCTCAAACCGGGCCTGCGGCGGCTGCTGGGGATCGTCGGCCTGCCCCTCGACGCCGTCTACGACGCCCGCTTCATCGACGCGACCCGGAGATTCCTCGGCGCCGCCCGTGACTTCGACCCGTCCCTCGGCCTCGACGCGGCCTATCAGGCCCTGCGCAACGTCTGGATCATGAGCTCACTGCAGTTCGACCTCGGCCTGCCCGTCGTCGCGGACGACGCCGTCTTCGCCTACAGCATGGTCTATCCGTATCTCGACAACGCCCTCGACGACGCGGGGGCCGCGGAGACGGGCAAGCTGGACCTGCTGGCCAAACTCCGTGGCTGGCTCGAGGGGGACGGCCCGGCGGCGGAGGCGCCGGCCGAGACCCGGCTCCTCTCGCTCGTGCGGCTCATCGAGCGGCGCTTCCCGCGGCCCGCGCACCCGGACGTCTACGGCTCGCTCCTGGCCATCTACAACGCCCAGGTCCGCAGCCTCCTCCAGCAATCGTCCGGGGCGGCCGCTTCGGCGGACGAGGTCCTGGCCATCAGCCTGGAAAAGGGCGGCGCCTCGGTCCTCGCCGACGGCTATCTCGTGTCCGGGACGCTGGCCCCGGCCGACGAGGAGTTCTGCTTCGGCTTCGGGACCTTCCTCCAGCTGGCCGACGACCTCCAGGACCTCGGCGAGGACGGGCGGCTCCGCCACCGGACGCTGTTCACGATGGCGGAGGGCCGGTCCGGGCGCGAGGCCGCGGCCGTGCGCCTCGAGAACTACCTGGCCGCCGTCGTCGGGAGGGCCCGCCGCGGGGCGACGCCGACCCGGTCGGCGCTCTGCGACGCCATCGAGGGCGGGATGTCGCTCATGTTCCGGGCTTCGGTCGGGCGGCGCCCCGAGGCCTTTAGGGGCCGTTTCGTCCGGCGGGCCAAGCGCGGCTTCCCTGTCCGCTTCTCCTACCTGGACGAGCTCGGCCGGCGCCTCGAAAGAGGGATGCCGGCGGCCGGGGCCCGGCTGGCCGACCTCGACCCGGGCCTGATCGCCCTGAGGGCCCTGTCCTCGAGGGCTTTCGCCCTCGACTGACGCCGCGCTACTTGGCGATGGCCGCGGCCGTCTTCGGGGCGCGGATGGCCTTCCAGGCGAGCGTGGCCGCCTTGGCGTCGCCGGACGGACGGACGGTCCCCGCCATGAGCTCGCCGTCGACCCGGCCTTCGTAAACGAGGGAGATATCGCGGCCTTCCGCCGTCGTGTCGGCCCGGAAGGAGACGCGGTCGCCCGAGACGACGAACCCGCCGACCGCGAGCGGCCGGCCGTCCTCGGTCGCCGTGGCCGAGACGTCCTGGAATTCCTGGGCCGCCTGGAGCGTCACCCGGCGGGTCCGGCCGCCGACGGCGACCTCCCAGTCCCAGCGCCCGGAGACATTGGCCGGAACGACCCAGAAGTGGATGTCACGGACGTCGCCGTAGGAGGTCGAGATCTCGACGGTCTTGTCCGGCCGCCAATCCCCCATCTCGAAGCTGTGGGAGACCAGGCGCGTGCCCGGCCTGAGTTCGGACAGGAGCTTGGGCCGCAGCCGGACGTTGACCGAGTTCAGCAGGTACATCGTGACCACGGTGGCGTCGCGGAAATCGGCCTCGAAGATGTCCTGCTTGACGAAGCGGACCTTCCCCTCGAGTCCGGCCGCGGCGGCGTTGGCCTCGCTCTCCTCGATGCGGATGGGATCGATGTCGATGCCCGCGGCCTTGATCCCGAAGCGCTTGGCCGCGGCGATGACGATGCGCCCGTCGCCGCAGCCGAGGTCGTAGAGGACGTCGCCGGACCGGACGGCGGCCAGGCTCAGCATGGCGTCGACGACCTCGGGCGGCGTCGGCACGTAGGGCACGTCGTAGCCGCGGAACTGCCCCCAGGGCAGGTCCTGGATGAGGGCCGAGGAGGGCAGGACGAGCAGGGCCGCGAAGACGACGGCGTCCCTAAGGAAGGACTTCCGGACGGGCGTTCTCAAGGGCGTTTCCCGGCCTGGGTCAGGACGACCTCGACCCGCCGGTTCCTGGCCCGGTTGGCTTCGGTGTCGTTCGGGGCGACCGGGTTCTCCGGGCCGAAGCCCTGGTACTTCATGCGGGCGTTCGAGATGCCCTGGGTCATCAGGAACTCGTAGACCGAGCGGGCCCGGTCCATGGACAGGCGCATGTTGAGCTCGGCCGAGCCGGTGGAGTCCGTGTAGCCCTCGATGCTGAGGTTCATCTGGGGGAAGACCATCAGGATGCCGGCCAGCTTGGCCACGGACAGCTGGGAGGCCGGCTTGAGGGTGGCCTTGCCGACGTCGAAGAGGATGCCGGACAGGCTGACGACGACGCCGCGGGCCGACTCGGTCGTCTCGGCGACCGATGACAGGGCGCCCTTGAGCATGCCGGCCAGGTCGTCGCGCTCCTTCTTGATGGCGTCGCGCTCGGCGGCCAGGGCGTTCTTTTCCGCGGCGATCCGATCGCGCTCGGCGGCCAGGACGTCCTTCTCGGCGGCCAGCTTCTCGGTCTGCTCGGCCAGGGCCCGGGTCTCGGCGGCCAGGGCCTCGCGCTGGAGGCGGACCTCCTTGAGCTCCTCGGCGATGCGGGCGGCGTCGCCCTCGGCCGTGGTCGCCCGGGCCTCGAGAGCGGCCCGTTCGGCCAGGCGCTTGGCTTCGGCCTCGGCGGCGGCCTTTTCCTCGTTGATCTTGACCGTCTCCTTGATGGCCTGGGCGGCCAGCTGAGCGGCCACCCGGGCCTGGTCGGCCATGAGCTTCTTGTTCTTGGCCGCGGCCTGGGCCTTGGCGTAGGCGGCCTGGGCCTGGGTCAGGGCCTTGGGGCTGACCTCGGCCGCTCCGACCTTGCCGGCGATCTCGATGGCCTTGGCGGCCTGTTTGACGGCGGCCGGGGTCGGGTCGTTGTACTGGAAGCTGGCGATCGAATCGAGGGCCGGCTTGTAGTCGGACGTGAAATCCTTGAACGAGAACGGCGTGTTCAGCAGCCCCAGCCCCTGGCTCTCGCCCGAGACGAAGACGACGAGCTCGGTCGGCCGGGTGACGGTTGCGAAGGGCTCCGCCGTGACCATAAGGGCGAAGACCTTCTTGCCCGTGTAGGCCTGGAGGGTGCCGGACGAGCTCTTCTTGTCCGCCACGACCTCGCCCAGGTTCTCGACCGTCCCGTCGGGGGTGACGGCCCACAGGACGTAGGCCGAGATGTCCCCGGAGAACAGGACGGCCGGCTCCATCTTCTGGTACTTCAGGCCGACCGAGGCCTGACCGTTGTCGAAGCCGAGGGTCGCCTGCATGGCGGCGCGGGAGGGAGCCCGGGAGGTCCGGGCGAACCCGATGTCGACGGTCTTGCCGCTCTGCAGGGTCAGGGCGGTCAGCTTGACCTCGGCGCCGGCGACGGACGACGAGGCGACGAGGACGGCGGCGACGAGAAGGGCGAGGGCGCGTTTCGACATGGGACCTCCTTTGCGCGGGGGGATGGCGGCGCTGCGGCCGCCCCCGAGCGAAGGATAGCACCGCGCGGCGAGAGCGTCAACGGCCCCGGCCGGGCGCGGTTGCAATCGCCGGATGATCGGCCTATCATGGCGATAGGTCGCGCGGAGAGGGAGAATATGGCCACACACAGCGAATTCGTCGTGAGCGGTCGGTGGCGGTCTCTGAAGTTCGTCGCGCTCGGCGCGCTGGCCTTGGCGGCCGGGATGGGCGCGGCGGCGGCGGCCCAGGACCCTCCGGCCGCGCCTCAGGCCGGGCCCGCCGACCCGCGGCTGGCCCGGATCCTCGAACGGACCAAGGCGTATTGCGCCAAGCTCGAGCGGGCCGCCCTCGACTTCACCTGTCTCGAGAAGATCGAGGAACGGACCTATTCCATGGTCGAGGAGGCCCCGGACACGGCCGTCCCGAATCCCGGGGGGATGGCCTACTCGTACAAGTCGGTCAAGACGCCCTATTATGCCAACACCTACGTCTACGATTATCAATTCGTCCGCAAGGGCGCGGACAAGACGGAGAGCCGCATCCTGGTCGAGGAGAACGGCCGGAAGAGGAAAGAGCGGGAGGCCGTCCTGACGACCATGGCCGTGCGGGTCGAGAACGCTCTCTTCGGTCCCATCGGCCTGCTCGGCGCGGCCGTCCAGGAGCTGCACACGTACACGATCGTCGGCGAGGAGAAAGACAAGGGCAAGACGGTGCTGGTCATCGACGCGGTCTCGAGCGTCCCGCTCGACCGGGTCCATTGCACCGGACGCGTCTGGATCCGCGAGGACGACGCCAGCATCCTCAAGATCGCCTGGGACCAGGCCTCCGTCGGCAACTTCCAGATCATCCGGGAGGCGGCCCGGCGGATGGGCGCCGAGCCCAAGCTGACCTCGGTGACCGAATACGGCCTGGAGAAGGGCGGCCTGCGCTTCCCCAGCAAGGACGTCACCGAGGAGGGCTACCTCAAGCACGGCCGGGTCCAGGTCCGGTCGCTGACGACGATCCTTTATAAGGACTACAAGTTCTTCACCGTGGAGACCGAGGTCGGATACTGAGGCCGGCCGGGCGCTTGGCGCGCGTCCCGGATCGGGTATAATGCACCGGAGAACGATCGAAGGAGGGACCGCCATGTCCGCGAGAACGTACAGAACGATCGCCGCGATCCTCGTGACCGTCCTGTCGGCCGGCTCGGCCGCTGCGTGGGCCCAGGCCCCGGAGAAGAAATACGACGCCCTCCTGGGCGTCTGGGACGTCAAGATGGAGGACGGCTCCCGGGAGTTCGTCTGGGAGTTCGCGCTCAGGGACGGCAAGTTGACGGGCAAGTATACGGGGGCCTCGGGCGCCACGGACATGGCCGACCTGTCCTTCGAGGGCGGCACGGTCAAGTTCACCGTGACCCTCGGCGGCGGCATGCTCATCCGCTACGAGGCCGGGGTGGCCGAGGACCGGCTCGTCGGGACGCTATCGCTCGAGTTCGGCGAGGCCGCCGTCACGGGAACGAGGCGGAAATAGGCGGGCAGGTGGTGCCGGTGGAGGGGATCGAACCCACACGCCTATCGCTAGGCACGGGATTTTGAGTCC
>CAZFZU010000008.1:26418-67527 GCA_964523615.1 uncultured Eubacteriales bacterium | reverse complement strand
GCCGCCATGAGCAGGCACAAGACCAGCAATGTCGCTCTCTTTGTCATCTTTGTTTTCCCCCTTTGCTAAGGAAACAGAGACCCGATAGCCCTTGTTGTCCCGAGATCGAACACCCCCCTTTTGCGCTTCACCTCCTTTACGGAAAGTCGAAGGCTCTCTTCGCCTTAGAACTGACTGCTGACCCCGCCTCAATTAAAGCAAATTCCATGCCACCGCTTTTTTTCCAGCCAATTTATTATTCATCAATATTTTACGTTGCGGCCAGAAACGGATAGGCATCCATAAAAATGCATCCGCCCAAAATTCTGCATGTTTGGCGGGCAACCCCTCGACGTTCCCTGGCACCCCCAGAGGCCGGAAGACGCGGACCTCCGGCGCGCCTGGAGGAAGGGATATGGGAGGATGGGTGGGAAGACGGGGCGGGGTCAGGTCTTTACACGCCCAGGGGGGAAAGGAGCGTTTGTAAAGACCAGGTCCTTTCAGAAGAGGAGCTTGACGGGGCGGGAAGCGCCGCGGACCGCGGTCAGGACTTTGGCGCCCCGCAGGACGACGGTCCTGGCCGTGTAGCCATCGCCCTCCCGTCCCGTGACGAACAGGGCCTCGCGGCGGCAGGCCCAGCGGTAGCCGTCGAGCGTCATCCCGTCGAGGACGGCGATGTCCTCGACCGCGCCGTGCCACCAGTAATAGGCCACCCGGACGGCGGGGCGGCCGTCCTTGTCGATCTGCTCGGCGCCGAGCGAATGGCTCTTGCTGAGGATGAAATCGTGGGCCTCGGACTCGACGTAGGCGGGCAGGCCGTCCCAACGGGGCGCCGTGCCGTCGATATCGGCGAGGCCGAAGCGGACCGGCTTGCCGTCGGCGCCCGTGCCCGCTATCACGACGGGATGCCCCTTGCCGTCCGAAACGTCGTCCGGGTCGCCGTCCCGGCGCCAGCGGACCGCTTCGGGCGTCAGGCCCGCGGGCAGGGCGAGGCACCGCGGGACAGACGCCGCGCCGGTCCCTCCGCCGAGCCCGGCGATGAGGAGCTCCCAGGACGGCGTCGCGTCCCGTTTGGCGACGAGCGCGGCCCGTCGTCCGTCCGGGGCGACCGCGGCGTCGGCGAAGTCGAAGGCCGCGGCGAAGACGGCGGCCCGGGCTTCATTCCCCTGCGCCGCGAAAAGAAGGACGTGCGCCGAACGCGAGGTCCGCCGCTTGGCCACGATCGCGCCGTCCGCCTGGGGATAGACGTCCGTGACGCCCTCGAGGAGGACCGTCCGGCCCGATCCGTCGAGAGCGTAACGGACCAGGACGCCGTTGAGGTTGGCGTCGGTCTCCCCGCCCTCGACGGCCAGGGCGAAGCTCCCTGCGCAGGCCCCGGAGCCGTCCGAGGCCGGGCCGAGCCACTCGGGCCCTCCGGACACGGGTCCGGGGGTGACGGGCGCCTCTGTCGTCGCGGCGGACCGGCCGGCGCAGGCCGCGCCGGCGAGGACGATCGCGATCGCGGCGCCCACCGCCGCGCCCACCGCCGTGAGAGACCGCACGGGCCGCGCCGACCTCACCGCCGCCTCACCACTTCTCGCCGAGGATCTCGGCCCGTTTGGCCCGGTACTCCTCGTCAGTGACCAGGCCGTCCTTCCTCAGCCCCTCGAGCTTGCGCAGGCGGGCGTCGAAGTCCGTCCCCGTCCCGCCCGCCACCGTCGGTGCCCCGGTCGGCGCCGCGGCCGCGCCCGAAGCCGGCGCCGGCGCGCCCGTCTCGGTCTCGATCTCGACGACGCTCTTGCGCGTCCGGAGGTAGTAGACGAAATAAACGATGATGACGCCCAGGACCAGGAACCACAGGGCCATGAAGGCGCTGGCCGGCCCGGACTCGCCGCCGCTGTCCCGAAGGACGGCGTTGAAGAAGAACACCCCGAAGATCAGCATGGCCACGGCGACGACGAGGCCCATCACCAGCACCGGCTTGGCCGGCTTGACGCCCGTTTTGAGGATCATGTTGCTCTCCCTTTCAGCCTTTTGGGGACACGTACTTGAAGTCCATGTCCCCAGTTCAGCCTTCAGGGGACACGTACCCAGGGTACATGTCCCCTGCTCTCCCTATGGGGACACGTACCAAAGGTACATGTCCCCGGTTTCACCGATTTCAGGCCCGGCGGGCCGTGATGACGCGGGGCTTGCCGGCCAGGTCCCAGGCCGTCTCGATCTCGGTCCAGCGCCGGCCGAACAGCCCCAGCACCCGGTCCCGCTGGCCCTCGCCGATCTCGAAGATGAGGTAGCCGCCCGGCCGCAGGAACGTCCCCGCCCTCCGGACCAGCCGCTCGACGATCTCGAGGCCGGACTCCCCCGCGAGCAGGGCCCGCCGCGGCTCCCAGTCCCGGACCTCGGCCGGCAGGCCGTCCCATTCGCCGCGGGCGATGTAGGGGGGGTTGGAGACGATGAAGTCGAACTTCGCCCCCGTGCCGCGGAAGGCCGAGAGGAGGTTCGAGCGCCTGAACGTGACGGTCCGGACCTTGTGCCGGGCGGCGTTGGCCGCGGCCACGCGCAGGGCCCGCTCGGAGACGTCGACGGCTTCGATACGGGCCCGCGGCAGCTCCTTGGCCAGGGCCACGGCGATGCAGCCGCTGCCCGTGCCGACGTCGACGATGGTCTCGCTCTCGCGCGACGACAGCTCGAGGACCTTCTCGACCAGGACCTCGGTCTCGGGCCTCGGCACGAGGACCGACGGCGTGACCTTGAAGGGGATGGACCAGAACTCCCGGGACCCGGTCAGGTAGGCCAGCGGCACGCCCTCGAGCCGCCTTCCGAGGAAACGGCGGTAGCGGGCCTCGGCCGCCGCTGGACAGGGCCGCTCGGGACCGGCCAGGAAGCGCTCCTCGCTCAGGGCCGCCGCCCGCAGCAGCAGGACCTTGGCCTCGAGGACGTCCTGGGGGCGCCCGCCGAGCAGGGCCACGCCCTCGCGGTAGAGGTCGATGAGGGTCCGGTTAGCGTCCAACGTCCTTGCCGGAGCCGCCCCCTCCGGGCGCCTCGCCGAGCGCCTTGGCCTGGGCCTGCTGGACGAGCCGGGCCAGGATGTCGTCGATGTCCCCGTCCAGGACGGACTCCATGTTGTGGAAGTTCTCGTTCAGCCGGTGGTCGGTGATGCGGGACTGGGGGAAGTTGTAGGTCCGGATCTTCTCGCTGCGCTCCCCCGTGCCGACCTGCGAGCGCCGGTGGTCGGCGATCTTGGCCTGCTGCTCGCGCTGGGCGATGTCCATCAGCCGCGAGCGCAGGACGCGCATGGCCTTCTCCTTGTTGCGGTGCTGGGACTTCTCGTCCTGGCAGGAGACGACCAGGCCGGAGGGCTTGTGGGTGACGCGAATGGCCGTGTAGTTCCGGTTGACGTTCTGGCCGCCGGGCCCGGACGAGCCGAAGGCCTCGATCTTGATGTCCTTGGGGTCGATGCGCAGGTCGATCTCCTCGACCTCGGGCAGGACGGCCACGGTCGCCGTCGAGGTGTGGATGCGGCCGGCCGCCTCGGTCTTGGGCACGCGCTGGACGCGGTGGACGCCGCTCTCGTACTTGAGCAGGGCGTAGGCCCCCTTGCCGCGGATCTCGGCGATGGCCTCCTTGAGCCCGCCGATCGGCGAGTAGCTCGTGTCGACGACCTCGAGCTTCCAGCCCTTCTTCTCGGCGAACCGGGAGTACATGCGGAACAGGTCCTGGGCGAACAGCGAGGCCTCGTCGCCGCCGGCCCCGGCCCGGATCTCGAGGATGACGTCCTTCTCGTCGTTGGGGTCCTTGGGCAGGAGCAGGGTCCGCAGCTCGCCCGACAGGGCCTCCTCGCGGGCGGCCAGCTCGGCCTCCTCGCTCTCGGCCAGGCGCCGCAGCTCGTCGTCGGTGGCCGGGTCGGCCAGCATGTGGCGGGCGTCCTCGCGGCCCTGGCGGACGCGCTTCCACTCCTCGTACTTGCGGTAGACGGGCTCGAGCTCGGCCCGCTCCTTGGCCAGGTCGCGGATCTTCTGGGGCTGGGCGGCGATCGCGGGGTCGGAGAGGGCCGCGGTCAGCTGTCGGTATTTATCTTCGATCGCCTGGAGTTCAGGGATCATCGAGACGATTTTTTCGTCTTGGCCAGCTTCTTGACGTCCCGGGCGGCCCGCAGGTCCTTGGCCGCCTTGAGGTCCTTGGCGTCGCCGAATTTCTTCTTGAACTTCTCGATCCGGCCGGCGCTGTCGATGAACTTCTGCTTGCCCGTGAAGAAGGGGTGGCACATCGAGCAGATCTCGACCCGGATCTCCTTCTTGGTCGAGCGGGTCTTGAACGTGTTGCCGCAGGCGCAGGTCACGAGGCATTCCTGGTATTCGGGATGGACGTCTTTCTTCATGGGACGATCTCCTTGAGCGCGGTATTATAGCAGAATCTAGGCCCCGCCGCAAAAGCCCGGGATGTCGGCCGAGCGGCGCTCGAACTCGTCCTTGTCGATCGTGAATTCCAGGTCCCGCAGGGCCGTTTTGACGGCCTCCCGGTAGCGGCGGGAGTCGAAATGGTCCTTGAGCGGGCGGGTCATGGGGTAGAGCTGCTCCTCGGCCCGCCACTCGTAGACCGAGCCGTCGGCCCGCCGCAGGCAGTTGAGGTGGACGATCCAGGCCAGCTGGCGGAACGGGACGTGGCTGAAGGCCCTGCGGATGGCCCGGACCTCGGCCTCCTTGGCCGGGTTCCAGAAATGGAAGTAGCGCGAGAACAGGACGGCGTTGTGGAAGAAGGCCGGGAAGGCCAGCAGGGCGTCCTTGCGGGTCAGCCGGCCGATGTAGACGAACAGGTCCATGATCCGGGAGCGCATGGACAGCCCCGGCTTGGTCTGCCCGGGCAGGGGCGAGAACGGCTCGCCCTTCTTGACCAGGGGGTTCTGCAGGGTCAGCCACTCGAAGGCCAGGGCCCTCTGGGGCGGCAGGCCCGACGTCCCGGCGGCGGACTCGCGGGGGACGAACTCGCACTCCTTGAGCTTGACGTCGACGATGAGGTTGTCGGGGCCGGGCTCGCGCAGGAAGATCTGCAGGCGCTGCAGGGGGTACTCGGACGAGTCGAGCTCGTAGGCCAGGGGCCACAGGAAGCGCTTGCGGGCCTCCTTCAGGAAGCCCTTCTTGTTGAGGACGGCCAGGACCTCGTTGAGGGAGTAGCGGCCGAGGAAGAGGGAGCTGCCGCGCTTGACGTGGAGCTCGCTGAAGATCTCGCTCTCGTCGACGAGCGGGGCCTCTTTCCAGAACGGATCCGCTCCCGCCCCCGTCTTCTTCATGGCTTCATTCTAAGCGAACGGGAGCGGCGGGGCAAGGGCCCGGCCGCGGGCGGCGCCGCCGGCTCCGCGGCCGGCCCGGCGTCGGGCGCGGCGAACAGGGCCAGGACGTCGTCGCCGAGCTCGATGCGGCGCCGGAGCGGGAAGTCGCCGAGCTTGATCCTGGTCCGGTAGTAGTGCCGCAGGACGACGAGGCCGCCGGGCTTGACCAGGCCCCGCTTGCGCAGGACGCGGAGGGGATTGCGCTCCTCGAGCAGCTTGTAGGGCGGGTCGAGGAAGACGAGATCGAAGCGGACGCCCTGCTTGGCGAGGTCGATGGCGGCCCGGTTGAACTCGCGGTGCAGGACGACGGCCTTGTCCTCGGCGCCGCACTTGGCGACGTTGTCGCGGATGACCTTGACCGCGGGATAGAACTCGTCGACGAAGACGCAGCGGGCGGCGCCGCGGCTGAGGGCCTCCAGGCCGATCGAGCCCGTGCCCGAGAAGCCGTCGAGGCAGACGGCGTCCTTCAGATGCCCGGACAGGACGCTGAACAGCGCGCCCTTGACCTTGTCCTGCATCGGGCGGACGTTGGCGCTGGAGACCAGCTTGAGGCGCCGGCCTTTGTAGAGGCCGCTGATGATGCGGATCACGGCGTTGCCCTCCCCTTCTTCGCGCGATCAGTAGACGACCACGACCCGCCCGGCCTTCGTCTCCAGCCGCGAGACGCCGCGGGGCAGGTCGTACCAATCCTTGAGGCTGGTCGGCTCGACGCCCTGCAGCCGGGAGACGATCTCGATGACCATGTCGATGAGGGCCGGCGAGATGGGCTGGGTGCCGAGGTAGAGGCTGTCGAGCGCGACCCGGATCTGCCCCTCGCGGCTCTCGAACCGGCCGGCGAAGAGCAGGTCCTGCTTCTGGGGCAGCAGCCCCGAGGCCTGCGGCTTGCCGAGGTCGATGGCCACGCGGCCCTCGTACCGGTCGCCGTCCAGGAGCTTGAGCGCGACCGACTTGACGTAGCGCTCGTCGGCGTCCGCCAGCCGGCAGGCGACGTAGGCGTTGAACTCGGCCTCGGTGAAGGTCAGCCGGCGCTCGCCCGGCGCCGCGGCCGGCGCGCCGGGACGGGGGGCGGCGGGACGGCTTTCGGCCTCGATGCGCTCGAGCGCG
Organism: uncultured Eubacteriales bacterium; assembly: GCA_964523615.1. GTDB lineage: Bacteria > Acidobacteriota > Aminicenantia > Aminicenantales > Saccharicenantaceae > RBG-16-66-30. The sequence continues at coordinate 61,139 of CAZFZU010000008.1, read as the reverse complement.
GCGATGAGCTCGGCCGCCCGGGCCCGGACCTCGGGCGGCGCCTGGCCCGCGCCGGACGCGACGCGGACGACGAGGGCGGCGGCGAGGAGGGCGAGCGGGACGGTTCGCTTGGTCATGGGCATCGTGGACGACCGCCTGTATGGTAGCAGAATGTCGTGTTTTTCAGAACTGGGCCAGGGTGCCGTCCCTCTTGGCCTTGCGCAAGGCCAGGCGGAAGGCGGTCCAGCTCAGGGGGACGAGGACGGCGTCGAAGGCGGCCAGGGCGGCGACGTCGGGCAGGACGTCGGCGAACCCGGACGAAGCCAGCAGGCACTTGCGCACGCCGTCCAGGGCGTAGGTGACCGGCAGGAGCGACGAGATCCAGCGCAGCCAGCCGGGCAGGAGGGCCACGGGGAAGACGACCCCGCCGAACAGGCCCGAGACCGTGCCCAGCAGCCAGCCGAAGGGGTTCCCGGATTTATAGACCAGGATGAAGCTGGCCGAGAGGACGCCGACGCTGAGGAAGCAGACGACGGTCAGCGCCGCCACGGCGGCCAATCCCGGGACGTTGATCCGGCCGAACGACAGGCCGAACAGGGCCGCGGCCACGCCCAGGTGGACGACCGTCCGCAGGACCTGGACGAGGAGCGGATAGAGGGACGAGCCGAAGAGGATAGCCGGGACGGGGGCGGGCGTGACGAGCAGGGCCTCGAGCGTCCCCGAGACCTGGGCGCCGCGCAGGACCGCCGGCAGGCCCTCCTGGAAGATGCCCAACAGGCTCGAGAAGGCCACGCCGACCACGGCGAAGCCGAAGTAGTCGCCGCCGAACGGGCCGAGGCCGGGCGCGCCGGCCGGGACGAGCTTGGCCACGAAGTAGAACGTCGCCGACGACAGCAGCATGGCCGCCGCCGAGGAGACGAACGACAGCTTGTAGGTCAGGGCCTCGCGCAGGTCGCGGCGCAGGAACGCGCCGAGCAGGGCGGCGAGACGCGGCCGGGCGCTCACAGCCGCTCCTCCCCCGCCGCGACGGCCCGCTCGTAGTCCCGCCGCAGGGCTTCCGGTCCCGCCGCGGCCCACGCCGTCGCCGGACGGGCCAGCCGGACCCGGCCCCGGGCGACGACCGCGATGTCGTCGGCCTGGCCGGCGGCCTCGGCCAGGTCGTGCGTGGCCCACAGGATCGTCTTGCCCCGCCGGCCGGCCAGCTCGCCGCGCAGAAAGGCCCGGACGCGGTCGGCGGCCTGGGGATCGAGCGAGCGGGTCGGCTCGTCGGCCAGCAGGATGGGCGCGTCCGCCAGCAGGGCCCGGGCCAGGGCCAGCATCTGCCGCATCCCCGAGGAATAGCCGTTGAAGCGCAGGCCGGCCGCTTCGTCCAGCCCGGCCAGGCCCAGCACCTCGGCGACGCGGCGGTCGCGGGCGGCGCCCCGCAGGCCGTAGAGGGCGCCGAAGAACTCCAGGTTCTGGCGGCCCGTCAGCCGGCCGTAGAAGCTGCGCTCGTCGTTGACCGCGAAGGCCACGGCCCGCCGGGCGGCGGCCGGCTCGGCCGCGACGTCGCGGCCGTCGACGAAAGCCCGGCCGCCGTCGGGCAGCACGAGCGAGGCCAGGACCTTGAGCAGCGTCGTCTTGCCCGCGCCGTTCGGCCCGAGGAGGCAGAGGACGCGGCCGGCCCCGGCCGCGAGATCGAGGCCGTCGAGGGCCGTGACCGTCCGCCGGTCGAACGGGTGGCCGAGGAGCTCGCGAAAGCCCCGGAAGACGGGGTAGCGCTTGACCAGGCCTTCGGCGAGGATCGCGGGGCGGTCGCTCATCGGGGGTCCACCAGCCGCCTGGCGGCGACCAGGGCCGGCCGGGCCAGGCGCTCGAGATAGCGGCCGTAGAGGCGGAGGGAGCTTTCGGGCGTGCCCGTGGCCGCGGCCAGCCAGGCCCGCGGCGGGAAGAAGATGGCCCTCAGGGTCCGGGCGGCGAGCCCGAGGTCGCGGCGCTCGCAGAGCGACAGGACCGAGGGCATGTAATAGGGCCAGGCCGGCGCGCGCCGGCGGGCGGCCGTCGCGCCGGGCGGCCAGAGCAGGCGCAGGGCGGCCGACTCGGCCGGGCCGGGGCGGAGCGCGGCCAGGGCCCGGTCGGGGACGGAGCCGGGCCAGAGCGTCCCGGCCAGGCTCAGGCCGTGATGGACGGGGCCGCGGACGCGGGCCTCGCGGGCGATGCGCACGACCCAGTCCCAGTCGAGGCCGGGCCGCCCGGCCAGGCCGGCGATGTCGGCCAGCCAGACGAGACGCTCATAGGAGTGCTGCAGGGCGTGGACGCAGAGATAGCAGAGCTCGTTCTCGGCCGGTAGGACCAGGGCCTCGGTGCCGCGGACGGCCAGGCGCCCGGCCGACGACCAGAAGCCGTCCTCGTCCCGGCCCGGGAAGTGGAGGCCGAGCGGGCTGGAGTGGAACTCCAGGAACAGCGGGCCCTTGCGGAAGTAGGGCGAGTAGGTCCAATCGAGGGCCCGGCCCGCGCCGCCGGCCGCCGAAGCCGGGGCCCCGTCCGCCTCTTCGAAGCCGAGGCCGCGGAGGACGCGGCGCACGGCCGGCCAATCCGCGGGGTGGACGACGAAGTCGACGTCCCAGAAGGGGCGGAGGGCCGGGTCGGGATAGACGTCGAGGGCCAGCCGGGCGCCCTTGGTCAGGGCCGCCCGCAGGCCGTCGCGGCGGACCGTCGCCAGGAAGAGCTCGAGCTCGCGGTAGAGCACGGTGTTGCGGGCCAGGTTGCGAAGGAAGCTCCGGCGCAGGCCCTCCAGAGCGGCGGCGGGCACGGCCCCGGGATCGGAGCGAAGGTTCCGATAGAGGAGCGGCCCGACGCCCTCGTCCTCGGCCCGGACGAGGAGCGCGTTCCAGTCGCGGACAGCCCCGGCCAAGCGGCGGACCTCCCCTCCCGTCCCCGGTCCGGGCGCGAAGCGGGAGCCGAGGACGAGCAGTCGGGCCAGCGGGTTCTCTGTCACGGTGTCGAAGGGAGGCCGGGCCCGCGCCGGGCGCGGACCGCGGTCCGGGGCGGATCGGGTCAGTCGTCGTGCCGGATGCGGTAGGGCGAGACGTGGATGTCGTCGTAGATCGCTTCGAGCGGGATGGCCCCGGCCACGATGGCCGCGATGCCGAGCGGCGCCAGGAAGAACGGCGGCACGCCCCGCTTGCAGACGATGTAGACGAAGTCGCCGGCCTCGCAGGGCTTGGCGGTCCGGATGACGGCGGTGTACCCCGACGTCACCCGCTTGGCCTTGGCCCCGTAGGCCTTGAGGGCGCGCATGTCCTGGTAGAAGTCGGTCGTCCGGCCTTTGATGTGGATGCGGTCCTCGGCCTGGATGAGGCCGATCTCGACCAGGACCTCGGCCTCCTTGGCGTCGGCGAGGTACTTGACGACCTTGCCGATGAAGGCCTCGCCCTTGTCCCGCTGCTCCTTGATGACGGCGGCGGCGGCCGCGGCCGCTTCGGAATCGTACGGGTTGAGGGCGACCGTGATCTTGGAGGTCTTGCCGGCCGTGACGCCGAAAAAGTCCTGGGAATTGAAATTGCCGCGCGGCGAGGTCACGCCGAGGGCGTAGAGGCCGGGGCCGAGGCCCGGGACCCGGAAGATGCCCAGCGCGTCCGAGCGGCCGGCCTCGGTGACGGCCCCGGTCGAGACGTTCTTGACCACGACGACCGCCCCGGCGACCGGGGTCGAGCCGTCCTGCTCGTAGACGAATCCGACCAGACCGCCGCCGGCGGGCGCCTGGGACCGCAGCGCGGGCGGGACGAGAACGAGGACCAGCGCGAGGGCCGATCCCCATGAGACCAAGACCTTGGCACCTCGCCTCATGGGCTTTCTCCTTGGCAACAGATATGATAGGCGCCTAGGACCCGAAAAGTCAAGGGCCTAAGCGTTTCATTCGACGAAAGTTAGGGCGGTCAGACGGACGGCTTCGCTGACCGGGGCGACGGCCACGACGTTTTTCCCCTGGCGCGGCCGCAGGGACAGGCTCACGGAGCCGGTGTCCCCGATATTTTCCCAAACGACCCGGCCGTTGAGGAAGATCGAGATCAGGGGCCGCCCTCCCTCGTTCGCCGGGACGAGGTCCAGGCGGACGGTCCGGGGGCGGCCGTCGGAGACGAAGGCGACGGGCTCCACGTTACCCTTGTCCACCGCGAGCCCGCCGAGGTCGATCGACGCCGGGCTCACCAGGCGGTCGATCTCCCGGCGGACGGCGGCGGCCTTGTCCTCTTCGTTGACCCGCTCGTAACAGCGCTCGAGGGCCAGGAGGTGATCGAGGTCCCCGGGCCCGACCTCGAGGGCCCGCAGCAGGAACCTCTCGGCCTGATAGACGGAGTCGAGCTTGAGGCACGACTCGCCGACCAGCCCCAGGACGCGCGCGTAGTCGGCCCGGCCGGCCGGGGCGATGACGAGCGAGCTCGACTCGAGCAGGTCGCCGGTCCGGACGATGTCGCGGTAGCGGTTCATCCGGAAGTCGAGGGCCGTGCGGAAGGCCAGCGTGCGCAGGTCCTTGAACGGGGCCGCGGCCGTCGGCGGCTCGGCCAGCAGGCCGCGCTCCTTGAGGAAGGACTCGAACTCGCCGAGCGACACGGGATCGTCCTCTACGGCCAGGTAGGCGGCGATCGAGCCGTCTTCGTCCGTGAGCGAGCGGGCCGACTCGACCCGGCTCATGGCCAGGGCCCGCCGGACGGCGCGCTCCGTCGCGGCGTGGTCCTCGGGAGCGAAGAGCTCGGTCCCCGCGAGGTCCTGGTAGAAGCGGATCCGGCCGAGGGCCGCGAGCGCGGCGGCGTAACGGGCGGCGGCCTCGGCCGGGCGGAAGGCCTCGGCTTCGCGGCGGCCGCGGTCGAGCTCGGTCCGGGCCGCGGCCAGGTCGAGCGCTTCGGCCCGGGCCAGGGCCGTAAGGCGGGCCTCGTGCGACAGGCCCCTCTCCCCCAGGAACCGGGCGTAGGTCCGGAGCGAGCCGGCCTCCCCGGGCAGGACGCGCTCGATGAGCTCGGGGTCGCCGCCCTGGAGGTGCCAGGTCTCGAGGATGCCGAGAAGGCGGTCGGGATCGCCCGCGGCCAAGGCCTTTTTCAGAAGGCCGGCGGCGAGCTCCCGGCGTTCGGGCTCGAGGGAGGGCCACAGTCCGGCCATGATCCTCCCGACCTCGTAGCGGATCTGGCCGTTGTGGCCGGCCAGGCGGGCCGCCCGCTCGTACTCGGCGAGCGCGTCGGCCGGCGCGGGCAGTCCCAGGTAGCCCATGTAGAGAAGGGTCTGGGCGAAGTGGAAGTGGGCCGCCGGGGCGCCGGGATCGAGCCGCAGGGAGCGGAGGAAGGCCTCGGCGGAGCGCCGGAAATAGGTGTCGCGTTTGGCCGGGTCGGCCAGGGCCTCGGCCCCGCCCTCGAACCAGGCCCGGCCGAGCTCGGCGGCCACGGCCGCGTTCCAGGGCCAGACGGCGTCGGCCCGGCCGAGGACGGCGAGCCGGGCCTCGGGACCGGCGACCGCGGCCTTGCCTGTCCAGCCGAGGTGGGCGTTATAAGCGACGGCGGCCTGCAGGGCGGCCAGCAGGACCAGGCCGGCGAGCGGGAGGATCTTGGTCTTCACGGCGGGCCTCAGCTCTTGCGGTAGTGGGCCATGACCACGGTCAGGGCCAGGACGACGGTGAACAGGACCATGTTGGCCGGGATGTGGAGATTGAAGTCGGTGAAGGCGTGCAGGCCGGCCCCGGCGAGCGAGACGATGCCGCCGAGGGCCAGGGCCCGGGCCTGGGCGTTGCGCCTGCCGCGCCAGACGAGGAAGGCCCGCACGGCCAGGGACAGGACGACGCCCAGTAGGAGGAGCGCCCCGAGCACGCCGAGCTCGGCGGCCAGCTCGAGGTACTCGTTGTGGGCGTGGATGAGGGCCATGTCGCCGCCCTGGCGCGTCTCGTAGGCGTTGTAGGCCGAGGCGAACGTGCCCAGGCCGGTCCCGAAGACCGGGAAGTCGCCGATCATGTCGGCCGTGTTGGCCCAGTAGAGCGGCCGGTCCTCGTGGAGGATGTCGTCGAGGGCGAAGCGTCGGACGGTCGAGCCGGCGCCGGCCAGGACGGCCATGACGGTGACGGCCAGCATGGTCGCCCGGATGGCCCGGCCGACCCAGGGCTGACGGAAGCCCAGCCGGCTGTAGGAGACGACGGTCAGGCCGAAGAAGAGGAAGACCGTGAAGGCCAGGACGACGACGCCGGACCGGGAGTTCGACAGCAGGATGGCCAGGGCCATGACGGCCGCCGCGGCGAAGAGCAGGACGGTGCCCAGGACGCCCTTGGAGGTCCACAAGCGGACCTTCTCCCGGAAGCCTTGGACGCCGAAGGTCATCATGTTCATGCGGGCCACGGCCAGGCCCAGGGCCAGCGGGATGATCATCTCCAGATAGCCCGAGAAATGGTTGCCGTTGACGAAGGTGCCGGTGGCCGCGTGCGGGCTGAAGACCTTCTTATAGAAAAGGAGGCGGGGCTCGGAGCGGGTCAGCTCGTACAGCCCGTAGAGGGCCTGGAAAACGCCCGAGGCGACCAGGGTGACGATGACGGCCCGGATGCGGCGGCCGCGGCCGGCGGCGCGCAGGACGAGCCAGCCCAGCAGGAAGAGGGAGGCCAGGAACAGGGCCTCGCGAACGGTCGCCGACGGCGAGACCGACAGGGTCGTGAAGCGGCGGCCGGCGAAGCCCGGGTCGTAGAGCTCCCGGAAGCGGACCGCGGCCGGGGCCAGGAGCCGGACCGCGGCCACCGGCAGAGGCAGGACCTGGAGGGCCAGGAAGCCGAAGAAGGCGGCCGCGAGCGGACGGGTCCTCTTCAGGAGCGGCGGCAGGTGGGGATTGAGGCGCGGCTTCGGGTCGGCCAGGACCCAGGCCGCCGCCAGCACGGCCACGGCCAGCTCGATGCCGAACACGGCCCAGGCCTCGACCGAGGCGGCCGGCAGGGGGCTCCACAGGAGCAGGGCCAGGAGCCCGTATTCCAGGACCTTGAGGCTCATGGCTTCCCGTCGGCCTTCCGTCCGCCGTCGGCGGCGGAACCGTCGGACTCGTACTCGTACTCGTAGTAGTGGTAGAACGGCGTGCCGATGCCCTGCCGGCCGATGCGGACCTCGTTGAAGACGACGCCGAGGATGTCGGCCTTGGCCTTGCGGACCTCGCCGACGGCCCGGGCCAGGGGCTTGCGGGTCGTCTTGCCGGCCCGGACGACGAAGACCGTGGCGTCGGTGAGGGAGCTGACGATGACCGGGTCGATGACGGCCAGGACGGGCGGCGTGTCGAGCAGGACGACGCCGAAGCGCTCCTTGGCCAGGGCCAGCAGCTCCTTCATCCGCCGGGAGTTCAGGAGCTCGGCCGGGTTGGGCGGATGGGGGCCGCTGGGGATGGTCCAGACGTTCTCGATGCTCGTCTTCTGGACGACCTCGTCGAAGCCGTTCTTGCCGGCCAGGAAGCTGCTCAGGCCGAGCGCGTTGCGCAGGTTGAAGATCCGGCTCAGCCGGGGCTTGCGCAGGTCGGCGTCGACGATGAGGACCTTGCCCTCGAGCTGGGCGAAGGACACGGCCAGGTTGGTGACGGTCGCCGTCTTGCCCTCCTGGGGCAGGGTGCTGGTGAAGCAGATCGTCCGGGGCGATCCGTCGGCGTGGGAGAACAGGATCGAGGTCCGCACGGTCCGGTAGTCCTCGGCGATCGAGAACTTGGGGTAGAGGTGGTTGATGAGCTCGATCTCGCGGACCTCCGGCGCGGCCGCCGCCGCGGGCTCGGCCTCCTCGTCCCCGTAGCTCCGGTAGGAGCCGTAGACGTCGTTCTTCTTGCGGCCGCCGTCGGCGGTCAGGAACGGGATGACTCCGAGCGAGGGCAGGCCGACGAGCTTCTCGACGTCCTCGGGGCCCTTGACGGTGTTGTCCAGGGACTCGACCAGGAAGACCAGGCCGACGCCGCCGACGAGGCCGAGGAGCAGGGCCACGAGGAGGTTGCGCTTGATGTCGGGCGTGAACGGCCCGGGCGGGACCAGGGCGTGGTCGACGACCTTGATGTTGCTCGTCCGCAGGCCGCCGAGCTGGCTGGAGACCTGGATCTCGTTCTGCTTGGCGACCAGGGTGCTGAGGAGGGTCCGCATGTTCTCGACCTCGGTCCGCAGGGTGTGGTAGAAGATGGCGTTCTTGTTCATCTTCGTTACGTCGCCCCGCTGCTCGTCGAGCAGGCCCTGGAGGGAGCCCTCCTTCTTGAGGGCGGCCCGGTACTCGGCCTCGGCCGTGCCGACGGCCTTGCGGATCTCCTCCTGGAGGGTGTTGCGGGTGGCGTCCAGGCGGGCCTTGAGCTGGACCATCTCGGGGTAGTCGGGCCGGTAGATCTTGCCCTTCTCCTCGTAGTCGGACTTGACCTGGGTGTAGGTCGTCCGCAGGGCCTGGATGGTCGGGTTGTTGACGGACTCGGGCAGGGAGTCGGCGTTGAGCTTCTTGAGCTCGAGGTAGGCCGACTCCTTGGCGTAACGGTCGATCTGGGCCTCCGTCAGGGCCGTGTTGACCGAGGCGAAGTTGTTGACGACGGCGCTCTCGTTGTCGCTGAGGTAGAGGAGGTTCTTCTCCGTGCCGTACTTCTGGAGGTCCTCCTCTTTGCGCTTGAGGTCCTCGCGCAGCAGGGCCACCTGCTCGGTCAGGAACTCCGAGGTCTGCTTGGTGGCCTCGTAACGGGTCTCGACGGAGAAACTGACGAACTCCTCGACCAGGGCGTTGACGACGTCGGCGGCCAGCGCGGCGTGGGTCGAGACGTAGCTGACGTAGACGAGCCGGGTCTCCGGGATGGGGGCCACGCTCAGGCCGCCCTGGACGGCGAACGCGGCGCCGGCGGAGGCCGGGGCCGCTTCCCCGCCGGGGCCGTCCTTCTTGTCGCCGCCCCCGAAGAGCCAGCGGAAGGTCACGGCGTCCTTGACCCGGCCGGCCAGGCTCCGCCGGGGCGCGGCGGCGGCCCGGAACTCGGGCCGGGCGGCCAGGTCCAGCTTCTTGGCCACCCGCTCGGCCAGCGACCGGCTGGTCAGGAGCCGGAGCTGGGTGTTGAAGTAGGTGCCCATGAAGTCGTTGCGGTAGTAGGCCCCGGCGTTGAGGACGTCCTGGATGTTGAGCAGGCTCGCGCCGGGCTCGTCGATGAGCAGGGTGGCCGTGGCCCGGTAGAGCGGCGTCTTGGTGAACGAGGCCACGGCCGCGACGGCGACCAGGGCCCCGGCGAACGTGATCAGGACCCACTTCCGCTTGAGGAGGACGCGGGCGTATTCGAGGAGGTCGGCCTCCTTCCTGTCCGTCTTGCTGGCGAAACCTTTCATGGCGGTTCTCCCCGACGGCCCGGGCTAGAGGAGGCTCTCCGGGACGTAGACCGTGTCGTTGACCTTGAGCGGGATGTCCTTGATCTTGCCCTTGAGGATGTTGCGGACGTTGACCGTGAACTCGAGGTCCTTGCCGGCCGCGTCCTTGCGCCGGATCTGGACCCGCTTCTTGTTGGCCCGGTCGGTGAAGCCGCCGGCCTGGGCGATGGCCTGGGTCAGGGTCGGCAGGCTGGAGCGGCGGACCTGCAGGGCCCCCGGATTGCGGACCTGGCCGAAGACGTAGATGGGGACGGGCTTGTCGACGGGCACGTTGATGACGTCGCCCGGCTCGAGGGCCACGTTGAGCTTGGGATCGCCCTGGACGAACAGGCCGTCGATGGACAGGCGCAGGGCCGTGCTGTCGCCGCCCGGGAGCTGGCGGATGACGATGATCTCCTCGCCGGCGTCCTGGGTCAGCCCGCCGGCCTCGGAGACGAGCGACAGGACCGTCTGGCGGCCGAGCAGCTCGTAGGGCCCGGGCTTGCCCACGGCCCCGACGACGGAGACGCGGCGGCTGACGTACTCGAGGATGTGGACGGTGACCTGGGGCTTGAGGACGATCTTCTCCCCGGCCAGCAGGGCCAGCTTCTTCTCGACCTCGAACTTGGTCAGGTTGCCGACCCCCACCTCGCCAAGGAGGGGCAGGGTGATGCGGCCCTCCTCGGAGACGCGGACGACGAGCTTGTTGATCTCCGCGACGCCGAGGACGCTGATCTCCAGCAGGTCCTTGGGCCCGATCTTGTATTCGGCGCTGGCCTCCTGGGCGGCCGGCGCGGCCGCGGCCAGGCCGGCGGCCAGGGCGGCCAGGACGAGCCCGGCGGTCCGTAGCGTGTGGGACATGGTCGACTCCTTGGGCCGGAAGCTAGAATTCGTAGGTCAGGAACGCTCCGGCGAAGTTCCGGCGGACGTCGAAGCCCGGGGCGTTGGACGTCCGCTTGTAGAAGTTGTAGGTCAGGCCGAGCCCGACCGAGCCGGCCAGGCGCACGACCGGGCCGGCCGAGAAGGTCCGCTGGACGTCCTCGCGGCGCTCGACGAGGACCGGCCCGCCGTCGGTCCAGACCGTCTGCGGCTCGGGATAGGCCATGGTCCCGTACTGGACGCCGCCGTCGAGCCGCAGGAACGGGGCCAGGTAGAGGGACAGCGAGGCCCGGCCCCGGCCGTCGACGTAGTAGTAGGCCGTCTCGTTGTAGGAGAAGGCGCTGTCGCGGTCGTAGCCCACGGTGACGGCGACGCGGCCGAGACGGACATAGACCTCGGACGCGGCGACGAGGCCGCTGAAGGGCCGGCGCTCCGGCGAGTCCGGCCGGAACGACTTCCAGCCGGCGACCACCGCGCCCCGGGCCCGTCCGGAGAGCGGGAAGCGGAAGCCGCCGCGGACCTCGAAGGCCTCGGCGTCGCGCCAGGCCGAGGCCGGGTCGGCGAAGGCGTAGCGCGTCCAGCCGGCCGCGGCGAAGAGGGAGCTGCGGGTGAAGACCCGGTAGTGGAGCTCGGCCGCGGCCGAGGTCTCGCGCCGGTCGAGGGCCCGGGCGTAGGGATCGCCGGCGCCGCCGGCGGCGAGGTCCTCATAGCGGATCTCGTCGACGGCGGCCGCCGCCCCGAAGGCCGTGCCGCGGGCCGTCTCGAAGAACAGCCGGGCCGCGCCGCCGGTCCGGGTGTCGCGGACCCGGCGGTCGAGCTCGCTCGTCCCCCGCCGGACGTGGGAGTAGGCGTGGTAGTCGGCCGCGAGCGAGAGGCGGCCGAGAAGCAGGGCCCTCATCCCGCCGGAGAAATTGTTGCTGAAGGCCCGCTGGCCCTTCTCCCGGGCGTAGAAGAGGTATTCGGGGCTCTCGATGGCCGTCAGGATGAGGGACCGTCCCACGAGCCAGTGGGCCCTGACCTCGGGCGCGAGCGTCGCCGTGACGTCCCCGACGGCCTCGACGCCCGCGCCGTCGGCCCGGAAATAGACGTTCGAGTCGTAGCCGGCCTCGGACAGCCGGAACAGGGGCCGCAGGCGCAGGGGCCCGACGCGGAGACGGGCCGACTCGCGGACGGCGTCGGACTCCTCGCGGAAGGTCCGGTAGGCCTGGGCTTCGAGGCGGACGGCCGCCGCCAGGGCCAGGACGGCCAGGCCGAAGGTGATCCGGGCGCGGTGTGTCATCGGTCGAACGATCAGGACGCGCTGAAGGGACCGAGGCGGTCCCGGACGTCGCGGAAGAACCTCATGAACGAGAGCCTCTGGAGCAGGGCGAAGATGAGGCCGCTGTGCCAGTCGAAGTCGGCCCGTTCGCGGATGATGGGGACGATGCCGTCGGTCCGGGCCAGCTGGAACAGGCTCTCGATGCGGCCGTCGCTGAGGCGGGCGCACATCCGCCGGGTGTACTGGCCGACCAGGATCTCCTTCTGCAGCCGGGCCTTCCAGCGGCGCTCGTAGGCCGCGAGGGAGGCCTGGGCGAAGTCCGAGCGGCCGAAGGCCTCGACGACCGTCTTGGCGGCCAGGTCGGCGCAGGCCAGCCCGTAGCTGATGCCGCCGCCGGTCGTCGTCTTGGTCTGTCCGGCCGCCTCGCCGACGGCCAGGACGCGGTCGCCGGCCGTGCGGGCGAGCAGCCCCTGGGCCACGGGCTTGGTCCGGACGGCGCGGGTCTCGGACGCGCCGCGGACGCCGCCGAAATGGCGGTCGAGGAGGCGGTGGAGGCAGGCCTTGGGGTCCTTCTGGGTCAGCACGCCGATGCGGGCCCGGCCCCGGCCCGAGGGGACGGACCAGGCGAAGGCGCCCGGGGCGACGTCGCGGCCGAAGAAGAGCGTGGTCGTGGCGGCGCCCGGCGCGTCGCACTCGACCTGGGCGCCCTTGAGGAAATCGCGGGGCGCCGACAGGCCCAGCTTCTTGGACAGGGCGAAGTCGACGCCCGTGGCCAGCACGGCCACCTCGGCCGTCTCGCGGCGGAGGCCGCCGCCGGCGTCGCGCGCGGTGAGGACGACCCCGTCCGGGCCGACGGCGACGTCCTCGACCCGGGTGTCGCAGACCACGGCCGCGCCGGCCGCGGCCGCGGCCGCGGCCAGGGCCCCGTCGAAGCGCTCGCGGTCGACGACCGCGGCGAAGGGCCGGGGATGCTCGTAGAGCAGCTCGGTCGCCCGCGGCGAGACCAGGCGCACGGTCCGCAGCTCCTCGACGACGGGGCCGCGGTCGAGGCCGAAGTCGTCGAAGATCTCGAGGCCGACGATGCCGGTGCAGAGGACGCCGGCCCCGGCCCGGGGCTTGCGCTCCAGGACCCGGACGCGGAGGCCGGACGCGGCCAGGCGGGCGGCGGTCCTCAGCCCGCTCGGGCCGGCCCCGACGACGACGACGTCCGCGGTCTTCATCGCTCCCATTCTATACCTTGGGCTCCCGGGATTCCCATTTCCCCCGGAAGGTGATGCCGAACGACAGGGCCATCAGGGCCAGGTCGGTCCAGAAGCTCATGCGCCTTATATAGAGGAGGTCGTAGCGGAACTTGCGGCGCCGGGGCGCCTCCCCAGGCAGGTAGACCTGGGCCAGGCCGGTCAGCCCCGGCCGGACGGCATGGCGGGCGGCGTAGCCGGGGAAGGAGGCCAGGTCGGCCGCCCGGCCGTCCCCGTTGACCTCTTTCTCGTTCGGCCGCAGGGCCCGCGGCCCGACGAAGCTCATGTCGCCCATGAGGATGTTGACGAGTTGGGGCAGCTCGTCCATGGCCGTGGCCCGCAGGAGACGGCCGACGCGGGTCACCCGCGGGTCGCGGGCGACGGCCTGGACCGGCCCGCGCCCCGCCTCGGCCCCGACGACCATGGACCGGAACTTGAGGGCCCGGAAGGTCCGCCCGCCCCGGCCGACGCGCTCCTGGGCGTAGAAGACGGGGCCGCCGTCCTCGATCTTGACGGCGGCGGCGATCGCGGCCCATAGGGGCGCCGACACGAGGAGCCCGAACGCCGACAGGGCGATGTCGAACGGCCGCTTGAGGAACAGGCACCGGCCGGCCCGGCTGCCGGGATCGGCGGCCCGCCGGCGCCCGGTCCACGCCACCAGGGCCAGGGCGGCCAGGATGCCGGCCGTGTCGACGGCCCAGTCGAGCGGGCTGCCGTAGCGGTTGGGCACGAAGGACTGCAGGAACTCGTCGAGGAAGCCGTAGGCGACGGCCCCGGCCGCGGCCCGGGCGGCGGCCCGCTTCGACCACAGCGGCCCCCGCCCGCCCCGGAAGGCCCGGTAGAGGAGCAGGACGAGGAAGCCGTACTCGACGAAGTGGAGGGACTTGCGGAAGACGATGTAGGCCGCGCCGAGAGCGGCCTCGGAAGCCGCCGGCGCGAGCCAGCGGAAGACCGCGGCGAAGATCTCGTAGATGCGGCTCGAGGCGAAGGCCCGGTTGCCGACCGGGAAGATGAAGGCCATCCACAGGAGCGGCGGCAGGCCGTAGAGGAGGAATTTGCGGGCGCGCGTCATGGCCGTTCCCTAGGATACCATGGACCTCAACAGGGCGTCGTAGCGGGCCAGGACCGCCCGGCGCGAGACGCGTCGAACGGCGTAGTCCCGGGCGTTGACGCCGAGCTCGCGGCGGCGCTCGGGCGAGGCGGCCAGGGCCCGGACGGCCGCGGCCACGGCCGCGGCGTCGTCGGGCGGCGCGGCCAGGCCGCAGTCGTTCTCGACGAGGACGGTCTCGACCTCCGAGCCCGGCGCGGCCAGCCCCAGGACGGGCCGTCCGGCGGCCAGGTACGTGTAGAGCTTCGAGGGCACGGACAGGTCCGACTTGGACCGGTCGAGCGGCACGAGCAGGACGTCGGCGGCGGCCAGGAGGTCGGGGAGCTCGGCGTAGGGCACGAAGGGCAGGAAGCGGACGTTGGCCAGACCCAGCGCGGCGGCCTTCTCTTGCAGGGCCTCTTTCCGCAGTCCCTCCCCGACCAGGGCCAAGACGAGATCGGGCACGTCGGCCAGGAGCGCGGCCGCCTCGAGGGCCCGGCCGAGGGTCCGGTCGCTGCTGATGCTGAGCGTCCCCGAATACATGACCACGAACCGGCCGTCGAGGCCGAGGCGGCGGGAGACGGGATTGTCCTTGGGCCGGGGGGCCAGGACGTCCGTGTCCACCCAGTTCGGCAGCACGGCCAGCTTGGCCTCCGGGACGCCCTTGCCCCGGAGGTTCCGGGCGAAGCCGTCGCCGATGACGGCGATCCGGTCGGCCAGCCCGTAGACCCATTTCTCCAGGGCCTTGGCGAAGCGGATGCCGGCCGGGTCGCGCAGGATGCCGGACTCGATGGCCAGGTCGGGATGGATGTCCTGGACGTTGACGAGCACCTTGGCCCCGCGCAGGGCCTTGGCGAAGAAGGCCGGCAGGCCGAGCTGCAGGGGCGGCGTCCTCAGGACGAGGACGTCGCCCTTGCGCACGGCCAGGAGGTTGAGCAGGGCCCCGGCCGTGTAGACGTGCCAAGCCAGAAGGCGCCCGAGCGGGCCGGAGCCCGTGTTGGTCCAGAAGCGCTTGACGGTCAGGCGCCCCGCCCGGCGCCGCGAATAGGCGAGGCCGCGGAAAGCTTCGCCGCGGTCGCGGGGCAGGGTCGTCACGACCTCGACCTCGTGGCCGGCGGCGGCGAGGGCGCGGGCCAGCTCGTCCATGAGCACGGGCGCGCTGCCGAAGTCCGGCAGGTAGTACATCGTGTGGAGGAAGACCTTCACGCCGCCTCCTCCGTCCCCTCTTCGGGGTTCTCCAGGGCCCACTCGTAGACGTAGGCGACGGCCGGCACGAACAGGAGCAGGTCGACGCCGTAGAACGCGGCCGTCGACTCGAAGAAGCTCCGGGCGGTCAGGAAGCCGAGCAGGAGGACGGACTGCATGAGCAGGGCCTGGTCGGCCGGCGCGGCCGCCCGGATCCGCCGCAGGACGCCGCCCCGCCACAGGAACAGCCACAGGACGGCGACGCCGGCGGCGAAGAACAGGGCGCCGGGGAGTCCGGCCTGGATGGCGGCATGGAGATAGGAGTTGTGCATGTGCTCGGCGTCGAGCAGGAGCCGGTCGGCGTGGAAGCCCCAGCCGAAGACGGGCGACTCGCCGATCTTGGCCAGCCCCTTGTTCCAGGTGTTCTCGCGGCCGGTCAGGAAGACGAGCGAGCTCCAGGCGCCGCGGGCCCGCCAGGCCACGCCCGAGGTCCAGATGGCCCAGGCCGCCACCGGCCCGGCCACGAGGAAGCGCAGGTTGACGCCCCGGACGAGGACGAAGAGCATGCCGGCCACGGCCAGGCCGAGCAGGGACGAACGGGACTGGGTCTGCATGAGGACGAAGAGCGAGGGCACGGCCAGGGGCAGCCACAGCCAGCGCTTCTTCGAGGCCGAGGTCACCAGCGAGACGCCGGCGACGATGAGGACGACGACGGCGTAGCGGCCGACGCCGTTGGCCCGGACGTCGCCGAGCCCGAAGGGCATGCGGTAGACCTCGAACCGCGTCGAGGTGCCGAAACCGAAGCGGACGGCCTCGGGCAGGACCGCGAGGAGCAGCCCGATGACGACGGCCGCGTTCAGCCGCAGGATGGACCTCAGGGCGGACAGGGGCTCCGGCCGCTCGATGACGAACCAGGCCACGGCCAGCGGGGCCAGGTAGGCCAGGCCCCAATAGAGCGACGTGGCGACGTCGGGCGACAGGGCCACTGAGGCGATCAGGCCGAGGACGGCGTAGCCGACGAGGAGGCCGAGCGTCGTCGTCCCGAACCGGAAGCGGGACCGGGTGGCTATCGCCCAAAGCAGCGCGATGTAGGCGGCCGCGGGCGGCAGCACGGCCCGGACGGCCTGGAAGACGGCCAGGGGATCGTTGACCGAAGGCAGGGGCACGAGGTTGTAGAGGCCGGTGAAGACGCCGGCCCAGGCCATCAGCCACAGGGCGAGCGAAGCGGTCACGTTCGCTCCTCCCGCCGCGGCGGCGCCCCGGCCAGGACGTCCGCGTAGATCGCGCGCAGCCGCTCGCCGAGGCGGTCCCACGCGTAGTAGGCGGCGGCCCGGTCGCGGGCGGCCGCGCCCAGCCGGGCCCGGAGGGCGGGCTCGGCGCGGAATCGGCCGAGAACGCCGGCCAACGCCGCGGCCACGGCGTCCGGCGGCCCGGGCGGGACCTTGAAGCCCCGGTCGTCCCGGACGTGGAAGCCGGGCCCGCCGACGTCGAGGCAGACGACCGGCAACCCCGAGGCCATGGCCTCGACGACGACCGCCCCTCCCCCGTCGCGCAGGGAGGGGAAGAGGAAGACGTCGCTGCGGCGCATCTTGGCGAAGATCTCTTGCCGCGGGCTCCAGGGCGTCCAGACGAGGCGGCCGGAGACGCCCAGTCGCGCGGCCAGGGCTTCGAGGCGGGGCCGTTCGGGGCCCTCGCCGACGAGCTCGAGCGTCACCGGCGGGCCGACCCGGTCGAGGATCCGCAGGGCCTCGAGGGCCAGCGGCAGGCCCTTGATGGCGTCGAACCGGCCGACGTAGAGCAGGCGCAGTCGGTCGCCGGCCGCGGCCGGCACGGGGCCGTCGAGGACGTCCTCGCGGCGGATGCCGTTGACGGGAAAGTCGACGATCCGGTCCGCGTAGCGGGCCAGGACGCCCCCGGTCTCGGCGTTGCAAACGAGGATGGCCGAGGCCTTGCGGGCCGTGCGCCGGCGGGCCGGCGTGGCCCGCCAGACGTTCTGCAGGAAGGTCCGGGCCCGCTCCTGGCGGCGCTCGCGCGGGGCCAGGGTGCGCAGGAGGGGCGCCGGGACGCGCTGCCCGCCGCCGATGGGGCCCCAGACGAAGGGCCCCGGGAACGAGGGGGCGATGAAGCTCGGCATCCAGTCGTTGGAGAAGGTGATCTGGTGGAAGAGGTCGAAGCGCTCGGCCGCGGCCAGGCGCCGGGCCAGGCGGGCGGCCTGCCGCTGCCACAGGAAATAATCGAAGCGGACGCCGTAGTGGCGGTCGCGCAGGGCCCGGTGGAGGCCGTCCGGCAGGGCGACGTAGTGGACGGCCGCGGGCCGGCCCTCGCCGTCCGCGAGCGCGCCCTCGACGCCGTCGCGGTTGAAGGCCCAGGTGATGAGCCGCATGTCGGCGAAGCGGGCGATCTCCCGGGCCAGCGACCAGCCCAGGATGGCCTCGCCCGGGAAATGGGCCGAGGCCGGGCTCGGATGGCAGGCGTAGGCCGAGACCAGGACCTTGGGCCGCCGCGCGCTCACGTCCGGCCTCCCGTCGCCCGCCAGCGCGACAGCCGCGAGGCCAGGCCCGGGGCCTTGCGGATGACGGCCGCGCGGGCCTTGTCGGCCCAGCCGAGCGGGGCCCGGGCGAGGTCGCCCCACGACACGCGCTCGCGGCCGAGCAGCTCGAAGTAGGCCTGCGGCCCGGCCAACAGCCCGTCGGCGCCGGCGACGCCGCGGACGATCTCGCTCCGGGCCACAAAGTCGATGATGCCCGTCATGGCCTTGGCCCGCCGGGCCACGGCCGCGGCGGAATGGTTGAACAGCCCGCCGTAGAACTGCCCGGGGTGCTGGCGATAGACGTAGAGCGGCCGCGGCACGTAGGCGACGCGGGCCGCCTTCTTGACGGCCAGGCCGATGAAGACGTCCTCGTGCGGCGTCGGCAGGCCCTCGGGCAGCGGCAGGACGCGCGCGGCGACGCGGCGGGACAGGGTCCAGGACCAGCGCGGCGGCGAGACGCGGATGCGGCGGAGCGAGGTCTCGAGGTCCATGTCCCGGAAGCGCGGGCCGACGCGCAGGCGGCCCGGCCGGCCCTCGCCGTCGTCGAGAAGGAGGGCGTCGTGGTAGGAGGCCTCCTCGGCGGCGAGCAGCGGCCAGGCCGCGGAGAAGCCCGGGGCCAGGAGGTCGTCGGCATCCATGACCTTGACGAAGTCGCCGCCGCACAGGCCGAAGCCGTGATTGATGGCTTGGACCTGGCCGCTCCCGGGGCTGGCCGCGAGGCGGACCCGCCGGTCGGCCGCGGCCAGGGCCGCGACAAGCCGGGCCGTGTCGTCCCTCGAGCCGTCATCGACGACGACGAGCTCCCAGTCCCGGAGGGGCTGGGCCCGGAGGCTGCCGACGGCCGCCTCGACATAGGCCGCCCCGTCCTTCACGGGCATGATCAGCGAGAGGAGGGGCATCGTCGTCACGTTCTCACAACAGGGACATGACCAGGCCGACGGCGTTGCCGAAGGCCCGGGAGAAATACGCCGTCCGGCCGTCGCGGACGGCCAGGGCCAAGCTCATCGCCAGCCGCAGGGCCAGGGCGGTCCGGCACTTCGTCAGGGACAGCTCTTCGTGCTTGCGGACGAAGTGGACCCGGTTGAGGACCTCGCGGACGCCGAAGGCGTATCCCCCGCCCCGGCCGCCGGGGGCCTGCAGGTGGAGGTAGCGCGCGCCGGCGACGACGGCCAGGCGGGCGGTCCGGCCGACGCGGTAGCTGAAGTCGAGGTCCTCGAGGTAGCTGTAGCCGGCGTACCACTCGTCGAAGCGGAAGGCCCGGACGATGTCGCGCCGCCAGACCGAGGCCGTGGTCGGCAGCCACTCGGTCCAGGTCGTGCGGTCGACCGGGCCGATGAGGGTCTGGAAGCCCGAGGCCGTGACCGCGCCGCGCCGGCGGTCGTAGAGGCCGAGCGAGGCGGCCAGCGGCGAGGTCTTGAGCTGCGGCCATTCGAGGGGCGGATGGTCGGCCTGATTGAACGCGGCCCCGCCGACCTCGGGGCCGGCGGTCTCGAAGAACCGGACCATCTCCTCGACGGCGGCCGGCTCGAGGACGGCGTCGTCGTCGAGGAAGCCGACGAGCGTCGCGTCCGGCCCGACGGCGTCGAGGCCGAGGTTGCGCTGGCGGGCGGCCGAGGCGACGGGAGTGCGGACGAGCCGCAGGACCGGGGCGGCGGGCCCGGCGGGAAGGCGCGGCGTGGCCCGGCGGCCGGCGTCGACGACGACGACCTCGTCGGGGACGCGGGTCTGGGCGAGGAGGCTCGCCCACAGGCGCCGCAGCTCGTCGGGACGGTCCTTGGTCGCGACCACGAAGGCGATCCGGCTAGGCGCGGGCATGGGCGTCCTTCAGGAAGTCCGCGACGACCTCGCGCATGCCGGCGGCGAAGCGGTCCGCCGAGAAGGCGGCCGCGCGGCCGCCGAGATGGTCCCGCAGCGCGGACAGCCGCTCCGGGCTCTCGAGCGCGGACCGGATGGCGGCGGCGGCGCCGGCCGCGTCGCGATAGACGAGGTCCGGGTGGGCGACGATCTCGGTCTGGCCGCCGCCGTCGGGCACCCAGACGACGGCCCCGGCCTTGACCATCTCGGCCACGGCCAGGCCGAAGGCCTCGTTGCGGCAGCCCGACAGGCCGTACTTGTGGCCGGAAAGGAACGCGGCCTTGGCCTCGCCGTAGACCGGCCCCTCGAGCCCGATCCAGTCGCCGTGGCGGCGGCGGAGGGCCCGGACGGCCCGGGTGTAGGCGGGCCGGACCTCGCGGCCGAGGACGTGGAGGTGGACGGGGCGCGTCTCCCGGACCCGGGCCAGGATGTCGACGACGAGGTCGAGGCCCTTCTCCGGCACCAGCCGGCCCATGACGACGAAGCCGTCCTCGCGGTCCGCCCACGGCCCGGGCGGCGGCGACGGCGGCGCGGCCACGGGCGGATAGACGACCGAGGCGGTGAGGCCGAAGCGCGCTTCGAACAGGCGCCGGGTCCACTCGGAATTGGCCACGGTGCGGTTGCGCCTCCAGCCGTCGCGCCTCCCGCCCGACAGGGCCCGGGCCAGGGCCAAGTAGAGCGACCGGGCGGGCGAGGCGCGGTGGCCGAATCCCCCGGCGGCCCCGGCGTGGAGCTCGCGGCGCAGGGCGTCGTCGAAGGAGAAGTCGGCGATCCTCTGGATGCCGGGACGGCCGAAGTCCATGACGTTGTAGGTCGAGATCATGACCTCGAACTCGGGCGCGCGGCGGCGGCAGTAGCGGGCCAGGCGGAAGCTGCGAAGAGCGTCGAAGCGCGTCCGCGCGCCGGGCGGCGGGGCGACCGCGACGACCTCGAGGCCGGTCCCGGCGAGCGCCGTGCCGCAGCTGCGGTCGAGGGCGGCCAGGTCGGGCCGGCCGGTCGTGACGAGGGTGACATCGTGATCGGGCCTCAGGGCCTGGACGGTCCACATCGCGCAGGCCTCGGAGCCGCCGCCGGGGACGAGGCCCGGATGGACGACGGCGACGCGGGGCTTCACGCGGCCGCCTCCGGGCTCGGGCGCGGGCGTTTCAGCAGGCCGGCCAGGAAGGCCCGCTCGTCCGCCGTGAGGACGCGGGCCCAGGCGGCCGCCGCGAAAACAGCCAGGAGCGCGCCGGCGCCCCACACGCCGCCGCCGAGGGCGGTCGAGGCGGCCAGTCCGGCCGCGAGCAGGGCCAAGGCCGCGAGAACGCCCGCGAAGCCGTTCTTCCAGACGTAGCCGAAGGGCACGCCGCCGGCCGTGAACGAGACGGCCAGGAGGAAGATCGAGAAGGCGGCCAGGCGGACGGCCGCGACGGCGGCCACGCCGTCGATCCCGGCCAGCTTGGCCCCGGCCCAGGTCGCGGCCGTGAAGAGGACGAGCTCGGCGGCCTGGTACTTCGGGGCCACGTCGACCCGGCCGATGCCGATGAGGTAATTGTTGGGCACGGCGACGACTGTGTTGACCAGGAAGCCGGCCGCCAGGACGCGGACGGCGAAGGCGCTCTCGGCGGCGAAGTCCGCGCCCAGCCACAGCCGCAGCAGGGGCCGGGCGAAGAAGATCAGGACGACGAAGACGGGGCCGGTCGACAGGAGCAGGAACTTGACGGAGCGGGCGAACAGGGCCTCGAGCTCGCGGCGGCGGCCGCCGGCGTCGAGATAGGAGAAGGCCGGGAACAGGACCATGGACAGGCTGGCGGGGACGACCCCGATCCGGTTGATGGCCTCGAAGGGCGCGCTGTAGAAGGCGACGGCCGCCACGGTGATGAGGGAGCCGATGACGAGCCGATCCATCGAGGAGGTCACGGCGTACAGGACGCTCGACAGCCCGAGCCAGCCGCTGAAGGCGAAGAGCGGCCGGACGAGGTCGCGGCGGACGGCGGGCCGGGTCCGCAGCTCGGGCAGGACCCGCAGGGCCAGGACGGCCCAGGCGGCCAGGGCGGCCACGCGCGACAGGACGAGCAGGACGACGATGCCAGGCAGATCGTAGCCGAGGAGGGTACCGGCGAGGGGCAGCAGGTAGAACAGGACGTTCGTCGGGACCTTGACCGCGTTGACCAGGTCGAACCGCTGGGCGGCCTCGAGGGCGCCGCGGAAGGAAGAGGCCACGAACATGACCGGCAGGGACCAACCGACCAGCCGCAGGGTCAGGACCGTCTCGCGCTCGAAGCCCGCGGGGATGTTGAGGACGCGGCCGGCGATCAGGGGCGCCGCCAGGTGGGACAGGACGGCGGCCAGGAGGCCGAGCCCGGCCTGGAGGTGGACCGTCGTCCAGAGCGTCGCCGGCAACCGGGCCGTGTCGCCGCGGCCCAAGGCGTCGGCGATAGCCCGGGTCGCCGTCCGGCCGAGGCCGAGGTCGAACAGGCCGAAATAGCCGAAGACGACCCAGACCAGGGCCAGGATGCCGAAGCGGTCGTTGCCCAGGGCCCGAACGACGAGGGGGATGGAGAAAAAGCCGACGGCCAGGGGCAGGGCCAGCCCGGCGAGGTTCAGGGCCGTGTTCCGGACGAGCCGGGCGTTGCGGACGTCGGTGGGCATGAGGCTAGACTTTTCGCGGCAGGCTACCGCCGTTGGATAGAACGCCGCTCCTCGCGGCGGGTTGCGGGGTCGTTCTACCGGCTAACGCGGGCGACGGGGCGCTCCGGTCCCGCCCGGAAGACCGGCGGGAAGGGTGAAGGGAGCGCGGCGTCTCATGGCGGGTCCATCATATGGCGGGGCCCCCCTGGGCGGCAATCGTCCGGCCGGATGAATCCGGGGGTGAAAAACCACCCTTGGAGGTGACCCTTAGGGGTGAGGGAATAAAGGGCCGGGTTAGCCCCCGGCCGCCGTCCGGTTCCTTGACACTCTCCGGACCGTCCTTTATACTCGTACTCCCGTCTCGTTCGGAGGACACCCGTCGCCATGACACAGCTCGAACTCGCGCGCCAAGGACGCCTCTCCCCGGCCCTGAAGAAGGCCGCCGCGGCCGAGGGCCTGGCCCCGGACCGCCTGGCCGGGCTCGTCGGGCGGGGCCTCGCCGTCATCCCCTTCAATCCCGCCCACGCCCCGGGCCGGCCGGCCGCCATCGGGCAGGGACTGCGGACCAAGGTCAACGTCAACCTCGGCACCTCGCGCGACTTCCCGCGCCTGGCCGACGAGCTGCGCAAGGTCCGCATCAGCCTGGCCCACGGCGCCGACGCCCTGATGGACCTGAGCACGGGCGGCGACCTGCGCCGCATCCGCAGGGCCATCCTGGCCCGGACGCCCGTCCCGCTGGGGACGGTGCCCATCTACCAGGCCGCGGTCAAGACCCTGGACCGCGGGGACTCGATCGTCGACATGACCGAGGCGGAGCTTTTCGAGGCCGTGGAGTCGCAGGCCCGCGAGGGCGTCGACTTCATGACCGTCCACGCCGGGCTGACCCTCAAGGCCATCGAGCGCCTCAAGCGCCAGGGCCGGGTCGCCGACGTCGTCTCCCGGGGCGGCGCCTTCCACCTGGCCTGGATGCTCCACAACGGGAAGGAGAACCCCTTCCACGCCGGTTTCGACCGCCTGCTCGCGATCGCCCGGAAGCACGACATCACCCTGAGCCTGGGCGACGGGCTGCGGCCGGGCTCCATCCTGGACGCCACCGACCGGCCCCAGATCGAGGAGCTCCTGACCCTCGGCGAGCTCGTCGAGCGGGCCTGGGACGCCGGCGTCCAGGTCATGGTCGAGGGCCCGGGCCACGTCCCGCTCGACCAGGTCGAGATGAACATGCGCCTGGAAAAGAGGGTCTGCCACGGCGCGCCCTTCTACGTTCTCGGGCCGCTCGTCACCGACATCGCCCCGGGCTACGACCACATCGTCTCGGCCATCGGCGGCGCCGTCGCGGCCGCGGCCGGGGCCGATTTCCTGTGCTACGTCACGCCTGCCGAGCACCTGGGCCTGCCCACGGACGACGACGTCCGCGAGGGGCTCATCGCCTCGAGGATCGCCGCCCACGCGGCCGACATCGTCAAGGGCGTGCCCGGGGCGCTGGCCCGCGACCTCGCGCTGGCCCGGGCCCGCAAGCGCCTCGACTGGGAGACGCAAAGGAAACTGGCCATCGACCCGGACAAGTTCGCCGCCGTCCGCAAGCGGCGGCGGTCGCGGTCGAAGGCCTGCTCGATGTGCGGCGAGTTCTGCGCCATGAGGATCGTCGGCGAGTTCCTCGGCTCGGGAGGAAAGGCCGATGGCGACTGCGCCTAGGGGCCTGCGCTTCGGCACGGCCGGGGTCCCCTTCTCGTCGGCCGACGACTCCAGCCTGGCCGGCATCGCCCGCATCCGGGAGCTCGGCCTGGACGCCCTCGAGCTGGAGTTCGTCCAGGGCGTCAAGATGGGCCTCGACACGGCCGCCAAGGTCCGCGAGGCGGCCCGGGCCGCGGACGTCCGGCTGAGCGTCCACGCCCCTTACTTCATCAACCTCAACTCGGCCGACCCCGGCAAGCGCCTGGCCAGCCAGGAGCGGCTGCTCAAGACGGCCCGCGTCGGCGAGGCCTGCGGCGCGGCGAGCGTCGTCTTCCACGCCGCGTTCTACGGCGCCGACGCGCCGGAGAAGGCCTACGAGGAGGTCAAGGCGGAGATGCGGACGGTGATGTCCATCGTCCGGGCCGAGCGACTGTCGATCGCCCTGCGCGTCGAGACCATGGGCAAGCGCTCCCAGTTCGGCTCCCTCGACGAGGTCCTGGGCCTGTGCCGGGAGGTCGACGGGCTCAAGCCCTGCCTCGACTTCTCCCACCTCTACGCCCGCGAGGGCAAGATCAACGGCTACGACGAGTTCCACCGCGTCTGGGCCAAGGTGGCCCGCAAGCTCGGGCCGCGGGCCCTCCGGGACGTCCACGTCCACATCGCCGGCATCCAGTACGGCGACAAGGGCGAGATCCGCCACCTCAATCTCGAGGAGACGGCGTTCCGCACCGAGGAGTGGCTCCAGGTCCTGCGCGACCTCGGCGTCGAGGGGACGATCATCTGCGAGAGCCCCAATCTCGAGGGCGACGCGGTCCTCCTGAAGAAGCTTTACGGCGCCCAGCGGGCGCGATAAGATGGGGTCAAACCTACTTTTTATCACTTTCCGACATTTTTGTCTGAAAGTGATAAAAAGTAGGTTTGACCCCAATCGATGATCGATGAGGAGGGGACCATGAGATGGCAAGGCCGCAGAAAAAGCGATAACGTCGAGGACCTGCGCGGCGCCGGCGGGGCCGGCCGGGGACTCAAGATCGGCGGCGGCGTGGGCGGTCTGGGCATCGTCGTCGCCATCCTCTACTTCCTGCTCGGCGGCAACCCGGGCGAACTGACCCAATCGCTCCAGATCGACCAACCGGCCGCGACGGGCGCGGGCCAACCCCTCAGCGCGAGGGACAAGGAGATGGGCGACTTCATCGCCACCGTCCTGGCCAGCGTCGAGGACGTCTGGCGGGAGCGGTTCCGGGAGATGGGCCGGACCTACGTCGAGCCCAAGCTCGTCCTGTTCTCGGGCGCCGTCGATTCGGCCTGCGGCACCGCCGGGTCTTCCGTGGGGCCGTTCTACTGCCCCGGCGATTCCAAGGTCTACATCGACCTGGCCTTCCTCGAGGACATGCAGCGCCAGTTGCGGGCCGAGGGCGATTTCGCCATGGCCTACGTCCTGGCCCACGAGGTCGGCCACCACGTCCAGAACCTGCTCGGCATCAACGACCAGGTCATGGCCCAGCGGGGCCGCCTCAGCGAGCGGGACTTCAACCGGCTCATGGTCCGCATGGAGCTGCAGGCCGACTTCCTGGCCGGGATCTGGGCCCACTACGCCGGCCGGGAGGCGGGCTTCCTCGAATCCGGCGACATCGAGGAGGGCCTGAACGCGGCCAGCGCCGTCGGCGACGACCGCATCATGAGGCAGACCCAGGGTTACGTCGTCCCGGATTCGTTCACCCACGGCACGTCCGAGCAGAGGGCCCGCTGGTTCCGCCTGGGGCTCGAGACGGGCGACGTCGACCGGGGCGACACCTTCGGCGCCGTCAACCTCTAACGCCCTCCGGGCGGCGCGCGGCACGGCCCGCGGCCGGGCCTTCCCTTGCGCCGGTTTCGGGCATATAATAGCCCTTCATCCCAGACCGACAAGGAGAGGCACATGGTCGAAATCCGTTTCCACGGCCGCGGCGGTCAGGGGACCGTCGTCGCCTCCAAGATCCTGGCCGACGCCATCGCCAAGGAGGGCAACTGGGTCCAAGCCTATCCCGAGTTCGGCGTCGAGCGGCGCGGCTCGCCGGTCGTCGCCTTCATCCGCATCGACGACAAGCCCATCTACGACAAGAGCCGCATCTACACGCCCGACCACGTCGTCGTCGTCGACCCCACCCTGGTCGAGGCCATCGACATCACCGACGGCCTGAAGCCCGGCGGGACCATCGTCATCAACAGCGACCGCCGCCCCGAGGACTTCCCGTTCCACGGCAAGTTCCGGGTCCGGACGGTCAACGCCACGGAGATCGCCGTCAAGCACAAGCTGGGCAGCCTGGCCGCCCCGATCGTCAACACGGCCATCGCCGGCGCCGTCATCAAGATCTTCGACGCCGCCAAATTCGAGTCGCTGGCCGCGGCCATCCGCGACGGCATCGGCATCAAGCCCGAGGACAACGTCCTGGCCGCCCGCGAGGCCTTCGAGCGGGCCTGAGGAGAGGACCGATGAGGGAAAAGAAAGCCAAAAAGATCGTCTTCAAGTCGGCCGAGGACATGCCGCTCATGATCTGCTCGGTCGGCAGCCAGACCCACAACCTGACCGGCGCCTGGCGCAACATCCGCCCGGAGATCGACCTCGCCAAGTGCATCAAGTGCGGCATCTGCTGGAAGTTCTGCCCCGAGCCCTCGATCGACATCGTCGACGAGTGGCCCGTCGTCGACTACGACTACTGCAAGGGCTGCGGCATCTGCGCCGAGGAATGCCCGTCGAAGTGCATCGTCATGGTGGAGGAGCGGAAATGAAGAAAGTCATCATGGGCAACCACGCCCTGTCGTACGGGGCCATGCTGTCCCGTTCGCAGGTCATCGCGGCCTACCCCATCACGCCGCAGACCCAGGTCGTCGAGCTCCTGAGCGAGATGTGCGCCGACGGAACCCTCGACGCCCAGTTCATCAAGGTCGAGTCCGAGCACTCGGCCATGGCCGCCTGCATCGGCTCGTCGGTCGCCGGGGCCCGCTCGTTCACGGCCACCTCGTCCCAGGGCCTGGCCCTCATGCACGAGATGCTCCACTGGGCGGCCGGCGGGCGCCACCCCATCGTCATGGGCGAGATCAACCGGTCCATGGCCCCGGGCTGGTCGATCTGGACCGACCAGAACGACAGCCTGTCGCAGCGGGACACGGGCTGGATGCAGTTCTACTGCGCCTCGAACCAGGAGGTCGTGGACACGGTCGTCCAGGCCTTCAAGGTCAGCGAGGCCCTGATGATCCCGTCCATGGTCATCCTCGACGCTTTCGCCCTGTCCCACACCTACGAGGTCGTCGACGTCCCCGATCAGGCCCTGGTCGACAAGTACCTGCCGCCGTTCAAGCCGGAGATCAAGCTGACCCCGGCCGATCCGCGGGCCTTCGGCGGGCTGACCGGCTCGGAGCACTACATGGAGCTCCGCTACCGCCTCCAGAAGGACATGGAGAAGGCCCCGGCCCTGATCGAGGAGACGGGCCGCGAGTACGAGAAGCTCTTCGGCCGCCACCTCGGCCTGGTCGACGCCTATGAGTGCGACGACGCCGAGTTCGTCTTCGTCACCTCGGGCACGGCCGGCTACACGGCCCGGGCCGCCGTCGACGACCTGCGGGCCTCCGGCGTCAAGGCCGGCAACCTGCGCATCAAGGTCTTCCGGCCCTTCCCCTTCGACGCCGTCCGGGAGGTCCTGGGCCGGGTCAAGAAGGCGGCCGTCGTCGACCGCAACTGCTCGTACGGCGCCGGCGGCATCTTCTACCAGGAGGTCAAGTCGGCCCTGTACGGGCGCCCCGGCATGCCCCCGCTCTTCGGCTACATCGCCGGGCTGGGCGGCCGCGACATCACCGTGGACTCGTTCAAGGAAGTGGCCGCGGACGCGTCGGCCAAGGACAGCGCCGGCGAGGAGATCGTCTGGATCGGAGTGAAGAAATGAGCCAAGAAGCCAAAAAAGACAAGAAGATGACCCTGACCATCCCGCCCGAGGAGCTGATGGCCTGCGGCCACCTGGCCTGCCAGGGCTGCGGCGCCACGCTGGCCATGCGCTACATGCTCAAGGCCCTCGGGCAGAAGACGGCCCTGTGCATCCCGGCCTGCTGCTGGGCCGTCATCGACGGCCCCTACCCCTACTCGTCGATGGACTGCCCCATCTACCACTGCGCCTTCGAGACGGCCGCGTCGACGGCGACGGGCGTCAAGGCCGGGCTGGAGGCGACGGGCGACACCGAGACGACGGTCGTGGCCTGGGCCGGCGACGGCGGCACCTTCGACATCGGCCTGCAGGCCCTGTCGGGGGCGGCCGAGCGCAACGAGGACATCATCTACGTCTGCTACGACAACGAAGCCTATATGAACACCGGCATCCAGCGCTCGTCGGCGACGCCCTACGGCGCCTGGACCACGACGACGCCGGTCAAGCACTTCAAGACCCGGCCCAAGAAGGACATGGTGGCCATCATGGCCGCCCACCGCATCCCCTACATCGCCACGGCCAGCGTCTCGCACCCCGAAGACTTCGTCAAGAAGGTCAAGAAGGCCAAGGGCATCAAGGGCACGCGCTTCTTCCACGTCTACGCGCCCTGCCCGACGGGCTGGAAGAGCCGGCCCGAGGACACCGTCAAGCTGGCCCGGATGGCCGTCCAGAACGGCTATTTCCCGCTGTTCGAGATCGAGAACGGCGAGACCTACACCGTCAACCTCAAGCTCAAGGACAAGAAGCCCGTCGACGACTACGTCCGGCTGCAGGGGCGGTTCCGCCACCTCAAGCCCGAGCAGATCGCGGCCATCCAGGCCGACGTCGACGCCCGCTGGCAGCGGCTGCTGAAGCTCGCCGGCGCCTGATCTCCGGAAGGGACCTGGCCCCTTTTTTTGCCGGCCCGCCGCCGCTTTGACTTGACCGGCCCGATTCACTATAATTCTGATAGTATTTATAAGTTCGGACCCGACAGGAGCCCCCGATGAAGAGAACGACCGCCGCGACCGCGGCCCTGATCCTGTTCGCCGTGACCGCGACCCTGGCCGCCGCCTGCGCCCCCGACAAGGCCGAGCCCAAGCCGGAGAGCCCGGCCGAGACCGCGCCCGACTTCGCCCTGACCGACCTCCAGGGCAACGCGGTGACCCTGGCCGACTACAAGGGCAAGGTCCTGTTCCTCAATTTCTGGGCCACCTGGTGCCCGCCCTGCCGACGCGAGATCCCCGACTTCATCGAGGCTTACAAGGAGCTCAAGGCCGAGGGCCTGGAGATCCTGGGTGTTTCGGTCGACGAGGTCGCCGCGCCGGCCCTGCTCGACTGGGTCCGCAAGACCGGCATCAACTACCCCGTCGCCCTGGTGACGCCGGAGATCGTCCAGGCCTACAAGCCGGGCGATTTCATCCCGGCCACCATCGTCATCGACGGCAAGGGCGTCATCCGCCACCGCCAGTCCGAGCTCATGGACAAGGAGACCCTCGTCCGCCTGTTCCGGGAATACAGCAAGTAAGCCGTACCGGGCCGGGTCTTTACATCGCCATGGGAGGATCGGCGTTCGCAAAGACCAGGTCCCGTCCGGACGGCTTCCGGGAAGGGCGCGGCTGTGCCATAATGGGGCCGTGACGCCGCTCTTGACGCTCCAGGTCCCGTCCCAGCCGCCCGCCCCGACGCCCGTCGACGGCGGCCTGCCCTTCTGGCTGCTCTGGCTCCTGCTCAGCGTCATCCTCCTCCTCGTCGCCTTCATCTTCCTCCGCGACAAGGACCTCCGCCGCCGCGTCAGCGCCTTCCTGTCCGGGGCCCGCCGCCACATGGCGCGCCTGCGCATCCAGGTCCGGTTGAAAAAGGAACGGGAGAAGAAGGCCGCCCTGTGGCGCGAGCTCGGCAAGCTGGCCTGGAGCGAGGACGTCCGGGCCGCCTGCATCGAGGCCGAGTGCGCCCGCCTGGCCGCCTTCGAGGAGGACATCGCCCGCCACCGCAAGACCTGGCACGACGTCTACTCGCGCGTCGAGACCCTCGGCCGCGAGCACGACGAGGCCATGGCCCGCTTCCGCACCCTCGTCGCCGAGCAGGAGGAGGCCCGCCGGCCCCACCAGGAGGAGATGCTGGCCCTGGCCGGCCGCAAGCGGGAGATCCTCGACGCCCTCGAGGCCGCCCTGCGCGAGACCGAGGACGCCGAGGCCCAGCTCCGGACCGTCGAGTCGGACGCCCGCGCGATCGAGGCCGATCCCCGCCAGGCGCCGGGCGAGAAAAAAGCCCGTCTGGACCGGGCCCGCGGCAAGGCCGCCGGCCTGGCCGCCGCCGTCCGCGCCCTGCGCGAGCGAACGCCCCTGCTCCAGGAGGAGCGCTACCGCCTGGACCGCCGCCTCGAGGAGGTCGAGGGCCGGGTCCGCGTCTTCAACGCCGCCATCCAGCGCATCGACGCCGAGTACCGCGGCCGCCTCGAGACCCTCGAGAAGGAGATCCGGGAGTGGCAGAAGGCCAAGGAGCGCGTCCAGGACCGGATCGTCGACGTCAAGCGCCTCATGGAGCCCCTGTTCGAGACGACGGGCCGCATCCTCGACGGGGCCCGCGTCCCGCACGAGGAGCTCGCGGTCCTCTACTTCCAGATCGACGGCGTCGACCGGGCGGTGGCCGAGCTCGAAGCGCGCCTCGAGCGCCTGCAGTGACGCCGTGACCAAGCCTCGCCTGCTCGTCCACGTCTGCTGCGCCCCCGACGCCCTCTACGTCTTCGGCCTCCTCCGCGACGCCTACGACGTCGCCGGCTTCTTCTCCAACTCCAACATCCACCCCCGCGAGGAGTACGTCCTGCGGCTCGAGGAGGCCCGGCGCGTGGCCCGGACGGCCGGCCTGCCGCTCCTCGAGGACGACTACGACCCCGAGGGCTGGCGGACCCTGACCCGCAAGCTCAAGGACGAGCCCGAGAAGGGCCGCCGGTGCGACGTCTGCTACGCCGCCCGCCTGGCCCGCGCGGCCGAGCGGGCCGCTCGCGACGGCTTCGACGCCTTCGCCACGGTCATGAGCCTCAGCCCGTGGAAGAAGGCCGCCGCGCTCAACCGCATCGGCCGGATGTTCGCCGCCCGCTATCCCGGCCTGGCCTTCCTCGAATCCGACTTCAAGAAGAAGGACGGCTTCAAGAAGAGCGTCGACCTCAGCAAGGCCCACGGCCTCTACCGCCAGGACTATTGCGGCTGCCTCTATAGCCTTGAAGCTTCCCGGAAGAGGGCCGCCCGGTGAGCGCCTCCGCCCGGGCCGGCGCCCGGACCGCGCGGTCCGCGGCGCACCTGACGGTCTTCGGCGTCGTCCAGGGAGTCGGCTTCCGCCCCTCCGTCTACCGCCTGGCCCGCGGCCTGGGCCTCACGGGCTGGGTGGCCAACGCCGGCTCCGGCGTCGAGATCCACGTCGAGGGCCCCGCCGCCGCCGTCCGCGCCTTCCCGGACGCCCTCCGGGCCGGCCTGCCGCCGCTGGCCGCGATCGAACGGCTCGACGTCCGGCCCGCCCGCGCCGGGGGCCTGAGGGCCTTCACGATCCGGGCCACGCGCGACGCCGCCGGCTTCGTCTTCATCTCGCCCGACATCGCCACCTGCGGCGACTGCCTCGAGGAGATCGCCGCGCCCGGGGCGCGCCGCCACCGCTACGCCTTCACCAACTGCACGAACTGCGGCCCCCGCTTCACCATCGTCCGGGACCTGCCCTACGACCGGCCCCGGACGACCATGGCCGGTTTCCCGATGTGCCCGGACTGCCGCCGCGAGTACGAGGACCCCCTGGACCGCCGCCACCACGCCCAGCCGATCGCCTGCCCCGTCTGCGGCCCGCGCCTCACGCTCCGCGACGGCCGGACGGGGCGCCGGCTCCCCGGCGGCGTCCGCGAGGCCGCGGCCCTCATCCGGGCCGGCAAGGTCGTCGCGGTCAAGGGCCTCGGCGGCTTCCACCTCATGTGCGATCCTTTCAACGGCCGGGCCGTGGCCCGCCTGCGCCGGACCAAGGCCCGCCGGACCAAGCCCCTGGCCCTGATGGCCCGCGACCTGGCCGCGGCGGAGCGCCTGGCCCGGATCGACCCGGCCGAGCGCGCCCTCCTGCTGTCGCCGCGCCGGCCCATCGTCCTGCTCCGCAAGCGGCGGGACGTCCCCCTCGTCGCTCCCGGCCTCGACGAGGTCGGCGTCATGCTCCCCTACACGCCCCTCCACACCCTGCTCCTCGAGGACCTCGAGGCCGTCGTGGCCACGAGCTCCAATGCCAAGGACGCGCCCATCGTCAAGGACGAGTCCGAGGGCCTCGCGGGCCTGGCCGACGCCGTCCTGACCCACGACCGCCCCATCGCCATGCGCGCCGACGATTCCGTCGTCAAGGCCGTGGCCGGCCGGGCGCTGTTCGTGCGGCGGGCCCGCGGCTATGTTCCCGCGCCCCAGCCGGTGCCGCCGGCCCTGCGGACGGACCGCGTCCTCGTCGCGCTCGGCGGCGAGCTCAAGGACACCGTCTCCCTCTACAAGAACGGCTACGTCGTGACCTCCCAGTTCCTCGGCGACCTCGACGACTACCGCAACTTCGGCTATTTCGAGGAGGCCCTGGGCCACCTCCTCCGGCTCTTCGACGCCGAGCCCGAGGCCGTGGTCACCGACCTCCACCCCGGCTTCCGGACGACGCGCTACGCGGAGCGGCTGGGGCTGCCCCACGTCCGCGTCCAGCACCACTTCGCCCACGTCCTGGCGCCGCTCCTCGAGCACGGGCACGAGCCCGGCCGGCGCGTCCTCGGCGTCTCGCTCGACGGCTACGGCTACGGCGAGGACGGCACGGCCTGGGGCGGCGAGTTCCTTCTGGCCGATTACGACGGCTACGAGCGCTACGCCCGCTTCGAGGCCGTGCCCCTTCCCGGCGGCGACCTGGCCGCGCGCGAGCCCTGGCGGATGGCCCTGGCTTGGCTCGACCGGGCTTTCGAAGGCGAGGTCCCCGACTTGGCCGTCCTGCGCGCGGTCGGCCGGCGGCGGACCGCCGCGGTCCTGGCCATGGCCCGGTCCGGACTGCGCAGCCCGCGGGCCTCGAGCTGCGGCCGGCTCTTCGACGCCGTCTCGTTCCTGTGCGGCACGGCGCCGGAACGGCTGGAGTTCGAGGCCGAGGCGGCCATGCGCCTGGAGGCCGCGGCCGACCGGGCCTACCGCGGCGTCTATCCGGTCGGTATCGCCGCGCCCGGCGCCGCCGGCGGGCCGCTCGAGATCTCCTTCGCCCCTCTCGTCCGGGCCTTGGTCGACGACCTCGGGAAGGGAACGGCCGTGGGCGCGGTCGCGGCCCGCTTCCACGACTCCCTGGCCGGCCTCGTCGCGCGCGTCGCCGAACGGGCCCGCCGCGAGCGCGGCACGGCCGAGGTCGCCCTGACGGGCGGGGTGTTCCTGAACCGGCGCCTGCTGGAGAGGACGGAAAAGAAGCTGGCCGCGGCGGGCTTCCGGGTCCTTCGCCCCCTGGCCTACTCCCCCAACGACGAATCGCTGTCGCTGGGACAGATCGCGCGGGGGCTGGCCCTGGTCAAGAGCGGCGGAATCTGAGCCCGCCGACGAGCGAGAGGACGCCGTTGGAGGCCGCGGCCGCGGCCGCGCCGAAGGCCCCGCCCAGGACGAACCCCAGGACGGCCCCGGCGAGCGAGAACGCCAGCCCGCCCCACAGGTCGCCCTGGTGCTCGACGAAGAAGCCCGGCAGGCGGGAGACGAAGTCCGCGAACAGGCCGGTCACGCCGGCCAGGAGCCCGAGGGCCAGGCCGGCGAACAGGCCGAGGACGCCGAAGAACCAGAAGAAGGACTTGATGTCGAAGGCGCGGATGACGGACTCTCCGGCGGCGGCGGGCGCGTCCGGCGCCGCGGCGTCGACGGCCGGGGCTTCGTCCCGCGGTCCCGATCCGAAGTCGTAGGCCACTTCGGGCGCGCCGGGATCGCCCTCTCCAGGGCGGCTGCCGCAGCGGGCGCAGAAATCGGCCTCCAGGTCGTTCTCGAAGCCGCAGGCGATGCAGATGGCCTTCTTCTCTTTCTGCGACGGCGGCTTGGCCTCGACCCACTCGCCGTTCTC
This sequence comes from uncultured Eubacteriales bacterium, assembly GCA_964523615.1. Lineage (GTDB taxonomy): Bacteria > Acidobacteriota > Aminicenantia > Aminicenantales > Saccharicenantaceae > RBG-16-66-30. The sequence continues at coordinate 27,525 of CAZFZU010000008.1, read as the reverse complement.
GTAGGCGTACCACTTGCCGCTGCGGGCGCCGATGACCCAGAAGCGCCCCTCGTCGTCCTTGATGCGCAGGCGCTTGAGGGAGTCGGTGAACTCCTGCGGCGTGATCTTCTGCTCTCTGAATCGCTCGAGCAGGCGGCCGAAAGAGGCCTCGGCTTCACGGAAAGGATCGGTCATCGCTCGCTCCTCGGGACCCCCGTATCATAACGCCACAACGTCTGCCTTTTCAACGAGTTATTAACTCGCTGAAAAGGCAGGATTTGCGACCCTGACGAGAATTTGTGCAATCCGGCGCAAGTTCAAGCAGGACCGCCATTTGGCCGGGCGGGCCTGGACCTTTTCCACAGCATTTCCACAAATTGTGTGGATATATCCGCTCACAGCAGACCCTTGACGATGTCGATGAGCGAGTAGCCCACGACCGGCGCCGGAATGAAGGACAGGACGAAGACGGCCAGGACGAGAACGGCCGTCCGACGCCGCCGCGGATCGAGCGGCGCGGACTCGTCGAGGACCTCGGGATGCTTCAGGCGCGTCCCGTTCTTGCGCTCGAAAACGAGCATGACCGCGGCCAGCAGGATCCAGGTCGTATGGAAGAAGACGCCCATGGCGAACATGAAGCCGACCATCGCTATCGACACGGACCGGGCCCGCCGGCCGAGGACGGCGTAGAGGACGTGGCCGCCGTCGAGCTGGCCGAGCGGGACGAGGTTGATCGACGTGACCAGGAGCCCGACCCAAGCGGCCCAGCCGACGGGGTGGAGGGCCACGGTCGAGCCTTCGGGAACGGGGCCCAGGATGAGGGCGGCGGCGAACTTGAACAGGAGGGGCTCGCCGAAGTTGAGGGTGTCCGGCGTCGGCGTGAAGGGGGCGACCTTGGACAGGGCCAGGCCCGCGGCCAGGACCGGAACGGTCAGGGCGAAGCCGGCCAAGGGGCCGTTGGCGCCGACGTCGAAGACCTGCTGTTTGAAATACAGGTTGGACCGGATACGGATGAAGGCGCCGAAGGTCCCCAGGAACGGCGGGCCGGGGATGAAGTAGGGCAGGCTGGCGTTGACGCCGTGGCGGCGGCAGGTCAGGTAGTGGCCCGCCTCGTGGACGGACAGGATG
>CAZFZU010000008.1:0-26318 GCA_964523615.1 uncultured Eubacteriales bacterium | reverse complement strand
CCGTCTAGCGGGCGGTCACTTGCCCGTCAGCTTGTGGAACTTGGCCATCAACTGGTCCTTGGTCTCCTTGTTCTCGGGGTCCTGGACGCAGGCGTCGACGGGGCAGACGGCCGCGCACTGGGAGGCGTCGAAGTGGCCGACGCACTCGGTGCACTTGGTCTGGTCGATGACGTAGCGCTCCTCGCCGGCGCTGATGGCCTGGTTCGGGCACTCGGGCTCGCAGGCGCCGCAGTTGATGCATTCCTCGGTGATCATGAAAGCCATCGGATCCCTCCTCGTGGTATTAGGGGATATTATATCCCATTCGGGCGGATTGGCAATCCCGCCTACTTTTTCAGGGCCAGCTTGCTCGCCTTGAGGGAGGCCTCGTAGCCGAAGTAGGACTGGGGGAACTCCTCCTGGAGCTTCTTGTAGAGGTCGAGGGCGGCGGCCGTGTCGCCCTTGCGCTCGAGGCTCTCGGCCAGGGCGTAGCGGGCCGCGTCGAGCGGGTAGACGGCGGGCTTCTCCTCGACGATCCGGCGGTAGATGGCGGCGGCCCCGTCGTAGTCCTTCTTGCCGAGCGCGATCTGGGCCCGGAGGTCCTCGGCCTGGTAGTGGACGAGGTCCTTGCGGCCGCCGGCCAGGCCGGCCAGGACGGACTCCGCCTTGGCCCAATCGCCCTTCGACGCCCAGTGCTTGGCCACCTCGACGGTGGCCAGCCGGGAGGCGCGGCCCTTGGCGGCCAGCTTCTCGAGCTCGGGCAGCTTGGCCGGGTCTTGGGCGACCGCCACGGAGAGCTCCGTGACCTTGCCGATGGCCCGGCTGGACAGGGACCGGCTGTGAGAGCGGAGGAGGACCAGGGCCGCGAACAGGACGGCGGCCGCGGCCAGGCCCGCGCCGACCAGGGTGATCTCGCGGCGGTAGGTCCGGATGAGCTCGGTCAGCCAGCTCAGACCGTGGACCATGCCGTCTTCTTGAAGGTGATGGCGCTCCGTACTCTTCATGTGCCTCTCCCGGGGGTCGGATGAAAGGTCATTTTTAGCACATTAACAAGATGGGGTCAAACCGACTTTCTATCACTTTTGGCCCGGGGACACGACGACGGGGCCTGAGGGTCGATGAAGAAAGTGATAGAAAGTCGGTTTGACCCCGTCTTAGAGGAACGGTTCGTCGCAGGCCTCGAGGAGCTCCTCGATCGTGGTCAGGGCCAGGCCGACGGCCGTGTCGGCCGCGCCGTAATAGACCTTGACCGCGCTCCCGGGCTTGGCGAAGCCCTCGTCGTCGACGCTCTCGACGACCATCCCCGACGGGAAGACGACGTTGGGGACCTGGCCCACGAGCTCGTAGGGCTCCCGCGGCTCCAGGATGTTGAAGCGCGACCGGCCCAGGACCCTGGTCGGGTCCCGCAGGTCGAGCAGGGCGACGCCGGCCTGGTAGATGTTGGCGCTCCCGAAGTGCGTGGCCACGCCGTGGTAGATGTGGAGCCAGCCGCGGCGGGTCTTGACCGGCGGCGGCCCGGAACCGATGAACTCGTCCCAATAGTGGAAGCGGCCGCTCATGACCGGGCCGAGGGGCTTCCACTTGACCAGGTCTTTCGACCCCGCCAGCCGGATCTCGCTCCCCGTCCGCGGGCCGCCCGTGAGCTTGGCCTTGTTGGGGCGCTCCAGCCGGACGTAGAGCCCGCCGACCTTCTCCGGGAACAGGACGCCGTTGCGGACGTCGTCGTCGCCGCCGAGGCCGAGGAACTCGAAGTCGCGGAAGTTCTCCGTCCGGGCCAGGCCGAGGCGGCAACCGGCGTCCATGTCCATGGCGAACATCAGGTAGAAGGCCTCGTCGAGGCGGGTGATGCGGGCGTCGTAGACGTGGTAGACCCGCTTGCGGACCTTTTCCAAGCCGTCGAGCGCGACGACGCCGGGACGGACGGCGAAGTGGATGCCGTCGGCGCTCTTGGCCATGACCAGGAAGGTCTCGCGCGACCGGGCCTGGACGCGCAGGGCCAGGAAATAGCGGCTGCCCATCTTGACCGCCCCGGGATTGAAGACCGAGGTCGCGTCGACGAGGTGGGGCGGGATGTCGGGGATGTCGGCCCGGGTCAGGATGGGGTTGCGGGGATAGCGGCGCATGGCGGTCCCTCCTAGCGGCTTCGGCCGGGGCGGTCCGGCCGGCCCATGGTGACTGTGACGCGGCAGGTCGCGCCCGCCGGCCGCGGCGCGACCACCGTCCCCTCGACCGGGACGCCGTCGACGGTGATCGTCCGGACCCCGCTTTGCGCCCCGTCCGGGTTCCGGACCTCGACGAGGTAGCGGGCGCCCCGGAAGACGCGCTCGGCCGCGAAGCCCGGCCAGGACGCGGGAATGGCCGGGTCGATGCGCAGGCCGCCGTATTCCGGGCGCAGGCCCAGGATGTGGTCGTAGGCCACCCGGTACATCCAGGCGGCCGTGCCGGTCTGCCAGGAATGGCTGGCCCGGCCGGCCTCGGCGTGCTCGTCGCTGGTGATGTATTGCGAATAGACGTAGGGCTCGGCCTTGAACACGGCCTGATCGACGCGGCCGGGCAGGAGCGACTTGAACGTCGCGAAGGCCTCGTCCCCCTCGCCGAGCAGGCACCAGGCCTGGACGACCCAGGCCGCCGGGTGGCAGAAGACGGCCCCGTTCTCTTTCTTGCCCCATACGCACCGGGTGATGAGGCCGACCGTCGGGTCGATCTCGCGGAAGGCCGGGGCGCAGATCTTGGGACCGAAGGGCGTGCCGAGCCGCTCGCGCAGGCTGTCCATCGCCCGCGCGAGCCGTCCCCGGTCGGGGAGGCCGGCGATGACCGCCCAGCTCTGGGTATTGATGAAGATCTGCCCGTACCTGTTCGTCGCGGAACCGATCCGGCGATCGCCTTCGCCGAAGGCGCGGATGTACCAATTCCCGTCCCAGGCGTGCGCGTCGACGGCCGCGGCCAGCCGGTCCCTGAGCTCGCGGACCCCGGGATGCGCGGCCGCGATGCCGAGGCGCCCGAGGAGCTCGAGGAGCCGGTCGAGCATGGCCACATAGAACATCGCGCCCCAGACGCTCTCACCGCCGTCCTCGCCGCCGATGTAGTCGAGGGTGTCGTTCCAGTCGCCGCGGCCGAAACGGGGCAGGCCGTGGCGCCCGAGGTCGGCGCCGGCGAAGCGGGCCACGGCCAGGAGGTGCTCGAGGACGGTCCCCTCTCCCCCGTCGAGGAAGGGCTCCCGGGCGTCGAGGAGCCCCAGGTCGCCGGTCTCCTTGAGGTATTCCGTCACGGCCAGGACGAACCACAGCGGGTCGTCGCAGTGCCCGGTGAATTCCCCCTGCCCGTCGCCGTAGAAGTGATGGTAGACCTTGCCGTCGCGCCTCATCTGGCGGGCCAGCAGCCCGACCCGGGCCCGGGCCTTGGCCGGGTCGGCGACGACGATGGCGATGGTGTCCTGGGCCGTGTCGCGGTAGCCGAAGCCGCGGCCGATGCCCCAGTAGTAGAAGCTGGCCACGCGGCCGACGTCGAAGGCGACCTTGGCCTGGTAAGGGATCCAATAGTTGAGGAAGACGTCGGCCTCGGGGTCGGGAGTGCGCGCTTTCGTGTGGCCCAGGAACCGGTCCCATTCCGCCCGCACCCGGGCCAGGGCCGCGTCGGCTTCGTCCGCGGTCCGGTACCGGGCCAGGACCTCCGCCTTGGTCCGCTCGAATTCCGACTTGGCGATGACGCCGAGCGAGAAGACGACGTCCGCCGACTCGTCCGGCCCGAGCTCGAGCTCGACCTGGAGGGCGCCGACGGCGTTGCCGCAGTCCATGTCGGCGGAGCTCAGCCCGGCTTCGAGCCCGAGCGGGGCCGACTCGTCCCGGAACGGCCCGAGGAAACGCTCGCGGACCGTCTCGTAGGCCGCGACGGGGCGGTCCACGGTGAAGTAGGCCCAGCGGTCCCAGTCCTTGTTCTCCTGGTGCTGGGTGCCGCGCGTCCCGGTGACCCAGTAGGTCTTGGTGGCGAACAGGGCGTTGAGGTCCCGGTCGAAGCGGACCCGGTTGAAGTGCTGGTCGTCGCACTGGTTGATGAGATCGATCAGGGCGTGGCCGAGGGCGAGCTCGACGTAGCCGGTGACCGACAGCCGGCGCGGCCGGCCCGAGGCGTTCCGCAGCGAGGCCCGCCAGATCTCGCGGTCGTCGTCGACGGGGACGAAGTAGACGACCGTCGAGGCGATCCCGGCCACTTCGGCTTCGGCCCGGGTGTAGCCGAAGCCGTGGGCGGCGCGGTAATCCGAGGCCGGCTCGCGACCGACCGGCTGCCAGGTCAGGCTCCAGGTCTCGCCGGTGTCCCGGTCCCGGACGTAGATGTACTTGCCGGGCCGGTCGGGCGGCACGTCGTTGATGCGGTAGCGGGTGATCCGGCCGTGGAGCGGCGACCGGTCGTAGGAGATGCCGCCGCCGTTGGCCGAGACCGTGGCGAAGTAGCGGCCGTTCTGGAGGTAGTTGATCCAAGGGGCGGGCGTGCGGACGTCGCGGACGAGGAACTCGCGTCCGTCCTCCGAGAACCGTCCGAACTCCATGCCCTCAGTCCTTCGGCCTCTCGACGAAGCCCTGGTCGCTGTGATCGCGCTTCATGACCTTGAGGGTGGCGATCATCTCCTTGAGGTTGACCAGGCCCCCGGCCGAGAACCAGACGATGACGACGATCGAGACGGCCAGCATGATCAGGGTGTAGGTCTTCCAGAAGCCCAGCCAGGCCGCGGTCGGGACCTCGCGGGTCAGGTTGAGGACCGTCCCGACGACGAAGACGGCCACCCAGCCCGCGGTCCAGACGTAGGTCGCGACGTAGATGATCCGGTCGAACCGGGTGAACTCCTTGCCCATGCCCAGGACCTTCCAGCCCTTGACGGGGACCTCGTCGACGACCTTGTACTCCTCCGCGACCAGGTACCGGCCCCGGTGCAGGAGGCGGTCCATGTCGAAGGCCCGGCCGCGGCCGGTGAGGAGCGAGACGGCCACGTAGACGACGCTCGAGGCGGCCATGGCCAGGCCCCAGAACATCTGTCCGTTGACCGGGAAGCCGGGGACGAGCTGCTGGACGACGATGCCGCCGACGGCGGTGACCGCGCCGACGATCATGGCCGCCCAGGCCGCGGCCGTCGTGCCGCGCTTCCAGTACAGGCCGCCGATGATGACGGCGCCGCTGCCGCCGGCGAAGATGGCCCCGGTGACGGCGAAGAACAGGAAGATGTACTCGCTCTGCTGGAAAAGCAGGCTGAAGACGAACGAGAACGCGGCCACGCCCAGGATCGACCGTTTCAGGACCTTGAGGTGCTCGGCCGGGGCGAAGGCCTTCTTGCGGAGCGGCTGGACGACGTCCTGGATGAAGATGCTGCCCCAGGAGTGGAGGTAGGTCTCGTTGCAGCCGATGGCCGCCGCCAGCATGACCGCGGCGAAGGCGCCCATGAGCCCGACCGGCAGGAGCCGGGTCAGCGCGACGGGCACCGTGAGCTGGCTGCGCAGGGCCTCGGAGCCCAGGCCGTCGAGGACCGGACGGACGGAGGCGGCCGCCTCGGTGAAGCCCGCGCCGTGCCAGAACGTGTAGGCGACGATGGGCACGAAGACCAGGAACAGGCCCCACTGGGGGATGCCCCGCCAATTGGCCAGGACGTCGCCCATCTTGGCCTCGTGGGCGCTCTTGGCCGAGGCGTTGTAGGCCTGGGTGCCCTGCCACGACAGCTTGCCGTAGATGACCCCGATCATGCCGATGAAGAAGTACCAGAAGTTGTAGTCCTTGGTGCTGCCGGTCCGGAAGGGATTGACGAGCGAGGCGTCGGCCGGGGCGGTCGAGACGGCCTGCAGGATCTGGCCCCAATCGACCTCGAGCATGAGGACGACGACGATGACGATGAAGACGGCGTTGACGAAGATGCCCTGGAGGAAGTCGGTGATCATGACCGCGATCTGGCCGCCGCTGAAGACGAAATAGAGCGGGATCCAGAGGATGACGATCATGATCAGCGCGAAGGTCGGGACCTGCAGGCCGAGCAGGGAGACCTTGTCCGGCAGGCCGCAGAAATAGATGAAGAAGCGGGCGCTGACGGCCGGGAAGATGCCGAAGTTGATGATGCCCGAGACGAAGGCCAGGCCGCCGGCGAAGACGCGGAAGGAGCGGCTGTAGCGCATCTCGAAGAACTGGGCCATGGTCAGGCAGCGGGTCTGCCGGAAGCGGTACAGGACCCAGCCCGAGACGCTGATGCCGACGACGACCACGGCCATGACCATCTCCCACCAGCGCATGTTGAAGCCGGCGATGTAGTTCATCTCCAGCATGCCGACGATGGTGATGGCGCCGAGCGAGGCCGTGCCCTGCGACAGGGAGATGAGATATCGCCCGCCCGTCCGCCCCGCGGCCAGGAAGTCGGAGACGCTCCGCATGAGCGGCTTGCTGAGGATGACCACGGCGATGATGAAGGCGAACACGGCGGCGACGATGGCCCAGTCGATCCAGGTCATGTTCATGGCCGGGATTCTATCCCAAATCGGGACGCCAATTCTATAGGAAGGGACCAGGTCTTCGCAGGCGCCAGTCACTATCTGAAAACGCGAAGACCAGGCCCCTTCTTGTTTGAGGTCAAGACGCTTTACCCGTACGGGTGGCGGGGGCGGCGGGGAGCGGAGTCCACGAAGCGACCTGCAGAATCGCGGCCGAGCACTCGAGGCCGGGATTCTGATAGATCTCTTGAGAGAGCGGCTTTCTTAAGATGTTTCCCAGACGCGCCGCTCCGAGCCCCTCCGCGGCCGCATCTGGTCCTCCGCTTCGCTCCGGGTAGGCCAACCCGACAGGACCCGTTAAGGGAGTAGCGTCTTGACCTAATAGGACCTTAGATGTCGAAGACGACCAGGCCGGTCTTGAGCCGGATCTGCTCCCTCAGGGCGTCCTTGGAGATGCGGTTCTCCTTCTCGGCCTTGACGGCCCGGAACAGCTCCCAGGTCGTCATCAGGCCGTTGCCGTCCTTCTGGGCCTCCTCGATCTGGGCGGCCGAGAAGGGGTTCTGGCGCTCCTTGGCCGGGACGGCCGAGAAGTAGTTGCCGACGAGGACGGCCTTCATGCGGGTGTTGTCGAACTCCTGCATGCGGCGGCCCTTGAACTTCTGGAGCAGGGCGCACTCGTCGTCGGCGGCCCAGTTCTTGCCGCCCCGGACGAGGACGAGGACGAGCTCGCCCTTGCGGATGGCGGCCTCGACCGGCGCGTCGCCGGCCTCGAGGAGCCAGGCGTCCTCTTCCTTGTTCCGGATGGTGTTCTTCCAGTACTCGTCGACGTCGACGACCCGGCCCCAGCCGAGGTAGCGGAAGGCGTGGATGACGGCCTTCCGGAGGGCCGCGCCCTCGCCCTTGAGCAGGCGGTGGAACTCCTCCTGGCCGCCGGCCTTGAGGTCGCGGAGCTGGCGGTCGTAGTCGGCCATGACCATCTCGAAGCGCTTCTTCTCCTCCTCGCGGCGGGCCACGAGCGTCTTGAGCTCGGGGAAGACGTAGTCCTCGGCGTCCAGCCAATCGGTCGCGGGCTCCGCGGCCGCTTCGGCGCCGAGGCCCAGGCGGTCCTTCAGGATGTACTCGACGACCTCGACCGTCTTGGCCCCGAACGACGGCAGGAACAGGATGCCGCCCTTGCCGCGCGCCACGGACATGGCCACGGGGGCGCCGTCGAGCGTCTTGGCCAGGACCTCGACCGGGCCTTCCTCCGCCCCGGCCTTCTCCCACACGCCTTCGCCGAGCGTCTCGCCGAGCAGGCGGAAGGCCTTGGGGATGTAGGGCTTGAAGCGTTCGAAGGGGACGTGGAACAGGGCCCGGGGATTGAAGACCACGGCGTCGCCCCGGACGCTCTCCTCGACCCGGAGCCCCTCGACGGGCCCGACGAGGTCGGCGATCCGGTCCGCTCCCGCGGCGGCGACGAAGCAGACGACGCGCAGGCCCTCGCGGATGCGGGCGGCGAAGGCCTCGCGGACGGCGGCGGGGACGGCCGGGCGGTCCTCCGCGCCGGGCCCGCCGACTTGCCAGAAGACGATCTCGCAGCCGGCCGGCGGCTCGAGCGCCCCCTCGGCGGCCGAAGCTTCGGAAGTGGAACGGGCTTCGACGTCGTATTTCTTGGCCACCAGGAGGTCGCGGTCGGCGGCGGGGAGATCGACGAGCAGGATCTTGGCCATGGAACGGCTCCTTTTTTCTCTCGGCCTATCGTGGGGCTAGCCCCTCTCCCCGTCAATCACCCCTAAGGGTGAACCCGGGGAGGAACATCAGTTTTGTCGCGCGAGCGCCGGCCCAGGGCGGAAACGCCGCCGGACCGGGTGACAGCCCCCGCCGCCTTATGTTATCGTTCCTCCCGTGAGCCCGTCATCTCCCCCCAGGAGGACCCCGTGAACCCTCGCCGTCCCGCCGCGTTGGCCTTGACCGCCCTGTTGGCCATTCCTCTCGCCGCCGCCGCGGAGGTCCGCTTCGCCGTGTCCTTCCCGGCCGCCCGTTCGTCCGCCGCCCTCGACGGCCGGATGCTCCTCCTCCTGTCGACCGACGGCGGTGCCGAGCCCCGTTACCAGATCTCCGACGGCCCCCGGACCCAGCTCGTCTTCGGCCTCGACGTCGACGGGCTGGCCCCCGGCGCCGAAGCGGTGTTCGACGCCCGGGCTTTCGGCTATCCCGTCCGCAGCCTGGCCGAGCTGCCGGCCGGCGAGTACCACGTCCAGGCCCTCCTGCACCGCTACGAGACCTTCCGCCGGGCCGACGGCCACGTCGTCAAGCTGCCCATGGACCGCGGGGAGGGCCAGCGCTGGAACGCCGCCCCCGGGAACCTGTACTGCGCGCCCCGCAAGATCGCCCTCGACCCGTCCTCGGGCGCGACCGTGCGCCTCGTCCTCGACCGGGAGATCCCGCCCATACCGCCGCCCAAAGACACCAAGTACATCCGCCACGAGCGCATCCAGAGCGCCCTGCTGACGAAGTTCTGGGGCCGGCCGATGTTCCTCGGCGCCTGCCTGCTCCTGCCCGAGGGGTTCGACGAGCACCCCGAGGCCCGCTACCCCCTGATCGTCAACCACGGCCATTTCCCCTACACGATCGAGGGTTTCCGCGAGCAGCCGCCCGACCCGGACCTGGCCCCCGACTACAGCGAGCGCTTCCGCCTCGAGGGCTACAACCGCGTCCAGCAGGAATACGCCCACGCCCTCTACAAGGAATGGACCGGCCCCGGCTTCCCGCGGGTCATCGTCATGGAGATCCAGCACGCCAATCCCTACTACGACGATTCCTACGCGGTCAACTCGGCCAACCTGGGGCCCTACGGCGACGCCATCGTCCGCGAGCTCATCCCCTACATCGAGAAGAAGTACCGGGGCCTCGGCCAGGGTTGGGCCCGGTTCCTCTACGGCGGCTCGACCGGCGGCTGGGAGGCCCTGGCCGCCCAGGTCTTCTATCCCGACGAGTTCAACGGCTGCTACGCGGCCTGTCCCGACCCCATCGACTTCCGGGCCTACGGCCTGGTCAACATCTACGAGCACCGCAACGCCTATCACGTCGACGGCCTGTGGAAGCGGACGCCCCGGCCGGCCCTGCGCAACGGACTCGGCGAGGTCAGCGCGACCATGGAGGAGGCCAACCACCGCGAGCTGGCCCTCGGCACGCGGGCCCGTTCCGGCGACCAATGGGACATCTGGCAGGCCGTTTTCGGGCCGGTCGGAGACGACGGCTACCCCAAGCCCATCTGGGACAAGCTGACCGGCGAGATCGACCGCGGGGTCGCCCTGTACTGGAGGGACCACTTCGACCTGACCTATATCCTCAAGCGCGATTGGAAGACGCTCGGGCCCAAGCTGGCCGGCAAGATCCACATCTACGTCGGGGACATGGACAACTACTACCTCAACAACGCCGTCTACCTGGCCGAGGCCTTCCTGGAGAGCACCAAGGACCCCTACTACGGCGGCGAGGTCAGGTACGGCGACCGGGCCGAGCACTGCTGGAACGGCGATCCCGAGCGGCCCAACGCCATCTCGCGGCTCCGTTACCACCAGATGTACATCCCCCGAGCGGTGCGGAGGATGGAGGCCACGGCGCCCAAGGGCGCGGACCTCAAGAGCTGGCGTTACTGAAGGGGACCGCGGCCCGGCCTATCTCTTCTTGGCCTTGGCCGGGCCTTTGCCGGGGCCGCCGCCTTTCGACGGGGCCGCCGGCGCCCCCTTGCCCTTGGCCCGCCCGATCTCGTCGTGGATGCGGACGAAGCTCGTCTGACGGCCGCGCAGGACGATGATGTCGTCGGGGGCCATCCCATGGTACTCGGACAGGAACCGCAGGTTGACCAGGTCGACGACCTCGCGGTCGGACAGGACGACGGCCTTCCAATCCCCGCCGCGCCCGTGCTTCCGGTAGTAGCCGTAGGCGTTGCCGTAGGGCGGCCCGATCCGCTCGGCGCGCACGGGCAGGAAGAAGATCTCGGGCGACAGGCCCAAGCGGACGGCGATCTCGAACCACGTCCGCCGGCCCAAGCGGAGATCGATGACGGCCTGAGGCCCGACGTGGGCCCGGGCGGCCAGGAAGTAGACGACGGGCAGCTCCTCGTCGAGGAGCCGGTGGCGGGTCCGCAGATCGACGACCGCGCGCGGGGCGACGCGGTAGTGGTCGCCGACGGCGATGGTGAAGCTCCGCAGCCGGCCGTCGGAGATGGAGATGCCCAAATCGACCTGGGCGGCGGCCGCCGCGGCGGGGACCAGAACGGCCGCGATCAAGCCGATAATGCAGGCTCTTTTCATGACGCTCACCTCTGGATGGGATCCATCGTTTAGTCGGAGATGGCACGGGGATTGCTGATTTAAGTCGGCAGAGGACGTACGGGAGGCCGGCCTCGAGGGGAAGGGCCGTCGCGCGCATCCCCGAAATGTAAAGGCGGGAAGAGAAAAGGGGCCGAACATGACAATCAACTAATTATTTAGTTGACAAACTAATTTGTTAGTTGTATATTGAGAGCGCCATGAAGGAACTCACCCGAGCCGAAGAACAGATCATGCACGTCCTCTGGTTCCTGGGCCGGGCCTACGTCAAGGACATCATCGAGCGGCTGCCCGAGCCCAAGCCGGCCTACAACACCGTCTCCACGATCGTCCGCATCCTGGAGAAGAAGGGCTTCGTCGGCCACGAAGCCTTCGGCAAGACCCATCTCTACCGCCCGCTCGTGGCCAAAGAGGACTACACCCAGGCCTTCCTCCGCGGTTTCGTCAGGGATTACTTCGACAACTCCTACCAGGACCTGGTCTCCTTCTTCGCCAAGGACCGGGACATGAGCCTGGCCGAGCTCGAGGACATCCTGGGCGCCCTGCGCGAGGAGATCCGGAAGCAGAAAGCGGACAAAGATGGCTGAGGTCCTCGCTTACCTCCTGAGATCGGCGGCCTGCCTGGCCGCCCTGACCCTCTTCTACCGGCTCGTCCTGATGCGGGACGCCAATTTCGGGCTCAACCGCGTCTTCCTCCTGGGATCGGCGGCCCTGTCCCTCGGCTTGCCGCTCCTCCGGATCGAATCGCCGTTCTTCACCACGGTCATTCCGGCCGAAGCGCTGGCCGCGCTGCCGGCCGCGGCCCCGGCGCCCGAAGCGCCCTCCGGCCCGGCGCCGCTCGACGTCCTGTTCGCCGTCTACGCCGCGGGGGCCGTCCTCGCCGCCGTCCTGTTCCTCGTCCGCGTCGGCCGGATCGCCTGGATGGCCGCCCGCTGCGGCTGCGAGCGGCACCGCGGGCTCAGGATCGTCCTCTGCGGCCACTCCGGTGAGCCGTTCTCGTTCTTCCGATACGTCTTTCTCGACCGGTCCCGGGGCGCCTCGGCCGACCTCGACCGGGTCCTGGCCCACGAGCTGGCCCACGTCCGCCAGCTCCATTCGCTCGACGTCGTCCTGGCCGAGGCCCTCGCCGTCGTCCAATGGTTCAATCCTTTTGTATGGCCATACAAAAGATCGCTGCGCGAAACCCACGAATACCTGGCGGACCGGGCGGTCATAGCGCAGGGCTGCCCGCTCGCCCGGTATCAGCTGCTCATCGTCGAGCAGTCCGTGGGCGGACGTCTGCTCGAACTCGCGAGCAGCTTCCGGACATCCCAGATCAAAAGGAGAATCGCGATGTTGACGAAGAAACGGACAAAAGGATTGGCGCGGTGGAAGCCGCTCTTCATCCTGCCGCTGGCGGTCGTCCTGGTCCTGGCGTTCGCGGAGTCCAAGACGGTCGTCCAGCCCTCGCCTCAGGCATCGGTCCAGACCGGCCAGGAAACCCCGGCCAAGGGCGGCGCTCCCCTCAAGATGACCGAGGAGGAGATGGTCAAAGCCCTCAAGGAAAAGGCGTTCCAGCTCGAGGAGATGAAGAAGAAGAACGCCGAGACGGTGGCCAAGCTCAGGGAGAAGCTCGCCGCGGCGACCGACGCCGAGACCAAGGCCAAGATCGAACAGGCCCTCAAGGAGCAGAAGCTGCAGTCCGTCGAGATCGGCGCGAAGGAGCGCATGCTCCAGATGAAGAAGGTCGAAATGGAGATGGCCAAGGTCGACGATCCCGCCCAGAGGCTCGAGCTGGAGAAGAAGCTCAAAGCCCTCCAGGCCGAGAACGAGGACCTCAAGAGGAAGATCGAGGAGATCCGCCAGGCCGAGCAGAAGGCCAAACAGGCGGCCGAGAAGAAGTAGTCCGACCGGCGCGTCCGGAGAGGGGGCGGCTCCTCCCCCGCGGGGGCCGCTCCTTCCCCGTCCCCCCCGCCTTTCCCGTCCCTTCCATCGGGAAGAGATCCCTCCCCGCCGCGTCTAAACGAACGGTGGAGTTTTTTGCCCAAGGAGACCGACCGATGCCGTGCCCGCGACACCGAGTCCTTCCCCGGCTCGTTCAGGCCGTCCTGGTCCTTATCCTCGTCCCTGCCTCGGTCCCGGCCCTGGGCGCCCAGGAGGCGGCCAAGAGGATCGACATCCGGTGCCTGGCGACCCCCCCGCCCAAGATCGACGGCCTCGTCGACGACGCCTGCTGGCGGGCCATCGAGCCGGTCTCGGGCTTCTATCAGTACGACCCCGTCAACGGGGCCAAGGCCTCCGAAGAGACGTACGTCTGGGCGGCCTTCGACCAGGACCATCTCTACTTCGCCTTCCTGATGAAGGACTCGCGGCCCGACCGCATCTGGGCCGAGCTGACGCCGCGCAACGAGTGGGACGAGAACGACGCCATCGAGCTCATCCTCGACGCCTACAACGACAAGCGGACCAGCATCACCTTCGCCCTGAATCCCAAGGGGGTCCAGAAGAACTCGGTCGAGACGATCTGGAAGTCGGGCGCCGCCCTCCGCCCCGACGGCTGGAGCGCCGAGATGGCCATCCCCTTCAAATCCCTGCGCTTCTCGGCCAAGCGGCTCGACGTCTGGGGCGTCAATTTCGAGCGCTACATCCACCGCCTCAAGGAAACGGACTACTGGACCGACGTCGACCGCGACCTGCCCCGGCTCCAACAGTCGGGTGAGCTCTGCGGCCTGACCGGCCTGCGGCCCGGTTACAACCTCGAGTTCTTCCCCTACGCCGGAGTGAGAACGACGAAATGGGAGGAGGAGACGGACACCAAGGCCGCCGTCGGTCTCGATGCCAAGTGGGGCATCCGGCCCAACCTCTACCTCGACGTCACGGCCAGCCCGGACTTCAGCGAGGTCGAGTCCGATCCCTTCATCTACCAGCTCTCCCCCTACGAGAACTACCTCCAGGAGAACCGGCCCTTCTTCACCGAGGGCAGCCGCTACTTCAGCCTGTCGACGGGCAATGAGTACCACGGCGGCGGCACGAGCCTGTTCTACTCCCGCCGCGTCCGCAGCCCGCGCTTCGCGGCCAAGCTCTCCGGCAAGACCGGCGGCTTCGGGTTCGGCGTCCTCGGCGCCCTGAACAAGTCCGAGGTCGGCGACGGCGAAGACCCCCGGGACGGCTATTTCGGCGTCTTCCGGGTCCAGAAGGACATCTTCAAGAACTCCCAGGTCGGCGTCTATTACGCCGGCGTCCGCGACGGCGAGACGCGCAACCAGAACGTGGCCCTCGATTTCAACTTCAACTTCGCCGACATCTATTTCCTGCAGGGCGTGGCCGCCCGGACCTTCAACGGCGGCGTCCCCAACGTCCGCAACGGCATCTACCAGCTCAATTTCCAGCGCGAGCCCGATGCCGGCCTGCAGGTCATGTCGGGCTTCCAGCGGGTCGAGGAGAACGTCGACATCCGCACGGGCTACATCGACGAGATCGACGTCCAGTCCTTCGATCTCATGGCCGGCTACGCCTGGCGCTACGACAAGGGCCTGTTCAAGCGGCTCAGCTTCGACCTCGGCGGGACCTTCCGCCAGGACACCCACGGCCACGCCACGGGGGAGCGCTACGAGGTCTTCCTGTGGTCCGAGCTCTTCAACCTCGTCGAGGTCCACGGCGGCTTCGACTTCGGCCGGAGCCGGTACCAGGTCCTCGGCGAGGACGACCGGCTCGTCTGGACCCCGGAGTTCGTCAAGACCTACGGCGGCAACCTCGACTTCAGCTGGGAGCGGGGCGGCTTCCTCAAGGAGGTCTCGGTCGAAGGCGCCTGGCAGAAGCGCGGCGTCTACGTCGAGGACTGGACGGCGGTCGTGCCCGGCACGCAGACGAGCGTCGAGGCCCAGCTCGTCCTCCGGCCCCGCGCCAACCTCGAGTGGTCCGTCGAGGGCGACTGGATCCGCCAGACGGTCGACGGCACGGGGGCCGAGGCCTTCAACGGCCTGGCCTACGAGACGGCCCTCCACTACCAGCTGACCCGCCGCCTGTTCCTCAACACCCGGCTGCTCGGGGAGACGCGGGACGACCAGTACAGCCTGGACTTCCTGGTCGGCTACTATTTCGGGGCCGGCAACATCGTCCAGCTAGCCTTTAAGAAGAGCGAGCGCAGCGACATCCTGGGCACGGTCGGCGGTTATTCGGTCACCCTGAAGGTCTCGTACCTCCTCCGCCTCTGATCCCCTCGCCGGGGGTGAGGCCGGAGGGGACTTTATCACCCCGCGAATGATCCCCGGGAGGGATGGACGCCGGGCCCCTTCCCCTCGAGAATGGGGCCGAGGACACTATGCGGCTCTTCGGTCCGTCCCCTTCCGTCGAGGCGTCCCCGTCCGCCGCGGCCACGGAGCCGGCCGTTCGGGCCGAAGCGCGCCCGGTCGCCCCGTCGCCCCCGGCCGCCAGGCCCGAGCCCAAGTACTACAAGACGCCCTACATCAACGAACGGAAGAAATACGAGCTCATCATCGCCGCTTCCGGGCAGGTCGTCTACGACTACGACCTGGCCACGGGCGATATCTCCTGGTCCGGCAACCTCCAGCAGGTCATGGGCTACCTGCCCGAGGAGATGGGCGGCATCAAGGAGTGGACGGAGCGGGTCCACCCCGACGACCGGGACGAGGCCCTGCGGCTCCTCGAGTCCTGCGAGAGGAACCGCGAGGTCTACGAGGTCGACTACCGCTTCCGGCTCAAGACCGGCGGCTTCCGCTGGCTCCACGACCGCGGCTTCTTCCTCATCGAGGACGACCGGAACCTCCGCCGGATGATCGGCATGATGCAGGACATCCACGAGCGCAAGCAGGGCGAGCTGCTCCAGAGCGCGGTCTACAAGATCGCCCAGGCCGCCGACACTTCGGCCGGGCTCGACGATCTGTTCCAGTCCGTCCACGGCACCGTCGCCACGGTCATGCCGGCCGGCAACTTCTACATCGCCCTCTACGACCGGGCCCGCGAGCTCATCGAGTTCCCCTATTTCCGCGACGAGGAGGACCCGCCTCCGGCGGCCCTGAAGCCGGGCAAGGGCCTGACCGAGTACGTCATCCGCACGGGCCGGCCCCTGCTCTGCGACGAGGCCACCGACCGCGACCTTCGCGGCCGCGGCGAGGTCGCCCTCGTCGGCGCCCCCTCGGCCATCTGGCTGGGCGTGCCCCTCATCGTCGACGGCGTGACCATCGGGGCCATGGTCGTCCAGCACTACAGCGATCCCTCGGCCTACGGCCCTGCCGAGCTGCGGATGTTCGAGTACGTCTCGTCGCAGGTGGCCCGGTCGATCTGGCGCAAGGGCGCCGAGGAGGCCCTGCGACGCAACGAACAGCGCCTGTCGCACCACATCCAGCAGACGCCGTTGGCCGTCATCGAGTGGGACAAGGAGTTCAAGGTCCGGCAGTGGAACCGGGCCGCCGAGAGGATCTTCGGCTTCACGGCCGCCGAAGCCGTCGGACGGCACGCCTCCTTCATCGTCCCCGAAGCCTACCGGGCCCAGGTGGACGAGGTCTGGCGGGGCCTGCTGGCCGGCACCTCCGGCGAGCGCAGCACCAACGAGAACGTGACCAAGGACGGGCGGGCCATCGCCTGCGAGTGGTACAACACGCCCCTCGTCGACGGCGAAGGCCGCGTCGTCGGCGTGGCTTCGCTGGCCCAGGACGTCACCGAGCGCCGCCGCACGGAAGCCGCGCTCCGGGACAGCGAGGAGCTCTACCGGCGGCTCGTGGCGGCCATCCCCGACATGATCGTCCGCACCGATCTCGAGGGCACCATCGTCTTCGCCAACGAGGTCGCCGTCCGCCGCAGCGGCAGCGCCCGGGCCGAGGACCTGGTCGGGCGCAACATCTTCTCCTTCGTCGTCGCCGAGGAGCGGGAGAAGGCCGTGACCGCGGCGGCCCGGATGTTCGACAAGAAGATCGGCCCCCAGGAGCTCGGCTTGGTGTTCCCGGGCGGCTCGCCCATCCGCTTCGAGGTCGAGGGCTCGGTCCTGCGCGGCCCCGGGGGCCAGCCCTACGGCGTCGTCTATCTCTGCCGGGACATGACCGAGCGCAAGCTGGCCGAGGAGAGCCTGCGCCAGGGCCTGGTCAAGCTCCGGACGACCCTGAAGGCCTCCATCGACTCCCTGTCGTCGGCCATCGAGATGCGCGATCCCTACACGGCCGGCCACCAGGAGCGCGTCACCCGGCTGGCCCGGGCCATCGCCGTCGAGATGGGGCTCGACGAGGAGCGCATCGAGGCCGTCGAGATCGCCGGCATCGTCCACGACCTGGGCAAGCTCTACGTCCCGGCCGAGATCCTGAGCAAGCCGACCAAGCTGACCGACCTCGAATACGCCATGATCAAGATGCACGCCCAGGCCGGCTACACCGTCCTGAGCAAGATCGACTTCCCCTGGCCCATCGCCCAGATCGTCCACCAGCACCACGAGCTCATCAACGGCTCCGGCTATCCGCAGGGGCTGGCCGGCAAGGACATCCTGCTCGAGGCCAAGATCCTGTGCGTGGCCGACGTCGTCGAGGCCATGTCCTCCCACCGTCCCTACCGCCCGGCCCTCGGCATCTTCGCCGCCCTCGACGAGGTCTCGCGCAAGCGGGGGCTGCTCTACGACCGCGACGTCGTCGACGCCTGCCTCCGCCTGTTCCACGAGAAGCAGTTCAAGTTCGACTGAGCCGCCTCTCCCGGGTCTCCCGCGGCCCCTTGCTTTCCCGGCGCGGCCGCGTTACGATGCCCTCGACATGGCCGTCACCGCGGGAAACGTCGCGAAATTCGCCGCCGTCCTCGGACTGGCCGCCCCCCTGCTCTTCGCCGGCCTCGCTTCCGGCGGCGCGGCCAAGACCAAGAAGACGGCCGTGAAGCTCACCGACGAGCTGCTGGCGGCGCTCGGCAGCGGGCGCGAGCCCGGCGCGGCCGTCCTGGTCCAGAAGGACGGCCGGTTCCTCTACGTCGGCGCGCGGGGCGTCGCCGACCTCCAAGCCATGCGGCCCATCGACGGCCGGACCAATTTCCGGCTGGCCTCGGTCACGAAGCCGTTCACGGCGGCCGCGATCATGCTCCTCGTGCGCGACGGCCGGCTCCGCTACGAGGACACCCTGACCGGCCTGTTCCCCGATTTCCCGGACTACGGCCGGGCCATCACCGTGCGGCACCTCCTCCAGCACACCTCGGGGCTGCCCGATTACGAGGACCTCATGCCGCCCGCCGACCCGGCCGTCCCGGTGGAACAGGCCCAGATCGACGACGCCGGGGCCCTCGAGCTGCTGAAGGAACAGCCGGCCGGATGGTTCGCGCCGGGGGCGCTCTGGCGCTACAGCAACTCGGGTTACGTCGTGCTCGGGCTCATCGTCGAGAAGGTCTCGGGCCTGGCCTACAGCAGCTTCCTGCGCGACCGCGTCTTCGGACCGCTCAAGATGGCCGGAACGGTGGCCTTCGTCCGCGGCCGCAACACCGTCGAGAACCGCGCCTTCGGCTACGCCAAGGAGGGCGGCCGGTGGCGGTTCGCCGACCAGAGCCCGACCTCGGCCACCCTCGGCGACGGCGGCGTCTACTCGTCGCTCTACGACCTGGCCCTGTGGGACGAGGCCCTGCGGCGCGGCCTCCTTCTCAGCGAGGCGGACATGCGACCGGCCCTGACGCCGGTGCGCGTCCCGGGCAAGGGCCCGACCGGGCCCGACGGCCGGCCCGCCGATTACGGCTTCGGCTGGTTCCTCAACGGCTGGGAGGGCCGGCCCCGGATGTGGCACTACGGCGAGACGTCCGGCTTCCGCACGGCCGTCCAGCGCTTCACGGCCGACGGCCTGACCGTCGTCGTCCTGGCCAACCGGACGGACGTCGACGCCGCGGACCTGGCCCTCAAGATCGCGGGGTTCTTCCTGGCGGAAGCGAAGTAGGGACGGCGGTCAGGCGACCGTCGAGGGGATGCCGTTCTGCCGGCCGTAGAGATGGCGGATCAGGCTGAGCACGGCCTGGGACGTCAGGCGCTGGAACTCGACCCCGATCTCGTAGACGTCCTCGTCCGGGCGCGGCTTGACCCATTTGACCTCGCCGTCGAGGTTGACGAACTGGTCGGTGCCGGCCAGGTCGAGGCGGACCCGGATGATGGTCCCGACGGCGTAGCTCCTCGAGGTGACGATGCGGGCGCCGCCCGTGGACAGGTCGAAGGTGTGGGCGGCGATGCCGGCGCCCTGGTACTTGTCGACGGCCGTCCGGATGAGGACGTCGTTCCGCTCGGCGAAGCGATTTCTTTTGCGTCGTTCGTACATGTCCGTTCCCCGGGACCTTCCCGGTCCCGAGGCCATTGTCCGGCCGGCCGAACGGGGCCGCAATCACCCCGAGGGGTGAATCGGGCGGTGATTTCTCCCCCTCGGCCGGGCCGTTGACGGGCCCCGGAGGCGGTGCTATCCTGGCCGCGTCCCATGAGAACCGCCAAGACCTGGGCCCTCGTCCTGATGGGCGGCGGCGCGCGCGGCCTGGCCCACGTCGGGGTCATCCGCGTCCTCGAGCGCGAGAAGCTCGTCCCCGACATCGTCGCCGGCACGTCCATGGGCGGCCTCGTCGGCGGCCTCTACGCCGCCGGCCTGTCCTCGGACCGGATGGTCGAGATGATCGGCGGCCTCGACCTCGGCGGCCTGGCCGGCGAAGGCGGCCGGAAGAAGCTCTTCCCGCGGCCGCGGAACCTCTTCGAGTACATCCTCCTCTCGGACACCAAGAACCGCTTCTTCACCAAGATCGGCCTGGACAAGGAGGACGCCGTCGAGGCCTACCTGAAGGGCTGCGTCGGCGACGTCCGTATCGAGGATCTGCCGGTGAAGTTCCTGTGCAACGCGGTCGACCTGGCCTCCGGCCGAGAGATCGTGTTCACCAAAGGCAAGCTCACCCGGGCCCTGAGGGCGACGATGTCCCTGCCGATCGTCTTCGAGCCGGTTCGTCTGGACCGGATGGTCCTGATGGACGGCGGCATCCTCAACAGCGCGCCGGTCGAAGCGGCCAAGGCCGCCGGGGCCGAGGTCGCGGTCCTGGTCGACATCCACCGGCCGCTCAAGCGTCTGCCGCGGGAGAAGCTCAAGAGCGCTTTCCAGATCGTCCAGCGGACGGTCGAGGTCGCTACGGCCGCGTCCTTCGCGGAGCGGGCCCGCCACGCCGATTTCGTGCTGCGCGTCCCCGTCGATCAGGGCGTGCTGCAGTTCTCCAAGCCGCGGGCCATCGTGGCCAAGGGCGAGCGCGTCGCCGCGGCCGCGCTCGAAGCGCTGAAAAAGGCCATCGGGGTCCATCGATAAAGGGAGGATCCGGTATGAACAGAAGGACCGTTCTCGTTCCGGGGTTCGCGGCCGCCTGTCTCGTCGTCGGTCTGTCCGGGCGACAGGCCACGCCCGCGATCGAGAGGGTCCCGGTCGCGGGACCCGTCCATATGCTCCAGGGCGGCGGCGGCAACATCGGCGTCGTGGCGGACGAGGCGGGCCTGGTCCTCATCGACGCCATGTTCGAGCGCGTGGCCGACGGCGTCCGCGCGGCGGTCAAGGACCTGCCCGGCGGCGGCCGGGTCCGGGTCCTGGTCAACACCCACTGGCACTCCGACCACACGGACGGCAACAAGGCCCTCGGTCCCGGCGCGACGATCATCGCCCACGAGAGCGTGCGGGCGATCCTGTCGAGGGACGAGCCCTTGATGGGCGGGGTCACCAAGGCCCTGCCGGAGGACGCCCGGCCTAACCTCACCTTCAAGGACGGGATGACCTTTTATGCCGGCGGCCGGCCCATCCGTCTCGTCCACTTCCCGCGCGCCCATACCGACGGTGACACGGTCGTCTTCATGGACGGGGGCCGGATCGTCCACATGGGCGATATGTTCTTCAACGGCACGTTCCCCTTCATGGACGTCGACCACGGCGGCGACATCGAGAGCTGGATCGGGCACCTGGACGAGGTGCTGAGCGGACTGCCCGCGGGCGCGAAGATCATCCCGGGGCACGGTCCTTTGGCGGAGGCGGCCGACCTCAAGTCCTTCCGCGACATGCTCGCGGACTCGGCGTCGTACGTCGGAGCGCGGCGGAAAGCGGGCCGGACGCTCGACGAGATCAAAGCCGCCGGCCTGCCGCCCGGGCTCGAACCGTGGGCCAAGGGCTTCATGAAAGGCCCCCGCTGGCTCGAGCTCGTCTACCGGAGCCTGGAGAAGAACGCGGGAGCCGCGAAGTGAGACGCCGCGAGTTCCTGAGATCGGGGGCGGCCCTGGCCGCCGCCGGCGCGTCGCTCGCGAGGGTGCCGCTCGCGGGCGCGAAGGCCCGGCCCCCCGCCGGGCTCCCCTCGGTCCGCTTGGGAACGCTCGAGGTCTCGCGGCTCATCCTGGGCTCCAATCCGTTCTGGGGATATTCGCACAAGTCCGCGGCCCTCGACGAGGAGATGCGCCGGCACCATACGGACGAGCGCATCGTGCGGATCCTCGACGAGGCCGCCGCGTGCGGCGTGACGGCCGTGGCCAGCCCGCCCGACGAGCGCTGGCGTAAGCTCTGGGCCCGGTACGCGGCGGGAGGAGGCCGGCTCGGGACCTGGATCTCGCAGTGCCACGGCGATCCCGGGCAGATGATGGCGGAGATCGACCGCTCGGTCGAGGCCGGGGCCAAGGCCGTGTTCATCCAAGGCGCGCGGGTCGAGGAACAGTACGCCAAAGGCCGTTTCGACACCCTGCGGGCCTGGATCGAGCACATCCGCGAAGCGGAGCTGCCGGCGGGCGCGGCCGCCCACTGGCCCGAGATCCACCCGGAGCTCGAACGGCGGGAGATCCCGGTGGATTTCTATTATCAGTGCATGTACAACGCTTCCCAGTCGGACGATTACAGCCCCGCCGAGCGCGACAAGGCCGCGGCCACGATCGCCCTTCTGCGGAAGCCGGTCGTCGCCTACAAGATCCTGGCGGCCGGTCGGCTCCCGGCGGCCGAAGGGTTCGAGTACGCCTTCAGCCACATCCGGCGCAAGGACGGCGTCTGCGTCGGCATCTACGCCGAGAACGCCATCGACCAGATCCGCCAGAACGCCACATATACGGAAATGCTGACGTCGGGCTGAGCGTCGAAGGGAGGATCCCCGATGAGAGCACCGGAACCGGCGGCGTCCCGCGCCCTGACCGCCGCGCTGGCCGCCGTCCTTCTGCTGACGACGGCCTGTCCCAAGGCGCCCGACGGAGAGGACGCCGGAGGATTCCAGAAGGGCATCGCCTTCACGGGCTACGGCGGGACGGCCTACGAAGGGAGCGGACCGCTCCAGGCTCTCGATGGGCTGGCCGCGACCGGGGCCTCCTGGATCACCGTCCTGGCGACCGGGTTCCAAACGGACATCCGGGCCACGGCCATCGACTTCACGGGTCCCCGAACGCAGACCGACGCGTCCGTCGAGCGGGTCATCGCCCACGCCCGGGGCCGGGGCCTCAAGGTCATGCTCAAGCCCCACGTCGACCTGACCGACGATCCGGACCATTACCGGGGCGAGATCGGCCCGGGATTCACGGACGCCGACTGGGCGGCCTGGTTCGCCTCCTATCGTCCCTTCATCCTCCATTACGCCGAGATGGCCGAACGGACCGGGTGCGAGCTCTTCTGCGTCGGCTGCGAGCTGGGGACGACGGCCGTCCGCGCCGCGGCCTGGCGTGAGACCGTCGCCGCGGTCCGGGCCGTTTACGCCGGGCCTCTGACCTACGCCGACAACCAGGTCGAGACGAGCCTCGACGCCGTGACCTGGTGGGACGCGGTCGATTACATCGGGCAGGACGCCTACCCGACGCTGACCGCGGTCGCGGAGCCGTCGGTCGACGACCTGCTGGCCGGCTGGACGGCCTTCCGGGCCCGGCTCCAACTGCTGTCGGAGAAATGGGGCAAGCCGCTCGTCTTGACCGAGATCGGCTGCCGCAGCGTCGCCGGCGGGGCCCAGAACCCTTGGGACTGGCAGCGCACGGGCGCGCCGGACATGGACGTCCAGGCCGCGTTCTACGAGGCCGCCTGCCGGGCCGTCGAAGGACGGAGCTGGCTCAGGGGCATGTACTGGTGGGAGTGGTCGCCCGACCCGGACGACGGCGGCCCCGACGACACCGGCTACACCCCTCACGGCAAGCCGGCCGAGGACGTCCTCCGCGCCTGGTACGCCCGGCTCGATTAGGCGGGACCGTCCGGCCGGGCCTCCCCTCTCAGTACCAATCCGACAGGATGAAGCCCACGCCGACGCGATGGACCCGGTGGTCGTAGTCGAGCAGGCTCTCGCCGTAGCCCAGGAAGTACTGGACGTAGCCGGCGACCATGGCGAACATCGGGAAGCTCCACTCGACCTGGACGGCGCCCCGGTTCTCGCGGAAATTGAGGTTGTCGCGGAGCATGACGCCCAGGCGGTGCTTCTTGATGAAGTAGTAGGCCCACAGCTCGCCGTGGCCGACGTAATGGGTCAGGCCGGGATTGTCGTCGTCGGCGTCCGGGACGCGCCACCAGCCCTTGACGAGAAGCGACAGCGGGCCGCGCTCGATCCCGATATTGGCCACCAGGCGGTTCCAGCTCCGCGACAGGGGCTCCGACTGGCCGTTCGACTGGTGGTTGACGCCGAGCTGGACGAACCGCCCCTCGAAGCCCAGGAACCGGTAGCGGGTGCCGAAGTTCAGCAGGACCTCGGGCTCGTAGTTCGTCTCGCGGAACGGCGAGCTGTCGTCGAAGTTGTAGAGCTGCCAGAACGACCGCTGGGTGTAGGCGGCCCACAGGCAGATGTCCTTGCCGAACAGGTCCCGCCACAGCCGGGCCTTGAAGCTGATCTGGAAGGTGACCTCGGGCTTGACCAGGGTCTTGGCCGGATCGACCGCCTGGAGCGGGGCCGGGTTGGGGCGGTCGTTGTAGGAGAAGACCAGCGCGGCGTTCGACCGGTGGAAGGTGATGCCCGGTTTGGAGGCCCGCGCGGCCCGGTCGAGCTGCCAGAGCTCGGTGAAGTAAGAGGCTTTCGTCCCGGCCTCGGCGGCCTGGGGAGCGGCCGCGAGGCGGGCGGGCGGGAGCGCGAGCGAGGCGAGCAGAGCGAGCGTCAGAACGGTCCGGGAACGGTCGGGGGACGCCATGAGGGACCTGCCTTTCACCGCGGAGGCGAGGGGGGATTCCCCTAGGTTATAGTCGCGGAGGAAGCTCGGAGTCAAGGACGAGGGACGGGCGTGGGGCGGCCTAGGAGACCGTGGACGGGATGCCGACGTTCTTGCCGTAGAAGTGCCTGATGAGGGCCAGGATGGTGTCGGGGATGCTGTGGAGGAACTGCACGCCGACGTCGTACTGCTTGCCGTCCTCGCACTTGCCGCACCAGACGACGCGGCCGTCCACCTTGAGGAACTGCTCCGACCGCTCGAGGTCGATGATGACGTGGACGATCTCGCCGACGGCGAACTCCCGCTTGCAGCTGATCCGGGCCCCGGTCAGGGAGACGTCGTAGGTGTGGGCGTTGGTCCCGCTCTTCCCCGCGGCGGCCGCCCGGGCGGCGTCCCGGATGATGACCCTGTCCTTCTCCCCGAACCGCTTGTCCTTGCGCTGTTCCACGTCCCGTCCTCCGAAGATGGCGATATCGGACTCGACGGGCCCATTCTCGGCCGGGACCGGCCCGGGGTCAATCACCCCCCGCGGCTATCCGAAAGGTGAGATATCCCCCCGAAAGGGGGCGGGAGGGAGGCGGCGCCGAGGTCAGGCCGCCCGGCGCGTTGACAGTCGTCGGCTGAGGGGGCTAAGATGGCCGCGGAGGGGAATGCCATGCCCGGACGCCGCCGTTTCGCCGCCTTGTCTCTGACCGCGCTCCTGGCCTTGGCCGGGTGCGCGACCGAGAGCCCCGGGCCCGAAGATCGCACGGTGGCCGCGCCGGTCCTGAGCCCCCAGCCCGGGACCTACTCGGCGGCCATGGACGTGGCCCTGACGACCGCGACCCTCGGGGCCTCCATCCGATACACCACGGACGGCTCGACGCCGTCGGAGACGGCCGGGACGGTCTATTTGGCCCCCGTGCGCGTGGACGCGACCTCGACGATCAAGGCCGTCGCCTTCCGGACCGGCTGGACGACCTCGGAGGTCTCGACGGGCCTCTACACGATCCGGCCGCTGGCCGCGCCCCCGGTGTTCGACCCCGCGCCCGGGACCTACCACGACGCCCAGGACGTCGTCATGACCACGGCCACGGCGGGGGCCTCCATCCGCTACACGGCCGACGGCTCGACGCCCACGGCGGCGTCCGGGACGCTCTACGCGGGTCCGGTGCATGTCGCCGCGAACACGGTCCTGCGGGCCGTGGCGTTCGGGACGGACCTGACGACCTCCGTGGTCGCCTGGGGCCAGTACGTCATCGGGCCGGCGGTCACGGCGCCGGCATTCGCCCCACCGCCCGGCGCGTACGAGGGACCGCAGAACATCGTCCTGACGTCCCTGACGGCCGGGGCTTCCATCCGCTACACGACTGACGGCTCGGATCCCTCGGAGACGGCCGGCACGCTCTACGCGGCGCCCGTCCGCCTCCCGGCCACGACGACGCTCAAGGCGGTGGCCTTCCGCGCGGGCTGGGACACCTCTCCGGTGACCTCCGGGCTCTACACCATTTCGACCTTGGTCGCCGCCCCCGTTTTCGCGCCGCCGCCAGGGACTTACGACGAGGCCCAGAACGTGGCGATCACGACCTCGACCGCGGGGGCTTCCATCCGCTACACGACCGACGGCACCGCGCCCACGGAGTCCCTGGGGACCGTCTACACGGGACCCGTCGCCGTGCCCGGGACGCTGACGCTCCGGGCCGTCGCCTACCGCGCCGGCTGGACGACATCGTCCGTGACGTCCGGGCTGTACACCATCGAGCCGCCCGGCCCGGGCTACGCCCAGTACGCCTACGTCGCCAACGCGGACGGCCAGACCGTGTCGGCCTACGAGATCGACGCCGCGACGGGCGTCCTGACGCCGCTCGCGGGCTCCCCCTTCGCCGCCGGCGGGACCGGGCCCTGGTGCCTGGCCGCCCACCCCTCGGGCGAGTTCCTCTACGTTCTCAACTACGCCTCGCGGAACGTCTCCATCATGGCCATCGACGCGGCCACCGGGGCTCTCGCCGAGACCCCGGACTCTCCCGTCGCGACCGGCGGGGCTTCGCCGTCGTGGATCGCCGTCGAGCCCGCGGGGAAGTTCCTGTACGTGGCCGATTCCGCCGCCAACTCCGTGTCCGGCTTCGCCGTCGACGCGGCGACCGGCCGGCCGACGGCGCTCGCCGGCGGCCCGGCGTCCACGGCCCTCTCCCCGGCCTGCATCGCCGTCGCTCCTTCCGGCAAGTTCCTGTTCGCCGCCTGCTCGGGCGCCCATGCCGTGTCGGCGTTCGCCCTCGACGGGACGACCGGGGCGCTCGCGCCGGTCGCCGGGTCGCCCTTCACGACCGGCGGACAGTCGCCGACGGCGGTCGCGGCCGATCCGTCGGGCCTGTATCTCTTCGCCGCGAACGGCGCGACGGACAACGTCACGGCCTTCGCCGTCGAACCCACGACCGGGGCGCTCGCGGCCGTGGCCGGCTCGCCCTTCCCGGCCGGCGGCACGGCCCCGGCCTTCGCCGCCGTCGA
>CAZFZU010000007.1:69633-76674 GCA_964523615.1 uncultured Eubacteriales bacterium | reverse complement strand
AGGTCTCGCGCATCCTGGCCATCTCCCGTTCCACGCTCTACCACAAGATCCGCCGCTACCGCATCGCCGGCGAAGAGGCCGCTTTCTTCCCGGCCGGCTCTCCCGAATCCTGACCCGGGGCGGGCCGCCCGCCCCGCCCCTCCCCTCCGCGCTTCCTCCGCGACGGGGCCCTGTGGTATCCTCGGTCCCGGAACCCGCTCGAGGAGGAGCCCGTGACCGACATCCGCCGCCCCATCCTTCGCCGCGCCCTGGCCCTGGCCGTGGGGACCGTCCTTCTGGCCGGCGCCGCGGCCCCCTGCACCCTGACCGTCATCTCGGGCAAGGCCGCCCGGAACGGCCGGCCCCTGATGTGGAAGAACCGCGACACGTCGACCCTCGACAACAAGCTCATGTCCCTGCGCGGCCCCAAGTACGCCTTCACGGCCGTCGTCGACGCCGGCGACGCCGACGGGGCCGAGGTCTGGGGCGGGCTGAACACGGCCGGCTTCGCCATCATGAACTCGCAGTCGGACGACCTCATCGACGAGGCCCGCAAGGGCGACGGGAACGCCAACGGCTCGTTCATGCGGCGGGCCCTCGGCGAGTGCGCCACCGTCCGCGACTTCGAGGCCCTTCTGGCCAGGACCAAGGGGACGCTCGACCTGGCCGCCAACTTCGGGGTCATCGACGCCGAGGGCGCCGCCTGCTTCTTCGAGACCTCGCGGAGCGGCTGGCAGAAGTTCGACGCCGACGATCCCCGCGTGGCTCCGTTCGGCACCCTGGTCCGGACGAACTTCGCCTTCACCTCCCCCGATCCCCTCAAGGGCGGCGGTTTCATCCGCTTCGAGCGCATCTCCCACCTCGTGGAGGCGGCCCGCGGCGCGGGCCGGCTCGACGCCCGGTTCATCCTCCAGGAGGCCGCCCGCGACCTCGTCCACGAGAAGCTCCACTCCGCCCCCATGGCCCGGCCGCTGCCCGAGGACCCGGCCGAACCGCTCTACATCAACACCAACGACACCATCAACCGCAACTCGAGCGCCTCGGCCATCGTCTTCGTGGGCGCCCCGACGCCCGGGCGGGCCGACCTGGCCACGATGTGGGTCGTCCTGGGCCAGCCCGTGGCCGGCGTGGCCGTCCCGGTCTGGCCCGTCGCCGGGACCGTGCCGGGACCGACGGCGGGAGCGCCGACGGCCCCGCTCTGCGACCTGGCCCGCGCCGCCGTCACCTACCTCTACCCCGACCGCCGCGGCCGCATGCCCCAGTACCTCAGCGTCACGCGGCTGCGGACGTACGGCGGGGAGGGCCTGGCGGCCAAGCGGCAGCGGGTCGAGGACGCGGTCCTGGAGCGGACGGCGGCCGAGCTGGCCAAATGGGAGAAGGACCGGCCGGCGGCCGCCCAGGTGGCCGCCTTCCAGGAGTCCGTCGCCGCGGCCGCCTACGAGGCCTGGAAGGCGGAGCTTCGCGGCATCCGCTGACGCCGCCGGCGCGGCTCACCGCCTCACCGGCTCACATCCACTTCTTGCGCCGGAAGAAGACCATCATCCCGCCCACCGAGGCCAGGATGACCGCCCACAGGGCCGGGTAGGCCCAGCGCCAGCCGATCTCGGGCATGTGCTTGAAGTTCATGCCGTAGACGCCGACGAGGAAGGTGATGGGGATGAAGATGGTCGAGATGATGGTCAGGACCTTCATGACCTCGTTCATCCGGTTGGAGACGCTCGACAGGTAGGTCTCGAGCATGCTGGTCAGCATCTCCCGGAAGGACTCGACGGTGTCGATGACCTGGACGGCGTGGTCGTAGAGGTCGCGCAGGAAGACGTCGGTCGAGCGCTTGATGAGCGGGGTCTCCAGCCGCTCCAGGCCGCTGACGACCTCGCGAAGCGGCCAGACCGATTTGCGCAGGCCGATCATCTCCCGCTTGAGGTCGTGGATCCGGCGCAGGACCTCCCGGCCGGGACTGCCGACGAGGCCGTCCTCGAGCTCGTCGATGCGCTCGCCGATCCGCTCCAGGACGAAGAAGTAGTTGTCGACGACGGCGTCGACGATGGAATAGGCCAGGTAGTCGGGGCCGAGCTTGCGGATGCGGCCCTTGCCGCCGCGGATCCTCTCGCGGACGGGCCCCAGGCAGTCGCCGGGCGTCTCCTGGAAGGACAGGACGTAGTTCGGGCCGAGGATGAGGCTGAGCTGGTCGGCCGACATGCCGGTCCCTTCGCTCGCGCACTCGATCATCCGCAGGACGACGAAGACGGCGCCGCCGAGGTCCTCGACCTTGGGCCGCTGGCTGGTCGTCAGGATGTCCTCGAGGACCAGGGGGTGGATGTCGAACCGGGCCCCCAGCTTCTCGACGACGGAAGCGTCCTGGACGCCGTCGACGTTGATCCAGGTCACGGTCGCCGTGTCCTTGAACGGGAAGCATTCCTCGACCGTGGCCACCTCTTTCTCCAGGAAGGACGCGGCGTCGTAGTCGATGACCGTGATCCGCGACGGCCCGGCCTTCTTCGCGCCGACGTGGACCAGGGTGCCGGGCTCGAGCCCCGCCTTGTCCGAACGCTTGGTCAGATCGCTCGCCATGCCGGCCTCCTCGTTCGCGGGATGTCCTCAGGATATCGCTGTTCCGCGCGCGATTCCAGGCCCGGCCCGTTTTTCAGGTCCGGCCGAGGCCGTCGACGCGGCGGACGTAGGCGTCGATGTCGAACTTGCGCCGCAGGCCGGCCGCGTTCATGTAGCGGACCGTGCCGAACACGGGCCGCCGGGCCCAGGGCCGGTCGTGCTTGCCGAAGACCCAGGCCACGCCGGCGAACGAGTTGGGATCGCGGCCGTCGAGGGCGTAGACGTTGTTCAGGGCCAGGGCCGTCCGGAAAGCCGCCCGGGGGGAAGGCGACCACTCCAGGACCTTCTTGCCCCAGTACATGCGCATGTAATTGTGCATCCGGCCGGTCAGAACGAGCTCCCTTTGGGCCGCGTTCCAGTACGGGTCGTGGGTCGCCCCGGCCTCGAGCTGGGCCCGGGTGTAGAGATAGGGCCGGGGGTCCTCGGCCCTCTCCAGAAGGGCCGCCCGGCTCCAGGCCGGCAGTCCGTCGAAGCGGTCGTAGGCCGGATTGTAGCGGACGAAGTTGAACGACAGCTCGCGGCGGACGACGAGCTCCTCGAGGAAGGGGGCGCGGCCGTAGGCCGGTCCCTTCATGACGGCCAGGGCCACCGCGAGCGGCGAGATCTGGCCGAAATGGAGATAGGGGCTGAGGCCGCTCGAGCCGTCGAGGGCCGGGTCGTTGCGGTCGACGGCGTAGGCGGCCTGCTTGCGGGCCACGAACTCGCGGAGACGGCGGGCCGCCTCGGACGGGCCGCCCCGCAGAATGGGCGAGGGGCCGACCGAACGCTCCACCGCGATCTCGGCCAGGACGGCGTCCGGGTCGCCGAGATCGAGGCTTTCGACGGCGGGCTCGACCGGGCGGACCCGCAGAGGCGTCTCGCGCACGGGCGTCAGGAATCGTTCGAGGAGGCGGGCGATCTTCGGCCGCAGCGTGGCCGCGGCGTATTCTTCCTTGGGCGAGGCCGTCTCGACGGGCACGACGACGTTGGTGGCCACTTCGACCAGGGGACATTCCAGGGCGGCCGCGGCCGCCCGCCGCCAGGCCCGCTCGATCCGGACGTAGCCGTCGTCGACGACCATCAGGGCCGCGTCGCGTCCGAAGACCGCCGCCTCCCGGCCCGGATCGCCGCGCCGGACGACCAGCGGGATGCCGCGACGGCGCAGGTCTTCCTGCGTCTCGCGCAGGCCCTCGAGCATGAAGGCGTAGTGTCGGGCGTTGGCCTCGGGATAGGCATCGGTCAGGACGAACAGGACGACGAGCGGCCGGCTCCGCTCGTTGGCCGTCCGGGCGGCGTATTCGAGGGCGTGGTTGGCCGCGGCCCGCTGGGCCGCCTGCATCCAGTAGACGACGAACGGGCCGGCCGACGTCCGGCGGCCGTTGAGCGGACGGACCCGCTCGGCCGGGAGGGGCTCGGAGGCCATGGCTGAACGCCGCCGGGGAGAGCCGGCCGGGCCCTTACTTGAGCCGCGCGCCGACGGCCGCCCAGTCGACGTTCTTGAAGAAGGCCTCGATGTAGTCGGCCCGCTTCAGGCCGTAGTCGATCATGAAGGCGTGCTCGAAGACGTCCATGACCAGCAGAGGCAGGCAGCCGGCGGGATGGCTGACGTCGTGCTCGTTGATCCAGAAGTTGATCAGCCGGCCGTTGGTCGGGTCCTCGTAGAGGACGACCCAGCCGATGCCGCGCATGGCCCCGGTGGCCCGGAACTCCTTCTCCCACGACTCGACGTCGCCGTACTGTTCGACCAGCCGGCGGGCCAGCGGCGAAGCCGGGTCGAGCCCGCCCTTGCCGCCGAGGTTCTCGAAGTACAGCTCGTGCAGGCGCATGCCGTCGAACTCCCAGCCCAAGCGGCGCTTGAGCTCGGCGAACTCGGGCGTGCCGGCCTTGCCGTCCTTGGCCATCAGGCCGAGGATGTCGAGGACCTTGTTGCTGTTGGCCACGTAGCCCTGGTAGAGCGTGAAGTGGTTCTTGAGCAGGGTCTCGCTGAACCCGGGCATCCCCAGGAGCTTGGAGTAATCCTTCGCCGTATAGTTCATGTCCCTTCCCTCCTTGATCGCGTCGGCCCGCCGCCCCCCGGCCGAAAGCGCCCGGCGCGCGGCCCAGACGGGGCCGCCCAGGGCCGCGAGCCTGACGAAATCACGACGCCGGAGCACGGTCGGTGCCTCTTTCGTTCAAATCCTATCAAAAACGTAGGATTTATTCAACCTTTTTCCCGGCCTCGGCCTCGGCCCCCAGGCCGATCTTGGCCCGGATCTCGGCCTCGAGCTCGGCCGCGAGCTTGGCGTTCTCCTTGAGGAGCTTCTTGACGTTCTCGCGGCCCTGGCCGACGCGCTCGCCCTTGTAGGAGTACCAGGTCCCCGACTTCTCCAGCAGGCCGGTCTCGAAGCCGACGTCGACGAGGTCGCCTTCCTTGGAGATGCCCTGGCCGAAGATGATGTCGAACTGGGCCTCGCGGAAGGGCGGGGCCATCTTGTTCTTGACGATCTTGACCTTGGCCCGGTTGCCGACGACGCTCTCGCCGTCCTTGATGACGGACAGCCGGCGGACGTCGACCCGCAGGGAGGCGTAGAACTTGAGGGCCCGGCCGCCCGTCGTCGTCTCCGGGTTGCCGATGAAGACGCCGATCTTCTCCCGGATCTGGTTGATGAAGATGAAGCAGGTCTTGGACCGGGCCACGATGGCCGTCAGCTTGCGCAGGGCCTGGGACATCAGCCGGGCCTGGAGGCCCATATGGGCGTCGCCCATCTCGCCCTCGAGCTCGGCCTTGGGGACCAGGGCGGCCACGGAGTCGACGACGATGACGTCGACGGCGCCGCTGCGGACCAGGACCTCGGCGATCTCCAGGGCCTGCTCGCCGAAGTCCGGCTGGGAGATGAGCAGGTTGTCGATGTCGATGCCGATCTGGGCGGCATAGGACGGGGACAGGGCGTGCTCGGCGTCGATGAAGGCCGCCTGGCCGCCGCGCCTCTGGGCCTCGGCGATGACGTGCAGGGCCAGGGTCGTCTTGCCGGTGGCCTCGGGGCCGTAGATCTCGACGACGCGGCCGCGCGGGAAGCCGCCGATGCCCAGGGCCAGGTCGAAGGAGATGGAGCCGGTCGGGATGGCCTCGACGGCCACCGCGGCCCCCTTCTGGCCGAGCTTCATGATGGTGCCCTTGCCGAACTGTTTCTCGATCTGGGACAGGGCGGCGTCGATGGCCTTGTGCCGGGAGGACGCCTTCTCTTCGCTCTCGGCGGCCCGGGCCGCCTCCGCTTCGCGGGCCGTGTCTTTCTTGACCATGTCGGTTCGCTCCTTGTCGGGGTTCGTGCGTCCCATCTCGCCCTCCCTGAGCCTCAGAGTGTACCCGGATTCGCCCGGGCTTTCAACCCGCGCCATTAACAAGCCGCACGGCGTTTTCATCAATGGCTATCGCGGGAAGCCGTTGAACATGAGGTCGTAGTCGTCGATGAGCCCCTGGTCGGCGAAGCTGAAGTAGCGGTTGGCGCCGACGACGATGTGGTCGAGGACCTTGATCTGGACGACCCGGGCGGCGAAGACGAGGTCCCGGGTGACCTCGCGGTCGCACAGGGACGGCTCCGGGTCGCCCGAGGGATGGTTGTGGGCGAAGATGAGGGCCGAGGCCTCGTAACGCAGGGCGTCCCGGATGACCTCCCGGGGGTAGACGGCGCTCGAGTCGACCGTGCCCTCGAACAGGGTCTTCTCCTCGATGACCTGGTTCTTCGGGTCGAGGAAGATGACCTTGAACCGCTCCGTCCGCAGGTCGCGCAGGGCGTGGCAGAGGTAATCGTAGACCTCCTGGGACGAGTGGCAGACGGGCCGGCTCATCATGCGGTCCTTGAGGAAGCGCCGGGAGACCTCGTGGACGAGCTTGAGGCCGAAGACGTTGCGGGCCCCGATGCCGGGGATGCGCTGGAGGTCCTCCGGCCGGGCCTCGAGGACGCCGCCGAAGGTCTTGAACTCCCGCAGGGCCTCCCGGGCCGGCTTCTTGCAATCCCGCCGCGGCGTCCCCAGGGTCAGGAGGAGCTCGACGATCTCGTAGTCCAGGAAGGCGGCCAGGCCCCCGCTGAGGAACTTCTGGCGCAGGCGGTCCCGGTGCCCGGCCCCCGCGGCCTCGTCCCGCTCCGCCGCCTTTCCGCTCTCAGTCTCGCTCATGGCGTCCCATCTAAGAGACGCCCGGCCGAGCCGAATTATCGCACTCTATCAGGTAAAATCCGGTTTCTCTTCATGACCAGCTCTCGCCCGCATGAGACGGCGACGGGTGTCGCCTCTCAGATCCCCGTGGTGGAGGGGGGACCGGCTGGGAGCGGAGCCTGCGCAGCGACCATCAGCGGCGGCCCGGAGCGACCCGGAGGGACGGCGCTGGGAGATATCGGGAGGGCGCTCCCCTGAGATGGGCCACCCCGATCCTGCCGCGGCGCCTCAGTCCTTATAGAGGAGGTCGATGAGCGGTTTGAAGACCTTCTCGACGATGTG